>NZ_JBPTTO010000001.1:0-796859 GCF_051547145.1 Flavobacterium sp. RSSB_23 | reverse complement strand
TTTTTGTTATAATTTATTATCCTTTAGCTTTTAAAGCCTCATATTTATCTGTCATATCTAAGGAACGGTATAAATTGAGTAATAATTTTGATATATCTTTATTACTAGGCTCCAAAGTCAATGCTTTTTCAAGATAAGCAACAGCAACTTTAACTTCCTCATCTTTCTTAATTTTCAATTCATCATACTTTTTCATATCCTCAGCAGATGTTCCTAGCAAAGCCATTTTATCTGCTATTTCTTTTTTCTTATCAAGTTTTACATACGCCAAATCCATATATGTCTCAACATCATTAGGATTAATTGCTATAATTGCTTTATAATTACTTTCCGCACTAGCGACATCCCCTTTTTCAGTATAGATATAAGCTATTCTCTTTAAAATATCAGATTTTTTTGATTTAGCCTTAACATTTCTAGGTTTAATATGCGAACCTTGCTTTACACCCAAATCTCTATTAATTGCAGAAACAAAAAGTTCCTCCTGATTTGTTGACTTATTTGTAGCATAATACTCCATTCCATTACCAGAAAACTTCATATTCTTTAAAAGTTCAAAATTTTTCAAGGCTAAATCATACTGTTTTGCATTAAAATAATTTGAAGCAGCATTATACAAGTTCAACGTGTCTTTTTTATCCATTTCATACAAATAAAACATTTTATTTGCAGCATCACCAAAGCGTTGTGCATTGTTATCATCAATAGCACTTTTATCTAAAACATTTTTTAATTCTCTTACAGATTCCCTTGCTTGAACTGCATACTTTAGATTACCAGATTCAACTTCATTTAAAATTAATTCATTGTAGCAAGCAACTGCAAGCGACATGTTTTTTGGACCTTCAACTTTTTTATCTGCTAAAGCCGTATAAGTTTTTGCTTTTGTAAAATAATAATCTGATTTATCATCGTCTTTCGCATTAGTAATCAAATACTCAATTTCATTCAAAATAGTCAAAGAAGCCTGAACATTCCCCTTGGCTAATTCTGCTTGAGCAGTCTTAATTTGCTCTTTTTGAGCCATACTTGAAAAGGTAACGCTAAACATAATTAGCGCAAAAAAGTACAATTTCTTCATAGCAGGTATTTTTTTGGTAGGATTAGGTTTGATAATTTTTTTTGGATTTTTTAACTAAATTAATAATACATTAACACTGCCAAAATAGAATAATATTTTGATTTTACAAATACTTAGCACATAAAAAAAGCATATTATACTCAAATAATTAAAAATTAGTGAATTCATCAATTATTTAACGTACAAATCAATTTCATCTAATTATAGTACAAAAAAAAAACCATTTAAATTAATAAATGGTTTTTATTTAACAATTTTTAAAAATCTATTGAATTTTCGCTTTTAACTCTTTGTATTCAGCAGTCATTTCTAATGCGCTGTAAACATTCATAAGCGTTTTTGCAACATCAACATTTTTTGGATCTAATTCTACTGCCTTTTTAAGAAAAGGAATAGTACTTTTAAACAATTCTTCACGTTTTTTCTTTAACACATCATAACGCTTCATATCATTAGTAGAAGTACCTAATTTATTCATTTCATCAATAATAGGTTTTTCATTTTCTAATTTCAAAGCAGCAATGTTTATATATGCATTTGTGTAAGCAGGATTAATTTCAATTACTCTACTATAATACTTTTCAGCATCTACACTATTTTTTGCATTTGCACTAATTACACCTAAATTAAAAACTAAATCCGCATCATTTGGATTTTTAACCAAAATATCAGCAACTAGTTTTTTATATGTATCATAATCTTTTGCTTCTAAATACAAATTTGCTTCCGTCAAAGCTAAAGAAGTATCTTCTGGATTAGCTGTTCTCGCATCGGCAATAGCTTGTTGTGCTTCTTTTGATTTACCTTGCTGTACCAAAATTAAGGCTACGTTTTTATAAATCTCACCTCTTTTAGAAGGAATTACTTCTGTTCTTGGCTTTTCATGTGTTCCTAATTTAATCATACGATCTCTTTCTGCAGCAGTTAAATACATATCCTCTTGAGACGTTAATTTGTTTACTGCGAAATAATTAGTTCCTTTACCAGAATAGTTTAATTTCTTTAACTCATCATAATTTTTAAGAGCAGCATCATAATTCCTAGAATTCACATACGTTGAAGCTGCGTAATATAAATTTATTGTGTCTTTTTTATCTAACAAATAGGCATCATACAATTTTTTAGCAGCTACTTCATGCTTATCCGATTTTGAATCAGCAATGGCTTCATTAATCAATTTGTATTTAATATCCATTACAGATTTAGTTGCTTGTGCTGTATATTTTGATTTCCCCGAAGCTTTCTCAACTTCAATCAACTCTTGGAAAGCACCAGCTGCTAATGATAAATTAGCATCTTTATCTACGCTTTTGTTAGCTAAATCCAACATTACATTTCCTTTAACAAAGTAGTACTGTGCTTTTTCAGCCTCAGTAGCATTTGTAATTACTGATTCAGCATCTAACAAAATTGTTTTCGCTTCATCCGATTTACCTGCTTTTAATGCTTTTTCAGCAGCTTTAATTTGATCTTTTTGTGCAAAAGTGGCTACTGATATCAACATTGTTGATGCAAGTAATACATATTTACTTTTCATGGTATTCTATTTTTATTTATTATTTATTAATCTTCATCATTTACTTCATCTTCCTCTTCGTTGTCATCCTCAATTACTTCATCATCTTCGTCCTCCTCTTCTTCAACACTATCATCTTCAAGCACTTCAAGAACTGGTTTCACACGTTCAACAGCTGAATTTTCAGAATTTTCATCTTCTGCTTCATCTTTCATTACTTTTGTTACCGCAGCAATCGAGTCGTTTCCTTTTAAATTAATCAGTTTAACTCCTTGAGTAGCACGTCCCATAACACGCAAATCTTCAATAGCCATTCTTATGGTTAAACCTGATTTGTTAATAATCATCAAATCATCAGCATCTGTAACTGCATTTATGGATATTAATTTTCCGGTTTTCTCAGTAATATTAAGCGTTTTTACTCCTTTACCTCCACGATTTGTAATTCTATACACATCCTCTCCGTCCTCATCAACTAATTTTGTACGCTTACCATAACCGTTTTCTGTTACAACTAAAATCTGAGAATCATTTATATTTTCTTTATCCACAGTAACCATACCGATAACTTCATCAGTATCATCTTTTAGTGTAATTCCTCGAACACCAGAAGCAGTTCTACCCATTGGTCTTGTTTTTGTTTCTTCGAAACGAACAAGTTTACCAGACTTAACGGCTAAAATAATCTGACTTTCACCATTAGTCAATTTTGCTTCTAATAATTCATCACCTTCTTTAATTGTAATAGCAGCTACTCCATTAACACGAGGTTTTGAATATTTCTCTAAAGAAGTTTTCTTTACTTGACCTTGTTTAGTAACCATTATTAAATTATGGCTATTTATGTAGTCTTTGTCCTTTAAATCTTGAGTGCAAATATACGCTTTAACTTTGTCATCACTTTCGATATTGACTAAATTTTGTATTGCTCTTCCTTTAGCAGTCTTAGTTCCTTCAGGAATTTCATACACTCTCATCCAGAAACATTTCCCTTTTTGAGTAAAGAACATCATATATTGATGATTTGTTGCCACAAACATATGTTCCAAGAAATCTTGATCTCTTGTACCAGCACTTTTTTGTCCAACTCCTCCTCTATTTTGTGTTTTATACTCACTAAGATTAGTACGTTTGATATAACCTGCGTGAGAAATGGTCACTACCACGCTCTCATCTGCAATTAAATCTTCGATACTTACATCTCCACCAGAATACTCAATTAAAGAACGACGATTATCACCGTATTTATCTCTAATTTCAATCAATTCTTCTTTTATCAAAGCGATACGTAAATTAACATCAGCCAATAAAGCACGTAAATGGTCAATCAATTTCATGATTTCTTCGTACTCCGCTCTCAATTTATCTTGCTCAAGACCTGTTAACTGTCTCAATCGCATTTCAACAATTGCACGAGCCTGAATATCTGAAAGTTTAAATCTTTCAATCAATTTTTCTCTTGCTTCTTCAGTATTTTTAGAAGCTTTAATCAGTGCAATTACTTCGTCTATATTATCAGAAGCAATGATTAATCCTTCTAAAATATGTGCTCTCTCTTCAGCTTTTCTTAACTCGAATTGCGTTCTTCTAATTACAACATCATGACGATGTTCAACAAAATAATGAATCAAATCTTTAAGATTCAACATTTGTGGGCGACCATTCACCAAGGCAATGTTATTCACACTAAAAGAAGACTGCAATTGCGTATACTTATACAAGGTGTTTAGAACCACATTTGGAGTAGCATCACGTTTCAAAATATATACGATACGCATACCGTTTCTATCCGATTCGTCACGTATATTGGCAATGCCATCAATTTTCTTTTCATTTACCAAGTCAGCTGTACGTTTAATCATATCAGCTTTATTAACTTGATAAGGAATTTCGGTAACAATGATAGATTCTCTACCATCAACCTCTTCAAAACCAACTTTGGCGCGCATTACAATACGTCCACGACCAGTTTTAAATGCTTCACGAACTCCTTCGTAACCATAGATTATACCACCTGTTGGGAAATCAGGTGCTTTTATATGTGTAATTAATTCGTCAATTTCAATATCATTATTATCTATATAAGCTAAAGTTCCATTGACAACTTCAGTTAGATTGTGAGGAGGCATATTCGTAGCCATACCCACCGCAATTCCAGTAGCTCCATTAATTAATAATGTAGGCACACGAGTAGGCATTACTTTAGGCTCGTATAAAGTATCGTCAAAGTTCAATTGAAAATCAACTGTTTCTTTTTCGATATCTGCCATAATTTCTTCTGAAATTTTACGCATTCTCGCCTCTGTATAACGCATTGCTGCTGGACTATCACCATCAACAGAACCAAAATTACCTTGTCCGTCTACCAACAAATAACGCATACTCCATTCTTGAGCCATACGAACCATTGCATCATAAACAGAAGTATCTCCGTGTGGGTGATACTTTCCTAATACTTCACCGACAATTCTCGCCGATTTTTTATGGGCTTTATTTGAAAAAACTCCTAAATCATACATTCCGTATAGCACTCTACGATGTACGGGTTTTAAACCATCTCTAACATCAGGAAGCGCTCTGGATACAATTACAGACATCGAATAATCGATGTAAGCTGATTTCATTTCATCTTCTATGTTAATAGGAATTAACTTTTCTCCTTCAGACATAAGTTGTTATATTAAATAATTATATTAATTTCAAAACGTGCCAATATACGGCTTTCTGAACTTTTTTTTGGCATTTTAACAGTCTAATTTTTCTAATTTATTAACAATAAAAAAACCTGTAATAGTTAATAAATTCCGATAATTTTAACTTTGTTTCTTCTATTTTTTTTGTCACTTAGCTGACAGCGGATATTAGTAGGAATGATTTTTGTTTATAAATACTAAATCATTAAATTTACATATATAAAAAGATACCACATGGATGACAATTTTTCCCCTAGAGTAAAAGATGTTATTACTTTCAGTAAAGAAGAAGCCTTACGTCTAGGCCACGACTTTATTGGAACAGAACATTTGATGTTAGGCATTTTGAGAGATGGAAATGGAAAGGCTATCCATATTTTAAACAATTTGGATGTAGACTTAGAACATCTACGAAGAAAGGTTGAGATTCTTAGCCCAGCTAGCCCGACCAGCCTAGAAGTTAACCTAGAAAAAAAGAACCTACATCTAACTCGACAAGCCGAAAGAGCTTTAAAGACAACATTTCTTGAAGCTAAAGTATTTCAAAGTACTTCGATAAGTACAGCACATTTGCTTTTATGTATTTTGAGAAATGAAAATGACCCTACAACCAAGCTATTGAATAAACTAAAAATAGATTATGACATAGCTAAAGAACAATATTTGAATATGACTCCAAATGACCAAGAATACATGGACAACTTACCAAAAAACGAATCATACAATGATGATTCAGGACAAGATGACAGTCTTAAAGAAGGCACCTTCAATAATCCTGTGAATAAATCCAACAAAAAATCTAAAACTCCTGTTTTAGATAATTTTGGGAGAGATTTAACAGAAATGGCGGAAGAAGGAAAATTAGACCCTGTAGTAGGTCGTGAAAAAGAAATTGAGCGTGTTTCCCAAATTTTAAGCCGTCGCAAAAAGAACAACCCGCTTTTAATTGGTGAGCCTGGAGTAGGAAAATCTGCTATTGCAGAAGGACTAGCTTTAAGAATCATTCAAAAAAAGGTTTCAAGAATCTTATTCAATAAGCGAGTAGTTACTCTTGATTTAGCCAGTCTTGTTGCAGGCACAAAATATAGAGGACAATTCGAAGAACGTATGAAAGCCGTTATGAATGAATTGGAAAAAAACGATGATATTATCTTGTTCATAGACGAAATTCACACCATTGTTGGTGCTGGCGGAGCAACAGGTTCATTAGACGCATCTAATATGTTTAAACCTGCTTTGGCAAGAGGTGAAATTCAATGTATAGGCGCAACCACATTAGATGAATATCGCCAATACATAGAAAAAGATGGCGCTTTAGAAAGACGTTTCCAAAAAGTAATTGTTGAACCAACTTCTGTTGAAGAAACCATTACTATTTTGAACAATATCAAAGACAAATACGAATCGCATCACAATGTAACTTATTCTCCAGAAGCTATTGAAGCTTGTGTAAAACTAACAGACAGATATATGTCGGAACGCTTTTTACCAGACAAAGCTATTGACGCTTTGGATGAAGCTGGTTCAAGAGTTCATATCACTAATATAGATGTTCCAAAGCAAATTTTAGATTTGGAGCGTCAATTAGAAGACGTACGTGAATTAAAGAATTTGGTTGTCAAAAAACAAAAATATGAAGAAGCAGCTAAATTACGTGATGATGAAAAACGAATAGAAAAAGATTTAGCTATTGCACAAGAGCAATGGGAAGAAGATTCTAAAAACAACAGAATCAACGTTACTGAAGACAATGTTGCTGATGTAGTTTCTATGATGACTGGCATTCCTGTTAACCGAATTGCACAGACCGAAAGTAATAAATTAGCTAAATTACCAGAACTCATTCAAAATAAAGTAATTGGACAAAATGAAGCAGTTTTGAAAATTGCTCGCTCAATCCAAAGAAATAGAGCAGGTTTAAAAGACCCAAACAAACCAATTGGTTCCTTCATTTTTTTAGGTCAAACAGGTGTTGGAAAAACACAATTAGCCAAAGTTCTTGCCAAAGAATTATTTGATTCTGAAGAAGCTTTAATCAGAATCGATATGAGTGAGTATATGGAAAAATTCGCTATTTCAAGATTAGTTGGAGCGCCTCCGGGATATGTTGGTTACGAAGAAGGCGGTCAATTGACCGAAAAAGTACGAAGAAAACCATATTGTGTAGTGCTTTTGGATGAAATAGAAAAAGCACATCCAGACGTATTCAATATGATGTTACAAGTACTAGACGATGGATTCTTAACCGATAGTTTAGGTCGCAAAATCGATTTTAAAAATACGATTATCATTATGACCTCAAATGTTGGCGCTAGACAGCTAAAAGATTTTGGTCAAGGTGTTGGATTTGGTACCGCAGCAAAAATTGCACAAGCTGAGGATAATTCAAAAAGTATCATTGAAAATGCATTGAAAAAAACATTTGCTCCTGAATTTTTAAACCGAATCGACGATGTTATTGTTTTCAATTCATTAGAAAAAGAAGACATCAACTTGATTATCGAAATTGAATTAAAAAAACTATACGCTCGAATCAAAGATTTAGGATACACCTTGAATCTTTCTGATAAAGCAAAAGCATTTATTGCAGACAAAGGTTTTGACAAACAATTTGGAGCACGACCGCTAAAAAGAGCCATCCAAAAATATGTTGAAGATGCTCTAGCCGAAGAGATTATCACTTCAAAAATCAATGCTGGTGATGAAATCTTTATGGACATTGAAGAAGGTGCTACTGAGTTAACAGTGAACGTTAACAAAGCAGAAGAACCTACAAATCAATAGATTAAAACAGTTAATCATATCTAGCCCGTTATGTGTTTTTACTACGTAACGGGCTAATTCTTTATATTAATTTAACTTTTTTAAAAAACAAAAAGTTACTTTTGATGTTTTATTAAACAACTTGCTGTATGCTACAAAACAAAGTCATCTTAGGAAGCGAAGAATGGTGCTCTTTCCCTGACCTAAATATTCCCACTATCAAAGCTAGAGTCGATTCTGGAGCCAAAACTTCGGCTTTGCACGCTATAAATATTGCCCCTTTTATCAAAAACGATAGTAATTGGGTGAAATTCGATATTAATCCCATCCAAAATAACAACAAAACTGTTATTCATTGTGAAGCGCCATTAGTAGACAAACGAATTGTAAAAAGTTCCAGTGGATATAGAGAACAACGCTATGTTATTCAGACCTTATTAAAAATTGGAGATGACAGCTGGAACATAGAAATGACATTGACCAACAGAGATTCAATGGGATTTCGAATGCTTTTAGGTCGTGAAGCGATGAGTGGACGTGTTTTGGTAGACCCTGAGCAAAAATACTTATTAGGACAGCCTACAGTAGACAATCTAAAAGAATTATACAAGAATGCAGAAAAAGCAAGTTCTGGCTTACGTATTGGCGTTTTGGCTAGCAACCCCGAATTGTACAGTAATAAACGAATTATGGAAGCTGGTGAAATGCGAGGACATGAAATGCATTTTTTGAATATCAAAGAATGCTATATGAAATTGGATGCCAAAACACCAGAAATTCATTATAGAGGTGGAAAAATTCTTAACCAATTTGATGCTATCATTCCAAGAATCCGCCCAAGTATTACTTTTTATGGTTGTGCTTTGACCCGTCAATTTGAGGCCTTAAAAGTATTTTGTCTTAATTCATCAACGGCGATAACACAATCTAGAGACAAGCTCTTTTCTTTACAATTATTACTTAACAATGGCGTTGACATTCCAACCACTGGATTTGCGAATTCTCCTTTAGACACCAATGATTTAATAAAAATGGTTGGTGGTCCACCTTTAATTGTAAAACTCCTCGAAGGTACACAAGGCAAAGGTGTAGTTTTGGCAGAAACTAAAAAAGCGGCAGAGAGTGTGATTAATGCATTCAAAAGCTTAAATGCTAATATTTTAGTGCAAGAATTCATTAAAGAGGCAAATGGAAAAGACATTCGCTGTTTCGTAATTGATGGGAAAGTTGTTGCTGCCATTCAGCGTGAGGCAATGCCCGGTGAATTTAGAGCCAATATTCATCTTGGGGGTACTGCATCAATAATTAAGGTCACTAGCGAAGAAAAAAAGATTGCTATTAAAGCAGCTAAAGCTATGGATTTAAAAGTAGCAGGTGTAGACATTATTCGCTCTTCTAAAGGGCCTTTATTGCTCGAAGTAAATTCGTCTCCCGGATTGGAAGGAATTGAAGGAGCAACCAACAAAGATATTGCTGGTGAAATGATAAAAGCCATCGAAAAAAACTTTAAAAGTAAAGCAGTTTTGTAAAAGAAACTAAAAATAAAGGGTCTACTGTAAATTTCTTATGAAAAATTTCTAGTAGACTCATTTTTTTAGGGTACACTAGCTAAAATTTAATCAAAAAACAATGTTTTTTTCTAAGAATTACAATATAACCATCGAATATTATGAGATAGATGTTTTGTAAAAATAAATAAAGCAAAAAAAAAGACTTGAATTTCTACCAATTCTGAGGTCTTTTTAATGAAAACAAAAACATTTGACACTTTTAATTTCGCCTTGTTTTTCAAGGCTTTTTTTTCGTAAATTTGAATGTATTCATTTAGCTAAGTAAGTGAATACAAGTATTTTAAGAACATTGAAAAAAATTAATGAAATGGAAATTGTAACAAATACAGCAACGTTTAAAAAAGGAAATTGGACTACAACGATTGATGTTTATGATTTTGTAGTAAAAAACATAACTCCGTATGAAGGAACTGCAGATTTTTTAGTTGGACCTTCAAACAAAACCACAAAACTATGGGAGGCATGTAAACAACAATTATTAAAAGAAAGACAAAATAACGGTTGTTTAGCCATCGATACCGAGACCATCTCTAATATTACAGCTTTTGGTCCTGGTTATATAGATAAAGAAAATGAAGTGATAGTTGGTCTTCAAACTGATGTTTTACTCAAAAGAGCGATGAAACCTTTTGGTGGCATCAAATTAGTAGAGTCAGCGGTTAAAGAAAAAGGCCTGCAAGTATCAGAAAGAGTTTCAGACATCTTTAATTATGCTAAAGACCACAATCAAGCTGTTTTTGATGCTTATGATGCAGAAATCAAAATGTACCGCTCTAAACACGTTTTAACTGGCTTACCAGATAATTATGCTAGAGGAAGAATTATTGGTGACTTTAGACGTTTACCTTTATATGGAGCTGATGCATTAATTGAAGCAAAAAAAGCTGATTTTGCAAATGTTGTTGGAGAAATGAGCGAACACAAAGTGCGCTTACGTGAAGAAATTACCAGCCAAATCAAAGCATTACAAGATATGAAAACTATGGCACTATCCTATGGTGTCGATGTTTCTAAACCTGCTACTACTGCTTATGAAGCGGTTCAATTCACTTATTTAGCTTATTTAAGTGCCGTTAAAGAACAAGATGGTGCTGCAATGTCACTTGGTAACGTTTCGTCTTTCTTGGACATTTATATTGAACAAGATTTAAAAAGTGGTTTAATTACTGAAGAAGAAGCTCAAGAATTTATTGATCAATTCGTAATGAAACTCAGAGTTGTTCGCCATTTACGTCCAGGCGCTTATGACGAAATATTTGGTGGAGATCCAACATGGGTAACTGAAGCTATTGGAGGACAATTCCACGATGGTAGAACAAAAGTTACTAAAACTTCATTCCGTTTTTTACAAACACTTTATAATTTAGGTGCTTCACCAGAACCTAACTTAACTATTCTTTGGTCACAAAACCTTCCAAAAGGATTCAAAGATTTCTGTGCTCAAGTTTCTATCGACACCTCTTCTCTACAATATGAGAATGATGATTTAATGAAAGCCAACAGAGGTTCTGACGACTACGGAATTGCTTGTTGTGTTTCTTATCAAAAAATTGGTAAATCAATTCAACATTTTGGAGCACGTGCCAACCTACCTAAAGCTTTATTAATGGCTTTAAATGGTGGACGAGAAGAAGACAAAGGTGCTTTAGTTATCAATAACATTCCAGAAATGAATGATGAAGTGCTGGATTATGATAAAGTAATAACTGCTTTCAAAGCAACTCTAGCTGAAGTAGCTCGTGTGTATGCTAAATCAATGTTTATTATTCATTATATGCATGATAAATACTATTATGAAAGAGCTCAAATGGCTTTAATTGATAGTGATCCTTCTATTGATATTGCTTACGGTGCTGCTGGTATTTCAATCATTGCCGACTCTTTATCTGCTATCAAATACGCAAAAGTAAAACCTATCAGAAATGAGCAAGGATTAACCGTAGATTTTAGCATAGAAGGTGACTTCCCTAAATTTGGTAATGATGATAACCGTGTAGATGATATTGCTATAGAAATCACAAGCTTATTCATTGAGGAATTAAGAAAACATAAAACATATAAAAATGCTACTCCAACCCTTTCTTTACTAACAATCACATCTAACGTGATGTATGGCACAAACACTGGAGCTACTCCTGATGGAAGAAAAGGTGGTGAATCATTTGCTCCTGGAGCTAACCCAATGCACGGAAGAGATGTAAATGGGGCTATCGCTTCTTTAAACTCTGTAAGTAAACTGAAATACAATGATGCTCAAGATGGTATTTCTTATACCTTTTCAATGATTCCTAAGTCATTAGGATCTACAAAAGAAGATCAAATCTTGAACTTAAAAACTACTCTTGACGCTTACTTTGGAAGAGATGCACATCATTTGAATGTCAATGTTTTAAATAGAGAAACTTTGATGGATGCCTATGAACACCCAGAAAATTATCCTCAATTAACAATTCGTGTATCTGGATATGCTGTAAACTTCGTTCGTTTGTCTAAAGCACATCAATTAGAAGTAATAAGCAGAACTTTCCACGATAGAATGTAATTAAGCATTAAATTCAATGTGAATGATTAACTTTAAAACCTGTTTAGAACGTATACTCTAAACAGGTTTTTTTTAATAAATTTCTTTTTGCCTATGTATTTTCCTGAACAATCCCAACATGATGAAGCCTTAAATAATGCAGATATTGATTTGCTCCGCATACATTCTTTAGAAACTTTTGGTACTCATGATGGTCCTGGAATTCGAATGGTGATTTTTGTTCAAGGTTGCCAATTTAGATGTTTGTATTGTCAAAATCCCGATACATTAGATGTTCATGGAGGTTCTTTTATTCCTATTGATGAATTGGTTCAAAAAGCAATCAATCAAAAACTCTTTTTTGCAGAAACTGGAGGTGTAACCGTTTCTGGAGGAGAACCTTTACTTCAAAGAGCTAAATTGATTCCTTTTTTTGAAAAACTTCATCTTAATGGAATTTCAACTTGCCTAGATTCTAATGGCCGTGTATTAGACGAACAAACAAAAGAATTACTAGATAAAACCGATATTCTACTACTAGATGTTAAGCATATCAATAATGATTGGCATAAAAAACTCACTGGGTTAAAAAATAAAACTACATTAAAAGTTGCCAAATACCGTGAGCAAACTGGAAAAGCAATGTGGTTACGCTATGTTTTGGTACCTGGTTGGACTGATCAAGAAGAATATTTGCATGAATGGGGACAGTACTTTACTGATTTTAAAACAGTCGAAAGAGTAGAAATCATTCCTTTTCATCAGATGGGAAAACACAAATGGGATTTATTAAATTTCGAATATGCTTTTGCAGATGTAACATCACCAACAGAAGAAATTATCCAAAAAACAACCGCTATTTTTCAACAATATTTCAAAAATGTTGTAGTGAAATAAACTAAAATTTTTCAAAATAATTATACAAAATGTCAAAAAATAAATATTTAATGGTAGTTGCAGGAATGATTATGCAACTGTCAATAGGCTCTATCTATGCCTACAGTAAATGGATAGAACCTTTATCCAAAGAATTGAATTGGGATGCCCACGACACCAAAACCGCTTTTAGTCTAGCTATTTGTTTCCTTGGACTTACGGCAGCATTTATGAGCAAATTTGCTCAGAAAATTGGACCAACCAAAGCTGGTAGTATTGGCGCTATCTTTATCGTAATCGGTTTAATTGGAAGTAGTTTTGCTGTAAAATGGAGTTCTATTGAATTGTTCTACCTAACTTTTGGTGTTCTACAAGGTATAGGTTTAGGATTTGGTTATGTTGTTCCAGTCTATACCGTTGTAAAATGGTTTCCTGACCGACCAGGTCTAGCCTCAGGTATAATTATCATGTCTTTTGCTTTGGGGTCTTTGTTGGCCTCTTTTATAATTAATCCATTGTACACTTCAGTTGGTTTATCGAATGCTTTTTTAATTTTAGGCATTGTATATGGAATCTGTATGTTATTAAGCGCTTTTTATTTAGCAAATCCAGTAGCCGAAAATACTTCAAAAGAACATCCTACCGTATTGACAGCAAAAGAAATCATTAAAGACAAACGTTTTATTGCATTATGGTTATTACTGTTTTTAAATGTTTGTGGGGGTATTGCAATTATCTCAAAGGCAGCAATATTAGGAGAGGAAGTAGTAGGAATGAGTGCTACTCAAGCAACTTTATTTGTGGCCATTATAGGGCTATTCAATGGTTTAGGACGTCTGTTTTGGTCCAGTATATCAGATAAAATTGGTTGTTGGTCAACCTTCATGATTTTTTTAACTGTAAACATGATTTGTTTTGCTATAATTCCTATCGCAGCTACAAATAGTACTTCATTTCAAATAGTTACTTATATTATCATTGCTGGCTATGGTGCAGGTTTTTCGACTATGCCATCGTTTGTAAAATCAATTTATGGTGCAGATAATTATGGGCAAGTTTTTGGATACATTTTAACCGCTTGGTCTGCTGCAGCTTTTGTTGGCCCAATACTCCTGGGGTTGACTCATGAAATCACGATTTTCTATTTATTCTCGCTTCTAATCGGAATCGCTTTATTGGTTGGATTTTGGCTAAAAAAAATGCTTTAGAAATATAAAAAAGAGCTCAAAGTCAAAAGACGATGAGCTCTTTGAATAAAAAAATAAGGCAAACTATTTTTTTACAATTTTATGAAATACCTCTTCACCATTTTCTAGTTGCAATTTCACAAAATACATTCCAGCACTTAAACTAGTCATATCTATAGTGCTATCTTTTAAATTACCCTCTAAAACCACAGCACCTTGCGAAGAAATTACACTATATCTTAAGACACTTGAAGCAGAAGACACTTGCAATGATTCTTGAACTGGATTAGGATAAACTATAATTTCATTGTTTACAGAAGGCATTTTTGCATCTTGTACTTTTAATGTTGAACCCCATATATAACTAAATCCATTAGTCTTGTTTAACAAATCAGGTGTTTGATTTGCTGTTCCACTTGAGCCATTATTAAAAATAATGTTTACTGATGTAGGTCCTACAATGGTATATTTATAGAAACCATTAGCATCCAAAGTCATATTAAGTCCAGGCCAAGTTGTATTTGTCGCACTTCCAGCAGGTACAGCATTCCAATAATGAATTTTTGGTGTTGTTGTCCAATTTGTTGGAGGTTTAAAATAAACTGTCATAGTTGTTTGAACAGGACAACGATTCGCTGGCTCTCCAGCCAACCAAGCACCATCATAATATCTAATTCCTGCTGTTGAAGTTAAATCAGCTGTTTTAAGCGTTCCATCATTGAACAATAAATTAGAAGCACTAACTGTTGATGGGAAAGTATAACTGTACCAATCACCACAATCTTTGGTCATAGAAACTCCAGGCCAAGCAACTGTTGGTGCTGTTCCTGTTGTTCCCCAATAGTATACTCTTACAGCAGCATTCCAATTTGCAGGCTTTTTGAAATATACAGTAAACGTTGTTGGAGTAACAAAAGTATAGGTCTCTGTTTTGATAGCAGAACTAACTCCAGTTGTATTAACTGCGAACGCTCTTAAAGTAGTATTACTTGAAATAGCAAGACTCTTTGTTCCAATAGCCGATGCAGATGCTGTAGTTGGTGTAGTTCCATCTAAAGTATAATACACTGTAGAAGTTGTTTCGTTAGCTTTCACTTCAACATTTACAGACGTACCTGTAGCAAAAGTTCCTCCTACTGGCGTAATAGCAACCTCAGGTGCAATACTTGGGCAACGATTTGCTGGCTCACCTGCTAACCAAGCACCATCATAATATCTAATTCCTGCAGTTGAAGTTAAATCAGCTGTTTTTAGCGTTCCATCATTGAACAACAAATTAGAAGCAGTTACTGTTGATGGGAAAGTATAACTGTACCAATCGCCACAATCTTTGGTCATAGAAACTCCTGGCCAAGCAACTGTTGGTGCTGTTCCTGTTGTACCCCAATAGTATACTTTTACAGCTGCATTCCAACTTGCAGGCTTTTTGAAATATACAGTAAACGTAGTTGGAGTAACAAAAGTATAGGTTTCCGTTTTTACCGCTGAACTAACTCCAGTAGTATTAACCGCTATGGCTTTTAAAGTTGTATTAGTAGTAATTGCTAAAGATTTTGTCCCGATAGCCGATGGAGATGCGGTAGTTGGTGTAGTTCCATCTAAAGTATAATATACTGTAGATGTGGTTTCATTGGCTTTAACTTCAACATTTACAGAAGTACCTGAAGTAAAAGTTCCTCCTACTGGCGAAATAGTAACTTCAGGAGCAATACTTGGACAACGGTTCGCAGGTTCTCCAGCTAACCAAGCACCATCATAATATCTTATCCCCGCTGTAGCAGTTAAATCACCTGTTTTCAGTGTTCCATCATTGAACAACAAATTAGATGCACTAACTGTTGATGGAAAAGTATAACTGTACCAATCTCCACAATCTTTGGTCATCGAAACTCCAGGCCAAGCTACAACTGGTGCTGTTCCTGTTGGAGACCAATAGTATACTTTTACAGCAGCATTCCAATTTGCAGGCTTTTTGAAATATACTGTAAATGTTGGTAACGTACCAAAAGTATAAGTTTCTGTTCTTATAGTAGAGTTTACTCCCGAAGTATTTCTAACAAAAGCATTAAGTGTTTTAGTAGCATTTATTGAAAGTGTTATAGAACCAACAGCTGATGGCGATGCAATAGTTGGTGTTGTACCATCGAGTGTGTAGTATATAGTAGAGGTTGGATTATTAGCTGTTAGAGTGGTGCTAACTGTAGTTCCAGTTGTAAAAAAACCACCTACTTGACTTACTGTTAGGCTTGGTACATCAACAGCTCCCAATTTATCCCAAATAGCAAAATTATTACCAGAAATCTTTAAGGTCCAACCTGTTCCCGAAGGTGACCAATTATCAGAACCTAATTTCATTGCTACTTTATCGTCAATAATAGCAGCATAAAGATTATTGGTTGCAGCAACAATATTCAAAGTTGAAGTACTGCTCAACAAGTTATCTTTTCTCAATTTAATCATTTTGTCGATTTCGGTTCTGATTCCCCAATCGAAGTAATGAGGCCACCAAACCATTGGAGTTCCAGGATGCGTTAAAATATAAGCATATCCATTCAACACTTTAGACCCAGGGAAAATCCACAAATCTTGACCATAAGGTACTGGTCCTGTATCGTGGTTATCTAACATTGTTACGGCTTTATCAGGCCAAACACCAATTAATCCAGAAGCTTTTCCAGAACCATCTTTTAAATAACTTAAATTATTATCATTAAATGCGTTTTGTAATGCACTTTTGGTTGCAAAATCAAATGCGGTAGAAGAAGCAGTATTGGTTCCACCCTTAGTGTAATCTAACCATTTTACGATTCTATTTCTGTCACCTTCTAACAATTCTCCAACTGAAAAATAAGGTGAAGTTGCATCGTTATATTCTTTAATATACTTTCCATCAAATCCGTGAACGAAGTCATATCTCCAACCATCAAAACCGATTTGATTTTTCAACCAAAGCATCCAAGTTTTGATTCCGTTTCTAACTTCAACATTAGAATGGTCCAAATCTCTTGCTGCAGTAAACAAACCTGTTGTACCTGGAGACTTTAGACCCGCTTGTGCAGGGTCATAATCTGGATTTCCAGTTCCTTTTTGACCAGAAGCGCTAATATTAGAATTGTTACAAATAGACCACGTTTCGGTAGGTGTATTCCAAGAAGGTGTAGAAAAATCATACCATCCTAAAGTTCCGCCTCTATGATTGACAACAATATCAGCAAGAACTTTTATATTCTTATTGTGTAGTTCAGTGATTAAAGCAACCAATTGTGCTTGTGTACCCTGAGCATTATTCAAATCATACCAAACGGTTGGAATATATCCCATACCGCCTGTTGATTTACTTGGTGGAGGAAGCCAAATGGCATCAAAACCTGCGTTTTGCAAATTGGCTGCATTGTTTTTTACTACATCATACCATTTGGTGGTCGACGCATCGGTTGTCCAATGAAATCCTTGTATCATTACTTCTCTTCCATTTGCGACGTTCTGCGCAAAAAGACTGGAAATAAAACAAGAAAACAGTACTAAAAGTAACGTAATTTTTGTTTTCATTTTGTAGGTTAAATTTTGGTTAATGAGTGTGAATTTTTTATGAAATTACTAATTATTGTTGATTTTTTTTACACTAATACTTTTAATAAAGTGATATTTTTATGTTATACTCAACTTAAACGTTGTAGTTACTTAAATTGTTGATAAATTTTTAAGTACCTAAAAAACAATAAATTCACGAACTACATTTTTATATTTTAACCCAAAAAAAAAAAGAAGAAGTACTCATTACAAAGCATAAAAAAACTACCCCTAATAGAGGTAGCTTCTATATGGATTTAATTAAAAATTAAATTACCAACTTTTAAACGGATGCTCGCTCAAAAAGCCGTTGTAATAACGTTTGTCATTGGTTACCTCTACTCCTAACCATTCAGGTTTGAGAAAGGTTTCTGTTTCAGATGATAGTTCTATTTCTGCCATTACCAAGCCTTCATTTTCACCATAAAAAACATCCACTTCAATGACGTGATTTCCGGATTGTATTTCATAGCGCGTTTTATAGATGGTTCCTTTCTCGCACAAATACATCAATTGCTGTGCTTCTTCAACCGGAATTTCTTTCTCCCATTCAAAACGAGACAAACCACTTTCATTACCTTTTCCTTTGATGGTCAAAAAACCTTTATCTCCTTTTATTCTCACTCGAACGGTTCGCTCTGGCTTTTTGCTAATATATCCCTGAGCTATTCGATTATGAGCAAAAGCTTGTGAAATAAAATCGTTTGAAGTGACCAAAAATTTTCTTTCTATTTCTATCATCTATACTATTTTATTTATGAAAAAATGGCTTTATCAAAACGCCAATCTGAATTTTTCCTATACCAAAGCTGCCCCTTTTCGACTTCCAAAGGACAATCAAAATTATTGGTATACAAAGCTCCAGTTCCTAAACCCTGAGGCATTTTTGAATTTTGAAGATACGTCCATTGCGCAATAGCATTCAAACCAATATTGCTTTCTAAAGCTGATGTAATCCACCAACCAATATTATATTTATCAGCTAGACTAATCCATTCTTGAGTTCCTCTAAAACCACCCACAAAACTAGGTTTCAAAATGATATACTGCGGTTGAATATCTTTTAGTAATTGTTCTTTATCAGCAAGAGAAAACACACCAATTAATTCTTCGTCTAAAGCAATAGGAAATGGAGTGTTTTTACATAGTTCTGCCATAGTGACAGCATTGTTTTTAGCTATCGGTTGCTCAATACTATGTAGTTTAAAATCAGCTAATTGATTTAATTTATATAAAGCTTCATTTGAATCAAAAGCGCCATTTGCATCCACTCTAATTTCTATCTGATTTTCGGAAAAATGAGTGCGAATATACCTCAATAATGCCAACTCTTTATCAAAATCAATGGCTCCTATTTTAAGTTTTATACAACTAAAACCTTGAGCAATTTTTTCTTCGATTTGGGCTTTCATAAACGAAGGTTCGCCCATCCAAACAAGTCCATTAATCACTATAGATTGTGTGCCTGAAGTAAAATCAGAAGGGAAAAGTAAAAATGGATTTTCGCTTTTGAGTGACAAAAAAGCCATTTCGACACCAAATTGAATAGAAGGAAATTCCATTAAAGCTTCCCACAAAGCCTGCTCTCCTAAGTGAATATTTTCACAAACCCAATTCAATTTCGTTTCATAATCGGGACGGTCATCGGCACTTAAACCTCTAAGAATCCCGCACTCTCCTATTCCCCATTTTCCATCTTCCTCCAACAACAGAAACCACGTTTCCTTAGTGGTCATAACGCCACGTGACGTTCCTGATGGACGTTTAAAATCAAGTAAGTATTTATGATAGGTTGCTTTCAAAATTGTGTCTTTCTAAACTGTTCTGCGTATTTTATTTATACTCTACTTTTTCTTGCTTCCCCTTTTGGTACTAACAAGACTGAATCATCATTTGTATTTCAAATTATCACAATAAATCAAAGACTAAAGAAACTTTCTAATAAGGCTAATTCCAAACTATTGCTTACTAGCGGTTAGCAACAGCTGTATTATATAAGACTACTTAAATATTCTTCAGCTGTCATAATTGGAATTGTAGCATTCTTAAAATCTTTTCCGTTTCTAGTTATAATTATTGAGCAGTTAGATTGTAAAGCGGTAAAATATTGAACAGCATCCTCAAAATCTTTAAAATTCGAATTCAACGCTTTCTCAATTATTTCTTCAGTAACTTCACAGACCTCACAGATTATTTTAAACTTTCGAAGTTTATTCAGAACAGATTCGGAACTTTCGTATTTATTCAAAACATAATCTATTGTCGTGAAAGAAAGAGGCGAGACAATTATAGCCAATTTTTTTTGATCTGCCAAAGTAGCAACTTTAGCAATAGCATCAAAAAAAGGAACTCTTTCTCCCAACAAATCTAATATTACGTTAGTATCTAAAAAAATTCTGCTCATTTGTATTTTTGTTCTAAATAATCAGCACGATCTTTTTTATAATCATAATCAGCTGGAATTTTAATTCCCGAAGAAAGACTTTTTACAAAAGGTGAAATTTGTATGTCATTATTTTCTTTATCCGAAGTCAAAGAATTAAGGTAATTTTCAACAATTCGAGATAAGCTTATTTTTTTTTCAGAGGCATAATGTTTAGCTTTTTCAATTATTTCTTGGTCAAGCTTTAATGTGAGTTTAGTATCCATAGCAGAAAAAATTTATACGTACAAATATATAAATTTAAGACGGAAAAAATATGAGTTTCTATTTTTTTCGATTGCTGCTTAAATCTATATATACGATATAGAATCGTCTAATTATTCTTTTATAATTTTATGAATTAAATTACAATTTTAACTCTACTAAGTCTACTCTACTTAAAAAGACTTAAAACACGCTCAAAATCATCAGATTTAATTCCTAGTTTTTGAAAGGTTTCGAAATCCACTTTTGTCTTTTCAACCCAACTCAAACTATCGGTGACATTTTGATTTTGGTACTTTTTGTAAATCGCTTTGGCAGACTTGTAGTTGTCATTTAACAAATAAGCGTGGGCTAAATTCAACTTAATCAACAACTCCGTATCATCTAAGCGTTCGCCGTCTTGCAAAAATTTAATGGCTTTACCGTATTGCTTGGTCAACAAATAACTGGCTCCAATAGCATTATAATCTTGCACTTTGCCTTTGCCATCATTGATAATCATCTTTAGTTTGGTAATGGCTTCGCCGTGTTTCCCTTGTTTAGCTAATTGGCTTGCCTGCTTTCTTGCGTCTGCATAGGTTGTATTGGACACGCTAGATTCACCAAAACAGCTGTTACCAAAATCTTTAAAAGCTTTGTTACGCTCTTCTTTTAATAACTTTTGAAATTCGGAGTGGGTGTATTTGTTTTGGATTTTGTCTAAAACACAAACACAAAAATCATCCGAATTGGTCATTTTTTGCGCCATTGTTGAGGTTTTACATTGCTCAATAATGTTTTTTCGATTGCTTGCGCTCCAGCCACGGCTTAATTTGTAGTCAACCCAAGGCACAACTTCTAACACAATTTTTTGCTTCATAATCCAATTTTTGCTTTCGAAGCCAAACCAAATGGCATTGGATTGCAAGCAAGTGGATTTGTCTGTCGATAAGCGTTTGGCGTCTTTACTCAAAGGGGTTTCTTGCAAAAAACAAGCCTCTGTGGTACTACCCGTTTTTTGATAGGTTGTTGCAGCAGCATTTGAAGAAAAAATTGCGTATTGGCATTTATCATCGCCAGAGATTTTAGACAAGATAAACACCGCACCCGCAGAACCTTGACTAATTCCAGTAGGGTCTGGAATGGATTTTAGTACCGAAACCAAACTTCCTGCCATTTGTTGGTTTTCGTCTAGTAACGTAATGCGGTACACGACTTCGGTGGTTCCGACAGGTAAATCTTCTGTTTTGATGATGATTCGGTCTCTTGCGGAAACGATAATTTCTTTGGAAGTAGCTCTTTCTTTGTCCCAATAGCCCGTTTTTTGGGCTAGAAGTGATGGAGAACAACAAAATACTATAAAAAGTAAAAGGAATGTTTTTTTAATCATAATTAAAATAAAAAAAAAAAAGCGTGATGAATGCACTCGACCCTAGCCCTGATGGGAACGGCATCCTTTACTGCCGGGGTTCGGCAGCAAAGATATAGTGGACAGCAGGAAACAGCTCCTAACTCTTACTATATCAAATGACTATAATTCTATCGACTCGCCAATGGATAAAAGCATTAGGTCTTTTCCTTTGTCGAAAAACTTCTTGATGGCTTGTTCGTGATTGATTTCGATGAAACCAAAAGTATCAAAATGACAGCCTAGCACTTTGTCACATTCTACAAAATCTGAAGCAATAATCGCGTCTTCAATGTCCATCGTGAAGCAATCGCCAATTGGGAAAATCGCCAAATCTAGTTTGGTGCGCATTGGGATTAATTTCATATCCATTGTTAGTGCTGTATCGCCAGAGATGTAGATGTTTTTGTGTTCCCCTTCGATTACAAATCCACCAGGATTCCCACCGTAAGTTCCGTCTGGGAAGGCGCTTGAGTGAACCGCAGACACGTACTTTACTTTTCCGAAATCGAAAGTCCAGCTTCCGCCGTGATTCATAGGATGAAATTTTAGTTCTTTGGCACCGAAATAATTGGCTATTTCCCAATTGGAAACAATCACAGCATCGGTGCGTTTAGCAATAGCCTCGACATCTTGCACATGGTCAAAATGAGCATGGGTAATCAAAATGTAATCTGCTTTTAGTTCATTCACATTGACATGGCTAGCTTTTGGGTTTCCGGTGATAAATGGATCTACCAAAATATGTTTTCCTGCCACTTCAATTCCGATACAAGCGTGTCCGTAGAATGTAATTTTCATAATTTAATAATTAAAAATTGAAAGATTGAAAGAAGCCTTTTATCGACCACCCATAAAAGTATTCACAATAACGTCTGAGAAGAAATAAATCATGCACAATGAAAAAAGAACTGACAAAAAGAAAGTACTCAAGGCTACTTTTTTCAATTCAGGATCTAATTCTTTAGGGTTGGCATTTTTTTTCACCGTATCCAAATGTTTTACCAAAGGGTAATAGGCTAATAAAAACAAGTATTGGTCAATATTAAAATTATTGAGTAAGGCAAAGACAACAAATACCACCATTGCGCTAACAATAAGAAAATAATGGTATTTTTTGGCTTTCTCTCCGCCCATTTGCACCACGATTGTATTCTTTCCAGATTTTCTATCCGAGGCTTCGTCACGCATATTATTTAAGTTAAGCACAGCGACACTCAATAATCCGATACCAATGGCAGGTAAAAACAAATCGAAATCCAATTGTTTAGAATACAAAAAGTTAACTCCTAGCGTGCTTACCAAGCCAAAGAATATAAATACAAAAACGTCACCGTATCCGCGGTATCCATAAGCAGATGTTCCCACTGTATATTTGATGGCTGAGGCGATAGCCAAAACCCCAAGTACTAAATAGAACAACGAATACACAAAATTGGTATCTCCAAAAGCAATATAAATTAATGTAATGGCTGATAAAAGTGTAAGTATAGAAGTGATGATTATGGCACGCTTCATAGCTGGAGCAGAAATCACTCCGCTTTGAATAGCACGTTTAGGTCCTACTCTATCTTCGTTATCGGTACCTTTTACGCCATCTCCATAATCATTGGCAAAGTTTGACAATACTTGCAGCCCCAAAGTGGTAAGCAAAGCAAAGCCTAAAATAGACCAATTGAATACTTCGGTTGGAGTTAAAATAGCTTCTGTTGGATGCGCTAAGGCATACATACTCCCCACAATTATTCCCGATACGGATAATGGTAAAGTTCTTAATCGTGCGGCTTGAATCCAGTGTTTCATTTTAAAGTTGGAAGTTAGAAATTAGAGATTAGAAGTTAGAAATTAGAAGTTAAAAGTTAGAAATTAGAAGTTAGAAACAATGTGTTTAATTTTTCTGACCTCTAACTTCTATCCTCTACATTTAAATTAAGGCAACCATTTCTTTTCAAAGTTAGGTTTACGTTTTTCTAGGAATGCATTTCTACCTTCTTTTGCTTCTTCGGTCATATAGGCTAAACGAGTGGCTTCACCGGCAAAGACTTGCTGTCCAACCATACCATCATCGGTTAGATTCATGGCAAATTTTAGCATTTTGATTGCCATAGGTGATTTTGCCAATACCTCTTGCGCCCATTGATAAGCAGTTTCTTCTAATTCATCGTGTGGAATCACAGCATTAACCATTCCCATTTCAAAAGCTTCTTGGGCAGAATAATTACGACCTAGAAAGAATATCTCACGGGCTTTTTTCTGTCCTACCATTTTGGCCAAGTACGCTGAACCATAACCGCCATCAAAACTGGTTACATCGGCATCAGTTTGTTTAAAAATAGCGTGTTCTTTACTAGCTAAAGTCATATCGCAAACCACGTGCAAACTATGTCCACCACCAACAGCCCATCCTGGTACTACTGCAATAACAACTTTTGGCATAAAACGGATTAGACGTTGTACTTCTAGAATGTTCAAACGATGTTGTCCATCATCTCCTACATAGCCTTGATGACCTCTGGCATTTTGGTCACCACCACTGCAAAATGAATACACTCCATCTTTGGTAGAAGGACCTTCGGCAGACAATAAGACTACTCCAATAGAAGTATCTTCTTGAGCATCATAAAAAGCTTGGTATAATTCGGAAGTCGTTTTGGGCCTGAAAGCGTTACGAACATTGGGTCTGTTGAATGCAATTCTAGCTACACCATTGCATTTCTTATAGGTTATATCTTCAAATTCTCTAGCGGTAATCCATTCCATTCGTTACAATTTTAAATTTTAGTGTAAAAATAAAGCATTTTTCTATTTTATACTATTCTTATTGAATAAGCTTTGATAATCCTAATCTGACGAATCTTTTTGAAGTGTTAAAATTGGTCAGAAAATCAGATTTTTAACAAAGAGCAATCAAAAAAATAAGTACTTTTAATCATTGCTAATCAGCGTTGTACTTCTTTTTTTTGAGCTAAGATTAGCGCGGATTTTTTCACTGAATTATTAACCTTAAAAAATGAAAGCTTTTGAAATTATTTAAAAAAAATGTCGCTCAATTTTTTTCGGAAAGAATGATAAAATCTACTTCAAAAACAATTGAGCAAATGGTTGATTCGTTTGCAAAAAATACTAGAACATAATAGTAGCACCTACAGTTAACAATAAGTGTTTCAATTTGGTTACCTAAAAGAAATAAGGGAGTTTAACCACAATCGAATCCTTACAATTTATATAAGAACTAATGGTTTTATTGCAAGGTTAATTCTATTATTTTGAACCAATCGAAAATTCCATTTAAAGACAAAACATTCAATAGGTATTTTACACTTAAGTTAATCTATTATAAGCAGTTACTTTACTTTAAAAACTGTTGTTTTTCAGGTGATACAAAGACCTTACGAATGCATCCTTTTTGAAGACAATATGTCATCAAAAGAGAAAAGGCTAACCGTATATCGATTAGCCTTTTTTTTATTTTATGCTGTTAGAATTACTCTTGAATCAAATAAATTCCGTCTTCTTTAATCTCAATTACTTTATCTCTGTACAATGCACCAATGGCTTTTTTGAATGTTTTTTTACTCATCTTCAAAACCGTTTTGATGTCTTCAGGATGCGAATTATCATTCAATCGCAAGAAACCGCGACTTGCTCTTAATTCATTCAAAATCTTTTCAGCATTAGGCTCAATGTTTTGATAGCCTTGAATTTGCAACGAAACATCAATCTTATTATCAGGACGAATATTTTTGATGTAGCCTCTCATTCTGTCCCCAGTACGAATGGCATCATCATACACTTCATCTTTGTAAAGCAAGCCTTTATGTTTTTCGTTGATGATTACGTTAATCCCAATCTCGGTAATATGCGAAACAATTAAATCTACTTCTTCTCCTTTTTCAACAGTAAGCACATCATTACTCAAAAACTGATTGGTTTTACTAGATGCTACCAATCGATTGGTTTTTTCATCCATATATAAATACACCAAATAACGCTTTCCTTTTTCCATAGGACGCGCTTGCTCTTTGAAGGGAACCAAAATATCTTTTTCCATTCCCCAATCCATAAAAGCACCTACTTGGTTGATGTAATTTACTCTTAGTAAAGCAAATTCATTCAATAAAATATAAGGCTCTAAAGTGGTAGCAACTGGTCGTTGTTCGTGGTCTAAATACACAAAAACTATCAATTCCTCTCCAATTTCAAATTCGTTTGGAACATATTTGTTAGGCAAAAGAATATCGTGTATTCCTTCTGGGTCTTGCTCAGGGTTGCCCAAAAACAAACCTACTTTGGTATCTCTTAAAATGGTTAGGGTATTGTATTTTCCTATTTGAATCATTTTCTTCTATTTTCTATGGCGCAAAGGTACAAAGACTTTGCTTTATTCTAGAGCTAAGCGTTGAGATTCTTCGATGTATCTTGTGAAGCTCGTCATTGTACAAGTGTTAATCTCCAAATCAAAATACCTAAAACTATTTTAATTGTTTAAATTTGAAAAAATCAAACTAACTCCAATGAAACCAACTGTACTTTTTCAACTCTTTTTACTACTCTTTGTAGTTCCAAATTTACACTCTCAAACCACAACTTCTGACCCAGAAATCTTCAAAATGGTGAATGAAGTTAAAACCGAAAACCTAGAAGTCATTGTAAAGAAATTAGTTTCTTTTGGTACGCGACATACTTTAAGTGATACTAAAAGTAACACCCGCGGAATAGGTGCTGCTCAGCGTTGGGTAAAATCAGAATTTGACAAATACGCATTAGCTTCCAATGGAAGACTGACTTCTAAAATTGACTATTTCACCATCAAGGCCGATGGCAAACGAATCGCTGTTGATAGCGAATTAGGCAATGTAATGGCAACCCTAAAAGGAACTGACCCAACCGATAATCGTGTATTAATAATTAGTGGGCACTTGGATTCTCGTGCTTCTGATGTAATGGATGCCAAATCCGATGCGCCAGGTGCTAATGATGATGGTTCGGGAGTGGCTTGTGTAATGGAACTAGCCAGAATCATGAGTCAAAGAGAATTTCCGTTTACCCTTATATTCGTTGCTGTAGTCGGAGAAGAACAAGGATTATATGGAGCAAAACATTTAGCTGATATAGCCAAAGAACAAAAATGGAACCTAATCGCAATGCTCAATAATGACATGATTGGCAATAGTTTATCTAGCGGTACCCAACTGCGCGATAACACTCAAGTTCGCGTATTTAGCGAAACGATTCCTTATACCGAAACGGAGGCAGAAGCCAAAATGAGAAAAGCTACCAATCGCGACAATGATAGTCCGTCCCGACAATTGGCGCGTTATATCAAAACAGTCACCCAACAATATGTGCCTCAATTAGACATCCAATTGGTGTATAGAAATGACCGCTTTTTAAGAGGTGGTGACCACACTCCTTTTAGTCAAAACGGATTTACAGCGATTCGTTTTTGTGAAATGAATGAGAACTATGACCATCAACATCAAAACGTTCGCAAAGAAAACAACATTCAATATGGCGATTTACCCGAGTTCATGGACTTTGAATACATGCGTAAAGTAACCTGCTCTAATTTATCTACTTTCAGCAATTTAGCTTGGTCACCCAAAGCACCAGAAAACGTCGGAATTGAAGTTAAAGAACTAACCAATTCATCCGTACTAGTTTGGCAAGCTCCACAAGGAAAACCCGTTTTTGGATACACCATTTTAATAAGAGAAACGAGTGCGTCCCATTGGCAAAAAGCAGTTTTCACAAAAGAAAACAAAATAGAAATCCCCTATTCAAAAGACAATTACTTCTTTGCCGTACAATCTGTAGATGCTTTAGGACATGCCAGTTTGCCAGTATTTCCAATTCCGATTCGTTAAAATACGTCTCGCATAGCTCAAAATCAAAAAGTTTTGATATTTTTGAAAACAACAAAAAAAACAATCATGAGAAATTCAAAATACTTAAAAGTAGTAGTAATCATTTTAGTCGTACTGTTTCTTGTAGCTAGCGTTGTATAAGCAAGTAAACACTACCATTCAAAACAAAGAAAGCGCAATTAGCGCTTTTTTTTATGCGAATCAAAACCGCAAGAAACCAAAGTTTTTTTGAAAGAAACAATTGAGTTCTCTATACAATTGCTTCTCAAATAAAATACACTAGTTGAAAACTTAGTTTTTTACTATTTAGGAGCAACACTTTTCTGCGCACCACACGAGTCGTCCCGCTGTACGCTATATCTTGCTGTGCGAACCCCGCACAGCAAGGATGCCGCTCCCATCGGGGCTAGATAAGAACGTTTGACTTTCATAAACAAAAAAAAAAAAGAAGCATCGTTTTACAATGCTTCTTTTTAATTAAACTTTTAAATACTAAGGCTTACTTACACATGGCATGTTTTAAAAACCTGTCAGGTATGGTAGGCAATTCTAAAATGCTTACAGCATTAATTTGAACAACATTAAAAATATCTTATTCACTCTTCAAAGAGCTTTTTTTTGTTATACTATTTTATCTTATCATTTTTCCTATAATGATTAGCAAACGAATAACTAAACATAAGTACTATAGCACTAACTAAGGAATGAGTCCAATTCACCCCGCTATTAGGCTCTTTTGTAAATATGAAATATGCATTTAAAAGGAATACAGGAACAATAGTAATTAGAATAGCAATAAAATTTCTCATAGTTTATCATTTTTTATACTTAAAACCCGCTTTAACAATTTCACTAGAATCGGTTATTTCTTCAGTTAAATACATTTCACTTATTTCTGGATTTACTTTAGAATATTTTACTTTAAAAAAATTACCTATAGATGAATCAATTTTTCTATTCCTCCTCACATCTCCTTTATATTTTTTACCACTAACAAAATAACAATAAGATATAAATCCTTTGTTTCCACCTGCTCCAGTAAATTTCAAAGTTTTACCAATAGTAAAGTCATAATTACTTTTTAAATATTGGTCAGCCTTATAACTTTTATTTACATAATACAATATCATTACACAAATGATTATAAATAAAATGTTTTGTAGGGTTGTCTTAGACATAAAATCAGTGTTATTTTTTTTAGGTTCTGAAATATCTTCATTTATTTCCCCTGCTAGTGCAAGCATTTGGCTTGTGCTACTATTACAGGCAAGGATATAACTATTTGTGTTTAGAAAAATACATATATTTTTTTAAAATTAACAATTTCTAGAGTAGATTGGTCAACCTCTAAGAATTCCTTAAGCTACTGATTTTTTTAATAGATAGCATCCAAAACAAAACCAAAATTAACTAAGCAAAGCAAGCTATTCATTCATGGAAGAGATGAAGCTAGAATAGAACGTTGGACATTCATAAACAAAAAAGAAGCATAGCGTTTTACCATACTTCTTTTTAATTAAACTTTGAAATACTAAGTCTTACTTACACCTGACAGGTTTCAAAAACCTGTCAGGTGTGGTAGTAATATCTTAATTTTAGCGAAAATTTGAACTTGTTTAATTATCAACAGCTAAACATTATAAAATCTAAATCAACTCTCTAAAATATTGCAATAAAATCTTATCGTTTTCAACCGTTGGGGTGAAGATTTCTAATAGTTGAGGCTTTTCATTCTCTTGGAACAAGATAGCAATAGCCTCATCTAAACTTGTAGCATCTGTCGCTTTGCTGTATGCTAAACCATACATTTTAGCCAAATGTTCCGCGGTTAAGTGATGTGAGGTTTCGAAAAAAGTATTAAAAACTGGAGTTTCATTATGTCCTGGTAAGATTCTAAAGATTCCTCCGCCTCCATTATTGATAAGGATGATTTTGAAATCTTTCGGAATATAATTGTTCCAAAGGGAGTTACTATCGTAGAAAAAACCAATATCGCCGCCCATAAAAACCGTTGGTTTTCCGTTGGCTACAGCCGCTCCAATGGCAGTAGACGTACTTCCATCGATGCCGCTGGTTCCGCGGTTGCAAAACACCTCAATCGAAGGGTCAATATCAATTAACTGAGCGTATCGAATGGCCGAACTGTTACTGATTTGCAATTGCGAATTTTTAGGCAAATTCGAAATTACTTTATCAAAAACCATAAAATCACAAAACGGCATTTTAGACACATACCAATCGTGTTTTTGCTTGCGCAAATATTTCACATGCGCTAATTGGGAAGAATAATTGCTCTTAACTTTTTGTGCTAAAGGATAAAATGCGGTAAAAAAGGTATTCGGATGTACTTCAAAATGATGCGTTAATGCACCAAAAGTATCGTAAGCTCTCAAAGGGTCAATATGCCAATGGTGTTTGGGCTTATACTTTCTTAAAAAAGCTTTGATGCGTTTGGACACCACCATTCCTCCAAAAGTCACCAAAATATCGGGTTGAAACTCCTCAAAATCTTCTTTTGTAAACGGCGTAATAATGGTATCGATATTGTTGACAAAACTCGGATGGTGAATATTCGAAGTCGTTTCAGTCATCACTATAATCGAATCGTCATTCGCAATCACGTTAATCGACTTCGCATTGGCATCCAAACCACTCACACCTACCAAAATCATTTTCTTTTTGGAAGCATTCCAAATCTCCGCAAAAGGTGTTAAATCACCTAATGGCCTATCAACGGTAGCGGGAATCGTTGCATCAATATGAGCATTTACCGTAAAAGCTTCAACAGTTTCATACAATGGTTCTTCGAATGGCGCATTGATATGAACAGGGCCTTTTTGGGCAATCGAAGTAGTAATTGCTTCGTTAATTTTTACATCATTCTCAAAAGAAGCGTCTTCGGTTAAATTAGCATTGTATAACGAATGATTCAGGAAAACATTCTCTTGACGAATCGTTTGTCCGTCACCAATGTCTATCTTGCTTTGTGGACGGTCTGCAGAAAGTACAATCAACGGAATCTGACTATAAAAAGCCTCTGCAAATGCAGGATAATAATTCAGTAATGCCGAACCAGAAGTACACACCACGGCCACTGGCTTTTGCGTTTGTTGGGCAATTCCCATCGCAAAAAATGCAGCGCAACGCTCATCGGCAATGCTATAACAAGTAAAATCAGGATGACTCGCAAAACCAATCGTTAAAGGGGCATTTCGAGAACCTGGAGAGATAACTATTGTTTGAATTCCTTTGGCTAAAAAAATCTGAAGTATACTTTGTGCTAAAGGTATTTTGGGATAAACCATTTTTGAAGTTGGAAATTAGATGTTAAAAAAGTTAGAAGTTATACCACTTCAACTTGGAGTACAAAGTTACAAACTTGACCGCCCAATTCCTTCAAATAGCATCATTTTTTACTATTTTTGGATAGAAATATTTTTAAAATGAAAATAGAAGTACGCACCTACCAAACCGAAGATACACAAGCCATATTGGACATCATCAACTATAACATTTTGCATTCAACTGCTTTGTATGATTACAACATCAGAACCTATGAACAACAAAAAGCCATTTTGGATGATAAATTGGCCAAAAATTTCCCTGTAATCGTAGCCGAAGCAGATGGGCAAGTGGTTGGTTTTGGAATGTACAGCGAGTTTCGTTTTAGAGAAGCCTATAAATTTACTGTCGAACATTCTGTATATGTAGCGAATGATTACCACGGAAAAGGAATTGGAAACGTATTATTAGCAGAACTAATTGCTTTGGCCAAAGCCCAAAAACTCCACACGATGATTGCAGTTATCGATGCCGAAAATCAAGGTAGCGTTTTGTTTCATGAAAAATTCGGATTCAAAACTGTGGGCATCATCAAAGAATCAGGCTATAAATTTAATCGTTGGTTGCATTCGGTATTCATGCAATTGATTTTAGAATAAAGTAGTATTATTTTGCCACGAATTCACGAATTAAATTTTAAATGTATTGCTAAAAAGGCAACATAAATTTTTAAGTTTTCTTGAATTAGAGTAATCTGTCGGCTTTTTTTTATAATACAAATTCGTGAATTTGTGGCTAAAAAACAGAAAACAATTAATGAGTCGCCTTCCGCTTGAATGACTTATCTTTGCAGCTTTATTACGACTATGAGTTTTACATTGCTTTCTTCACCCTTGCAAGGATTCACCGATTACCGCTTTCGAAATGCACAACAAAAATATTTTGGCGGTATCGACACTTTTTATTCGCCTTATATTCGGCTGAACGGAAAATTGGTCATCAAAAATTCCTATCACAGAGATTTACTCCCAGAAAACAATGAAACGCTTGAAGTAATTCCGCAAGTAATCACAAACGATGCCGAAGAATTTTTATTTGTTGCCCGCTATGTAAAGGAATTAGGATACAAAGAACTCAACTGGAATCTAGGTTGCCCCTACCCGATGGTTACCAAATCTGGAATGGGTTCGGGTCTCATAAGCAATACCGAAAAAATCAATCACATACTCGACAGAGCGCATACCGAAACCGACATCATTGTTTCGATGAAAATGCGTTTGGGCTATGAATCGCCACAAGAAATACTTGACGTCCTTCCTATTTTGGACCAATATCCCATAAAAAACATCGCCATTCACGCTCGTTTAGGAAAACAATTGTACAAAGGAGGTGTCGATTTGGAAGGGTTTCAAAACTGCATTGACACTACCAAACACAAGTTGTATTACAACGGGGATATCACTTCGGTGGTGCAATTTCAAAAGATGCAACAATGTTTCCCCAGTATCGACCACTGGATGATTGGGCGCGGATTGATTGCAGACCCCTTTCTTCCAAGTATGATTAAAAACAATACTTTCGAATACCCCAAAAATAAAATGGAAGTGTTTAGCCAGTTTCATGATACGCTTTACGAAGGCTATAGCGAATCCTTATCTGGTGCTACTCATATTCTACTGAAAATGCATCATTTGTGGGAGTACTTCTCAGTGCTTTTTTCCAATCCTCATAAAGTGCATAAGAATATCAAAAAGGCCAAGAGCATCAAAAACTATGAGGCTACTGTAAAAGAAATTATTGCTAAAGAGTCATAAAATTTACCGCAAATTCGCAAATTTTTATTATGTATGAGTCGTTTTAAAATGGAACACAAATGACGCAGATTAGAGTAAATAAAACCAAGAGAAACTATAATGAACTGTCAAAAGGACAAACCTACAGCTGTATTTTAATAACATTTGATTATTTTTCTCGCATAAAAAAATAAAATTTGCGAATTTGCGGTATCCATTCAATGTAAAAAATTGAATATACTCCAAAAAAAAGAGCCTGCTAAGCAAACTCTTTTTCAAATTAAATTTCTAAAACTAAATATACAAAACAAACTAACTTTTTATCCAATTCACAATTTTTGGGTCGGTTGGTAAGGTTCTAGGTGAAATAACATCAACTAATTCCCCTTTTTCATTCAACAAGTATTTTTGAAAATTCCATTCAACTTCAGAATCTTTTAGTCCGTTTTTAGCTTTTTGAGTCAAAAACTGGTACACAGCACACATATCGCTTCCTTTTACCGAAACTTTATCCATCATCGGGAAAGTTACACCGTAATTTTGTTGACAGAACGTAGCAATTTCCTCTTTAGTTCCAGGTTCTTGAGAAGCAAAATTATTCGCTGGAAAACCTACAATTACAAATCCCTTACTGCTGTATTCTTTATACAAGGCTTCTAAGTCTTTGTATTGAGGCGTCAAACCACATTTAGAAGCGGTGTTGACAATCATAATTTTTTTCCCTTTCAAAGTAGCGAAATCAAAGGTATCTCCCGACAAATCAGTTACTTTAAATTGATAGATTGTTTCTTTGGCAAGATTGGTAGTCATAACTGTAGAATTAACTTTTGAGGTTTGCGCTTGATTTTGACAACTAAAAAATAGTAATGCTACGCTTACTATTGAAACTAATTTTTTCATATGGTAATTTTTTGATAAAAATAACCATTTAATTGTCTATTTAAAACAAAAAAATGTTAAACGGAAGTTAATTAAAAACCTATCTCTTCATTTTTACTCTTCATCAAAAAAAAAATCTGAATAGCGAATAAATCTTGGCTTTACAGCAGTAAAACAAAGACAAAACAGAATTACAAAACAATTCAACAAATCATAATATTCTCGAGCTTGTCAATATAATCTACTTTATATAACTTGAAATGTATATGTTTGTAGTTACTAAAAAAATAGCGTATGACCCAAGATGAGTTGTTGGTTTTAATTCACAAAAAAGACGAAAAAGCATTTACCTATCTTTACGATATGTATTCAAAAAGTCTATTCTCCGTTATCAACGTATTGGTGAAAAACAGAGAAGAGGCCGAAGATGTCTTACAAGAAGTATTTGTCAAGATTTGGAAAAATATAGACTCGTATAACGAAAGCAAAGGCCGTTTCTATACGTGGATTCTCAATATTGCTAGAAATACTTCTATTGATAAGCTACGCTCTAAAAACTTTAATGATAGTCAAAAAAACCTTTCTTCTGATAATTTCGTACATCTATTAGACGACAGCAATAAACTCACAAACAAAATTGACGCTATTGGAATTCAGGAGTTTGTAAAAAAGCTAAAGCCAAAGTGTATTCAAATAATAGACTTGCTCTTTTTTAAAGGATACACCCAGCAAGAAGCTTCGGAAGAGCTGAACATACCACTAGGTACTGTAAAGACCAACAATAGAAATTGCATCAATGATTTAAGACTTTATTTGAAACTATAATGGAAACAAAAGAATATATAGCATCAGGTATTTTGGAACTTTATGTGTATGGTTTGCTCAGTGAAACCGAAAACCTAGAAGTTGCAGAAAAAGCAAAGCAATATCCTGAAATTGAACAAGAAATTATAGCTATCGAAAAAAGTATTGTGGCGCTTTCTTCTAGTTTTTCTCCTTTTCAATCTGTTGCGAATTACGAGAAAATTAAAAACCAATTGGCACTCAAGCACGGCAAAGTGATTGAAATGCAGCCTCAGAAAAAATGGACACCTTATTTGGGTTGGGCTGCCGCAGCAGTACTATTTGTGGGTATAGGATTTCAGTATTTTAAATTGAATGAAACCCAAAAAACAATTGTTGTTGTTGCTAATGAAAAGAAAAAAATCGAACAAGAATTCTCTGTTTTAGATAAAAAAAACAAGGCCATCGAAAACAGTTTAGCCATTGTTAGAGATGTAAAAAACACGCTAGTTGCCTTGAGTGGACAAACGGTTTCGCCAACATCTTACGCCAAAGTATATTGGAATAAACAAACCCAAACCACTTATGTAGATGCTTCGGGTTTGCCTAAACCCCCAAAAGGTATGGTTTACCAAGTTTGGGCTATTAAATTGAGTCCAACACTTACTCCAAAAAGTATTGGTTTGTTAGGTGATTTTGAAAATAACGAACAAAAATTATTCGAAGTTGACAATACCGATTATGCAGAAGCATTTGGAATTACCCTTGAACCAGAAGGCGGAAGTGCAACTCCAACTATGGAGCAATTGTACACCTTAGGAAAAGTATAAAACCAACACGTTATACAAGGAAATCTGATAACAAATAGCAAAGATTACAACACAATTTATTTCAAAAAAATCAAAAACAACTAATTCACAATTGAGTCGCTTTGTAGTGCCAATATTGGAATTTCTGAATAATCTGAAAATTTTCGAGTGAGACTTGGACTAAACAATTCGACAAAAAAGTTGCGTTTATAAGTCACCATAGCCAGAACATCAATGCTTTTTTGAGACACAAAATCTATAATGGTGCCTTGTACATCATCTAGCGGAAGAATCGTAAACTGCACAGGCTCATTGGCGAAATGAGTTTCCCATTCTTTGATAGTTTCTGGTTTCACATCGGATTGATTGGTTTTTACGTACAAACATTTTACTTGCGCTTTTGTTTTTTTGGCAATGCTACAGACTAATTCTAAGGCTTTTTTATCTTTCTCTCTAAACTTAGTGGTAAAACCAATATTTTTTATTTTGTGATACGTTGCCGTAATGGGTACGCTCAGCACTGGAACAGAAACTGCTGATAACACAGACCCTGTATTTGTTCCCACAAAAAAAGTTTCCCAACCAGTAGCTCCAGCTGTTCCCATCACCACAAAATTGATATTTTCCTCTTTTATCGCATTTTGGATGGTGGTAACCAAATCGCCATCCATCAAACGATGGGTGATTTTGACATTCGCCAAACCTTCTTTTTCCGCTATGGCTCTCAGCTTTGGAATTTCGTCTTTAAAGGCATCAAATTCTGCCAATTGCAACGATTCATATATCATATAATAGTTGTCTGGCGTAAACTGACTGTCTACTATAGGCAGCTGAAAGGTGTGCAATAATACTAATTCTCCTTCGACTACATCGGCCAAATGTAGGGCGTGAACAAATGCATTCGTAGCCACTTCTGAGAAATCTGTTGGAAATAATATCTTTTTCATAATGTGTAAAATTTATTTGTTATTGGTCTTTTATGCTATCATCTTAATTTATTAGTATTTGTTTACACAAATTAGTTATGAGTGGCGATTGCATAGCAAATATAGTTCTAAGAGTTACCTTTTAAATGTTGTTTAAATTTAAGAAATGTTTAGGCGAAGTCGACTGATATTTGTCAGTTTACCATATATTTAACTTTAAGATAATACTCCACTAACGAGCTTGGTGTCTTGAAAGGAAATTGCAAAGCCAATAGTTTTGCTTACTTTTGCATACAAATTGACACCTCCTATGATTCCAAACGATTCTATAGTTGCTTTAGCTACGCCATCAGGAGCTGGAGCCATTGCCATCATTCGTATTTCAGGTCAAGATGCCATTCAAATTGGCCATTCTGTTTTTCGTTCTATCAAAAACAAAGACTTGACTGCCCAAAAAACGCATACTTTGCATTTGGGACATATCATTGATGGTGAGAAAACCTTGGACCAGGTATTGGTTTCGATTTTTAAAGGTCCAAATTCTTATACTGGAGAAAATACAATTGAGATTTCCTGTCACGGTTCTACGTATATTCAGCAACAAATTATTCAATTGTTATTGCGCAAAGGCTGTAGAATGGCCGATGCTGGTGAATTTACGCTAAGAGCCTTTTTGAATGGAAAATTGGATTTATCCCAAGCCGAAGCCGTGGCCGATTTGATTTCGTCAGACAACGAAGCGAGTCACCAAATTGCTATGCAGCAAATGCGAGGTGGTTTCTCAAACGAAATTGCCAAACTTCGTGAAGAACTATTGAATTTTGCTTCCCTTATCGAACTCGAATTGGATTTTGCCGAAGAAGATGTTGAATTTGCAGACAGAACTCAATTTCACGAATTGGTCAACCGAATCGAATTTGTATTGAAACGTTTGATTGATTCTTTTGCAGTTGGAAATGTAATCAAAAACGGAATTCCAGTAGCCATTGTGGGTGAACCCAATGTTGGAAAATCGACCTTATTGAATGCTTTACTCAACGAAGAACGCGCTATCGTTTCGGAAATTGCTGGTACCACTCGTGATACTATCGAAGATGAATTGGTAATTGGCGGTATAGGTTTCCGATTTATTGACACAGCCGGTATTCGCGAGACCAAAGATTATGTAGAAAGCATTGGTATCCAAAAGACGTTTGAAAAAATTGAGCAAGCGCAGGTCGTAATCTTTTTGTTTGATGGTTTAAAGTTCAAAGTTTCAGGTTTTGACTATATCACCGAAATTGAAAAAGTAAAAAACAAATACCCTTTAAAACCAATTCTAGTTGTTATAAATAAAATTGATTTGTTAGCTGAAAATGAAATCTTAAGTATCAACAACCAACTTGAAACTTTAAACCTTAAACTTTTAAAAATTTCAGCCAAGAACAAAGAAGGCATCGAGGATTTAAAGAATCAATTGCTTTCCTTCGTCAACACTGGAGCACTTCGTAATAACGAAACAATAGTCACAAATACAAGACATTATGATTCGTTACTTAAAGCCCTAGAAGAAATACAAAAAGTAAAATTTGGGCTAGAAACGAATCTGTCGAGTGACCTTATGGCTTTGGATATTCGTGAAGCCTTGTACCAATTCGGATTGATTACAGGTCAAGTTACGAATGACGAATTATTGGGGAATATATTTGCTAATTTTTGTATCGGCAAATAAATGACCCCACAAGATATCATCGGAACCTACTCCATTTCAGGAAGCAATCAGGAAGCAAACAATGCCATTACTTATAAAGGTGTTTTAACTCTTTCGCTTGACGAACACAGTCGAATCCAAGCCCATTGGTTGATTAACGATGAGCAAGTTCAAACCGGTTCTGGATTTTTCAAAAACAATATTTTAGTCATCAACTTCAAGTACAAGGGAGAAGACAAAATCACCTACAAAGGCGTTGCAGTATATCAATGCATTACCAAAGATGTTCTGGACGGTTTTTGGTCCGAAAAACACGGCGACCCACGCTATTTGGGAACAGAATACGCTTTACGAATCAAAAGTTCCGAATTTCTTAACTAAATCTTAGCGTTTGTAACCATTGGAATCTTGCCAAAACTTGATGCAATACCTTACTTTTGTCTTCCAAATTATATTAAAAAATGAAAAAACAAATTACATTCCTAGTTTTAGCCGCTTTATTCATCACGCAATCGAGCTTTGCTTGGGGCAAAAAAGGACACGCCTTAGTGGCCGAAATTGCCTTTACCTATTTAGACCCTTCCGTACAAGCCATAGTGACAAAATACCTTAATGGGCGCTCTATTCAGGATGCCGCCAACTGGATGGACGAACTTCGCGACGACCACTCCTACGACTATCTAAAACCGTATCATTATGTAAACTTTGATAAAGGCGCAAAAGTAGTGAACCACGAAGGAGACAATATCATTTTCCGATTGACACAAACCATTCAGGAACTAAAAAACTACAAAAACCTCTCCGACGAAGACGTAAAAATGAAAATCTGCATTATTTTTCACTTAGTGGGCGATTTGCACCAACCGCTGCACGTGGGTTTTGGTACAGACAAAGGCGGTAATACCCAACAAATAAACTACAACGGAAAAGGCACCAACCTGCATTCTTTTTTCGATAGCGGCATCATCAACGCCAGAAACATTTCACTAAGCGATTGCTTGGCACTCAACACTTATTCTAAACACCAAATCAAACGCTTGGGCAAAATCAATACCGTAAAATGGGCCAAAGAATCTCGAAGCTACTTGCCTACCATTTACGATTACAAAAGCAATATCATTCCCGAAACCTATGTAGACACCCAAGCCCCAATCATCAAAAAACAATTGTTACATGCTGGGCTTAGACTAGCCTCAGTACTTACCTCTATTTTTGGTTAATTCATTTTCGCTTTCATACAACATGCTTGCTGTTTTTTAGGAGCAGCTCGTTTTTTACGCACCACACGAGTCGTCCCGCTGTACGCTATATCTTGCTGTGCGAACCCCGCACAGCAAGGATGCCGCTCCCATCGGGGCTAGACTAGAACGTTTGGTTTTCATAAGTAAAAAACAGTCGAAACCCAATAACAATAATAAAGCCTTCAGAACTTACCATTCTGAAGGTTTTTTAATTTAAACAACATTCAAAATACTCACTAAAAAACCTCATCTACAATAACTTAGCAATTCAAAGCAATGATTTTGTACCTTTACTTTTCTAAAAAAGTAATGTATGCCCTTATTTGAATTACAACCTTCCGTTGCCTTGCAAGAATTCATTCGGGTTTATCGAATTGTACATTTTGTATTTGATTCTCGGGCAACGCTTCCTTTTAAGGCTTATCCGCCAAGAGCCGAACACTGTTTGAGCTTTTATCCCAATGACACCGAAACTGTTTCTTATACCAAGAGCGCTACAAAAATCAGTAATTTAAAAAGCGTCCTTATGGGGCAACAAAGTGAAATTACCAATCGTTACGTGGGGAATGACTTTTTGGTGTTCCAAATCGTTTTTCGTCCGGGAGCTTTATTCAGAATCACAGGCATTCCTTCTTATGAGTTAACCAATTCGTATATTGATGCAGAGACCATCTTTCCAAAAGAAATAAAGAACATCAACGAACAATTGCATCAAGCAAAAGATTACATTCAGATGAAAACTGTTATCGAATCTTTTTTATGGCGTCAAGTCCAACATCAAAAAAAAGAGGCGCATCGGTTGGATAGGGTTTGTAATACCTTATTGAGCGCTACTCAAAATTTCAGTATCGATTCACAAGCGCAAGCTGCTTGTTTGAGTCCGCGTCAATTTGAGCGAAAGTTTGTAGAACGTATGGGAGTTTCTCCAAAATATTTTAGCAAAATCCTTCGATTTGAAAGCACTTTCCGAATGAAAAACAAATATCCACACTATGATTGGCTTACCATTGCGATACAATGTGGATACTATGATTACCAACATTTAGCCAAAGATTACAGAGAATTGACCCACCTCACCCCTGCTGCATTTCATTTATTGGATTTGAATTCTCCTGAGCGGAAATTTGGTGAAGCGGATACCTATTAAAATGTCGTTTTTTTACCATTTGTTGCTGAAATTTCATAGCAAATTTGTACTGTAACCAACAACAAAAGACTATGAAAAGAAGAAATTTTATTACCGCATCAGCCGCTACCCTTCCATTATTGGCTTTAGGACACGAGTTGCCTACTCCTTCCACAAGAACCACAAAAGGCTTTGTTGTAAAAGCCAACCAAAGTAGGTTTGAGGAAAAAACCCTCATCAACGGCAGTAGTTCCAATAATATCAAAATTGCCTCCAAAGATACCGATGGTGCGCTTAGTGTATTTGAGTACATTGGAAATGAAAAAGGAGGACCTCCCTTGCATATTCATCCTAATCAAGATGAGATTTTCTTTATTGTAAGTGGTGATTATCTCTTTCAAGTAGGTTCGGAACGCTATAAACTACAAACAGGAGACACTATTTTCTTGCCGAGAAATGTTCCTCATACTTTTGCCCAAGTATCGGCCACAGGGAAAATGTTTTTTCTTTTTCAACCTTCAGGAAAAATGGAAGATTTCTTTAGAACAATTGGCAACCTCACAACGCCTCCAAAACCAGAAATAGCCGCTAAAATCTTTGAGGAGCATGACATGAAGATTGTGGGGCCACCATTGGTTTATTGATTGGAAAATAAGCAAATTATAAGGTTTTATAAACATAAACTAATTTTACTTTTTGCTTTTCATAAGCTATAAGAAACTACAAAGTAACCCAAACGGTTATTTTGTAGTTTTTCTATTTATATTTCAAATGGAATATTACAATTTATCACTTAACCATTTGAATTTATAAGACATTTACGAAAAAAACAGAAGACTTTTATTAGATTTACGTATTACAAGAACATTCAAGAAAAAGTCGAAGTAGGGAGACTTCGCCGAGCGAGGGTAAGTTGAAACAATTAAAATGTTAAATATATTATGGCAAAAGAAAGAATTTTTGAACTTATCAGAAATGAAGAAGTTGTGTTAATTGTAGGTGCAGGAATGTCAGTTTATGCAGGTTATCCATCGGGCGCAAAACTTGCAGAAATTTTGCATAGTGGTCTCACAGAAGAATTAAAAAAAGATATAGCGCTAAATTACGACTTACCTAAATTAGCTGAAGAAATCTATAATGTTAAAGGCGGAAATAAGAATTACTTATTTTCTACTCTAAAAAAACAATTTCAAAAGGAGCCCATATCAAAAGACACCCACCAAATACTTGCTAAAATTCCTCATTTCAAAAATATCATAACTACTAATTACGATAGATTAATAGAATCAACTAATAATAATATTGAAGTTATTCGAAAAAGTACTGATTACTCAATAGCTGACACTAAAAAACAATTACTGTTTAAAATACATTCTGATTTATCAGACACAGAAAATATAATCTTGACAACTTCTGATTACAATAATTATTTTTCTAAATCAAAAGAACATAGTGTTTTTTGGAATGCAGTAAAGGACAGACTAGCTTCTAATCATATATTGTTTATTGGATACGGATTGGAAGATTCTAATATCAACGTTCTACTTGATAAAATTATTGATGAATTAGGTGATAAAAGAAAAGAGATTTTTTTTGTGTCTCCATCTATAAATCCTGCTAAACTAAAATACTTTCAAAGAATAGGCATTGAATATATTGAGTCGAAAGGAGAAATTTTAATTAATGAAATTTATGAAGATTTAAAGTTGAACTATTTTCCAAATCTATCAAAAGGAATAGGAATAGCTGACACAGCGTTAAATTTTGCAAATGAAAATAAAATCAGTGTCACACTAAGCAAAAAAGACGAAAAAATTGGAATAGAAAGTATTACATCGTCAGATAAAAATCTTGATGACCATTTAGTGGTACAATTTGAATTGACAAAAAATGAAGAAACAGAAAAAATAATTGATTCATTAAAAGGCAAAAACTTTGAAGATGTCAATATTGACAAGAATTCCTTAATTGCATTCAATCTGTTTTTTAAAGATTTTCGTTTTGTCACTCAAGATGACATCAAAAATTTTATGGTTAAAAGATTACCAGTATACGATTTCAAAATTCACATAGTCTTTGAAGATGACTATGAAATTGATAATTATCCCTTCAAATTATATGTTATTTCACCATATGAAAACGAATATCATTTAAAAATAGAAGTTGAAGATTTTACAATCATTATAAAAATTAAAAATAACACAAAATATCATATAGAAATTTTCCCAAGTGATGAAATAAAATCAACCATCTCTGGATTAAAGTTTTACCGAATCTTATCCAAAATAGTTTCTAATCAAAAATTTAAAATTTATGAAAACCATAAACTCTTATTTAATTATTCTCCAAAAATATCTTTTGATGAAGATGCATTAGGCGCAAAAACATTATTAGAATACTTTGAAAATCTGAAAAAAATAGAAAAATTTTTTGATATCAGATTTAGAAAAATCAGACTAGATAAAAAACACGAAGAATCAATTAAAAAAATAATTTATTTCATTGATAAAACAGTATTCACCGAGCCTTTTAATGGTCACTCATTTAAGATTGAAGACAAAGATGAGTTGGATAATTTTATTAAAACAGGTGACAAAGAGAAAGTTTTAATGATATCGGAAAATGAAAAAACAGTAATAGAACTTTATGAGAACAAATTTGATATAGGCTATTTACATACAATTATATATGATGTTTTTGTGGAAAATTGGGAAGATATAAAATTGAATAAATCTTTAGAAATAAAATTAAAAAGTAAAAGCAAACTTATACATTATCAATATTCTGATAGTACTAACCTTATTTCGAATCTGCCAACAAAGTCGTAAATCTTTTATTCATCTGAACTAGTCTACCAGATTACGAATTTGCAACCAAACGAAGTAAACTGACAATGTAATACGTTCTAAAACAGTACTCAACAATCCAAAAAAAATAAGTTGAGTGACATTAAAACAAAAAAACTCTTAAAACAATGCTTCAATTTACTTCTGATGAAAACAAAAACGTCTCGCCTAGCCCCGATTGCTTCGCCAGTTCGCTATCGCTCGGGTGCAGTGGAAATCCTTTTTTTAGACCTGACAGGTTTTAGAAACCTGTTAGGTCTAAAAAAAGATTGTAGCGGAAAGCGGGACGACTCGTGTGGTGCGCAAAGATTTGGTGCTCCTAGAAAAATTACGCTTATAATTGGGCATACGTGAGGAGAATAATAGCTAGTAAGGCCAAGAAAATACCCAAATAGTTCTTTTGGGATAGTTTTTCTTTAAAAATTAACACTCCAATGAGACTCCCCAAAACGATAACACCCATATTCATTCCTGCAAAAACAGTGGACGGATTTTCGGAAAAGGCTTGGTGCGCCTTGAGGTAAAAATAGATGTTTCCAAAATTGAAAACGCCTACTGCTATTCCCCAAAGGGCATTGATACCCGAGATTTTTTGGCGTTGGATAAAAATTTCGTAGCCCACTACTCCACTCATAATTACCAAAGCCAACGCAAATATGACCAAAAGCGAGGTGGTAAAAGGCAGTTGAGTTTGCAAGGCGATTTGTTTGAACAAAATATCGATGACTCCAAAACCTAGCAACACCATAGCAGGATAGCCCCAATTGGAGTTGCTATTGGCGGTGGGTTTAGACAAAATAAGCAGCAAGGCTGGAAATCCTAGGCCAAAAGCCAAAACTTTGAGGGTACTAAATTGCTCCCCAAAAAGCAACCAAGAAGCAAGCAACGGAATAAACAACGACAAGCGCTGTGCGGCATCAGTCTTGACAATACCCATATACCGAATGGACTGGGAAAGCAGTAAAAAAACACTCGGCAACAGCAGTCCGAGAGCTAGATACAACGGCCAAGGCGCTTGTTCAAGTAGCGTATCGAATTGTGGTGGAAAACAAAAATAACAAAGCAAAAAGGCAATCGCATAATTGGTCGCAATAATGGCTTTACTGTTGAAAGCGGCGTGATTTCTGAACCACTTGAAAAGAACGCCTACGGTAACACTGCAAACGATACTTAGAATTAAAAAGAGCATAACAATTGGATTATCCACCAAAAATACAAATTCTATTGTGGTTTTCTTTCTGTAAAGAAAGGCATAGTTTGCGTTTTACTTCCGTAAGTGGCTTCAGTTGATTATATTTGATTCAAAATGAAGCCTTTTCAATTCCAAAACATTTTACTATGACAGAAAAATGGTGGCCAATAGGCAAAAAAGTGGGTAAAATTATCCTATTCTTGACGATGCTTCTTTTTATTGGCTATGGTGCTTTGGGTTGGTATGTAAGCGCTCATCATAACGAACTGCTAAAAGAGGTGCGTCGGATTGCCAATGAAAATTGCAAAGGCGAAGTAAAAATTGGCGACCTTGAAGTACTCTTTTTTCGTGGATTTCCCAACATAACCATTGCTGTAAAAGAAGTAAGTATCAAAGACAGTTTGTGGGCACAACATAAAAGAACGTTGTTGCAAGCCCCTTCCATTTATGCCGAAATTCAGCCTTGGGCGATATTTCTAAAGAAAATAAAATTAGACCATCTCTCCATCAATGATGCCCAAGTACAACTGTATTTAGACGCAAAAGGCTATAGCAATACCTCCGTTTTTTCTAGTGCATCAAAAACCGATACTACAAGTTCAAGTTCGCTGTCATTGGATTTGAATCACCTAAAATTCAACAATGTTTCCTTTGTTTCTGACAACCAATTCAAGCATAAAAAATTTGATTTTGTTATCGAAAAACTTCGGATAGAAAAACATACAACTTCAGAAGGTTGGGAAGCTAATATTTCGTTAAACACCTTAGTGAAAAGTTTGACATTTAATACACAACACGGAAGTTTTACTAAAAACAAAATCATTCAAGGAGCTTTACAAGCAAAATATTCAGAAAGTAAAGGCTCTATCGCCATTAACACCGCAGCTTTGTCTATTGGAGAAGATGTTTTTCAAATTCAGTCGCATTTTGGGATTAGTAAAACCAACAGTTCCTTTTTTATTGCTATTAGCAATCCAGAAATTCGCTGGCAAGCGGCTTATAAATTGTTGTCCGACAACATTAGCAGCAAACTCAAACCTTTTGATTTTAAAGACCCTTTTGGCGTGCAATGCACTATTGTTGGCGACTTGAACAAAGAAGGCGACCCCAACATTCGAGTGGAAGCTAATATCAAAAATAATGAACTGAGCTACTTCGACCATCAAGTAACCGATTGTACTTTTAAAGGCATTTTTACCAACGAATACCAAAAGAACAAAGGCATAAGCGATGAAAATTCGGCAATCTTACTCAATGATTTTCGAGGGAAAGTCCATACGATTCCGTTTACCACCAAAAATATGATGATTTTGGATTTGAAAAAACCCATCGCCTCGGGTGCATTTGTAAGCCGTTTTGTTTTGGCACAACTCAATCAAACGGTGATTGGCAAAACACTGTCCTTTGGGAATGGAAAAGCAGATTTGCGTCTTACGTTCAAAGCTGATGTGGTGAATTTAGAAATGCAAAAACCTTTTCTAATTGGGTCAGTCGTGATTCAAAACGCGAGTGGAACGCATATAAGTTCAAAGAAGAAATTCAAAAATAGCAGTGTTGATTTATCGTTTACTTCAAAAGAATTGAAAGTCAATAAAATCGTATTGAACACCCAAAATAGTGCCTTACTGATGAAAGGTCAGTCCGCTAATTTTTTAAATTTTTACTATGATACACCAGAAAAAATTATGGTAAATTGGGACATTCAAGCTCGAACAATTGATTTGCAAGACTTCAGTTTAGGAAGTAAAAAAACGACGAGTCTAAAAAAATCAACTACTATTACTCCTGACTTTATCAATATTTTACATCAATCCAACGCAACAGTTCATTTAAGAGCTGAAAACATTGTTTATAAAAAATTTAAAGCACGAAATGCGACAGCGCAAATTAATGTAGTTCCCGACCGCACCATCTTAAAAGAGGCTTCGCTACAATTTGGTGGCGGTTCATTAATGGTAAACGGAATGGTTTCGTATCAAAACAAAAACAACCACTTCAACGCAAAACTTAACGCAAGTAAAGTAAACAGTGCAGCCTTACTGAGCGCTTTTGATAATTTTGGTTCCAAAGCTCTCACTCCAAAATCCGTTTCGGGTTTAATTTCTGTTTCCGGTGTTTTGGATGGCTACTTTGATAATAACATTACTATCGTTAAGCGTTCTCTAACTGGAAATTTAAAACTTAACCTGAATAATGGTGCTTTGAACCAATTTGAACCTTTGCAAAGAATTGGAAAATATACCTTCCCGTTTCGGAATTTTAATCGCGTAACTATTAATCCTCTTGCAATCAACATTGTTTTTAAAAATGGTTTTGCCAACATTGCTCCTACACCAATAAACACATCTGTATTCAATTTTGATTTAGCAGGAAGTTATGGTTTTTATGGAAATTCTAATATGCAACTCGATGTTCATTTGCGAGACCCTGCAAAGGATAAAGAGATAACCAATAAAAAAGTAGTCCAAGAAAACAGAAAGAAAGGCATCACCCTGCACCTTCAAGCCATTGAAGAAGGCAATGCCCCGTTTAAAATCAAACTGCGCTACAAAAACGAAAAACTGCAATAAAAAAGGGTTTAGCTTATACACTAAACCCTTTCCAAATTATAATTTACTGATGTAACTCCCAAACGGATCCTTGAACTGATACCCTTCAGAAAAACGATCTTTGCTCAACTTTTTATACGAAGCCAAGCCCCACAACAAGAATTCTTTCATAAAATAATAATCCTCCTTCGGTAATTGAGGTTGGTATTTTTTGATAATGATTTCTAATGGTGTCACACTATCCAAAATACTTTGATATTCTGAATTCGTGGCATCATCCAATAATTCGAAACCACTTTCGGCAAAAAACCATTCTAAAGTATCGGTATAGGCTGTTTTTTCTCCTTGTTTTTCCAATTTTTCAATCTTTGGGAAATAGCCCGGGAAAAATGTACGAATCGCATCATTGATTAAATGTTGGGCTACCACAGCTGCCCCTTCTTGCTCGCCTTCGTAAACCAACTCCACTTTTCCAGTTATGGCAGGAATGACACCCATAAAATCAGACAAACGAACAGACGTCGTGCTTTCACCCGCTTTTAAAGCACGACGCTCGGCAGTACTGATCAGGTTTTCGTAGGCCGTGATACTCATTCTAGCACTCACCCCACTTTTAGGATCAATAAAATCGCTATCACGAGCTTCAAAGCTAATTTGTTCCAACAAATCTTTGGCCAAAGAAGGCACATACACGACGTCGGTTTGACTGCTTTCTAACTTGGCTTCTTGCTGCGTAATGGTGCGAGCAATAGCAATAGTTTCTGGATAATGCGTTAAAATTTGAGAACCTATACGGTCTTTCAATGGCGTAACAATACTCCCACGATTGGTGTAATCTTCTGGATTGGCGGTAAAAACAAACTGCATATCCAAAGCCATTCTTAACTTATAGCCTCGAATTTGAATATCACCTTCTTGCAAAATATTAAACAACGCCACTTGAATTCTAGCTTGTAAATCGGGCAACTCATTGATGACGAAAATACAGCGATTCGCTCTTGGAATCATACCAAAATGAATCACACGATCATCAGCATACGACAACTTTAAATTCGCCGCCTTGATAGGATCGACATCACCAATCAAATCGGCTACTGTTACATCGGGCGTCGCTAATTTTTCATAAAAACGCTCACTTCTAGGTAACCAATCTATGGGCGTTGCATCGCCTAACTCGGCAATCAAATCCTTGGCATAACGAGAAATCGGATGGAAAGGATCATCATTAATCTCAGAACCCGCCACAAATGGAATGTACTCATCCAATAATTCGACCATTTTTCTAGCCAGTCTAGTTTTGGCTTGCCCGCGAAGTCCCAGCAAATTGATATTGTGCTTCGACAAAATAGCGCGCTCCAACTCTGGAATCACCGAATTTTCAAATCCATGTACCCCTTCAAAAGTTGGAATACCTGCTTGCAATTTCTTCCTCAAATTATCGCGCAATTCTTCTTTAATCGTTCTTGGTTTATAACCCGATTGTTTTAATGCGCCTAAAGTTGTTATATCCTTCATTGATGGTATTTTTATTTTGATCTTAATTTATGCTTGCTTTATTAAACTCATAACTGATAACCCATAACCCACAACTCTTAACTCATAACTGATACCCGAAAACTACTTAATTCGCTTCTTTCGATTCGCCTCATAATCCTCAAAAATCATTTCACCCAGTCCTTTCAATCCCGTATAAAAGGCTTTTCCTTGATTGGCTTCAGTAAAATAGGTCACAAACTTTTGCAAATACGGATCATTCGCTATCATAAAAGTGGTGATAGGAATGTGTAATTTTCTGGCTTGTTGCGCCTGAGTATAGCATTTGTCAACAATGTATTGGTCTAAGCCATTACTATTCATATAATACGAGCCATCTTTCTCCCGTACACAACTTGGTTTCCCGTCGGTAATCATAAAAATTTGCTTGTTGGTGTTGCGTTTTCTTCGGAGTAAATCCATAGCCAATTGCAAACCAGCTACAGTATTAGTATGATAAGGTCCGACTTTTAGATACGGTAAATCCTTAATCGCAATAGTCCAAGCATCATTTCCAAAAACCAAAATATCCAAAGTATCTTTTGGATAACGTGTTGTAATCAATTCGGCCAATGCCATCGCTACTTTTTTGGCAGGCGTGATGCGGTCTTCGCCGTACAAAATCATACTGTGGCTAATGTCAATCATCAAAACCGTACTCATTTGGGCTTTGTATTGGGTGTCCTCAACCACCAAGTCGTTTTCTGTGAGTTTAAAATCGGCAACGCCATTATTGATTTGGGCATTGCGCAAACTTTCTGTGAGCGAAATACGTTCCAAACTATCCCCAAAATGAAACTCTCGAAACTCACCCGTATGTTCATCGCCATTGCCACTGTGTTTCGTTTTATGATTACCATTCCCGGAGCGTTTCATAGTACCAAAAATGGTATCCAGCGCTTGCTGTCGGATGGCGCGTTCGGTTTTGGCCGTAATGCCCGTTCCAGTGGTGCCATCATCTTTCAATTCCTCACGGATGTAGCCTTTTTTCTTTAAATCTTCAATAAAATCATCAATGGTATAACTGGCATCGGTCAATTTATATTCCTTGTCCAATTCGCGCAGCCAAGCAATCGCCTCGTCAAAATCGCCAGAAGTATGCGTAATTAATTCTTTAAAAATAGGAAACAAACGGTCAAACGGCGACTGAAATGGCGCTTCATACGTCTTAAAATAAAATCCAGCACGGTTTTGGTTTTTCATCGCAAACAACAAATAGGATTAGGAATCACAATACTTTCAATACAAACTTCACTCCTATTTTGGAGCAGAAACAATAGGCTTTTTAGCCAGCAACGTCCCGTCATCCGCTATATCTTTTTCTTTTTAAAGAAAAAAGAAAAAGGATGCCGCTACTACCGGGGCTAAAGAGTAACAATTGGATAATTTGTAAACACAAAACACCAATACATTAACTATACTATTTACAATTTTAAAAGTACAGTATTTTGATGCTGTTGCTCGTCTAACGTTTATTAATTTTTAGTTAAAAGCAATAAAATAGATGATTTTTCTTATATTTACAACTTTAAAGGATTTGACAATCTGTTACTTGTGCTCATTTTGAAAGTGGAACACAGATAACGCGGATTTAAACGAATCTAAATATGAAAACCAGCGAGAATTCACTATCCAAACCTTAAGAAATACTATCATTCTTCTCTTTTTAAAATTAAATAATGAAAAAACACCTTTGCTTTGTTCTATCAATACTTTTTATATCAATTCTATTAAGTTGTTCAAACTCTAAGTTTACTAACCTTAATACCAGTAAAAGTATTCAATCAAAACAAGACAGTTTAGCTTTTGAAGTTTGTCAAATGTATGGTTTAGACCAAGGAATTAGATTGCCGGAAGGATTTAAAGACAAGTCAAAATTGGTCCAAAACATTGATAGCTTCAGTTTCAAGAAAGTAGTAGCTTTCGTGAAAATCAATGGATTTCCAACCAAAGCATTATTGGGTGAAAAAAATTTCAACTATGAATGCGTTCAGGGTGCATTCGGAGCAATATTACTTCACAATCCACATAGAATAGTTAATGAGCAAATCCATTTTGATTTATTTCTGAATGAAGTAAAAAAAGGGAATATGAAACCTAACTTTTTAGCAGCAGTTATTGACAAATATTATTGGACAATAAGTAAAAATAAAAAAACTAGAAGAGTGTTTTACGGTTCAGAATTTGGTAAACCTTGCATTCAAACCAAAGAAGCTACAAATAAAGCTCGAAAAGAAATCGGTTTGAAAGCACTTAAGGACGATGAATTTGTGGATTGTGCTGGTGAAGAATTAAATATGCCAAAAGCAAAAAGTTAATTTAAAACAGCCTCAATCTAATTATTATTCTTTTTAAAGTGCAATAATTGATAGTAAAAGCAAGAAACAAAATCAAACAATTAATCTACTTTCTTAAAAACCAACTCAATTCCAGACGGATTAGTCAGCGTTAATCGCATATTGGCAACATTGTAGCTCGTACTGCTCTGTAGCGAATGAAGTAGTTCACTTTCTCTATTTTGGGAACCACAAGCCATTTCAGTTGTAGTTATATTTGTGAAGCGCAACAAACCTTTTTCAAAAAAGAGTTTCCCATTCATTCGATTACAACCCGCATAACCCATAAAGGTTCCATCAGTGCTGTTTATCTCAATATAAGGCAATTGTTTGTCAAATTTATTTAATGACACATTTTCACCGTTCATTTTTTCCAACACCCAAATATCGTGGAGTCTTGCATCAATCACATAATACCCACATCCAGAAAATGTAGCCGATTTATTGGTTTTACTATTTATTACCTCCACCCGAACGGTATAAGGTAATTCTTTACCAGACATTGTATTGGTACAAGTTTGTTGCTGTATCGTAATTTGCAAACTTCCCATTTCAGTAGTCAATCGGTAGTTTTTTACATTGGCATCCATTGCACGTATAGGCTCAATATGCGGCGCATTGAATGCCTTAAAATCGGGCAATAAAGAAGTAAACTCAATTTGATTTGAGCTAATTTTCAAACTCCATTCGGGTTCAATCCCCATCGCTCGAAAATAAATTCCTTGCTCCATATTTTCTATTTGCTCCTGATAAGCCTTACTAGGCTTTGTGCTAGAAGAACTCTCGGTTATAGCATTGTTAGGAGCTTTACAACCAAGAAACACTAAAACCACCAAAAGGAAACCGCTGTACTGTAACATAGCTCAATTGTTTTAGAAAGTAACCCCTAAATTTAGCAAAAAAACGGCTAAGTTTCGAAAAAAACACCGTCTATATAATACCAATGTCCATTCACTTTTTCAAAAGTAGAGCGTTCGTGATGAGTGTAATCTTTGCCATCGGGACCTCTAAAAAAAGCTTGAAATTCAACAGTTGTAGCATCAAAAGCTATGATTTTCAATTGTTGCCATTGGTTTTCACTAGCCCAACGTAAAACTTCATCTTTAGAAAAAAGACTTCTTGTACTTTCGTGTGTAGTCGCTACCAAATAGTCCGCATTTTTAAACACGTAAGCGCTATATCGTGATTGCATCAAAGCCAAAGCGGTTGGCGCGGTTTCGTAGCCTAAAATGTATTTTTGACAACAGTCCATAAAAACCATTTCAGAACCACAAGGGCAAACACTATTGTTCATCCTCTGGATTGATTTTTTGAAACAACTGATTCAACAACACTTGGTATTTGCTGATTTCAATTAAATCAGCATCATCTTCTGAATGGTCTAGAAGTTCATCCAAAGCTTCACTAACTTCGGTCAATTTATTATTGGCTTCACGGTTTTGTTTTTGTGCCATCAAGTCGATGATTTCTTGCACTTGTATTTTCAATTGGTCAAACGGATTCTCGCTCATATTATTCATTATTAGACGCTTGGTCTTCATTAAACTTTTTTACAATTTCTTTCAATTTTGCTTTGCGCTCCATAGCCGCTTTCTTGGCCTTATCTTGGGCTTTGTGCAACTTGTCGTTGTGTTGCTTTATGTTTCTTTCGTTGTTTCTTCCCATTGTATGCTACGTTTTATTTCTTCAAGAGAGCGCTCGGTATAGATAAGTTCCTCAATTATTTTTTTTCTTAATTCGTCTATATCTTCATAGTCAAAATACTTCGCCCAATTGGTCAATTCGAACAAATTCCGAATTTGCTTGATTCTTTTGGTAGTCTCAAAACTGGTTCGAAGCACCGCTTTTTCATTATAATTAGGATTTTGTTTATGCTGATAATTTACGGTTCTCTTAGCGTAATCTGCTGCAATGTAATACAGCTTTTCTTCTGCGTTATCGGGATAAAAATCCTCCCATCGCGCAAATCCTACTTTAAATTTAGAGCTTGTGGCGGGTTCCAATGGTTCCAAACGCCATTTACTATTTGCAAATCGCCCCCAATGATTGGATAAACGAAACATCCCTTCAGGAGTATAATAATACTTACTCCCCGAGGCACTATGATACTGCAAAACCAATCCCTCAATTTGCTCCAAAGCAACCTCGTTAAACACACAAAAAGTGTTTTTAAAAGATTGTGGTGCGGGTCGAAAAACGTTTTTCATAGCTGCAAAGGTAAGCAGAATAACCAAAACGAATATAATAGCCATAATTATTGTGTATCTTTGCCCTTTATAAATTTGAAGTTTCAGAATCATGGAAAAAGGAATACCAAGCAAAATGCTTAAAAAAGGAGTATATACAGGAATAATAGAACAAGACGAAGACAACAACTTTTTTTGTGGTACTTATTTACTAGATTATAAAATGGCTTTACAATTTAAATTAGGCGATGTCATCACAATCAAGTCGGTTATAGAAAACCCAAGTGACAAAAGTTATGACAAGTATCCCAAAAAATCGAAAAATTTCGATAAAGCCAATATGAAACCAGAACAATAAGTCTCCCAATAACACATTGTAAATCAAAAACTTTAGCTAGTTTTTGATTTTTTTTTGGTCCGAAACTAAAAAGATAAAAAAAAGTGTACCTTTGCAAAAAATTTGTCAAAATTGAATTCTAATTCATTACTTCACATTAAAAGACAATAAGTTACCTTATTTATGAAAAAAATCGTTGAATACCGCAAACTACTGAATGTAGACAAAAACGTAGACCTTAAAGAGTTAAAAACTATTTATCGCAATGCGATGAAAGACGCGCATCCTGATAAATTTCAAGGCGATGAAGAAGGATTAAAAGCTGCTGAAGAAAACAGTAAAAAAATCATTGAAGCTTACCATTTCTTAGTAAGTATCAATCCAGAGACTATAAAACAAAACTTACCAGAATATACTGAGACTATTGCTACATCAACCATTACTGACTACAAATTTGTAGAAGGACGTTTGATTATCAATTTCTCTAACGGAAGTGTCTACGAATACATTAGTGTACCAAAAGCAACTTACGTAAAAATGGTCAATGCTGATTCACCAGGACGTTTTGCCAAAAGACACATTCTTAATGCGTTCACTTGGAGAAAAACCATCAATCAAGATTAATTATTTTCAAAAATAATCTATAAAAGCACTCATTTTGAGTGCTTTTTTTTTGAGTTCATAAATGTTTCTTAAAAAAATTAGACTATAACAAAAATTTAGGTCGCAATAGTATGTGTAATTTATAAATTTAAATACTTTTGCAAACAAAATCTAATAACATAACTCAAAAATGAAAAAAATCATTTTATTATTATCTGCTTCTGTTGTATTGTTTTCATGCAACAAAACGTCCTACACAATTTCTGGTACAGCCAAAGGAATTGAAAATGGAAAAACAATCATTTTAGAAAGTCAAGATGACAAACTAGGTGTAATTGCTATTGATACTGTAAAAGTTGAAGATGGTAAATTTGAAATCGAAGGTAAAGCTACTGAACCAGCATTCCATTTAATAACAGTTGAAGGAATTCAAGGAAAATTACCATTCATCCTAGAAAACGGATCTATTGAAATCGTAATCAACAAAGATACCCTTCAAAAATCTAAAATTTCTGGAACTTACAATAATGACGAATATGCTACTTTCAATGAAGAAATTACAAAAGTTCAAAAGAAATTAGTAGATTTTCAAACAGCTAACACTCAAAAAATGAATGATGCTCAAGCTAAAAAAGATACTGCCGTTATCAACAGCTTGATGAAAGAATTCATGACTATCCAACAAGAAGTTAGCACTGCATCAAAAAATAAATATGTTTCTTATGCAGAAACTCACCCAAAATCATTCATTAGCGCATTAATCGTTCAAGGAATGTTGAATGATCCATCTACTGATGTTAAAAAAGCAGAGAAACTATACGAAAGTTTAGAGGAATCTCTAAAAAACACTAAACCAGGTAAAGCAATCAAAGCGCGTTTGACTGAAATGAAAGCGCCAACTGTTGGAGCAACTCCAACTGCACCGGCTGCACCAGGAACAGCAAAATGAAGAGCCGACTTTTCTGCGCCTAACCCGCAAGGAAAAGTGATTAGCTTAAAACAAAGTTTAGGAAAAGTTACTATTGTTGATTTTTGGGCGTCTTGGTGTCCTCCATGCCGCAAAGAAAATCCAAACATGGTAGCCTTATACAAAGAATTACACGCAAAAGGATTAAATATCATTGGTGTTTCCTTAGACAAATCAGCTAAAGCTTGGAAAGAAGCGATTGCAAAAGATGGGCTAACATGGACACAAGTTTCAAATTTGAAATTCTGGGATGAACCGATTGCAAAACAATATAAAGTTGAAGCCATTCCAGCTACATTTGTGCTAGATGCTTCAGGAAATATAGTAGCACAAGGATTAAGTGGTGCTGCTCTAAAAGCCAAAGTAGTGGAACTTTTAGCTAAAAAATAGTCCTAACTACTAAAAAATAAAAAAATCTCCCTAGTGGAGATTTTTTTATTTTATTCACTACCAATACATTAAAAAATATCCGAAAATTAAGTGTATTTTTTATTTGGAGAACTCAAAAGTGTTCTTATATTTGCACCCGGTTAACACAATAAGCAACAGCTTATGAGTCTTGGGGAGATACTCAAGCGGCCAACGAGGGCAGACTGTAAATCTGCTGTGAAAACTTCGCAGGTTCGAATCCTGCTCTCCCCACAAAAAAAGTCCCGATTTGCATCGGGACTTTTTATTTATACAAAATTCTGGTTTATTCTAAAATAAAACTCACGCTCACATTTACTACAATTGCAATTTCTCCAATAGCTAATGTTTCTCTCGGTGTAGACTCAGCAGCATCACTCATAGTAGCCTTCATTGCAAACACTGGTGCAGGTGATGGATAGTAATTTTGAGAATTATCAGATATCATTAACGCTTTACCTACTTTTTGCCCCAATACAGACACGAAATCATCTGCTTTAGCTTTGGCATCCTTCATCGCTAATTTTCTGGCCTCCGCTTGATATTGTGCTAATTTTGATGATTGAAACGTAACACCATCAATACGGTTAACTCCGGCATCTACCAAGCCCTCCATTAAACCATCATATTTGGTCAAATCTTTCAATAAAATTTCAATGGTTTGACTAGCATTATACGAACGTTTTTTTGATTCATATTCATATTGTGGATTTAGCGCAATACGACGAGTCTTGTAGTCTTCTGTAGGTAAGTTTATTTTTTTTATAAACTTTAGAACAGCTTCAACTTTTTGGTCATTTTCTTTCTTAACATCTTTAGCATTGGCTCCTTTAGTTTCTACAGTTATTACAATTGCTGCTTGATCAGGAGTTACCTTTACTTTTCCTTCTCCATTCACACTAATTTGTGGTGTTGGCTTAATGTCTTGAGCTTGAACAACAATCATTGAAAAGACAAATAACAGGGTAAGTACTTTTTTCATAAGAATGGGATTTAATTTATAATTGATTATTTATTGCTATGGCATATTACAAAAGTAATGCCATTATAACTTTCCTCTTTTTTCTAAAATAAACAAAAGAACAATTGGAATCGCCAAAAGAATCACCATCAAAGTGTGTTCGACCAATAACTGCGGTTCTTTTACCAAAGTAATCACATAACCTCCAACTGCCCCACCAAAATGCGCTGTATGACCAATATTGTCATTTTGAGCTTTCATCCCGTAAATAGAATACAACAAGTACAATATTCCAAAAAGATACGCTGGAATTGGAATTACAAAGAACAATCCCAACATCATATCCGGTTGCAATAAAATAGCGGAATACAACACCCCTGTAACGGCACCTGAAGCGCCTACAGCTCTATAACTGTAGTCGTTTTTGTGAAAAGACATCGTAAGCAAACTTCCAAAAACCAAACTTCCAAAATACACCAAAACAAAGGAAAAAGTCCCTAAAAAACCTATTACTACTGGGGCGAAAAAATACAATGTCAGCATATTAAAAATAAGATGAGAAGCATCAACATGTAGAAAACCAGAAGTCAGCATTCGGATTTGTTCACCTGCTCGAATACTTCCTATATGGAATTCGTATTTTCTAAAGAAATAAAGGTCATTCCAACCTTTGTAACTTATTACCACATTAGCCAAAATAAGGACTAGCAAAATCATATTCATAGTAAACTTTTTATATATAATGGTAAAGATAGTAATCTTACATTTTTAAACCCTAGTTGTTCCAACATTAAATTGTTTCCTTTTTTGGGCTATATTTGCATAAAAAATCTAGCATGCAGTTTCTGGTTTATATCATAGTTTTTCCAATTCTTTGGATTATTTCTATACTCCCTTTTCGTGTTTTTTATTGGTTCTCAGATCTTATATATGTAATTGTCTATCGAATTGTAGGCTACCGTAAAAAAACAGTCCGTGCCAACATAGCGCTAGCACTTCCGCATTTAACTGAACAAGAACGACTTGTTGTAGAAAAGAAATTCTACCATCATTTATGTGATTTGTTTTTAGAAATGGTAAAAACATTATCTATCTCTAAAGACGAAATGGACAAGCGTTTTAAAATAACCAATATCGAATTGGTAAAAGAATTTGAAAAAAAAGGAAAAAGTGTTGCGTTATTAACCTCACATTATGCAAGTTGGGAATGGTTAATGACTCTTAATAATCAAACTTCTTTTTTTGGTATTGGTGTTTATAAAAAAATTAGGAATAAATATTTTGACCAATTGGTACGCGATATTAGATCCAAATTTAATGCTGAATTGGCTGAAACAAAACAAGCGATACCAATGATGCGTGAAAATCAAAAGAGCGGTAAAATGTGTATGTATGGCTTAGTAAGTGATCAATCACCTAAATTAGATCGTGCTTTTCACTGGCACACTTTTATGGGTGTTGAAGTTCCCGTTCACACCGGAGCCGAAATGCTTGCCAAGCGTTACGATATGAATGTACTATTTGTTGATGTAAAAAAAGTAAAAAGAGGTTTTTACGAAGCTACTTTTATTGATTTATCATCTGATGCGAAAAGCGTACCTGATTTTGAAATCACAGAGCGATTTTTGAAATTGGTAGAGCAACAAATTTTAGATGCACCTGAATATTATTTGTGGACACATAAAAGATGGAAACACAAACGTTAATCCATAAAAAAAACTCATTACGAACTGTAATGAGTTTTTTTATGGAAATTTAATACCTACTTAGCAAACCATTGTTCAACTAATTTATTTTCGAATGAAGTAGCATTTTGATGCAAAAACTCATTGGTTTCGGCATTATATTGATATTCTTTGGCCCATTCTTTATGATTTTCAGCTAAAGATTTTATAGCGTTACAAACGTATTCTATTTCAGCTGAAGTTGTAGTCGGATGAATAGACATTCTGATCCAACCTGGTTTACGGATTAAATCTCCTAAACTTATTTCGTTAACCAACTTATGAGACGTTTCTTGATCTACGTGTAGCAAAAAGTGACCGTAAGTTCCTGCGCAACTACATCCTCCTCTTGTTTGGATTCCAAAACGATCGTTGAGTAGTTTCACTCCCAAATTAAAATGCAAATCATCTATAAAAAACGAAATCACGCCCAATCGTTCTTGATGTTGTCCTGCCAAAATTTTAATATTGGGAACATTTTGTAATGAATCAAAAACATAGTCCACAATTTCGTGTTCGCGTTTCAAAATATTGTCAATACCCATTTCGTCTTTCAACTGAATGGCCAAAGCGGTTTTTATCACTTGCAAGAAACCTGGCGTTCCTCCATCTTCCCTGTCTTCAATATTGTCAATATATTTATGTTCACCCCAAGGATTTGTCCACGATACGGTTCCACCACCCGGACAATCCGGCACCATATTATTGTACAATTTTTTATTAAAAACCAATACTCCTGAGGTACCTGGCCCACCTAAAAACTTGTGTGGGGAAAAGAAAATAGCGTCCAAATAAGCTTCTTCATCCTCAGGATGCATATCGATGGAAACGTAGGGACCTGAGCAAGCAAAATCCACAAAACATACGCCATTATGCTGATGCATCATTTTGGCAGCCTCGTGATAAGGTGTGCGAATACCTGTAACATTGGAACAAGAAGTGATGGAAGCAATTTTTAATGTTCGCTCTTTATATTTTTCGAGTAATACTTTTAGATTTTCTAATGAAAAAAGTCCGTCTTCGGTTGAAGGAATTACTTCAACATCGGCAATGGTTTCTAACCAAGAAGTTTGATTGGAATGGTGCTCCATATGAGAAATAAAGACCACTGGCTTTTTCTCTACTGGAATAGCTACAAAATCTTTTAAATTTTCTGGCACTTTAATCCCTAAGATACGTTGGAATTTATTCACCACACCCGTCATTCCAGTACCATCCGTAATTAAAACGTCATTTTGATTGGCATTAACGTGTTGCTTAATGATATTTCTAGCGTGGTGATAGGCTTTGGTCATAGCCGTTCCAGAAACGGTGGTTTCCGTATGTGTATTAGCAACAAAAGGTCCGAAGGCATTCATCAATTTTTCTTCGATGGGGCGATATAATCTGCCGCTTGCTGTCCAATCGGTGTAGATTATTTTTTTTCGTCCAAAAGGTGATTCAAATTCTTGCTCAATCCCGATGATGTTTTTGCGAAATTGCTGAAAATATTGTTCTAAAGCCGTCTCTTTTATGCTATTTGTCATTATATCTTTCATTTGATTGCAAATATATTGTATTTGATTGAAAACGTAGGATTGATTTTGGTTTTAACATTAATAAAAAAACCTTTTCAATACTGCTACTGAAAAGGTTTTTCTTGATTTATAATGCTAAAAAATGAAACCAAAAAAGCCAATTGTGACTCTTTTACCCCCGATAGGAGCGGCATCCTTTGTTTTTTTTCTTTAAAAAAACAAAGATATAGCGGATAGCGGGAATCCTGTTTCCTGATTAGCCTTTGTTTCGGTCCTAAAAACTAAACTTGTCTTTTTAGATTCCAGCGACTGCTTTAATTTCATCTATGATTCGCAACGCTAAATCGTCGGCCAATTGTTGTGTAGCTGCCTCGGTATAAATACGGATAATCGGTTCTGTATTTGATTTTCTTAGGTGTACCCAATTTTCGGCAAAATCTATTTTCACACCGTCAATGGTCGTGATGTTTTCTGATTTATACTTATCGGTCATCGCTACCAAAATCGCATCTACATCGATTTGAGGCGTCAACTCGATTTTGTTTTTACTCATATAATATTCTGGATACGAAGCACGCAACTCAGACACTTTCATTTTTTTATTGGCCAAATGCGTCAAAAATAAAGCCACACCCACCAAGCTATCGCGTCCGTAATGCAATTCTGGATAGATGATTCCACCATTGCCCTCACCTCCGATGATAGCGTTATTTTTTTTCATTAATTCCACAACATTCACCTCGCCTACTGCACTCGCTTCGTAGCTGCCGCCGTGAGCAACCGTTACATCGCGCAACGCTCTTGAAGAAGACATATTCGAAACCGTGTTACCCGGAGTTTTGCTCAACACATAATCCGCACAAGCAACTAAAGTGTATTCTTCGCCAAACATTTCGCCATCTTCGGAAATGAAAGCCAAACGATCAACATCTGGGTCTACGACGATTCCTAAATGCGCTTTTTCTTCAACTACTAAAGCTGAAATATCCGTTAAATGTTCTTTTAAAGGTTCTGGATTGTGAGGAAAATGACCATTCGGTTCACAGTATAATTTTACTACTTCAACCCCCATTTGTTCCAACAATTTTGGGATGATGATTCCGCCAGATGAATTTACTCCATCGACTACCACTTTGAAGTTGGCCGCTTTTACTGCTTCAATATCGACTAATGGCAAATTCAATACTTCATCGATATGAATATCCATATATGCGTCATTGATTGTGATTTCGCCCAAATTATCCACGTCAGAAAAATCGAAAGCTTCCGCTTCGGCAATGGCTAATATTTTTTCGCCATCAGCACCACTTAAAAATTCGCCTTTTTCGTTCAAAAGTTTCAATGCATTCCATTGTTTTGGATTATGAGAAGCTGTCAAAATAATTCCACCATCGGCTTTTTCCATAGGAACTGCTACTTCAACGGTTGGTGTTGTGGACAATCCTAAGTCGATTACATCAATACCTAAACCTAATAAAGTATTCACCACTAAATTGTGAATCATAGGTCCAGAAATACGAGCATCTCTACCAATTACAACGGTATTTTTTTCTTTGTTGCTATGTTTTTTTAACCAAGTTCCGTAGGCCGAAGCAAATTTTACTGCATCTACAGGAGTTAAATTGTCACCAACTTTTCCTCCAATGGTTCCTCGGATACCTGATATTGATTTGATTAATGTCATTTTATTTCAATTTGGTTATAGCTACAAATATAAAAAAGTTGGGTGGGCTTATAGTCTTTCCAACGAAAAGTTTTTAGTAAAGGAAAATGAGGCTTCTATTGTGAGGCTTTTTAAAGTTTGTATCTTTGAAAATAGTCAAAGCAAAACAATGAACTTTCTCGCGCACATTTTTCTTTCGGGTGATGATGAATTACTCAAAATAGGCAATTTTATGGCCGATGGCATTCGTGGAAAACAGTACGAGCACTTCCCTTTGTCTATACAAAAAGGCATTCGTTTGCATCGTTTTATTGACACTTACACGGATGCGCATCCCGTATTTAGACAAAGTACACAAAGACTGCACTCCAAATACCATCACTACGCTGGAGTGATTGTTGATTTGTTTTACGACCATTTTTTAGCCAAAAATTGGAGTACTTATTCTGATGAAAATCTAGAGGATTTTACCGAAAGTTTTTATCAATCGTTAAGAGACAATTACGATATATTATCTGAAAGAACTAAAGGTATGATGCCTTACCTAATAGAGCACAATTGGTTATTGAGTTATCAAACAGTAGAAGGGATTGGTCGGATTTTGACACAAATGGATAATAGAACCAAAAACGCATCCAAAATGAGGTTTTCCTCGAATGAATTGGTTGAATTTTATCCCGAATTTGAAGAAGAGTTCACTATTTTTTTCCAAGACTTACAAGAACAAGTGACAATAAAAATGCAACAATTATGAAAATTTTTCAATTTCTTTTTCTTTCTATTTTCTGTAGTTTTTTGAGTGAAAATGTCCAGGCGCAAACTGGATTAATCGCGGACAAAGCTATGGTGGTATCTGCACGAGAAGAAGCTTCTAAAATAGGTGTAGAAATTATGCAAAAAGGCGGCAATGCTTTTGATGCTATGGTGGCTACCGAATTGGCTTTGGCAGTTGCTTATCCGTATGCAGGGAATTTAGGCGGTGGAGGATTTATGGTGTATCGCAAAGCCAATGGCGAAATTGGCTCTTTAGATTACAGAGAAAAAGCACCTTTGGCAGCCCATAAAACGATGTTTTTGGATAAAGAAGGTAACGTCATCAAAGGAAAAAGTACCGAATCACCTTTGGCCATTGGTGTACCCGGAACCATCGCTGGTGTTTTTGCCGTTCATAAAAAACTGGGAAGTCTGCCTATGTCCGAAATACTAAAACCTGTAATTGCTTTGGCAGAAAAAGGGGTTGTAGTTACGCGCAAACAAGAGCTCCGATTGAACGATTACAGAGAAGAAATTATAAAAGCGAATGGAAAAAACACCTTATTCGCACAACCTTTTAAAGAAAAAGATACCATAAAATATCCCGCTCTAGCCGAAACGCTAAAGCGAATCGCAAAAAATGGTCGCGATGAATTTTACAAAGGACAAACGGCTAAAACGTTAGTGCAGTACCTACAACAAAAAGGAGGCATCATCACAATGAAGGATTTAAAACAATACGAAGCCAAATGGCGTACTCCTCTTTCGTTTCAATACAAAGATTTAAAAATCATCTCTATGCCTCCACCAAGTAGCGGTGGTATTTGCTTGGCTGAAATTTTTAAAATGATTGCTCCCTTTGATTTATCTAAAATGGGACATAATTCAACAGAGTCCATACAAGTAATTGTAGAAGCGGAACGCAGGGCTTATGCAGATAGAAGTCACTATCTTGGCGACCCCGATTTTGTCAAAATCCCAATTAAAGCATTGTTAGCAGATGACTATTTACAGCAACGTATGAGTAGTTTTAGTTTAGAAAAAGCCACCTTGTCCTCTGAAATCAAAGAAGGAAAAGTGAAGTATAACGAAAGTACAGAAACCACTCACTATTCTATAGTAGATGCCGCTGGAAATGCAGTGGCTGCTACCACAACCTTAAATGATGGCTATGGTTCCAAATACTATTGCGATGCTTTAGGTTTTTTCCTCAATAACGAAATGGACGATTTTAGTGCCAAACCCGGAACCCCAAATATGTTTGGTTTAGTAGGGAACGAAGCCAACAGTATTGCTCCCGGAAAACGAATGCTAAGTTCTATGACTCCAACTATCGTTGAAAAAAACGGGCAATTATTTATGGTAGTAGGTTCGCCGGGTGGTTCTACTATTATTACTTCGGTTTTACAAACGATTCTAAATGTTTACGAATATAAAATGAATATGCAACAGGCTGTAAATGCGCCTCGTTTTCATCATCAGTGGTTGCCTGATTTAATTACGTTTGAACCAAAAACATTCGACACTACTACTTTTGAAAAACTAAAAACAAAGGGCTATATCATCAATGAAAAAACGACTCCTGTCATTGGCAAAGTCGATGCAATTTTGGTTTTACCTAATAAAAAACTAGAAGGTGGAGCTGATTTTAGAGGTGACGATACAGCGGTTGGCTTTTAATTATGGATTTCATTACAGCCTTAGAAAAAGAATTTATAGCGCAGGCGAATACAGCACAAAGTTGTGCTATGGAAGCGTATATGAAAAATCATTTTCCGTTTTTTGGTATTGCTATGCCACAACGAAGAGCAATTTTAAAATCGGTTAGTGCCGAATATTCGGATAATATAAAAGCAAATGCTCGCGCGCTGGCGTTTCAGCTTTATGAAAAACCGCAAAGAGAATTTCATTATTGCGCAATTGAACTTTTAATTCAGAATTGTAGCAAAAAATTACAAAAAGATGACATTCAGTGGATAGAACAACTACTACTCACCTACTCTTGGTGGGATACTGTCGATACGATTAGCAAATATTTATTGGGGCGCTATTTGACTCAATTTCCTGAACAAACGAATATGGTGATTGAGAAATTTTCTAATGCTTCTAATATTTGGTTGAACAGAAGTACACTTTTATTTCAATTAGAATATAAAAAGAACACCAATTTTAGTATCTTAGAAGCTGTTTGTGAGCACTTTAAAGAAAGTAATGAATTTTTTATTCAAAAAGCAATAGGTTGGGCATTAAGAGAATACAGTAAAATCAATCCGATAACTGTCCAAAACTATGTTATAAGCACCAATTTAAAACCATTAAGCAAAAAAGAAGCCTTACGTATTATTGAAAAACAAAAATTATGAATTTCAGCACCATTATTACTAGCGTGATAAATCGCTTCGAATCACTAATTGTATGGAGTCAAAGTAAATTTACTAGTAAACAATTCATCTTTTTATCGAGTGTATTGGTAGGAATATCGGCAGGATTGGCGGTTATTGTCCTAAAATCGTTTGCGCATTCGGTTTTTACGTTTGCAACCTATGTCAATGGTATTTTAAAACTCAACTACATCAACAGTATTCTGCCTATAATAGGAATTTTACTTACTGTTTTTGTTGTGAATAAATTACTTGGCGGAAGCATAGAAAAAGGAACTTCTCAGATTTTATATGCCGTTGCCAAAAAAGCAAGTATTATCCCAAAAAAACAAATGTATGCTCAAATCGTGACTAGTTCATTGACTGTTGGTTTGGGTGGTTCGGCTGGTTTGGAGAGTCCTATAGTGATTACAGGTGCAGCATTTGGTTCCAATTATGCACAAAAATATCATTTGAGTTATAAGGACAGAACATTACTCATCGGCTGTGGCGTTGCGGCAGGAATCGCGGCAGCTTTTAATGCTCCCATTGCCGGTGTACTATTTGCGGTAGAAGTATTACTAGTTGATGTAAGTATTTCTGCTTTTACACCCATTATGATTGCCGCAGCAACTGGTGCGATGGTCTCTGTGGTTGCATTAGATGAAAGTATTTTACTATCCTTCAAACAGCAAGAGCATTTTCATCATCTTAATATCATTTATTATGTTTTTTTAGGTGTTTTTACAGGATTTATTTCCGTTTATTATTCAAGATATTTTCAAAAAATAGAACGGTATTTTCATATTTCTAAACTTTCTGTTTACAAAAAGGCATTGTTAGGTTCAAGTATCTTGGCTTTGTTGATTTTTGTATTCCCAACACTTTTTGGAGAAGGGTATGAAAGCATTCGTATTTTGTCTCAAAATGACCCCGGACAATTACTTGAAAACACACTCTTCAAAGGCTTCCGCAATAACAATTGGATGTTACTTTTATTCATTGGTGCTAGTATGATGCTCAAAGTTTTTGCTACGGGATTTACCTTAAGTTGTGGTGGAAATGGAGGAAACTTTGCTCCCTCTCTATTTTTAGGCTCTTATGTTGGTTTTTTCTTTTCATCATTACTCAATCTTATTGGCATAGCGAAATTGCCTGTAAGTAATTTTACAATCGTTGGAATGGCAGGTATTTTGAGTGGATTATTTCACGCTCCGCTTACCGCTATTTTCTTAATTGCTGAAATTACGGGTGGTTATGGACTGATGATTCCGTTGATGATTGTTGCCTCAACTAGTTACGCCATTTCAAAACGCTTTGAAAAACATTCGATGGATGTGAAAAATTTGGCAAAAAAAGGACACGCTTTTACCAGTAATAAAGATGCTAACGTTTTATCAACTTTAGAGACTAGTACTATAATTGATACCAGTTATCTCACTATTTCTCCGAATGAAAATTTAGAACGCTTGGTGGATTTAATTTCTCACTCGGACCAAGTGATTTTTCCCGTAGTCAACGAAGAAAATGAATTATTAGGTGTTGTACATTTTAACGACATCAGAGAAATCATATTCAATACCTATCGCGTAAAATATACTTTGGTCAAAGAAATTATGATTGCACCAGCTGCATTAATTGCACCAACCGATCGTATGGAAATTGTGATGAATAAATTTGAACAAACCAGAAAAGCATTTCTCCCTGTTGTACAACTTGGAAAATACTATGGCTTTATTTCAAAATCAGTTGCTTTAGAGGCTTACCGAACCAAACTGAAAGCGATGACTATTGACTGATTTGTGTTTTAAAAAATATTTTTTTGTAACAAAAAAGGCAAAGCGACTACTAACCCAATTAAAATCAAATAACTAAACTCAAAAATTATGAAAACATTAAAATTGACTGCTTTAGCCTTGTTTCTTCTTGCAAGTAGTTCCTCACTTATTGCGCAAACTGCTGACGAAATTGTATCCAAATACATTACTACAATTGGTGGTGCTGCTAAGTTAAAAGCACTAAAAGGAGTTAAAATGGAAATGGTTGTGAATGCCCAAGGAATGGAAATTCCTGTTGAAGTAGTACAAGAACCGGGTGGGAAAATGTATTTAAAATTCAATTTACAAGGCAAAGAAATGACACAATTTGCTTTTGATGGTGAAACTATGTGGTATACTAACTTTACAACTATGAAAGCCGAGAAATCAGATGCTGAAACTACTGCTAACACAAAATTGAGTGCAGCAGATTTTCCAGATCCTTTTTTAGATTACAAAACAAAAGGGTACTCAATAGAATTAATGGGAAAAGAAACCAAAGAAGGTACAGAGTGCAACAAAATAAAATTAACCAAAAAACCAATCACGGTTAATGGTGTTCAAACAGACGATATAAGTTATTATTTCTTTGATACCGAAAACAATTTGCCAATTGCCAAAGAAAGTGAAATCAAACAGGGTCCGATGAAAGGCCAAAAATCAGTTTCTACTATGAGTGATTATCAAGAAGTGGATGGCATTTACTTTCCTTTTGCTGTAAATGAAGGTGGACAATCAATGAAAGTTAAAAAAATCACTTTAAATCCAACTGTAGACGCAAAAGCTTATGCTTTTCCAGCTCAATAAATAAAACAAAACCAACTCAAAGTCCTTATTGAAAAGTAAGGACTTTTTTTAACTATTAGCTTTATGAAAAAAACGACTATTTGGGTTGCTTGTTTAGGAATACTATCAGCAACTACAGTACTTGCGCAGGACAAAATAGTACTAAAAGGCAAAGAATTGTTTGGTGATATTCAAGCCAGGCACATTGGGCCAGCATTAATGAGCGGTAGGATCACCGATATTGAAATGCACCCAACAAACAACAAAATAATCTTTACTGCCACAGCTGGCGGTGGTGTATGGAAAAGTAACGATGGCGGTGCTTCATTCAATTCTGTATTCGATGATCATATTCAATCGATTGGATGTGTGGCTATCGACCCTTCAAAACCTGACCAAAACATTTGGGTAGGAACTGGAGAAACGTGGACTAGAAATAGTGTTTCTATGGGAGACGGAATATACAAATCTACCGATGGCGGACAAAACTGGAAAAATATGGGATTACCAAAATCAGACCGTATTGCTTCCATAGTAATCGACCCTAAAAACAGCGATGTAGTTTGGGTGGCTGTTCTTGGTGCACTTTGGGGCGATAGCGACGAACGCGGAATATACAAAACTACCGATGGAGGAGCTACATGGAATAAGGTCTTGTTCGTGGACAATAAAACAGGTTGTTCAGATTTGATTATGGATCCAAAAAATAGCAACATTATGTATGCCTCATTTTGGGAATTCCGAAGAACAGGTTGGTCATTCAGCTCAGGAGGAACTAAATCGGCTTTGTATAAAACAACCGATGGCGGAAAAACTTGGAACAAAATTCACAACGGTTTCCCTGCTGGACAATTAGGTCGAATTGCTATTGCTGTAGCTCCTTCGAACTCCAACATTTTATATTCTGTTTTAGAGACCGAAAAAGCTGAATTGAACGGATTGTATCGTTCTGAAGATGCCGGGGCTACTTGGAAACACTTGAATAGTGATTTTGGATTAGTAGTACGTCCTTTTTACTTTTCAAGAATTGTTGTTGACCCTAGAAATCCAGATATCGTAGTTAAAGGTGGTTTAAATGGTTCCATAAGTAGAGATGGTGGAAAAACATTTAAAAATTTAGGTGTTATGCACTCTGATATTCATGACATTACTTTTGACAACCTAGACAGTAATCGTATTTTCTGCGGTACTGATGGAGGTGTGTATAGAAGCTGGGATGGCGGAAACACTATGGAAATGGTAAGCAACTTACCTGTTTCTCAATTTTATCACGTAAGTATAGACGACAAAGAACCTTTCAATGTATATGGAGGTTTACAAGACAATGGTTCTTGGTATGGTCCTTCTAAAAGTCCAGGCGGAGTGGAATCTCGTGATTGGACCAGAATTGGTCAAGGTGACGGATTTAGAGTAATCAAACATCCAACCAAGAACATTATTTATAGCGAAATGCAAGGTGCTGAAAATGTTTGGCGTTACAATACAGATACACAAGAATTGATTACGATTCAGCCATTGGCAGTAAAAGGGGATCCAAAATTGCGTTTCAATTGGAATGCTCCGATGGAAATAAGCCAAAAACAACCCGATCGTTTTTATATGGGAAGCCAATTCGTACACAAATCAGAAGATATGGGAAGAACTTGGACTAAAATCTCTCCAGATTTGACCACCAAAGACCCTCTGAAAATGGACACAACAAAATCAGGTGGTTTATCTGTTGACAATTCAGGTGCTGAGCAACATTGTACCATTTTTACTATTGCAGAATCTCCTTTGAACGAAAAAGTAATTTGGGCAGGTACTGACGATGGTAATGTACAAGTGACTAAAGATGGAGGAAAAACTTGGACTAATGTGGTAGCTAATATTAGTGGCTTGCCAAAAAATACTTGGTGCTATCATATTGAAGCAAGTGTTTTTGGAGAAGGAACTGCATATGCTGTTTTTGAGGGTCACGCCAAAAATGACTACACTCCTTATACCTACAAAACAACCGATTATGGAAAGACTTGGAAATCAATCATAACTCCAGACGTTGATGGCTTTGTTCGTAACATTCAAGAAGATTTCAAAAATGAAAATTTATTATTCTTAGGAACAGAAAAAGGATTGTATATCACAATTGATGGAGGAGCTAACTGGTCTCATTTTACCAATAATATGCCATCAGTAGCAGTTCACTTTATGGATATCAATAAAAAAACCAATTCCTTAGTTATGGCTACACACGGTAGAGGTGTTATTATTTTAGATGACATCACTCCTTTACGTCAAATTAATCAAGAGGTTTTAGCTAAAGATGTACACTTTTTTGATTTAAAACCTGCAATTATTGAGGAACAATCCAGCTTTGGAACTACAGCAACAGAGCTTGAATTTGTAGGTAGAAATCCATCTACAAGTGCTCAAATCATTTATTACCTTAAGAAAAGACACACATTAGGTAAAATGGATATTGAAATTCAAGATGAAAAAGGGAATAAAATCATTTCATTGGCACCTGGAAAGCAAAAAGGAATTAATGTAGTTAACTGGGATTTCAATATGAAAAATCCAAAAATTGCTGCTGCCAAAACGCTTTCTTTTGCAGGATTTACTGCTCCTAGAGTACAAGAAGGTACTTATAAAGTAGTATTAACTAAAGGTAAAGAAACCTATACGCACAATCTTAAAGTACTAAACGATCCGAAAAGTAGTATCTCTGCAGCTGATCGTTTGAAACAAAAAGAAACCACTCGTGAATTGTTTAACAAAAACGAAGAATTGGCTTATACCGTTTATGAGATTGATGAAACTGTAAAATTATTAGATCAATTGATTGCTAAAAACAAAAGTTTTAGCAAACAAGGAACTAAGATAAAAACTGACTTTGAAAGTCTTAAAGCGAAAATGGTAGTTACTACCGGCGATGGATACGTAGCAACAGCTGAACCGCAATTGAGAGAAAAATTAGGTGAACTTTATGCTTCTGTAGCAGGGAATTTTACTGCTCCATCACCTTCACAATTAGAAAACAAAGATGCTATTTTGCAACGTTTTGACACTTCAATGACCGAATTTAAAAACTTAAAAGCGAAAAACGAAGCTACCTATTTAAAACAAGCAAAAGAACAGAATATCCCGTTTACACTTAAAACTTATGCAGAGTTTGTAGCAGAATAATTTCACAATACTTTGATATTTAAAAACGCTAACTTCGGTTAGCGTTTTTTTTATTATCGGATGGGTAAATATTTTTATTTATCCGATATTAGTTGTATTTTTGTGGGGTTATGTGGAAAATAGACTTAGGATATCGCGAAGAATTTCAATCAACTTTTGAACGATTGTATCAAAAAAAGCAAGATTTGCAAAACAGCAGACCCTTGCCTACTATCGCTTTGAATAAAATCAAAGAAAGTTTATCTATAGAGTGGACCTACAATTCCAATAGTATAGAGGGAAACACCTTAACACTTAGAGAAACACAAATGGTCTTGCAAGAAGGAATTACTATAAAAGGGATTTCATTGAGAGAACATTTTGAAGCACACAACCATGATAAAGCCATTGATTACCTTTTTTCGATAATCAATGATAACTATGTATTACGAAGTATTGATATATTATCGTTACACGGTTTGGTATTACGCTCGATTGAAGATGATTTCGCAGGTAGATTACGTAATGGAGGTGTCCGTATTTCGGGAGCCAATTTTATTCCACCCAATGCGAATAAAGTTTCGGATTTACTAGATGAATTGATTGACTTCATTAACACCAACCCTTTAAATCTCAACGATATTGAGTTGGCCACCATCTTTCATCACAAATTAGTTTGGATTCATCCTTTTTTTGATGGCAATGGAAGAACCGTTCGTTTGAGTATGAATTTGCTATTGATGCGATGTGGTTTTCCACCAGCTATCATACTCAAAAACGATAGAAAAAAATACTATGAAGCCCTCAATCAAGCCAACAATGGTAACTATCAAAAACTAATACTTTTGATGAGTCAAGCATTGGAACGAAGTTTGAATATTTACCTAAATGCTATGCCTGATAGTAACAACGACTTTCAAACAATAGCTAATATTGTTAGTGAACCAAGCAGCCCTTACGGACAAGAATATGTTAGTTTATTAGCTCGAACGGGAAAAATAGACGCCTACAAAGAAGGGCGAAATTGGTATACCACCAAAGAGGCCATTGAAGCCTATATCAGTACCAGAAAAAGAAAACGCTAACCCAAAAAGTTAGCGCTTTTTTGTATCCCTTTTTTAACACAATCTTCGATAGTGTTCTACCAAAAGAATAAATCAAAATAGTAACTTTGCTTCCGACCTATTCGGAATTTGCTAAACTATGCTAGATACAAACAATACCATTGAAGTTCAAGGCGCTCGCGTTCATAACCTAAAAAACATCGACATTGCTATTCCTAGAGAAAAACTCGTTGTCATAACAGGACTTTCGGGTTCGGGAAAATCATCCTTGGCTTTCGATACTATTTATGCAGAAGGACAACGTCGCTATGTAGAAACATTTTCGGCTTATGCCCGACAATTTTTAGGAGGATTAGAACGTCCTGATGTTGATAAAATCGATGGTCTTTCGCCTGTGATTGCTATTGAACAAAAAACAACTAGCAAAAGTCCGCGTTCTACCGTGGGAACAATTACTGAAATATACGATTTCTTGCGTTTGTTATATGCGCGTGGTGCTGATGCCTACAGTTATAATACGGGAGAAAAAATGGTTTCCTACTCTGATGAGCAAATCAAAGAATTAATCATTCAGGATTTTAATGGAAAAAGAATCAATATTTTGGCTCCAATCATTCGAGCGAGAAAAGGACATTATGCTGAACTCTTCCAACAAATTACCAAACAAGGTTTTCTAAAAGTAAGAGTAAATGGAGAAATTGTAGACATTACTCCCGGAATGAAACTCGACCGTTACAAAACACACGATATAGAAATTGTAGTGGATAGAATTGTTGTTGATACTTCTGATGACATACAAAAACGTTTGTCTGAAAGCATCAATACCGCTATGCATCACGGAGAAAATGTATTGATGATTTTGAATCAGGATACGAATGAAGTACGCTTTTTTAGCCGTAATTTGATGTGCCCCACTACTGGAATTTCGTATCAAAATCCTGAACCCAATTTGTTTTCTTTCAACTCACCAAAAGGGGCTTGCGAACACTGCAATGGATTAGGAACTATTAATGAAATCAATACCAAAAAAATCATTCCCAATCCAAAATTATCCATCAAAGCGGGTGGTTTTGCTCCGCTTGGAGAATACAAGTCGTCTTGGATTTTTAAGCAGCTTGAAACTATTGGCGAAAAATTCCATTTTAAAATAACGGACCCAATCGAAAAAATTCCAGCAGAAGCTATGGAAATGATTTTGAATGGTGGTAAAGAAAAATTTGCAGTTCAATCGAAAGATTTGGGCGTAACTAGAGAATACAAAATTGATTTTGAAGGCATTTCGCATTTCATCAAAAACCAACACGACGAAAGCGGCTCTACTGCTATCAAGCGTTGGGCTAAAGAATTTATGGATGAAATTGCTTGTCCGGTTTGCGAAGGTTCTCGCCTTAAAAAGGAAGCTAATTATTTTAGAGTAAACGAAAAGAATATTTCTGAATTGTGTACTATGGACATTTCAGAATTGACCGCTTGGTTTTTGGATTTAGAAAATCATTTGACAGACAAACAAAAACGAATTGCAACAGAAGTCATCAAAGAAATTAAAGATAGATTAGCGTTTTTGATGAATGTTGGTTTAAATTATTTGGCGTTAAGCCGAAGCTCAAAATCACTTTCTGGTGGTGAAGCACAGCGTATTCGTTTGGCTACCCAAATCGGTTCGCAATTGGTGGGTGTGCTTTATATTCTAGACGAACCTAGTATTGGTTTACATCAAAGAGATAATGAAAAGCTTATTCATTCGCTTGAACAATTGCGTGATATTGGCAATTCGGTTTTGGTCGTTGAGCACGACAAAGATATGATTGAACGTGCCGATTATGTAATTGATATTGGTCCAAAAGCGGGAAAATATGGCGGAGAAATCATTAGTATTGGGACCCCACAAGAAACCTTAGCATCCAATACTATAACTGCACAGTATTTGAATGGAAAAATGAAATTTGACATTCCAGAAAAACGCCGAACTGGCAATGGTAAATTTCTAAAACTAACTGGAGCAACTGGAAACAATCTAAAAAATGTTTCTATAGAAATTCCGCTAGGGCAAATGATTTGTGTAACAGGCGTTTCAGGGAGTGGAAAATCTACCTTAATCAACGAAACCCTCTACCCTATTCTGAATGCTTATTATTTTAACGGAGTCAAAAAACCACAACCTTATAAAAAGATTGAAGGTCTAGAACATATTGACAAAGTAATTGATATTGACCAAAGTCCAATTGGAAGAACACCGCGTTCTAATCCTGCGACTTATACTGAGGTTTTTACCGAAATCCGCAATTTGTTTACGATGACTTCCGAAAGTATGATTCGGGGTTACAAAGCGGGACGTTTTAGTTTTAATGTAAAAGGTGGTCGTTGCGAAACCTGTGAAGGGTCAGGTGTTCGAACTATCGAAATGAACTTTTTACCAGATGTGTATGTAGAATGCGAAAGCTGTCAAGGAAAGCGTTTTAATAGAGAAACCCTTGAAATTCGTTATAAAGGCAAATCGATTTCGGATGTGTTGGATATGACGATTGATGAAGCTGTACCATTTTTTGAAAATATCCCAAAAATTTATAGAAAAGTAAAAACCTTGCAAGATGTTGGTTTGGGTTATATAACCTTAGGACAACAAAGTACCACGCTTTCTGGTGGTGAGGCCCAACGTATTAAACTAGCAGGAGAATTATCTAAAAAAGATACAGGAAATACTTTCTATATTTTAGACGAACCTACTACTGGTTTGCATTTTGAGGATATCCGGGTGTTGATGGATGTAATTAATCGATTGGTGGATAAAGGCAATACCGTTTTGATTATTGAACACAATATGGATGTCATTAAACTCGCCGATTACATCATTGACATTGGTCCTGAAGGTGGAAAAGGTGGCGGACAGCTCGTAGCCAAAGGCACACCTGAAGAAATCATTAAAGTAAAAAAGAGTTATACAGGTCATTTTTTAAAGAAAGAATTGGTTTAAATTCCCCGCCTTTGGAGGGGAAGTAAAAAAATAGCAAAAATTAAAAATTATGAAATTAGAAGATTTTGATAACGACGAAGACAAAGTGATTCAAGACAAATTGAAACGCAAAACTTGGAATGAAATTCGCACGAATGATAGCTGGGCAATTTTCAAAATTATGTCCGAATTCGTTAATGGATACGAAACTATGAGTCGAATTGGGCCTTGTGTGACAATTTTTGGTTCGGCACGTCTAAAACCTGATACACCTTATTATTTATTGGCTGAAAAAATTGCTTATAAAGTGAGTAAAGCAGGTTACGGCATCATCACTGGTGGTGGGCCTGGAATTATGGAGGCAGGAAACAAAGGAGCACATTTAGGCGGAGGAACTTCTGTTGGATTGAATATAGAATTGCCGTTTGAGCAACATTTCAATCCTTATATTGACCACGATAAGAATCTGAATTTTGACTATTTCTTTGTGCGCAAAGTAATGTTTGTTAAATATTCACAAGGATTTATTGTGATGCCAGGTGGTTTTGGTACTATGGATGAACTATTCGAAGCTATTACTTTGATTCAGACAAAAAAGATTGGCAAATTCCCAATCATTTTGGTAGGAACTAGCTTTTGGTCTGGTTTGATTGATTGGATTAAAAGCGTGTTAGTAGAAAGAGAGCATACCATTAGCGAAGATGATTTGGACTTATTTAAACTCGTAGACACAGAAGATGAAGTGCTAGATGTGTTGGATAAGTTTTATAAGAAGTATGATTTGAGTCCAAACTTTTAATAGAAAAACTGTCCTGTCGGACAGTTTTTTTTTACAATTAGTAGTTCGTTTCAAGGAGAATATGTATTTTTATGTGGAAGAGTTAGATTTTTGTTTTGAAATGAAACCAAGAAAGCTAAATGTTTATCTTTAGCCCCGATAGTAGCGGCATCCTTTGTTTTTTTTCTTTAAAAAAACAAAGATATAGCGGATAGCGGGACGTTGTTTCCTGAAAAGCCTATTTTTTCTGCTTCAAAAAAAGCAACTCTATTTTAATTGAATGTAAGTTTACCCCTAAACCCAATAGCTGTTTGATGCGCCAATCTACTTGTTTATTTTTTTTGTTACTGTTGTTCTTGTCTTTTTCTACAAAAGGGCAACATCATACAAAGCTTAAAGCCACAGTAAATTGGACTGCCAAATCACTTTATGTAGCGCAAGAAATAAATTTTAATAATGATAGTGGCGATACCTTAAAAACCATCGTTTTGAACGATTGGAATCATGCTTACTCAGACCTATCGACTCCGCTTAGCAAACGTTTTTCTGATGAATTTTATCGCGGTTTTCATTTGTCAAAAAAAGAAGAACGAGGTGGCACTTTTAATTTAAGTATTCGAGATACAGAACTACAAGAGATGTCTTGGGAACGTTTGAACAAAAAACCAGATGTCATTGAAATACAATTAAAAAAACCACTACTTCCTGGCGAAAACCTAATAATTCAACTTAATTACTTAGCCAAAATACCAAGTGATAGATTTACTGGTATTGGCTATTCTGCAAAAAAAATGAACCTTAAAAATTGGTTTTTGTCGCCAGCTCGATATGAAAACCATGCCTTTACAAAGAATAGCAATGCAAATCTAGAGGACATAGCAAATGCATTAAGTTCTTTTGACGTAATGCTAAAAGTTCCCCTAAATTATGCTGTAACTACAGATTTGAAGTCTCTTAAAAAAGACTCAGACAACAGCGCTACAACTTATCATTTGAATGATGATAACAGAACTGATTTTAGTCTTTTTATTGAGGAAAAAAGCAGCTTTACAAATTATAAAAGTGACCTTATTGACATACACACAAACCTAAAAGATAATGCTATTGACCCTATTCAAAAAGCAATTATCATTGATAGAATTGCACATTTTGCAAAAAACGAAATAGGTAGTTATCCACATAGTAAAATTACGGTTGCCCAATCTGATTACGAACACAATCAGTTTTATGGATTGAATCAGTTACCCTCTTTTTTGAGTCCATTTAGCAATGAATTTATATTTGAATTGCAGTTTTTGAAAACTTTTTTGAATAATTATTTAAAGAACACTTTGCGATTAGACCCCAGAAAGGACAATTGGATTTATGATGGTATACAAATATATACTATGATGAATTATATAGACACTTACCATCCTGACAGTAAAATGTTTGGAACCATAAGCAAGATAAGACTATTAAAAAGTTACAATTTGATCAATCTCGATTTTAATGACCAATACAGCTACTTCTATATGCTAATGGCAAGAAAAAATCTAGACCAACCACTAGGTGACCCAAAGAATACTTTAATAAAATTCAATGAACAAATTGCAAGTAAATACAGAGCTGGATTGAGTTTTAAGTACTTGAATAATTATTTAAAAGAAGCAATTGTGCCTAAAAGCATATTGGCTTTTTATGATTTAAATCAACGAAAACAAACCAATGATGATGATTTAATAAGCATTCTTAAATCGAATACAACAAAAAATATTGACTGGTTTTTTGAGACAATTATTAACTCAAGAAAATTAATTGATTTTAAATTTGATTTAGTGAGTACTACAAACGATAGTATTCGCTTTTCTATCAAAAACAAAACAAATGTTTTTGTCCCTGTTCCAATTTATGGTACAAAAAAAGGAGCTGTTGTATTTAGCAAATGGCTTGATATTCCCAAAAAACCAGATACTATTTACAGCATTCCAAGAGAAAATGCCGAAAAAATAATTTTGAACTTAAACAATGAAGTTCCTGAATTTAACTTAAGAAATAATTGGAGAAAATTAAATGGTTTTTTTCCAAATAATCGCCCTTTAAAGTTCGTTTTACTGAAAGACTTGGAAGACCCCTATTACAATCAAGTCTTGTATACTCCTGTATTAGGATTTAATGTATATGATGGGTTTTCACCGGGAATTCGATTTCATAACAAAACGATTTTAAACAAGCCATTTACATTCGATATGAGCCCGATGTATTCCTTAAAAGCAAAGACTTTTTCGGGTTCTGGATTTTTTGTAGTGAATGAAAACTATCGAGAAAGTAGGTTGTACAATGTAAGGTATTCGTTGGGAGCTTCCTATTTTCATTATGCTCCTGATGCCACTTATCTTCGACTCAATCCTATGGTTCAAATGCAGATTAGAGGCAGAGATTTTAGAGACAATCGGAAGCAACTTTTAGTATTTCGGCATGTTATGGTCGATAGAGAGAAAAGCGAGATTGTGGTGGATAATTCTATGCTAAACTATTCGGTTTTTAATGCCAGATACATCAATTCAAAAACTGAAATAACCAATCATTTGAGTTTTTCAACAGATTTACAATTGGCAAAAGAATTTGGCAAAACATCGGTAGAGATTGATTACCGAAAATTATTTAGAGGCAATCGCCAACTGAATTTAAGATTGTTCATTGGTCGATTTTTGTATAATACGTCTACAGGTTCAGATTTTTTCAGCTACGCACTAGACCGCCCAACGGATTATTTGTTTGATTACAACTATTATGGGCGTTCAGAAAGTACCGGATTTTTTAGTCGACAATTTATCTTGGCTGAGGGAGGATTTAAATCAAAACTCGACACGCCCTATGCCAATCAATGGTTAACAACTTTTAACGCAAGTTTCAATATTTGGAATTGGATAGAATTGTATGGTGATGCAGGTTTTGTTAAAAATAAAGGTACACAAGCACAATTTGTTTATGATAGTGGCGTTAGACTGAATTTATTAACAGATTATTTTGAACTCTATTTTCCAGTTCGTTCAAGTAATGGATGGGAAATTTCTCAAAGAAATTATAATCAAAAAATTCGCTTTGTCGTTACATTTGACCCAAGTAAACTAATCAATCTTTTTACAAGAAAATGGTTTTAAAAACGCTTAAAAACCAACAATAAAATAGTAATTTACTATTATTTTAATAAAATAACGAATAATTAAACAATTTAAAACCCTTAAAAAACGGTTTTGATTGAAAATAATTTAATTTTATTTTATGTAACGAATTATGAAAATCACTTGTTTTTAAGTAAGTTTGCATAAAATTACTATCTACTACATCATGGTAAAAGAACAACACAACACTACTTTAACTTTTGAAGATTTTAAAACAGAAGTTATAAACGATTACAAATTAGCCATTACCAGTCGCGAATGTAGCCTTTTAGGACGTAAAGAAGTACTTACCGGGAAAGCTAAGTTTGGTATTTTTGGTGATGGTAAGGAGGTACCACAATTAGCAATGGCTAAGGCTTTTCAAAACGGAGATTTCCGTTCTGGTTATTACAGAGACCAAACGTTTATGATGGCCATTGGCGAATTAACTCCGGTTCAATTTTTTGCTGGATTATACGGTCACACAGACTTGAACCACGACCCTATGTCGGCAGGAAGACAAATGGGAGGCCATTTTGTTACACACAGTTTGAATGAGGATGGTAGTTGGAAGAACCTAACACAACAAAAAAATTCAAGTGCCGATATTTCTCCAACAGCAGGCCAAATGCCAAGATTGTTAGGATTAGCACAAGCTTCAAAAATATACAGAAACATACCTGAGATAAGTAATTCTTCTAATTTTTCTAAAAACGGAAACGAAATTGCTTGGGGAACTATCGGAAACGCAAGTACATCTGAAGGTTTGTTTTTTGAAACCATCAATGCTGCTGGAGTACTACAAGTTCCTATGGTAATGAGTGTTTGGGATGACGAATATGGAATTTCTGTTCATGCTAGACACCAAACTACTAAAGAAAATATTTCTGAAATTCTAAAAGGATACCAAAGAGACGAAAAAAATAACGGTTACGAAATTTTTAGAGTAAAAGGCTGGGACTATGCGGAATTGATTGCTACTTACGAAAAAGCAGCAGCTATAGCGCGCGAAGAGCACGTCCCTGTTTTAATCCACGTACAACAACTTACACAACCTCAAGGTCATTCTACATCAGGCTCTCATGAACGCTATAAAAACAGCGACAGATTGGCTTGGGAAAAAGAATATGACTGTTTACGTCAAATGCGTTTATGGATGATTGCCATTAATATTGCTTCTCCAGAAGAATTAGACGTGATTGATGCAGAAGCAAAAAAAGAAGTTTTAGAAGCAAAAAAAGAAGCTTGGAATAACTTCATTCAACCAATAATTAATGAACAAAAAGAGCTAATTACCCTATTAGAACAATTAGCACCTTCAAGCATCAATAAAGATTTTATCGCAAAACATATTGCTGACTTAAAAGCCATTAAAAACCCATTAAAAAAAGAAATTTTAATTGCCGCTAGAAAATCTTTACGTCTGCTAATCAACCAAAAAGGTCATGCTGAATTAGCACAATGGATATCAGCATACATCAATAAAACGCAACCAAAATTCAGTAGCAATCTTTACTCTGAATCTAAATTCAATGTTCAATCAGTACAAAAAGTAGCTCCAACTTATAACGAAAATGCAGCTGCTGATACTGACGGAAGAATGATTTTACGCGATAACTTTGACGCTCTTTTCAACAAATATCCTGAAGTTTTGATTTTTGGAGAAGATGCGGGTACTATTGGTGATGTGAACCAAGGATTGGAAGGTATGCAAGAAAAATATGGAGAATTACGTGTTGCCGATACAGGTATTCGTGAAGCTACCATACTTGGTCAAGGGATTGGTATGGCATTGAGAGGATTACGTCCTATTGCAGAGATTCAATACTTAGATTATTTACTGTATGCTATCCAAATCATGAGTGATGACTTGGCTACGTTGCAATACCGTACCGTTGGAAAACAAAAAGCACCATTAATCGTTCGTACTCGCGGTCATCGTTTAGAAGGAATTTGGCATTCTGGCTCTCCAATGGGAATGATTATCAATGCAGTTAGAGGAATGCATGTATTGGTTCCTAGAAACATGACACAAGCTGCTGGATTTTACAACTCCCTCTTAGAATGTGACGAACCAGCTTTGGTGATTGAATGTTTAAATGGTTATCGTTTGAAAGAAGTAGCTCCAACTAATTATGGTGAATTCAAAACACCAATTGGAGTTGTTGAAACACTGAAAGAAGGAACAGATATCACTTTGGTATCTTACGGTTCAACTTTGCGTTTGGTACAACAAGCTGCTAATGAACTTTTAGAAGTGGGAATCAATTGCGAAGTTATCGATGTTCAATCCTTACTTCCTTTTGACTTGAATCATGATATTGTAAAAAGTGTAGCAAAAACGAATCGTCTTTTAGTTATCGATGAAGATGTTCCTGGAGGAGCTTCTGCTTTTATTCTACAACAAATTACAGAGATTCAAGATGGTTACAAATACTTAGACAGCAAGCCTGAAACACTTACTGCCAAAGCACATCGCCCTGCTTATGGAACCGATGGCGATTATTTTTCAAAACCATCTGCTGAGGATATTTTCGAAAAAGTATACAGCATGATGCACGAAAGCAATCCTGCTAAATTTCCTAGTTTATACTAAAAACAAACACTTATAAAAAATGCCGTTTCGAACAGGAACGGCATTTTTATTTATAAAATAACCATTTTGTTATATACTTTTTTTATTACTTTTAAAATTCAATAAAAAAAGGAATGACCTCACTTGAACAAGTACTACAAAAACTCGAAGGAATAAAGGTAATTGCTCCAACAGTAACCTATTCTTCATATGTTGCCTTAGATTTATCCATTCACAATCAAGAATTAACAAACTATAATTTAACTACTTCTGCTGATTTTGAAAACTTCATAGACAACTTTCTAAAACAAAATAAAGCTAGAGTCGCCTACGGCGGATATAACGAGACACGAAATTTATACAAAAGAAGCCAAGTATTCAACATGACTGAACAAGAAGAGCGCAACATACACATTGGTTTAGATTTATGGACAAGTGCCGATACTCCTATTCTAGCAGCTTTAGATGGAAAAGTTCACAGCTTTCAATTCAATAATCAATTGGGAGATTATGGCCCTACAATTATACTAGAACACGAAATAGATAATCATCGATTTTACACTTTATATGGTCATTTATCATTAGAGAGCATTCAAAAGCTATCTAAGGGACAAGTTGTAAAAAAAGGAGAACAAATAGCCACATTAGGAAAAGCAAGCGTAAATGGCGACTATGCACCTCATTTGCATTTCCAAATCATAAAAGATATACAGGATAAAGAAGGTGATTATCCTGGAGTATGTAGTCAAAGTACGCTTTCTTTTTATTTATCCAATTGCCCAGACCCTAATTTATTATTAAAAATTAACTCATAATCATGCATCCAAACGAACAACTCATCCATAAATTCTACACAGCTTTTCAAAATGGAGACGCCCTTACTATGAAAGAATGTTATCATCCCGACATTCAATTTCGTGACCCTGCTTTTGGACTTTTAAAAGAAGAACAAGCCAGTATGATGTGGAAAATGCTTTTAGAAAGAGCCAAAGGAGCTATAAAAATAGATTACAATGAAGTAAAAGCAGATGATACTTATGGCACAGCAAAATGGGTTGCACATTACACTTTTTCACAAACTAACCGAAAAGTAGTCAATCATATTGCCGCTGAATTTGAATTCAAAGATGGGCTTATATACAAACATACCGATAACTTCAATGTATGGAAATGGTCGCAACAAGCTATGGGATGGAAAGGATTTTTATTAGGATGGACAGGCTTTTTTCAAAAGAAAATTCAAGAAAAAGCATTGTATTCATTAAAAAAATATTGTGAACGTTAAACAGCAAAAAAAAAGGGCTATCAAGAAAAATTCTTCATAGTCCTTTTTTTTATGTATTGCTTGTTATCTACAAAAAGATACTTAGTACGTAATAAGTAATCGCTGCTAACAATGCTGAAATAGGAATAGTTAAAACCCAAGCCCACATCAAACTAACGGTTACTCCCCAACGAACTGCAGAAACTCTTTTGGTCAATCCTACACCAATAATAGAACCTGTAATAGTATGCGTTGTACTTACTGGGATTTTAAGATGCTCTGTAAAGTATAAGGTTAATGCACCAGCTGTTTCAGCAGCAACACCTTCGAATGAAGATACTTTAGTGATTTTAGAACCCATTGTCTTCACAATTTTCCAACCACCACTCAAGGTACCTGCTGCGATAGCAGAATAACAAGCTAACGGAATCCAAGATGGCATTGCGCCCTTTATACCTTTATCATCATTTGGCAAAATTACATTCAACCAGTCTGGCAAAGACTCTTGCGCTACTCCACTCGTATGAATATATACTGCAACTGCAGCAGCAATTATTCCCATTACTTTTTGGGAATCATTCCCTCCGTGTCCTAAACTAAATGCAGCAGAAGAGAGCAATTGAAATTTTTTCAACCAAGAATTCGCTTGATGAATATTCAAACTGCTAAAAATCAAACAAAAAGTACTAATTGACAAAATAATAAATGCAACTAATAACCACTTGATATTATGCGCTTCAAAAGCAACACTCCAAAAATGAGAATCAAATCTTGGTTTTTCAATATCAGCATAATATTTCATTTGTTTTTCAACAAACCAAACAGTTACTGCCATAATTGACAAGGTAAATATTTTGGGGTAAATACTTTTCTTAGAAGAATTCAATAACCAAATCGATATCAAATAAGAAATCAAAGCTCCTAGTAAAGGCGCTAAAACAATAAATGCTATAACGATTAAAACCCCAGAAGGTAAGCCTCCATCTTTTCCTTCTTTGAACCAAGTAACCACACCAAAACCAGCGTGGGCAATGGCTGCACCAGCAAAACCACCTATCAAAGTATGTGAAGAACTAGAAGGAATTCCTAACCACCAAGTTAGCAAGTTCCAACAAATCGCCGCAATAACTCCAGCTAAAATCACTACTAGATTTATATCCATTGTGCTTGCGGTCTTTGCAACTGTGTCAGCTACACCAAAACCAAATACCCAATAGGCTAAAAAGTTAAAGAAAGCTGCCCATAATACTGCCTGAAATGGAGAAAGTACCTTTGTTGCAACTACGGTAGCAATTGCATTAGCCGCATCGTGAAAACCATTGATGTAATCAAAGATTAAGGCTAAAACAATAATTATAATTAATAAAGTAAATTCCATAATTGTATTTTCTATAAGGAATAAATTAAGTTTATGAGTGTTTTACAGTGATGGATTCCAAAACACTAGCTACACTTTTACATTTATCAGTAGCAGTTTCTAATACAGAAAGAACTTCTTTGTATTTAATGATATTTTTTACGTCAGTTTCGTTTTCAAAGATTTCAAAAACAGCTTTATTGTAAACATTATCAGACTTGTTTTCTAATTTATTGATTTTAGCACAAGCCGTAGTAATGGTTTTCATTCGCTCTAAGTTTTTCAACTCTTTTACAGCAGCATCAATATGTTGACAAGCTTCTAAATTGATTTCTGTCAATTTACGGATAGATTTGGTGATTTTATCTACTTGATACAAACGCATTCTACTAGCTGCACCATGTAAATTATCGGCCACGTTATCAATTGAAGTAATCAATGAGTGTATGTCTTCTCTATCAAAAGGAGTAATAAAGTTTCTACTTAATTCTAAATTGGTTTGACGCGTTAAGTCTTCACCACGCTGTTCTAATTCATCAATTTTTAAGAACAAAACTTCTCTTTCCTTTAGAGGTAAGTTTACTGCTTCGTGCAAATTAGAAGCTAATTCAATTAAGTTGCTTGATGCCTCTTCAAATAAAGGAAAAAACTTTTTGTCCTTTGGTACTAAAAATTGGAAAACACTATTTAATGTCATTTTATAAGGATTTAGAATTGCAAAATTAGTTCATTATTTTAAGCCAATGTTAATTTAACGTTAACAAATCGTCTTCGATATGAAAACTGTCAAGAAACAAAATGGTTTTTTCGATATCGTAATGCAATATTCTATCTTCGCTTACAAAAGGAACTTCTTGTCTGTAAGATGCTAAAAATATTTCTATAAATTCACTTGACTGCAAAGGTCTTCTGAATTCGATAGCTTGTGAAGCATTCATCAATTCAATTGCCAAAATTCGTTCTAAATTGTCTAGTACTTTCAAACATTTTGTAGCTCCATTAGCCCCCATACTTACATGGTCTTCTTGACCATTGCTAGAAACAATACTATCAACACTGGAAGGAGTAGCCAATTGCTTGTTTTGACTTGCAATACTTGCTGCGGTGTATTGTGGAATCATAAAACCTGAATTCAATCCTGGATTATCAACCAAAAAGGCTGGAAGATTTCGTAAGCCAGAAATTAACTGATAGGTTCTTCTTTCTGAAATACTTCCTAACTCCGCCAATGCAATCGCCATAAAATCTAAAGCCAAAGCCAAAGGTTGTCCATGAAAATTACCACCAGATATGATTTGGTCACTTTCTATAAAAATATTTGGGTTATCAGTAACAGAATTAATCTCAGTTTTAAAAACTTTTTTCACATATTCCATCGCATCTTTTGAAGCGCCATGTACTTGTGGAATACAACGAAAGGAATAAGGGTCTTGTACATGCGATTTAGGTTGTTCAATAATTTGACTACCTTCTAAAAATTCATTTACACGTTGTGCCGTTACAATTTGTCCTTTGTGCGGTCTTATATAATGTATCAATTCATTAAAAGGTTCAATTCGTCCATCAAAAGCTTCCAAAGAAATTGCGCCAATCAAATCAGCGAAATAAGATAATTTGTATCCTTTTATAAGTATGTGTGCGCCATAAGCCGCCATAAATTGTGTTCCGTTCAACAAAGCCAAACCTTCTTTGGATTGTAAAACGATAGGCTCCCAGTTAAAAACTTTAAGCACCTCGCTTGAGTGGACTCTTTTTCCTTCAAAATATACTTCTCCTTCTCCAATCAAAGGTAAAGACAAATGTGCTAAAGGAGCCAAATCTCCTGATGCACCAAGAGAACCTAATGTATAAACAACAGGATAGATTGCATTATTATAAAAATCAACCAAACGCTCAACCGTTTGTAATTGCACTCCAGAGTGACCATAGCTTAAAGATTGAATCTTCAATAACAACATCAATTGCACAATAGAAGTTGGCACTTCTTCACCTGTACCACAAGCATGTGATTTAACCAAATTCTCTTGTAACTTCGATAGATTTTCATTGGAAATCTTGACATTACACAAAGAGCCAAAACCAGTATTGATCCCATAAATAGGTTCGTTATGAGTTGCCATTTTTTTATCCAAGAAATCCCTACATTTCTGAATATTTACTTTAGCTTCTTCAGAGAGAGCAATGGTCTTTTGAAAGGTAACAATCTCTTGTAGTGCTTCAAAAGTAAGAAGTTCAGTAGAAATATAATGAGTATTATCCATTTTAAGAATCGTTTAAGCGCCAAAATTGAATAAATTCACATTAAAAACCAACTGAAAATAGAAATAATTTAAAAAAATATACTGCTTTACATCTTTAAAAAAGTAACGAAATCTGTAGCTTCAATCCATTACTTTATTAATCAACATTATTCGCTAATCAAGAGCTTCATTTACAAAAAAGGACTTTAAAATAATTAAAAATACACAAGAACAAACAAAAACCCTATAGGACAACTATATTAAACAAAGTAAAAATCATAATCATTCTTGAGTAAAAATAAATTATGTGCAATTTTATGAATAATGATTCCTTATTTTTAAAATATTCGTAAAAAGACTAAACAGTTCTAAATCTTTACAAAAAAACTGTACTTTTGAAAAATCAAAATGAGAAGTATAAAAAGCACATATAAACTACTAATGACAACGCCAACTGGGGTTGCAATTGCTTTTTCTACCACTTCTACTACTACAACCACTACTACCCTTTAGGGGTATACTTTATTACATATCATCCGATTTATTCCATCTATTTTTTTAGAAAATAGACTTTTGGGAGGCAGCAAACTTTAGCATTCAATTAAACAAAAACATACAATGAGAGTATTAAAATTTGGCGGAACTTCAGTAGCCAATGCAGATAATATAAAACTAGTAATTGCGATAATAACTAACAAAGCAGAAAAAGAATCACTTGCAGTAGTCGTTTCTGCCTTAAGCAAAGTCACAGATTTGCTGCAACTAGCTGCTTCTAAAGCCGCACAAAACGATGAAAGTTTTAGAGACATCGTTTTAGAAATTGAGAAAAAACACCTCGATACCTTAAAGCAATTAATACCAGTAAGCGAGCAAAGTGCTTTGTTGAGCCACATCAAACGTATCATCAATCACCTAGAAACATTGTTGGATGGTTGTTTCTTGTTGGGTGAGTTATCTCCAAGAACTGCCGATACCATTTTAAGTTTTGGTGAATTATTATCTTCATTCATCATTGCTGAAGCTTTAAAACAAAACTTAAAAAATAGTAGTTATAAAGACAGTCGTGAACTCATTAAAACCAACGCAACTTTTGGAAAAGCAAGCGTGAATTTTGAAGTAAGCAATCGTCTCATCCAAGATTACTTTGCAACAAATGATTCTAAAGTAGTACTCCTTCCAGGTTTCATTGGAGCAACTGAGGATGGAATCACCACTACTCTAGGACGTGGCGGTTCAGATTATTCAGCAGCGATTCTTGCCAGCGCATTAGCAGCAGAAGAACTGGAAATTTGGACAGATGTAAACGGAATGTACACTGCCAATCCTAAATTGGTAAAACAAGCACAACCTATTGCAACTATCTCTTATCAAGAAGCTATGGAGTTGTCGCATTTTGGGGCTAAAGTTTTATATCCGCCAACTATTCAGCCAGTACTAAGAAAAAATATTCCAATTCTAATCAAAAACACTTTTGAGCCAGAAGCAGAAGGTACTTTTATTTCGAATACAATTGCTGCTAATGGCTCACCGGTAAAGGGAATCAGTCACATTGACAACATCACACTTATTACGCTCGAAGGCTCGGGAATGATTGGCGTGGCGGGTTCTTCTAAACGTCTTTTTGAAGTATTGTCAAACGAAAACATCAATGTTATTTTCATTACGCAAGCTTCTTCAGAACATTCCATCTGTATTGGTATTTTGAATTCTGATGCAGAAAATGCAGAAATCGCCATCAACAAAGCGTTTGAAATTGAAATTACTCAAAACAAAGTCGAACCTTGCATAGTTGAAAAAAACCTATGCATTATTGCTTTAGTAGGCGAAAATATGAAAAACCACCAAGGGCTTAGCGGACGTATGTTTAGTACACTTGGAAAAAACAATGTCAACATACGTGCGATTGCACAAGGGGCTTCTGAGAGAAACATATCTGTGGTTATCAATGAAAGAGATGTCAAAAAAGCCTTGAATACTTTACACGAAAACTTCTTTGAAGAAAACACCAAACAACTTAACTTGTTTGTTATGGGTGTGGGTAACGTGGGCGAAAAATTCATGGAGCAAATTCACCAACAAAAGAAATTCTTAAAAGAAAATTTAAAAATCAATTTACGTGTTATTGCTGTTTCTAATTCTAGAAACATGTATTTTGACGAAGAAGGCATGTCGCTCAAAGAATGGGCATCCCTTTTAGCAAGTGGTGAACCCGCAAATGCCGAGGCTTTTATTGCCAAAGTAAAAGAACTCAATTTACGCAACAGCATATTTGTCGACATTACTGCCAATGAAAGTGTGTCTAAGCTTTATGAACAATTTTTAAGACAAAACGTAGCAGTAGTGACTTGTAACAAAATTGCTTGTTCATCGGCGTATGCCAACTACCAAAACCTTAAAAATTTATCCAGAAAATACAATGCTCCTTTCTTATTCGAAACCAATGTAGGTGCAGGTTTACCAATTATTGACACCGTAAAAAACTTAATTGCATCAGGCGATAAAGTGCACAAAATACAAGCGGTTTTATCAGGAAGTTTGAATTTTATCTTTAATAATTTCGGTCCAAATTATTCTTTTCATGATGTAGTAAAAGAAGCAGGCGTTCAAGGATTTACAGAACCTGACCCAAAAATCGATTTGAGCGGAGTTGATGTAGCAAGAAAGATTTTAATTCTTATTAGAGAAAGCGGTTATCAGATGGAAATTGAAGATATAGAAAACCTTTCTTTCTTACCAGACGAATGCATGAAAACCAATAACAATGACGATTTCTTTAAATCACTTCTTAAAAACGCCTCCCATTTTGAGCAATTATTAAAAGAAGCTAACGAAAAAGAATCCCGTCTCAAATTTGTTGCCCAATTCGAAAACGGCAAAGCCAATGTTGGATTGCAATTCATCGCCAAAGACCATCCGTTTTACAACTTAGAAGGAAAAGACAACATTGTGTTATTCTACACCGATCGTTATGTAGAACAACCATTATTGATTAAAGGCGCTGGAGCAGGAGCTGCTGTTACGGCTTCAGGAATTTTTGCCGATGTAATTCGTATTGGAAATGTGTAGCCTCCTAATTCGCCACGGCGAAGAATCTCGAGAGCTTAAAAATAAATATTAACTAATAAATCCTCTGTACTCCTCCCTTTGGGGGAGGTCGGGAGGGGCTGACTTATGAAAGAAATAAAACTATTTTGTCCAGCTACTATCGCTAATCTTTCTTGTGGATTTGATGTATTGGGCTTGTGTTTGGCCACGGCAGGCGACGAAATGATTGTGCGGACTTCTTCCGAAAAAGGGGTTCGAATTACCAAAATCGTAGGCGCTGATTTGCCTTTAGAAACCGAGAAAAATGTAGCAGGAGTTGCAGCTTTGGCACTGCTAGAAGCTTTCGAAACCGAAATAGGTTTTGAAATCGAAATCTATAAAAACATCAAAGCCGGAAGTGGCATTGGAAGCAGCGCCGCAAGTTCAGCCGGAGCCGTTTTTGGAATCAATGAATTACTTGGCCGACCATTTTCGCGCAAAGAATTGGTGCAATTTGCCATGCAAGGCGAAAAATTAGCCAGTGGCAATGCCCATGCTGATAATGTAGCGCCTTGCCTTTTGGGTGGTTTCACTTTAGTGAGAAGTTCCAACCCTTTAGACATTATCAAAATCGACAGTCCTTCAGAATTATACGCCACTGTAGTTCATCCACAAATTGAACTCAAAACATCGGATGCGCGTTCGGTTTTGAAGCAAACCGTTTCCCTAAAAAGTGCCATTAAGCAATGGGGCAATGTGGGTGGTTTAGTCGCTGGCTTGTACACTCAAGATTACGAACTTATAGGGCGATCATTGCATGACGAAATCATAGAACCCGTTCGCAGTATGCTGATTCCTGGTTTTGATGCCATCAAACAAACCGCATACGAAAACGGCGCTTTGGGCTCTGGAATTTCAGGTTCTGGCCCTTCAATTTTTGCATTAAGCAAAGGCGAAACCAACGCTCAGAAGATAGCTGATGCCATGAGTAAAATTTATGAGGAAATGAATTTACCCTACGAAATTCACGTGTCGAAAATTAATCCAGATGGAGTTAGTATAATAGCATAGCCCCATAACCCCCGAAAGGGGGAATACAGTTTTATGCAAGCAAAAGAACAAACCATAAACTAATTATCTGGATTAATTACTAATCACTAAGGACTAATTACTAATTACTAATCACTAATTACTAATCACTAATTACTGTCAGCTCGAGCACAGTCGAGAGCGACTATTCAATAAAAATGAAATACTATAGCTTAAACCATAATGCACCCAACGTTTCTTTTGAGGAAGCGGTGGTACAAGGATTGGCCTCCGACAAAGGCTTATATTTTCCCGAATCGATTCAACCTTTAGCGGCCGATTTTTTTGAAAACATCGAAAAGCTTTCCAACGAGGAAATCGCTTTTCAAGCCATTCAGCAGTTTGTAGGCGACGAAATTCCAGCCGACACGCTACGCCAAATCATAGCCGAAACGCTTTGCTTTGATTTCCCTGTAGTCGAAGTCGAAAACGGGATTTATTCGTTAGAATTATTTCACGGTCCAACAATGGCATTTAAAGATGTAGGCGCACGTTTTATGTCGCGTTGCATTGCTTATTTCAACCGAAACGACCCTTCGAAAAAGAACACCGTATTGGTAGCCACTTCTGGAGATACAGGAGGTGCCGTAGCCAGTGGTTTTTTGGGCGTGACTGGAGTAGATGTAGTGATTTTGTATCCATCGGGTAAAGTGAGTGACATTCAAGAACGCCAATTGACCACTTTGGGACAAAACATCAAAGCGCTCGAAGTAGATGGTGTTTTTGATGACTGTCAGGACATGGTCAAAAAAGCTTTTTTGGACTCTGAATTGGCTGCTGTTCATTTAACTTCTGCAAATTCCATCAATATTGCTCGTTGGCTACCCCAAATGTTCTACTTTTTCTTTGCCTATAAAGCCTTAAAAAAACAACAAAAACCATTGGTCTTCTCGTGTCCTAGTGGAAATTTTGGCAACATATGCGCAGGTATTATCGCTAAAAAATTAGGCTTACCTATCGAACATTTTGTAGCTGCTACCAATGCCAATGATACCGTACCGCGTTTCCTAGAAAATGGCGTTTACGACCCAAAACCTTCCATCGCCACGATTTCGAACGCTATGGATGTAGGCAATCCGAGTAATTTTGTGCGCATACAAGAAATGTATCAAAATGATTTGAAACAATTCGAAAAAGACTTTTCATCCTACACCTTTAGCGATGCTGCTACACTCGAGGCCATGAAAACCATCCAAGAGCAAAAAGGCTACATCGCAGAACCACACGGAGCAGTAGGGTATTTAGGATTGAAAAAAGAGTTGCAAAACCATCCCGATGCCTTGGGAATTTTTCTGGAAACCGCCCACCCTATCAAGTTTTTAGACATCGTAGAACCCGCATTAGGCGTGACTTTACCTATTCCGCCACAAATAGAAAGTGTCTTAAACAAAGATAAAATAAGTACTAAAATCAAAACCTACGAGGAACTGAAAGCGTTTTTACAAAATCAATAATTCCTCCTCTGCCCTATCCATAAGCGATTTCTGTAAAGGAGTCGCTTTTTTTTTAGGAGCTTAATCCTGCTGTACGCTATATCTGTGGCTCTGAACCCCAGAGCCACAGGATGCCGCACCCATCAGGGCTAGAAACGTCTGTACTACAAAAAAACAATAAATTATTTTAGAAATTCTGACCTAAAAACAAACTACTTCAACCATTAAAAACCTGAATGCGATTGTTTTTTTGTAAAAATTCAATTGAAATAGGCTTTAGCCAAAATATCCGTGAGTTCTTATAATTAATAGAGACATCAGAAGCTAAAACGCTAACTATTTTTTATATTTTTATAAGTAATTAAAAAAACAACAAAATACTATTTAAAATGAAAAACACTCACGGTATTTCTTTTCTCTTTTTGCTATTACTATCTTGCATCAACCCCTCTACTTCTTCAAACGAGAATCAAAAAATAGTAGAACGCTATTACGAGCTATTTAACAAACACCAATGGGAAGAAATGGCAAAAATGTACAGTGAAAAAGCACTTTTCAAGGATCCGAGTTTAGGAACTGGCATCGTAGAACAAAACAGAGTAGAAATTGCTAAAAAATATGGAGAACTAGAAGCCCTTTTTCCAGACGTTCACGACTCCATCATCCAACTATATCCTACCAATACTAATCATATTGTAGTTGAATTCGTTTCTACTGGAACAGCTCCAGATAACACAAAATTTACCCTCCCCATTTGCACCATTTTCACCATCGAAAATGGACTAATCACCAAAGATTTTACCTATTACGACAATTTTGAAGCAGCTGCCTCAAACGGAAAGCAATAGTATTCTATCTATTTTTTAAATCGTTCGCGAGACGTTTTAATAGATTCCATATTGACTGCCGCCCATTGCGCCAGATTGTCAATATGCGGCACTAGAGACGCTCCCAACGGTGTAATTTCATACTCTACTCTTGGCGGAACTTCGGGATAAACGGTACGATGAACCAAACCGTCGGCTTCTAGTGTTCGTAAGGTAACCGTCAGCATTTTTTGTGAAATATCGGTTCCAATTTCTTTATTAATCGCATTAAAACGAAGCTTCTTTTTTTCGCCTAAAATCAATAAGACTAAAACCGACCATTTGTCTCCAAAGCGATCTAAAATCGTTCGAATAGGACAATTCAATAAATTAAAATCTTCTTTTTTTATTTTTATTTCCTCCATAAATCATTGATTTTCAATAATAATAACTTTCAAGTTAGTTAAGCACAAAAAAGTACCGTCTTGTATAATCAAACTAACTAAAAGATATTTGCTCTACAAAAGTAAGTATTAATAATTAAAGAAATAAAAAATGAGTCAACTATTAATTACTGGAGCCACAGGCCAACTAGGAAGTCAAATTGTATCAGAACTAACAGCAAAACATCCTATTGCTGAACTTTCGGTACTCGCAAGAAGCACAGAAAAAGGCCTTCCGTTTTCTGAAAAAGGAATAACCGTAAAAATCGGGAACTATCAAGATCAATCAAGTCTATTAGAAGCCATGAAAGGAATCGACAGCGTTCTTTTAATCTCATCAAGTGACTTTAATGACCGAATTGGTCAACATAAAAATGTGATTGATGCCGCAAAAGCTGCCGGAGTACAACATATTTTTTACACTGGAGTTGCAATAAAAGATATCGAAACTTCCCCCTTAAAACCGCTACTAGGAGATCATTTTGAGACAGAAGCATACATCAAACAAAGCGGACTAACTTATACTTTCTTACGCAATAGTTTGTATGCCGACGTGGTGCCAATGTTTATTGGAGCCAATGTACTCGAAACAGGAGTGTTTTTCCCAGCAGGTGAAGGGAAAGTTGCTTTTGCAAACCGAAACGATTTAGCCAAAGCAATTGCTCAAATTATAGCAAGCAATGGACACGAAAATAAAACGTACCATCTTACCGGAAGCCAAGCGCATTCTTTCACCGAAATTGCTAGTTATTTATCAGAACTCTCAGGGAAAGAAGTACCATACATCAGCCCTTCCTCGGCCGATTTTGAAAACGCTTTGAAAGGATTTGGACTACCAGAATCCATCATTACCATGTCGGTGCTTTTCGCAGCAGGAATGAAAAACAATGACTTTGAAGAAGTAGACAGCAGTTTAAAAACGTTCATCGGTCAAGAACCAACTTCTTTAAAAGCATTTTTGAAAGAAGCGTACCAATTGTAAACTAGCCCGTACTAAGAAAATGAAACCTGATCGTCAAAACATCAGTTTTTTTTTATTGAAAAAATCAACCTCAAAAAATCAGCCGTCGGTAAGAATAAAAAACCATAAGAACCACAGAAATCCTTATTTTTGATAAAAATAAAAAAACTAGCTAACAATTACATCCCCATGAAATTAGACTTTTATCAAATTGATGCTTTTACCGATACTTTATTTGGAGGAAATCCAGCCGTAGTCGTTCCCTTAAAAGAGTGGTTACCCGATGCGCTTTTATTAAAAATCACTCAAGAAAATGCTGTTGCCGAAACCGCTTTTTTTGTAGACAAAGGCGAAAAAATTCACCTGCGTTGGTTCACCCCCGAGATTGAAATGGATTTATGTGGTCATGCTACTTTGGCTACGGTTCATGCCTTAAAAACTATTCTAAATGATCCAAGAACCACGTTTGTTTTCGAAACCCTAAGCGGAGACCTTACGGTTTTAGTAGAAGGCGATTACTATTTCTTGAATTTCCCTGCTAGAATGCCAGTTCCTTCAACACTACCAGAAAACCTAAAGTTATCATTGAGTATAGCACCAAAAGAAGTTTTAAAATCAAGAGATTATGTTTTAATATATGATAATGAAGAAGCTGTAAAAAACATTCAAATTGACCGCAATTTATTTGACCAAATCAATATGGAAACTGGAGGCGTAATTCTAACTGCTCCCGGAAAAAATAGTGATTTTGTCTCTCGCTTTTTTACACCACAAGCTTCAATACTCGAGGATCCTGTAACTGGTTCAGCACATTGCTCTTTAATTCCGCTTTGGGCAGAAAGATTGGGTAAAAAAGAACTCTATGCGCTTCAAGTTTCTGAAAGATTGGGTAAACTGAATTGTGAATTACGTGGCGATCGTGTTATCATTAGCGGACAAGCCAAAACTTATGCTATAGGTACTTTTTGTACAAAATAAAATACTATAAAAGAATTATAATCAATTAGTTATAATTCATCAACCTAAGTATCACTTTACTATAATCATATGAAAAAAATCAAGGTATTATTTTATAGTTTATTACTAGGTGGTTCGCTTTGGGGGCAAAACAACACAACACTTCAGGCGGATATTGTAGTCTACGGTGGAACATCGGCAGCGGTGGTTGCAGCGGTCAAAGCGGCACAACTTGGGCAATCGGTACTCGTTATTTCGCCCGATCAACATTTGGGTGGCATGTCGGCTTCTGGACTTGGGTATACCGATGCTGGGAAAACACAATTGATAGGTGGTTTATCCAAAATGTTTTATAAAAAAGTATACGACTATTATCAAACCGAAAACGCTTGGAAATGGCAAAAAAGATCAAGTTTTAATGCCAAAGGTCAAGGTACACCTGCTATAGACGAAAAGTCAAAAACCATGTGGGTCTTTGAACCTCATGTAGCTGAACATATTTTCGACCAATGGATTGCTGACCACAAGATTAAAGTCTATAAAAACGAATGGCTGGATCGCAACAAAAAAATAGATAAAAAAGGAACCACCATTGAGGCTTTTTACACCTTAAGCGGAAAAAAAATAGAAGGAAAAGTATTTATTGATGCCACCTATGAAGGCGATTTGATGGCTGCAGCTGGTATTTCTTATCATGTTGGCAGAGAAGCCAATGCCGTATACTTTGAGAAATTTAACGGGGTGCAAAAAAAATTATACCAGCACGATCATAACTTCAAAAATTTCAAGATAAACCCTTATTGGGTTCCGGGTGACACTTCTTCAGGCTTGTTGCCTAAAATTTCACCAGACCCAGTTAGTAAAAATGGAACAGGCGATCATAAAATGGAAGCCTACTGCTACCGCTTATGCTTAACCACCGTAAAAGAAAACCAAATTCCGATAGAAAAACCAGAAGGATATGACCCCAAAGACTATGAAATATTAGGAAGATTGTATCAAGCAGGCTGGAAAAAAACCTTCAAAAAATTTGATGCTATTCCTAACTTCAAAACCGATGTGAACAATCACGGTCCGTTTAGCCATGACAATATTGGAATGAACTACGACTATCCCGAAGCTTCATACGAACGCCGAAAAGCCATAGCCAAAGAACACGAAAACTACCAAAAAGGACTACTTTACTTTACGGCTACAGATCCTAGAGTACCCAAAAAAATCAGAACCGCGATGCTAAAATGGGGTTATCCAAAAGATGAATTCCTAGACAATGGCGGTTTTCCCCATCAATTATACATCAGAGAAGCCAGACGAATGGTTGGTGCATACGTCATGACTGGAAATGTAGTACGAGGAGAAACGCAAGCCGAAAATGCCATTGGTATGGGGTCTTACAACTTAGATTCTCATAATGTACAACGCTATGTCACCAAAGAAGGATGGATAGAAAACGAAGGTGATGTAGGCATCGAACCACCGAAGCCCTATAAAATAGCCATGGGAACCGTTTTACCCAAAGCCAATGAATGTAGCAACTTGGTGGTGCCTGTTTGCGTATCAAGTTCGCACATCGCTTATGGAAGCATTCGCATGGAGCCTATTTTTATGATTTTGGCCGAATCAAGCGCACAAATAGCAGCCTTGGCCATACAAAACAAAAGTAGTGTTCAAGAAGTCCCTTATGCAACGCTCCAAAAAGCATTGCTTGAAGCTGGGCAAGTAATGGAAGAGCCTAAAAAATAAATTCTGATTTGTTCCCTACCCTGACATAAAAACAAGCTTATGCTAGAACTAAGATCTCACTGCGAAAACTGTGCAAAGCCACTTCCTCCCGCAAGTACAGATGCCATGATTTGTACTTTTGAATGTACCTTTTGTTCGGATTGTGTTACTAGTGTTTTAGAAAATGTTTGTCCGAATTGTGGCGGCGGATTTGAAAAAAGACCCGTTCGCCCCGCGCAAATGCTTTCAAAATATCCCGCACAAAATGAATCAATTATAAAACCAATTGATTGGAGTAGCTTTGAAACAATTCAAAGCCGAAACAAATCGATACCACCCAAAAACAGATAGTTTATCCTGTCTAAAACGAAAAAGTAAATACCTCATTAATTTTATTGCTATGGATCACATTACCTCCAAACATCCAGCCGACATTGCAGACCAATTGACACAAAAAAGCAGTAAAGACCGCGTGCTATCCTTTCTCCTTTTAGCTGGAGAAGCCAAAGCTGAGGTATTTCCGTATTTTGATAGTGAAATTCAACAAGAGCTGATTTTGAATTTAGGAAATGAAGCCACAAAGGAACTTTTTAACGAATTGGCTCCCGATGATAGAACGCTTCTTTTGACGGATTTCCCAGATAGTATCATCAAGGAAATCATCAATTTGTTGGACCAAAAAGAAAGAGAGCAAGCGCTGAATTTACTGGGCTATGAAAGTGATAGTATTGCCCGATTAATGACGCCTCATTACATTCAGGCGAAAAAGGATTGGACGGTAAAACGTGTGTTGGAATCGATTAAGATTTATGGTAAAAAAGCAGAAACACTCAATTTTGTCTACGTAGTGAATGACAAAAACAAGTTAATTGATGATTTACGTATTGGTCAATTACTTATGGCTGAAGACACCACATTGATTGAAGAATTGATGGATAAAAATTTTATCGCCATTCGCACCACCGAAAAAATTGAGGAAAGCTTGGCGATTTTTGACAAATACGACCGTGAAGCTTTACCTATTGTGACCGAAAAAGGAATCTTGGTGGGCATAGTGACTTTTGACGACTTATTGGAGCAAATAGAACAACGAGATACCGAGGACATGCAGAAATTTGGGGGTATGGAAGAATTGGATGTTTCGTACACCAAAACTTCACTCTCCGATTTGGTCAAAAAACGTGCGGGTTGGTTGGTCGTTTTGTTTTTGGGAGAGTTACTCACCGCATCGGCTATGGGACATTATGATGATGAAATCGCCAAAGCCGTAGTTTTGGCCTTGTTTGTTCCGTTGATTATTTCGAGTGGAGGAAATTCGGGTTCGCAAGCGGCTTCTTTGATTATTCGTGCTATGGCGCTAAAAGAATTGCAATTGCGTGATTGGTGGTATGTAATGAAAAAAGAGTTTGTTTCTGGATTGTTATTGGGTGGTATTTTAGGACTTTTAGGCTTTATCCGAATTGTGATTTGGCAAGAAGCTGGAATTTATGATTACGGTCCATATTGGCTATGGGTAGCATTGAGTGTCTCCACTTCGCTCCTATTTATCGTTTTATGGGGAACACTTTCGGGCTCCTTGATTCCGTTTTTGTTACGCAAAATGAAACTCGACCCTGCAGCGGCTTCGGCTCCGTTTGTGGCTACTTTGGTGGACGTTACGGGATTGATTATTTACTTCTCTGTTTCGGCATTTTTCTTGGCGGGGAAATTACTTTAAACTTAACCACAATGAAACATGATTCAATTTAAATACAGCTAATCAGCTAAAAACAGCAAACACTATATTTCTTTTAGCAGAGTATATACTTTTTTAAATCTCTTAAAGGCTTCTTTGTATATTTCGGCATTTGACTGATTTGGAAAAAATGTTTTTCCAATATCATGCTTCGTTTTTACAATTCCGGCGGTAGCCTCCAAACCAATTAAAACAGCACCCCAAGCAGCACCTTCAACTGTGTTAGTTATAGACACTTTCATTTGAAAAATATCAGCAACTATTTGTAACCAAAAGTCGCTTTTACCAAATCCCCCACTAACCATAACAGTAGTATTTTTTCGCTTTTCTTCATCAGGAATTAGAATTTCTGTAATTTGAAATAATCCAAACAAAATCCCCTCTAAAGTAGCTCTGACCAAATGCGATTGGGTATGAGTAATTTGCATTCCTAAAAGAGTTCCTTGAGCGGATGCATCCCAAATTGGCGCTCTCTCTCCAAGTAAATAAGGGACAAAAAGCAATCCATCAGCACCTGGAGGAATTTTTTCAGCTTCTAGAAAAAGAGTTTCATAAGGAACGGTTGTCTTTAGCATTGTTTCCTTTAGCCATTGCAACACAATTGCTCCATTATTTACAGCTCCTAAAGTAAGGTATTGATTCTCTTTGAGATGGTAACATTGCGTTCTCATTTGGGCATCAAGAAAGGGTTGATCAATTGGGAGTCGAACTGCTCCACTAGTACCAATGGTTAAAGCGATGCATCCTTCATTAATTGCGCCTGTTCCTAGACTTGCCAAAGCACCATCTCCTCCTCCAATCACATATAAAAAACCATCTGAGATCCCTTTTAAACTATGGGTTACTTCATAAATTGGAGAAAGCTGCTCCATTTGTATATTTAAAAAAGAAAGAATCTCATCATCCCATTGCAAAGTATAAATGTTCATTATTCCTGTTCCTGATGCCATTGAAGTATCAATAGCATATTCACCTGTAAGTTGATGCCAAACATATTCTTTTATACTAATGAATTTGTAGGTTTTGGAAAACGTTTCAGCATCAAACGCTTTGAACCATGCTATTTTGGCCAAAGGCGAAAAAGGATGCGTTGGAATTCCTGTTTTCTGATACAACCATTCTGATTTATTGGACTTTTTGAGTTCCTCAACTAAAGCTATGGCTCTATTATCAGCCCATAATATAGCAGGAGTCAATGGTGTTCCATTTGAATCAATGGCAATAATACTTTGCATGGCTGCACTAAAACTAATAAATTCTGGTCGAACATCTTTGGTTATAGTTCGTATTGATGTTACAACAGTGTCTAATATTTCTTGTGGATCTTGAACACTCCAATGTGGTTTGGGATGAAACATAGGATACGAAATCGACAGTTCCTCGACAACATTTCCTTGAATATCAAAACAAACTGCTTTTGTAGCTGTGGTGCCAATATCAATTCCAACATAATACATAGGCGTTCTATTTATTTGATCCATACATTTAATAGCAGTACACCTATTAATCCCATAACACCAATAATGGTTTCCATTACTGTCCAAGTTTTAAACGTATCCGAAACACTAATCCCAAAATATTCTTTGAACATCCAAAATCCTGTATCATTAACGTGAGAGCACATTAAACTACCTGCACCAATAGAAAGTACCATTAATTCTGGATTGACACCCGATTGAATTACTAAGGGTTGTACAATTCCTGCAGCTGTTAATCCTGCAACTGTAGCAGAACCTAAAGCTATACGAATGATTGTTGCAATCAGCCAACCTAAAACCAAAGGAGAAAGAGAAGATTCATTAAAAAAAAGACTTACATCTGTTCCTATTCCACTATCTATCAAAACTTGTTTAAAGGCACCACCAGCAGCAATTATTAGTATAATCATTGTAGCAGAACCTAATGCCGCTCCAGAGCTATCCATAATATCCTGCATTTTTCTACCGCGAAAAAGCCCCAAGGCAACTATCGCAAACAAAATTGCGAGTAGTAAAGAAGTGGTGGGATTACCAATAAAAATTAAAAAGGCACGCAAATTATTTTCTTCATCTAAAACCAATTCGCTAAAAGTAGCAGACGCCATTAAAATAACAGGAACTAATGCTGTTATGATACTTATTTTAAAAGAAGGCAACTCAGATTCTGCGAATGTTTTGCTTTCGAATAATCCTTTTGGAGGGAACGCTTGAATTTTTTTTATCAATTCAGGAAAAACTATGCCTGCAACAATTAGTGCGGGAACTGCCACCACTAAGCCATAAAGTAAGGTTTTCCCAATATTCACTTTAAAAATAACAGCAATGGCTGTTGGCCCCGGATGCGGTGGCAAAAAACCGTGAGTAATAGACAAAGCTGAAGCCATCGCAATGCCTAAATAAATAATAGGCTGTTTTGTACTTTTGGCAACTGCAAAAACCATTGGAATTAGTATGATAAAACCAGCGTTATAAAACATTGAAATCCCAACAGAAAAACCCGTAAGCACCATTGCCCATTTGATGTGTTGCATACCAAAAGTTCGGATCATTACCGAACTAATTCTTTGAGCGGCTCCACTTTCTGATAGTAAGTTCCCCAAAATCACTCCAAATGCAATAATGAGAACTAGAGAACCCAACGTATTTCCAATCCCTAGCTGAATAGATTCAAGTAAAGTAACGAATGGCATCGCTTTCAAAATTCCAACGAAAAAAGCTGTTATTATCAAAGCTATAAAAGCATTGAGCTTAGCGCCAGAAATCAAAACCAATAACAAAACAATACTTGCGATAAGGATCAGTAAAGACATGAATTATAATTTTATAAACGTGAGTACTTCATTGAATTGAATGGAGACAAAAATATTATTCATTTTTCTCTACTGCATGCCCCCCAAACTCATTTCGGAGTGCTGCCACTACTTTGCCAGAGAAAGTATCGGACATTTGTGATCGATAGCGCATCATAATAGAAAGGGCAATAACAGGAGTGGGTACACCTAAGTCTAGGGCGGTTTCTAATGTCCATTTACCCTCGCCAGAAGAATGCATAATTCCTTTGATACCGTCTAATTTTGGATCTTTTGCAAAAGCATTTTCGGTCAATTCCATCAACCAACTGCGTACCACAGAACCATGATTGAACAATTTAGCAGTTTTTTGAAAATCAATATCAAATTCTGAATGCTCAAAGACTTCAAATCCCTCGGCGATAGATTGCATCATCCCATATTCAATACCATTATGCACCATTTTGGTAAAATGACCACTTCCTGCTGCACCGGTATAAAGAGAACCATTTTCAACAGAAATATCTTTAAACACTTTTGCTACATAATCAAACACCTCTGGGTCTCCACCTATCATGGTACAAGCTCCATGCAAGGCTCCGGAAGTTCCGCCTGAAGTTCCGCAATCTAAAAAATTCATTCCAAGTGTTTTTAATTTTGAATAACGACGCTTGGAATCATTAAAATTAGAATTCCCTCCATCAATTATTATATCATTGGCGGACAAATAAGGAATCAAGTCATTAATCACCGAATCAACAATTTCTCCTGCAGGAACCATTAGCCAAATTACTTTTCGATTGCTTAGTTTTTGGCACAATTCTTCGACAGTATAAGCTGTTTCAATTCCTTCTTTACCAATTTTAGCAACAAAATCTGTATTTACATCTTGTGCTACTACCTGATATTGGTTTCTTTTTAAGTTTAGAGCGAGATTAAATCCCATTTTTCCAAGTCCTATTATTCCTATTTGCATTTTGTGAATTTTCTATTTGATTTCTAAAAATATACTTTATACTAAAACTTTGGATTAATTACCAAAAATAAATGGCAATCAACAATATACAATTAATAACTCCCAAAAAAGCAACCCTATAACCTTATAGCCCCGGCAGGAATGGCATCCTTTGCCTTTTTCCTTTAAAAAGGCAAAGATATAATGGATGACGGGACGATGTTGCCCAAAAAAGCCACATTACTCCCGCTCCAAAAACTACTCTTCTTTGAATAATAAATTAGCCAATCGCTCGTCTCTTTCGTAGACGTCTTTGTAGAAGTAGATTTGCCCATCGTCTTTGACTACAGCAGTGAAATAGCCAATGTAAACGGGGATTTTGTTCTTTAAGACATAGCTGTTTTCTTTGCCTTTATGCATCGCCGCATCGATTTTTTCAGGTGTCCACGCTTTGTCGTTTTCTAGAATTTTGATGGCCAATTCACGAGGTTTTCCCACGCGGATGCAACCGTGACTGTAAGCACGCTCTTCGTTGGCAAACAAGCCTTTGGAAGGTGTATCGTGCAAATAAATATTGTTTGAATTGGGAAAAATAAACTTAACCAACCCCAAAGAATTGCTGTTTCCGGGTTTTTGGCGCACGCGACCACCATTCCATTCCATATTGTGATTGGCCAAGTAATTGGGATTTTTGGCCATACCAGGTTTCACCTCTTTGTTGATGATGCTGGTAGGAACATTCCAATACGGACTAAAAACAATATAACTCATTTTGCCGCTAAAAATCACGGTTTTATTCATTGCTTTTCCGACTACAACTGGCGAATCGAAGATTTTTTTACCCCCGCGACTCAGGTACATATAGTACGACGGAATATTGACCACGATGAATTCGTTGGCTTTTTCTAAGTCGGGTGAAATCCAGCGACAACGCTCCATATTGACCATAATTTGCTGAATACGTTCTTCAATTGGTCCGTTCATCGCCTGAATGTGTTTGGGCAACAAAACCACATCTTCTTTGAATCCGTTTCGAACCAAATAATTAGCCACGCCTTTTTGAAGGTCTTCGTCGTAAATCGCACTTTTAGAATCGGAAGAAAGGTCTTGCGAAAGGAACAAGCGACTGCGGATTTGCTGAATGGCTTGTGCGCTATCGCCGGGTTTGAACGACTTGAAATCGGTGGCAACGGTAATCGTACCCCAACCCCCTTTTTTCTCTATGTCACGGTATTTTTGCAAAAATTGACGCAGTTTCCCGTATTGGCTGAACAAAAGTTTTTCATCTTTTAAGGCTTTTTTAGGATGCGACAAAATGGAATCTAACAATTCTGTATACCCAATTTCTTTGCGAGGCAAAAGCCAGCCAATTTTTTCGGTTACTTTTTGGTCGATTCCGTTGTACACTTTATTGGCGTAAAACAAGTACAAATGGCTTAGCAATAAGTCATTGGTTTCGTTCGACAAATTGGTTTCTGCGTGACCATCAAAAATGGTGTTCAATTCGTTTTCGTAGGGAAACTTGGCTTTGACTCCTTCTAGCGCTCTGTTTTCGTACTTTGAGTATAAGGTATTTCCAAACTCTACTAATCCTTTTTTGTCATACCAAATCGATGTGAATTGTTGCTTGGCATACAAGGCTTTGATTGACTCTTGGTACGATTGGAGTTTGGGGAACTTTTGATAAAATGCTGCGATAGCAACGGAATCTATTGGCAATTTTGCATACAACAAAGTTCCGGTTGAAGCTGTTGGCGCTGCAAATTCAGCTTCTTTCTTAGAATTGCAAGCAACGAAAGTAAACCAAATGCCAAAGGCAAAAAAAACGAGTGCTAGTAGGTGTCTTCTCATGGGACTATTTTTTTGTTAAATATATAGAAATCAAGGCACTTAACAAATAGCTCGAAGGGGAAACACTAAAAAAAATTCATTCTAAAGCTTATCCGACACACGAAATGCAGTAGGTGCCGCACCTTTGTATTTTTTGAATACTTTATTAAAATGACTCGCATCATTGAAACCCAAACGGCTGGCAATTTCGCCCACATTAAAATTATTTTGTAGCAACAATTGCTCGGCTTGCTTGATTTTGATTTGAATCACGTAGTGCTGTAACGAGAGTCCTGTGTGCTTTTTGATATAGGCACTAATATAATTTGGTGACAAATGAAAAGCAGCAGCCAGAGCGTTGATTTTCATCTTTTCAGCATCGAGCGCGTGCAAACGGATATAGGACAACACGGCTTGGAGACGGTCATTGGCATTGGAAAGCAGTAAAGCCGATTCATTACGATGTCTTGCCAAATAGAGCATCATCGACTTAAAAACAGACAATGCTATAGCGTACTGATACGGAGCATCGTTTCGAAATTCATATTGAAGTACTTTCAACAAATCAAACAAGTACTTACTATCTGTGGAAGAGGCAACCACCGACCCTAACCGATTATTGGTATTCAGCATAGCATTCTTGATACTGCTAACAGCTTCTTTGGCATGCGGATTATCGATTAGTTCAAAAAACAATTGCTCGGTAAATTTCACAAAAGAAAAAACAGTAGTCGACTGAATTTCAAAAGCGTGAGCATCTTCAGGCGTTAGCAAAAAAATATCGCCAGCGTTATACTCAAAACGTAACCCATTCAGCAAATGCATACCCGTTCCTTGCTCAATAAAAATAACTTCGTAAAAATTATGCGTATGCCATTCGTATTCCCAAACATCCAAATGAAGAGAAAAGACATTAAGCGAATGAAAATTAGTAAAGCGTTTCATAATACCATTGATTTTTACAAATATACCCTTGTTTTTTACAAAATTAAACCCAATTGCACCGATTAATTTTGTCTAAAATAAAAAGCTCTATTATGAAAACAAAATCAATAGCCCTACTTTGTTCTTTACTTACATTATTCTTTTTTTCGAATTGCCAAAAAACAACTGAAGAAAAGCTTACAAAATCCTATTGGCCTAATGGCGCACAATTAGTGATTTCGGTGTCTATGCAATTTGAAACAGGCGGCCAACCTGAAGGCGCCGAAAGTCCATTTTCAGGCAATCCGCTTCCCAAAGGAAACCCAGATTTGGCAGCCGATAGTTGGTACCGTTATGGAGCGAATGAAGGTATTTACAGAATGCTCGATTTATGGAAAAAGCACGATATCAAAGTAACCTCGCATGTGGTTGGTGCTGCCGCAATTCGATATCAAGAAATAGCTAAAGCAATTGCTAATCAAGGTCACGAAATTGCCGCTCATGGTTTTGCTTGGGACAATCAATGGAATAAAAGTTATGCCGATGAATTGGATTTTGTCAAAAAAGGAGTTGATACTGTAGCTGCCATCACAGGACAAAAAGGGGTGGGTTATAATGCCAATTGGTTGCGTAGAAGTCCAAATACACTCAAAGTATTACAAGAATTAGGCTTTTTGTACCACATTGATGATTTGAGTAGAGACGAACCCTTTATTACCAAAGTCAATGGTAAAAACTTTGTTGTGATGCCGTACACCATTCGCAACAACGACATCGTGAATATTGAAGGCAAAAAATGGAGTCCTGACCAATTCTTAGCGCAATTGAAACTAGAATTCGACCAACTCTATGCTGAAGGTGCTACCAAAAGACGCATGATGTCTGTGAGTTTACACGACAGAATTGGAGGAAGCCCCGCCATCGTAAAAGTAATGGATGAATTCATTACTTATGCCAAATCAAAACCAGGTGTAGTCTTTATGCGTAAAGATGCCATTGCAAAAATGGTACAAAATGACCCCAATACGCCTATTGACAATGCCGAAGCAAAGTACAATAACTAATAAAGCAATCATGAATAAAACAACAATAATCGGAATCGCTCTCTTTCTAATAGTTTGGGGAGCAAAGGCACAAAAAGGCAATGAAGTCAATCATTTTTCGATGGATACTTTGAAGTATGAGAAAATGATGGACAAGGTAGAACGCAAATATGCTTATGGAAGTGGCGGAATGATAGCTTATTTAAAACTTGAAAAAGGAGCCCATATCCAAAAACACCAGCATCCTAACGAACAAATCACTCATATCCTCGAAGGAAAAGTAAAGGTCAAAATAAACGACAAAGAATATATTGTAAAAAAAGGCGACGTTTTAATCATTCCGCCTAATGTGCCTCATGAATTTTGGGCTTTTGAAAATACGTTGGATTTGGATATTTTCACTCCCATACGTATGGATTGGATTAACAAAACCGAAAACTATTTGACTCCTAAAAAATAATTGAAAAAAAAATATTTTATCTTTATCGTTCTTAAAATCAGAAACATATGAACAAACAAGAAATACTGTCCGCTTTCCAATTCCGTCACGCTTGCAAAGAATTCGACACCAACAAAATAATCCCGAAAGACGATTTTGATTTTATTTTAGAAACCGCTCGTTTATCGCCTAGTTCCTTTGGATTTGAACCTTGGCATTTTGTCGTGGTACAAGACAAAAACTTGAGAGAACTACTCAAACAGAATGCTTGGGGCGCTCCAAAAAAATTAGAAACAGCAAGTCATTTTGTATTGGGACTAACCATGAAAGCGCCTTTGACCAAATGGGACAGCGCGTACATTGCAAATTTCATGAAAGACGTACAACAACTCCCAGAAGAAACCATCAAAGGCAAAAGCAAATTCTTTGAGGACTTCCAGAAATCGGATTTTGACCTCAACAACGAACGTCATTTATTCGACTGGGCTACCAAACAAAACTATATCGCGTTGGGCAATATGATGACAGCAGCCGCAATGATTGGCATCGACTCCTGTCCTATCGAAGGCTTCAACCAAAAAATATCCGAAGCCATCCTCGCCGAACATTTTGGCATCGACACCACCCAATACGGCTTAGCCTATATGGTCGCTTTTGGCTACCGAGTAATCGACCCCCGCCCAAAAACCAGAAGACCCATCGAAGAAGTCGTAACGTGGAAGGAATGAGAAATGAGAAGTTAGAGGTTAGAAGTTAGAGGTTAGAGGTTAGAAGTTAGAAGGCAGAACATAGAAAGCAGATTAAACCTTAAACTTTAAACCTTAAACTTTTAAACAATTAACCGATTAAACCTTTAAACAAACCATAAACAACAAACCATAAACCAAAAACCATAAACCGAAAAACAACAAACCCTTATGACTTTCAAAAAAATACTCCTAACCACTGTATTCACCGTTTTGCTAATTTACTTGGTATCCTTAGTGGTATTGCTAATTTCTAGCGGTGGACCGACAAATTATTGGGAAGCTTTTAATCCTATGTACCAACACGAAACTTGGCTGTTTGTGTTTGGTTGGTCGTTGGGCAATTGGGGCTATGCTTTGATGGTGGTTTTGTGGTTGCTACTGTTTACTGTTGTGTACCAGTTTGTCAACAAAACATTCTTCAAAAACTAAGAGGATTATCCCATAAAAGCTAAGTCGTGGCTATACCGATTATCCTTTTTGGGAGCAGCCCGCCTAAGGACCGAAAGTACGTCCCCTCCCGTGATTCGTTCTATCTTTGTTGTCTCGTTAAAAAAACGAGACAACAAAGGATGCCACTACTCCCGGGGCTAGCCAGAACGAATAAGGTTTCGAACAACATCAAATAAACAACGCTTCTCTGGTAAGGGAGAAGCGTTGTTGTTTTTATTACAATATGAAAAACTCAATTTTTGTAAATATAAATTTTACTATTTAAATCGTATTTGCAAATTTAGTTTGAAATATAATTTTCCGTTGTCTTCGTAAATTTTCCCAAATTCGTGTCGAGTGCTACTTGCTGTTTCTAACTTTGTATTTGTGAACAAATAATCTTCAAATTCATTTCTATTATAAATGTGATAACATAAAACTTCGCCATTTTCCTTTACAACCAAATAACCTCCAGTTGCATCTAATTCGCCAGTCCAAACTTTTGAAGGCATCATACCTAATGCAACGTCTGTTAAAAACCTTTTGATTTTGTATGAATAAAATGGATGATTTGTTTCTAGATTATAGTCAAGTGGATTTTTTGTTGAAATTTGATTAGTTAATTCAACTATTGTCGAAAATGTTGAAGTAAAAAATAAATGCAAACTTTCAGCAAGAATTTTAGGTAAAGCACTATCAATCAAAACAAGATTATTCCCAAAAATAGAACTTTCTGTTTTTTTAAACTCTAAACTTCCGCCAAGTTGACATAATTTTTCAATTCTATCTTTGATTTTACTTCTTGTTTCAATTTCATTTATTTCTATAATTTGCTTCTGAGTTAAATTCAAATTATTAATATTAAAAATAAAATTTGTTGTTTTACCAGCATTCAAAAGTGTTGAAGCTCCTCCCAGTTGCGATTTTATGCTAAAGCCAAGTTCAGGATTTGTTCCTGTTCTTTGGTCGTGAATAACAATTCTTATATCGCTTTTTACAGATGATTTTGCCTTAAGTGAATGACTATCAAAAGAATTAATAAAATTTTCAATTTCAGGAATTGAGAAAGTAGACTTTGTCTTTTCTTTAAGTTTATTCAGGAGAAAATGAGCTTGGTTTTGAAATTCTAAAACCGAAATTCTAATTTCTTCTTTGCCATTTTTAACAATCACTAAATCATCTTCATAGCTAAATTCAAAAGTTCCATTTGTTTCATCACGAAGAACTTTGATTATTGGAAAAATTAAAGTCTCTATTTTCTTTAAATTACTATCACCTCCAAAAAGTTGTTTATCTGAAATAACTTTTAAAAGTGTATAAACTTCACTCCATTCTCCTTTATTTCCTGTTATCATCATTAAAACTTATTAATTCAATAATTTTTTTTGCAGTAGCTCTAATTGCGGGAACAGCAACAGAATTCCCAAACTGTTTATATGCAGAAGCATCTGCAACAGGAATAACAAAATCATCTGGAAAACCTTGTAATCTAGCCCATTCTCGTGGTGTCATTTTTCTAATTCCCTCACGATTTACAGTTCCTTTAATGTGTGTTGTAGGTGTGAAATCTGTAATTCGATGGTCTAAAACCAAATTTCTTTCCCTTCCCATTCCGCCAACCACAATTGCATTGCTAATTCCGTCATCAGGAATTATAGCATAACCAAAACCATTTCCCTTACCTTCGTGTCTTGCTTTGTGATTGACCAAAGTTTGAACATATTGAGTTGATAAGAAATACTTTGTTGGAGGTACGTTTTCCTCTTTTATTTGAGAAAATGTAACGTTTTTATTTGTTGCTTTTGGATAGTCAAAATTATCAATACCTAAATCGTTTCTAAACCCTACAATATAGATTCGTTCTCTATTTTGTGGCACACCAAAATCTTTAGCATTAATAATTTGGGGCTCTGGAACAAAATATCCTAAGTCATTTCTCAAAACATTTAAAATTGTCGCTAAAGTTTTGCCCCCATTATGATTTCTCAAACCTTTCACATTTTCCAAGAAAATTGCTTTTGGTCTTTTTCGTTTAATTATCTCAGCAACATCAAAAAACAGAGTACCTCTAGTATCCTCAAATCCTCCACGTTTTCCAGCAATGGAGAAAGCTTGACAAGGGAATCCAGCACACAGAACATCAAAATCATCTGGAATGTATTTTTTGATACTTTCCTTGGTTATATCGCCAAAAGGAGTTTCACCAAAATTGGCTCGATATGTTTTCTTTGCATTTTCATCCCATTCAGAAGTAAAAACACATTTACCACCCAAACTTTGAAGAGCCAATCTGAATCCACCTATACCTGCAAATAAATCGATAAATTTGAATTTATAGTTTTTAGGAGTTGGAAAAGGTACATTTTCAACTTCAAAAAGTAATTGTTGCAAAGCAACTTCATTTACAAGTTGTAATTCGGCTTCTTGGTTTTTATATTCAACAATCTGATTCAAATATTCTTTTGCTTCTTTCTCATAATGTTTTTTTACACCATTATGATAATTGTGTAAATAATGAGTTAGAACAGCTTTACGATTGTCCTCCTCTTCTATAAAGCGAATTTTGAATTTTTTACCATCAAATTCATCAATTGATATTGTCTCTTTCATTTTCATCTTTTAAACTTTTTATCATTGAAGAATGTTGCTAAATCCGTTTCAAGTGCAACAACTATTTTCTCTAAAATCTCTACAGAAACATTTCGTTTCCCTTTTTCTATATCTGAGATGTAGTTTCTATCCACATCAGAAATATTGGCTAAATACTCAATGGTAATATCCTTTTCTAGCCTGAGAACCTTTACTTTATCTCCTATTTTTTCTTTTATATTCATGTTTCTAAAAATACTTTTACGCCTACAATTGTACCGCCTACAATCGTAAGCAATACACGGTTAGTTGTTAACAAATTATACTTCATAAAGTAACCTCAATCCCTCCTCCCCAACCCACCACTTGCTACTTTGTTTTAAAAAAGCTACTTTTATGCTAAAATCGAACGTTTGAAACCTAATATCAAGAAAAGTATTTCGGTGGTACGCAAAATAGTCTTGGGGGCTGTCCTCTTGCTACTGGTTTTGGGTATAGCGCTGCATTTGCCTTTTGTACAACGTTTCGTCAAAAACCAAGCGGTCGATTACCTACAAGAAAAAATCAAAACCAAAGTACAAATCGATTCGCTTTCGTTTGGGCTTTTCCAACCCATAAAAGTGCACGGCTTGTATTTGTCCGACCAAAAGAAAGACACTTTACTAGCTGGTCAACACCTTGCTATCGATTTTAGCCTACTCGATTTGATGGGCAACCAACTAACGTTAAACAGCATTACACTAGAAGGTGTCACTGCAAAAATAGACCGTTCAAAACAAGGCACTTTCAATTTTGATTACATTACCCAAGCCTTTGCCTCTCCCGAAAAGCCAGAAGAAGAGCCTTCAAAACCTATGGCTATCGTGCTGCGTAAAATCAATCTGGACCAAATACGCTTTGTTTATAATGATGCCAAAGAACCCATCAAGGCCACGTTAAAACTCAAACATTTCGATACCGAATTCCAAGCTTTCGATTTAGAAAAGCAAGAAATCGACCTGCCAAAAATCAAAGTCACTGGACTCACCGCAGACGTGTCGCAAACCCTAAAAGCAACTTCCAAAACGGTAGTGCCTAACAAAATAGGTACCGCCCCAACGCCCGTTTGGAAAATCAATCTGGGTGAAATTGACCTACGAAAAGTACAACTCGATTACCTAGAATCGTCTCAAAAAACCAAAGCCCACGTTTCCTTCAAACGTTGGTACACCAAAATAGAGTTGATTGATTTGGCCAATAATTTGGTGGTTATTCAATCCCTACAATTCGAAAATTTAAGAGGAGCAGTTGCTTTGGGGAAAGTAGCCAAAATAGCCGCTCCGTCTCCAACCCAGCCTACTGCAACTCCAAATCTGTGGGAAGTAAAAATCAATCAAACCGATGTGGCACAACTGTTTTTTCAGTTCGACAATAACAACTTTAACCTCCTGAACAAAGGATTGGATTACAACCATATCCAACTCAAAAAAGCCCATCTGAAAGCAACCAATTTTCATTACAAACCCGAATCGATTGCGGTCAACGTAGCTTCTTTTGCCGGAAAAGAGCAAAGTGGTTTGGTCATAGATTCCCTCTCTACCGACTTTTTCTTTGGTCCCAAAAACAGCTATTTAAAAAAGTTGTACCTCAAAACACCGCAAACCCTTTTGCGCAATCAAGTGCTTTTGGGTTACCCTTCAATAGCGGCATTGAGCAAAAATCCGGGTGAAATATCGATAAAAGCCAATTTAAAAAAGAGCCGATTAGGTTTCAAAGACCTGCTAGTTTTAGCACCACAATTGGCAACTACCAATCCGTTTGCGAGTAATCCAAAAGGAATTTTACTAATTAACAGTACCGTTTCGGGCAAACTGAATCGCATCGAAATTCCCAATCTCGAAGTGAGCGGCATTGGTAAAACCAAATTGCAAGCTAGCGGTTCTATCGTTGGCTTACCCAATGTGGACCAAGCCCGATTCGACATCGCCATTCAAAATTTTGAATCTTCGGCACAAGATATTAAGCAATTCGCTCCCAAAGGAAGTTTGCCGTCGAACCTTAGCTTACCCAATCAATTGAGCGGAAAAGGAAGTTTCAAAGGTACGATTCATTCCTTTTTTACCGATGTGGTGCTCAATAGTAGTTTTGGCAAAGCCAAAGTAAAAGCCACCTTCGACCAACGCCAAAAAAACAAAGAACGCTACGACGCCCAAGCCGAGTTCACCAATTTTGATTTGGGTCGTTTGATTCAGAATAAGGATTTGGGTAAAATAAGTAGCCGCATCCGAGTTAAAGGAACTGGACTCGACCCAAAAACGGCAACAATTGTAAGTACAGGTACAGTCTCTAAACTGATGTACAACAATTACGCATATCAAAATTTGAGTTGGAATGGCGCAATGAAACAAGGGCTTTTTGAAGCCACAATGGATGCGAACGACCCTAATTTGACTTTTACTTTGACTGGAAGTGGAGGGATGAACGGCAAAACGCCAAAAGGAAACGTAAAACTCCATTTGGACATAGCCGATTTAGAAAAACTGAATCTTCACGCGGGTCCTTTAAAACTAAAAGGAGAAGTCGATGCCAATATCCTTTCCGCCGATTTGGACCGCCTTAACGGAACCATTATTGCGCATCAACTGGTAATCACCAACGAAAAAGGAGCTTTCCCGATAGATTCTATTCAATTTAAAGCGGTATCCAATAAAGAAAAAACCGAATTGCTCTTGAATTCTAGCCTTGTGAATGCGGCTATGGAGGGGCAATTTAAAATTAGCCAATTGGCAACGGCTTTGCAAAACTCAATAGCGCATTATTACAATACGACACCAAAAGCCAAAAGAAAAACAACGGCTCCGCAAAACTTCAGCTTTACGCTCAATACCAAAGAAAGTCCGTTGTTTGCACAGTTATTACCTGAGGTAAAGGAATTGGCACCTATTCAGTTTTCTGGGCGCTACAATTCGGTAAACGATTCCATTGCAATTACAGGAAAAATGCCAAAATTGGTGTACGGTAATCAAACCATTACCAATGCCGATTTGACTATTTCGACCAATGACAATGCGCTGAACTATAGCCTATTCATTGACGACATTCAAAATCCACAAATGCAATTGCCTCTTACCTTGTTGTCTGGAAAGGTCGCGCAAAATCAAATCGATTATGCCTTGCAACTCAAAGACAACAAAGACAAAGAGCGTTATTTTCTTGCTGGAAATGTAACGACCAATCAAGGCAACACTTTATTGCATTTGGATAAAAATGCCTTGCTGAATTACGAGACTTGGCAACTACCAGAAAACAATCAAATCGTTTCGACACCAAAGGGATTAATTATTTCTGATTTCAAACTAGAACACGAAGGAAGCAGTATTAGTGCGCAATCACAAACGCCAACCGCCAATGCACCTATTGCTTTGGCATTTGAAAATTTCGACATCCAAACGCTAAGTAGTATGGTCGAAAAAGACGACTGGCAAATGAGCGGTAAAATCAATGGTACAGCTATAATCAAAAATAGTGCAACTAAACCGCTTTTCACCTCGGATATAAAAATCGATACCTTTACTTTCAAAAAAGAACCCGTAGGAGATTTTGTGATTCAAATTAAAAACGAAAAAGACAACGAATACGATACGCACGTAGCCCTCACAGGTCAAGAAAATGACGTACGACTAGACGGAATTTATAGTAGCCAAAGCGATAGTTTCGATATGAAATTGGCTATCGAAAAGCTCAACATGAAGAGTATTCAAGGCTTTTCTATGGGGCAACTAACCAAAAGCAATGGTTTCTTATCTGGAAATTTCGACATCAAAGGAACAACAGCAACGCCCAATTTGACTGGGCAATTAAAGTTCAACAATGTTGGTTTCAATGTAAAACAACTCAACGCTAATTTTAATTCAATAAATGATGCCATCACTTTTGAAGACCAAAAAATCATCTTTAAAAAATTTACGATTAAAGACGAAAAGAGTAATGACTTAACCATTGATGGCCAAATTAATACTGCTTCTTTAGAAAATCTCGGTTATGATTTAGCCATTGATGCTAAAAACTTTAAAGCCATTAACTCTAAAGCAAAAGACAACGAATTGTTCTATGGAGAATTATTCCTAGACAACCACATCACTATTGCTGGAACTAGCAAAAATCCAATAATTAATGGTGCAATTAAAGTCAATAAAGACACCAAATTTACCATCGTTGTCCCTCAATCCGACCCTTCAATAGCCGATAGAGAAGGCATCGTTGAGTTCATAGACCAAGACCATCCTGTTTTGGTGACCACTTTAAATGGAGACCAAAAAGCCAGTCAAAGCGACATCATTGGACTAAACGCCTCCGTAGACATTACGGTAGACAAAGAAGCCGAACTCACAATGATTATAGATAAAACGTCTGGCGATTTTGTAAAAGTAAAAGGAACGGCCAACTTAAACGGTGGTATTGACGCCTCTGGAAAAACCAATCTAACAGGAAAATACGAACTAGAAGAAGGAGAGTATGAAATGACGTTCAGTTCCATCAAGAAGAAGTTCAACATCAAAAAAGGAAGCTATATTTTATGGAAAGGCGAACCTATGGAAGCCGACATCAATATTACCGCTGTATACAAAGTAACCACGGCGCCTATCGATTTGGTACTAAATCAAATTGGTAGTGTTTCAGAGGCAGAAAAAAACACCTATAAGGAGAAAATTCCGTTTGAAACCGAACTAAAAATGACGGGCGAAATTATGAAACCCGAAATTGCATTTGACATCGTAGTCCCAGAAAACAGTTCCGTTTCGTCAAAAGTCATAAGTACTACAAAATCAAAATTAGACCAACTGAGACAAGACCCGAACGAGATGAACAAACAAGTTTTTGCTTTATTGGTGTTGGGGAATTTTATGGGTGAAAATCCATTGTCGAGCGAATCGGGTTTCTCGGCTGAATCGATGGCAAGAGGAAGTGCAAGTAAAATTTTATCCAATCAGTTGAACAACTTCGCTGGCAATTTAATAAAAGGGGTTGAATTGAATTTTGATTTACAATCCACAGATGATTACTCTACTGGACAAAAAGAAAACAAAACCGATTTGAATGTAGGCGTATCCAAAAAACTATTCAATGACCGCGTAAAAGTGACTGTAGGCAGTAGTTTCGAATTGGAAGGCAGCCAACAAACCAATGAAAAAGCCACCAACATTGCAGGCGATGTCTCTATTGATTACCAAATCACAAAAGACGGTCGTTATAAAATAAGAGGGTATCGAGTAAACAAATACCAAGTAGCGCTTCAAGGTGAGGTAGTCGAAACTGGTGTTTCTTTCATCATCACAATGGATTACAATAAATTTAAAGAGTTGTTTCAGAGAAGTAAATAAGGAATCAAAACCAAAGTACAGTGAAAATGCATCATAAAATAGTATTCATTTTGCTAGTCGTCATTGGGCTACAAAGCTGTTCTTCTACTAAAAATCTAGCAGAGGGCGAATTGCTGTACACAGGAGCCAAAGTAACTGTTGAAGGACAAATACCTTCAAAAGAAAAAAAAGCATTAACCACAGAACTGGAAGCACTCACGCGACCTATCCCAAACAAATCCTTATTCGGAACCTATCCCAAATTGTACATTTACAACTTTGCAGGCATCCCAAAAAAAGAAAAAGGATGGCGCAATTGGTTGCGTACCAAAGTGGGAGAAGCACCCGTTTTGAACACCAAACTCGATTCCGAATACAATCGATTAGTGCTGCAAAATTATTTGGAAAACAAGGGTTTTTTCAATGCAAAAACCATAGCTGATACAATTGTAAAAGGCAAAACGATTCAGGCTATTTACACCGTTACACCTTCGAAACAATACCGTATCAAAAAAGTGGTATTCCCAAAAGACTCATCGGATTTATCCAAAGCGATTAGCAATACCGAAAGAAGAAGTTTGCTCAAAATTGGGAATACCTACAGCCTAGAAACCATAAAAGAAGAGCGTGTCCGTATTGACGAACGTTTGAAAGAACAAGGCTTTTATTACTTTAGCCCCGAATATTTAAAAATTCAAGTAGACTCAACCGTAGCGGAACAAGAAGTTGATTTGATTGTAAAAGTAAAAGAGGAAACACCTGCTCGTGCCCGATTCATTTACAAAATCAATCAAATTGTAATTTATCCCAATTACACTCTTGGAGCTGACACCATCAGTGCCTCTAAAAAAGCCGTAACTCAATACAAAGATTTTACGATTGTCGACAGGGATTCGTTGTTCAAACCCAAAATTTTTGACCGTTCGCTATACTTCAAAAAAGGAGACGTTTACAACCGCACCAATCACAATCTATCCTTAAATCGATTGGTGAATTTAGGCACTTTTAAATTGGTAAAAAATGAATTCCGTCCTTCTCTAATCGAAGGCAATTATTTAGATGCCTTTTACTATTTATCGCCTTTAGAAAAAAAATCCTTCCGATTTGAAGTTTTAGCCAAAACCAATTCGGCCAATTACCAAGGAACGGAATTGAACGTAAATTGGAGCAATCGAAATACCTTTAGAGGAGCAGAATTGCTTTCAATTTCAATTTTTGGGGGATATGAAATTCAAGTTTCTGGTCAAAATAATGGCTTCAATGTGTATCGTTTGGGTACCGAAGCCAATTTGATTTGGCCACGAATGATTTCCCCTATCCGCTTCAAAATGAGCAATCGCTTTACTCCAAAAACCAAAGCGACTTTGGGCTATGAATTTCAAGACCGTCAGCAATTGTACAGGCTGCAAACGTTTAAAGCGCTGTTTGGGTACAACTGGAAAGAAAACGCTAGAAGAGAACACACACTAAACATAGGTGAAGTCATTTTTGCCCGACCACAAAACGTAACCCAATTGTACCTCGATGAAGTAGCACTAAATCCCTCACTAGGCAAAGTGATTGAGCGCCAACTTATTTTTGGTCCCACTTACTCTTACACCTACTCCAACACGGCACAAAGAAGAAAGAAAAACACCATTTATTACAAAGGTACGGTAGACCTATCAGCTGCGGTTACAGGTTTGATTGCTGGTGCCAACATCGATAAAAAAGACACGCTAAAAGTCTTTGGCGTGCCCTTCAGCCAATATGTGAAATTCGAAAATGAATTCCGCCATTTTATAAAATTAGGAAAGGAAACCCAATTGGCGAGTCGGATTATCGTTGGTACCGCTTTGCCTTTTGGGAATTCAAAAGAAATGCCTTTTATCAAGCAGTTTTTTATTGGAGGAACCAACAGTATTCGTGCCTTTAGAGCGCGTTCTATTGGACCAGGAAGTTACCTCGATAAAGCGGTAAATACTGATGGTTTTTTGGCAGACCAATCAGGAGATATCAAAATCGAACTCAACACCGAATACCGAACTACCTTGTTTAGCTTTGTGAAAGGAGCCGCTTTTATCGACGCAGGAAATATTTGGTTGCTCAATGAAAACAAAGACAAACCAGGAGCCAAATTTTCTAAAAACTTTATGAAAGAAATGGCAGTAGGCGCTGGACTTGGATTGCGCTTTGACTTTAATTTTTTGATACTTCGAACGGATTTTGCTTTCCCGCTTCGTAAACCTTACCTACCTGAAGGCAATCGTTGGGTTATTGACCAAATCAACTTGGGGAATGGAGCGTGGAGAAAAGAGAACTTGATTTTTAATTTGGCGATTGGGTATCCGTTTTAGTATTTCTTAAACATATAAGACATATAAGGTCATATAAGTTGTGGTGTGTTGTTGTCAAGTAAAATGGAAGAACAAATAAGTTATTGGTGAATAAATCTGTTGAGAAAATTTAACCGCAAAGTTCGCAAAGCGTTACGCAAGGGTCGCAAGGTTTTTTTTAAAAATCTGTGTAATTTGTATCAAAACCTTAACCGCAAAGTTCGCAAAGGTTTACGCAAGGGACGCAAAGTTTTTCTACTTTTTAATCTGTGAAAATCTGTGTAATCTGTGTCAAAAAAAATAATCATAAAAAAAGCGCGATTATAAAAATCGCGCTTTGTTGTTTAAGATAAATAAAGGCTAGTTCACCAAGAACAAAGCATTGCTAAAGAGTAAATTTCCGTTTTCCCAGAACGCTCTAAACAATGGATTATCTACCATATAAATCACTTTTCCAGAACCTTTGTAGTCTATAGCAAAATTTACCGTTTCGGGTAATTCTTTACCAATTTCGTGACCAACAAAACCATAGCTTTTGTAGCCTTTAGGAACATACGCAATATTTGAAGCGTTTTTCAATAAAGCATAATGACGGCTATCGGTTTTTAAACTGAAATATTTTTTACCTAAACCAAATGCCATCGGATGGGTAACATCCAATACGTTTTCGATAATTGCGCCAGGAATAGCATCCGACATCGCACGACGCTCTTCGTTGGCCGAATATAAGAAACGTTTTTTCAATTCTTTTTCTTTGGCGGTTTTTTCTGCTTTTTGCTTGTCATCATCAGTCGCGTGCGCATTCAATGCAAAACCATCTTTTCCGTCAAAAATATCCAAAGCTCCGTTCATAGCAATGATTTTTCCACCGCTACTTACCCATTCGTTGATACGTTTTTGTTCTCCATCGGAGAAATCATAATTACCATCCGCCAAAATCAAAGTATTGAATTCTTGCAATTTCACTCTACGGAAACGGTCCAAATCTACAATGCTTACTGGATAGCCAATGGTTTCTTCTAAATAAAACCAAACCGAACCAAAGTCAGTAGAATTTACTCCTCTTCCTGATAAAAACAAGATTTTTGGAGCCGTCAACAGAGGGAAGTTTTCTCCACCTAAATCTCTAGCATTTTTTGAAAACCCAGAAGACAGTATAGAGAAATCTGATTTCTTCTTCACGATTTCACCCACTACTTTTTCAAAATCAACCACCTTTGGATTATCGCCTTTGCTCACGATTAATCCACCAGGTTCTACAGTAGTACTTCCAAAAACCGATTGCTTCATCGCTGAACGTACTTTGATACCTTTTTGGTGCAATAATGCTACCACTTGAGCCGAAGTACGGTTGTTCCAAGGAATATGAAACGCATACACTGAACTTGGAATAGAAGATGAAGTCGTTTCAATCGTAGGTTTTGTTTTGATATTGATGGCATTCTTCAAAGCATAGCCTTCTACACCATAAGCCAATGGTAACGCCCAAGCCGTAATGTCATAAGACAAACTATCATTCAATTTATGATTTGGTTCAAACAAAATTTGGGCAAAAACTGCCTTTTGTTGGTCCACTTTTACAATCATATCATTAGGCTCGATAGTAAAGCTGTTCTCTTTTTTCGTTTGGTAATTAAAACCACTTGCTGATTGTTTGGCATCGGCATACGAAAACTCGATTTTGTTTTTTTGCAACAAATCGGCCAATTGCTCCAATTTAGGATTGCTTTTCATCACATAAGTTGCATACTTCCCTTTCATTGTTTTTCTAGAAGTATTCATAAACCCTCTAAACCCTTTCAACAAAGGCTCCACTTGAGAAGCAGCCGATTCCACTATCGTTAAAACCGTTGTTGCGTGATGTGTCAAACGGTCTTTGATGGTCACACTTACACCGTTTTCCATAGTTACTTCTCTTCCTGCTCCAATACCACCTTGCTCTACAGTCATCCCTACAGCTCCGTTATAGGTTGGATAGGTATCTCCATAACTAGGATAGAACAAATCGAAACGCTCGCTAGTGTTGTACAACCAGTTTTGAGCATCGAATTTAGCTGAAATATTTTTTCCCAACAAAGCGTGAAAATCTCTTTGATACGGCTCAATAAACTCGTGCAAAGGTTCTGCTGAAGGTGGAAAAAAGTAAGGCGAATTATAACCTTGTTCGTGAACGTCTGTATGCACTTGCGGCATCCATTGATTGTACAAAGCAATACGTTGTTGGCTTTCTTTTTGTGTTTGCCAAGCCCAGTCTCTGTTCAAATCAAAAATGTAGTGATTGTAACGTCCACCTGGCCATTCTTCCATATGTTCTCTATCGGTAAGACCTGGATGCGTGTTTTTTCCAGCGATTTCGTGCAACCAATTTCCGTATCTTGAATATCCATCAGGATTCACACAAGGGTCAAGAATTACTACGGTATTTTTCAACCATTCTTTGGTCGTTTTATTTTCTGGATTGGTCAATTCGTAGGCAACAGTCAAAGCACTTTCGGTTCCCGCCCATTCGTTTCCGTGCACATTGAAGCTCAACCAAACAATTAGTTTATCGCCTACAGTTTTCGATTGATTAGGTGCCATACCAATGGCTGCTAAATTGTTCAAACGAATTTGCTCCAAATTCGCTAAATTCTCAGGAGTAGAAATATAATACACATTCAAGTTGCGGTGTTCGGCAGTTTGTCCGTATCTATAAGGTTTAATGTAGGACGTTTGTGCAACCAAATGTTCAAAATAATCTTCAACTTGGTGGTAAAAAGTAATGTGTTTGCCATAATCAGGAATGAACTGAGAAGGACTTTTTACTTGAGCCGAAACCCAAGCAGTGGTGGCTAAAAATAAAGATAGAATTAGTTTCTTCATACTGTTTTTGGTTTATTAGAATTCAAAAATAGGGAAACCTAAGGTATTGACCTAAATAAATTACAAACTTAGCCTTAAGCCGATTTTGAACGACTTTTTAGCTAGAAAAACAAAAAAACATTGGTATACAAGGCTTTAAAAAATCTCAATTAAAAACAATCGGTAGCATTTTATTTTCATACAATAAATTAAAAAAGTAAATTTGAGTAAACCTATTGAAAAACAACCATTTAAAAACGCGTCTTAAAACCAAATATTCATGAGTAAAGAAGAAAAACCAAAGAAAAAAAAGCTTCTTTTTGAAAAGTTAAGTTCGAAAGAAAGAATTGAAAGAGCCAAACAATTTTCGGCTCAATTCAAAGTCAAGGAAGAGGATAACGTTCAATTATCGGATTACAAAACCGATATTGATATAGAACTAAGCAATAAGAAATTGGATAAGATTCTAACGCTTGGCGTGGAGGCTTTGGCCGATATGCAAGAAATCTTATACGCTCAAGACAAATGGTCTTTATTACTCATTTTTCAAGCGATGGATGCTGCTGGAAAAGATGGCGCCATCAAACACGTGCTTTCGGGTGTGAATCCACAAGGGTGTCAAGTCTCTTCTTTCAAAGCACCGAGTTCGGAAGAATTGGACCATGATTTTCTTTGGCGTTGCCAAAAACATTTACCCGAACGAGGTCGAATCGGCATTTTCAATCGTTCGTATTATGAAGAAGTATTGGTCGTTCGAGTGCACGAACAAATTCTGAAAGCCCAAAAGCTTCCTCAAGAATTGGTAACCGAATCCATTTGGGAAGAACGTTTTGAAGACATTCGCAATTTTGAAAAATACCTGAATCGCAATGGAACTATCGTGATTAAATTTTTCTTGAATGTATCCAAAGAAGAGCAAAAGAAACGTTTCATAGAGCGCATCGACGACCAAGATAAAAACTGGAAATTCAGTACATCCGATGCCAAAGAAAGAGGTTTTTGGGACGATTATATGAATGCTTACCAAAATTTGATTCAAAAAACAACCACAACGCACTCTCCTTGGTACGTCGTTCCCGCAGACAATAAATCGTATGCTCGTATTGTCATTGCTTCGGCCATTATCAATGCCTTAGACGAAATGGGATTAGAATACCCAAGAGTAAGTCCAGAAAAAGTAGCCGAATTACAAGAGATTAGAAAGGCTTTACTAGAAGAATAGAGAACAATTCCTTTGCCAAGTCCGATAACTGTCTTGGCAAAGGATTTTTTTCAAAACTATTGATTTTCGGTTTCTAACCAAGCTAAGAACAACTTATAGCCAATCGTCAAAATTACTGCTCCTAAAAAAAGACCTAAAAACCCGCTCAACATAAAACCACCAATAGCTCCCAAAAATACCACAGGCATAGGAACTGGCGCATTTTTGCCCAATAAAATAGGTTTTAGCACATTGTCAGCCAAAAGTGTAATCAATAACCAAATCGTCAATAAAGTAGCCGTCGTAGTATCTGATACCGAAAACATATAAATGGCAACAGGAATTGCGATAGGCCCAATCCCAATTTGAACCACCGCCAACACCAAACAAGCTACAGACCACAATCCAGCAAATGGAACACCCGCAACAAAAAAACCAATTCCTGCCATAACCGCTTGAATCACGGCTACTCCTAAAAATCCTTTTACTACGTTTCGAATTGTAGTTACCGTGATTGAGGCATAATGTTCTCCTTTGTCTCCTGCTAATTTGACAAATATTTTACTGGAAATGAATTTTAAATTTTCTGAAAAAGCCAATAAAAAACCAGCAATGATAATAGATAAATTAAACTGCAAAATTCCTTTTCCGATTCCTGCAAAAGCCGATAAAATCCAAGAACCAACCATCGTCACTTCATCAGAATATTCCAAAACCGTTTCTTGAAGATTATCCGAAGCGTGTTGCCAAATATCTATAATAGGTCTGGTAAAAGAAGGCCAATTGGCGGTAGTTTCGTTCGGTGGTGGAATGATAGGCTCACCAGCTTGATAACTTATGGTTAAATAACGAATGCCTTCATAAAGGGATTCTGTAACCAAAAAACTAGGTAGAATAATCAAGCTCAACAGCACAAGTGTCAAAAATACAATGGGTGTTTTGGTTCTACCTCTAAACAATTTTACCGCCGATAAATAAATAGGATACATTGCAATAGCGATAACCACTGCCCAAATCAGTAACAGAATAAAAGGCTGTAAAATAGAAAAGCACCAAAAGACAATTAAAAAAAGCACCCCTAAACGGATGATGATATCAGTAATTTTTTCGAATTGATTTTCTTCGGGTTTGGATTGTTGGTCTTCCATATTATTTTGATTAATAAAGTAAATATATCAATTTTAAAAACAACTTTGCCTTCAATGTCTCAGCAAAAGAGAGTAGCATGTTCTCAAGAATTGACAAAATAGACAGCAACAAAAGTCTTGCATTGGGCAGAATATTAAAAAATAATTAATATGACTCTTATTTAAAAAGAATTCAATAATAGAAAACTTATTTTGACATAAAATTATGCAGATTTAGCATTGATTCGTTTATCTTTGTTTTACAAATTTTACTCTAGAATTATGGAAGAATGCATTTCTGTTTTTGATATGTTAAAGATTGGCGTAGGCCCATCTAGTTCACATACCTTAGGTCCGTGGCGTGCTGCCGAGCGTTTTCTTGAAGAATTACGTCAGGATTTTGATTTGAATAACATCACTAGAGTAAAAGTAGATTTGTACGGTTCGTTGTCTTTGACTGGAAAAGGACACGCCACCGATTTGGCCGTGATGCTAGGTCTAAGTGGTCAAGACCCTGAATACATTCCCGTGCAAGATATTGACGGCATCATCAAAGCCATAGAAAACAATCATTTGATTCAATTAGGCAACGAGAAAGCGCTTCCTTTTTATACTTTACAAGACATTGTTTTTCATAAAGAGTTCCTTCCCTTTCACGCCAATGGATTAACATTTACCGCTTATTTTGAAAATGAAACCGAATATGCTTCCACTTTTTATTCGATTGGAGGCGGATTTGTGGTAAAAGAAGAACGCAGCAATGCCAAAAAGAAAATCGCTATAAAATGTGCTTTTCCCTTCCCTATCAACAATGCCGCAGAATTACTAGACTATACCCAAAAAGAAAACAAAAGCATCTCAGAAATTGTCTATGCCAATGAGATTTCGATGCGACCTGAAGCCGAAGTACATAGTGAACTATTGCGCATTTGGCACACGATGTTAGAATGTATGTATATCGGATGTCATTCAGAAGGTATATTGCCTGGTGGACTCAATGTCCGCAGAAGAGCTTTTGATATGCATCAAAATTTGATTGGGTTGTCGAATTATGATTCGCCACAATCTTGGCTAGAAGAAATTCGTAAAACCGAAGTAAAGTTTCGTCAAATTCTAAAATGGGTGAGCTGTTTTGCCTTAGCGGTAAACGAAGTAAACGCAGCTTTAGGACGCGTAGTAACAGCCCCAACTAACGGAAGTGCTGGCGTTATTCCAGCCGTACTAATGTATTATATGGTGATTGAAAACCACCAAGCCGACGAAAAACAAATCAAACAATTCTTGATGGTGGCGGGCGAAATTGGAAGTATTTTCAAAAAAGGAGCCACTATCTCTGCCGCTATGGGTGGTTGTCAAGCCGAAATCGGCGTGTCATCGGCTATGGCTGCGGGAGCATTATGCGAAGTGATGGGCGGAACTCCAGCACAAGTATTGATGGCTGCCGAAATTGCAATGGAGCACCACTTGGGCTTAACTTGTGACCCAATTGGCGGTTTGGTTCAAATTCCGTGTATTGAACGCAATACGATGGGCGCCATAAAAGCCATCAACGCAGCAGAATTGGCACTCGAAACCGATTCTAAAAACGCCAAAGTTCCTTTAGATAAAGTAATTGATACGATGTGGCAAACTGCCAAAGATATGAACTCTAAGTACAAAGAAACCTCAGAAGGTGGATTGGCTATAGCGGTTAATATGGCGGATTGTTAATACAAATGAAACCTCGTTTTGTATACTTTATTCTTGCCCTTCTTACGATTGTATTGGGAATTACTTCCCGAAAAATAGTGGGTATTCCGTTGTTTGTGGGCGACATCTTGTATGCAGTATTGGTCTATTTTGGTTTTCGGTGGCTGTTTGTAAAAAACAAAATACTCTGGCAAATTGGACTTCCTTTACTATTTTGCTTCGCAATAGAAATACAACAACTTAGTACAGCCACAAAACTAGTTGCGATTCGGGAAACCACTTTAGGACATTATGTCTTGGGACAAGGCTTTTTGTGGAGTGATTTGTTGTGCTACATGATTGGGATTGGATTAGCGTATGCTGTAGACCAATTTTGGCTGAAACAAAAGGTGTCTTAATCCTCAAAATCTCTCGAAATAACGACTGCCCTAGCCCTGATGGGAACGGCATCCTGTGGCGCTGGGGTTCAGCGACACAGATACAGTGGACAGCAGGATTAGCTCCTAAACACTCCCTAATTTGAAATAAAAAGTACAACCCAATCCGAGTTCGCTTTTTACGCCAATGGTTCCGTTTTGCGCCTCGATGAATTCTTTGGAAATGGCCAATCCAAGTCCTGTTCCTGTTTTATGGCTCCCTGGAATTTGGAAATATTTATCGAAAACTTTGTTTTTGTATCGAACATCTATTCCTTTTCCTTTATCGATTACCGCAAATACAACTTGATGTTTTTCGCTTGTTAACTGTATCGTAATCGTGCTTTTTTCGGAGGAATATCGTATGGCATTGGTCAAAAAATTAATCAAAACCCAAACGGTTTTTTCGCTATCTGCTTTGATGCTTGGCAGGTTTTCATCGGCTTCGATTACTAGTTCAATTTGTTTTTGTTCTGCTTGTACTTTTACGGCTTCTGTGGCATACTGTGCAATATCATATGGATTGCTTTTTTCGATATTCAACTGAATGTTTCCAGTTTCTACTTGTGAAAGTTCCAACAATTCTCCTGTAATTTTCAACAAACGTTCGCTGTCCTCTTTGATGCTGTCCACCAAATGTTTTTGTTCTTCGTTAATGGCACCTGTTCTTTCACTTTCAAGCAATTGCAAACTCATTTTTATCGAAGCAATAGGCGTTTTCAATTCGTGGGAAACGGTGGCAATAAAATTGGTTTTGGCAAAATCTAATTCTTTGAAAAAAGTAATATTTCTCAAAATAATTACATTTCCGATGGCTATCGCTTGGTCTTCGCCTGTTGGTTTTATGGTGATTTTTACTATTTCTTTTTCAAAATAACTTTCTTTATCATCGGCGAAAATTTTCATTATTTGCGCTTTTTCATTTTCTGATTTTTCTACGAGTAAAGATTGCATCAAATCATTCGTCAAGCCCAATTTTTCAGCCGATTTTCCGACAACCTCCTCTTGTTTCAAGCCCATAATTTTGATGGCTTCATCATTGATAAACAAAATCACGCCCTCATTATCTAGTCCAATAATTGGGTCGTGCATATTATTGATTAAAGTCTCTAAACGCTTTTTCTCAAAAGACAATTTGTACAAATTACTATTGTGGTATTCTTGCAATTTTTCGGCCATTGTATTAAAGGAATTGGCCAAATCTCCAAATTCGTTATGGTGTCTAAAATGAACCCTTTCTGAATAATTCTTATTAGCAATTTGCTTGATACTTTCCGTCAATTCTTTGATGGGATTTGCAATATTGTTGGGCATATTGACCAATAAATTAAAAGCAATCAAAAAACACAAAGTCCCAACTACAGCAATCCATAAATTGGCGGTTTCAGCCGTGTGTTTTGCAATATCACTTTTGATTTTTATCGCATTCATATTGAGCTTCATTATCTCAAAAATGTTTTGTCGAATTTGTGCTTTTAACTTTTCGTTATTGCTGTCTTCCTTTAATAAGTTGAAATTAGCTTTCAATTTATGAGTAGCAACATCTTCGTTCTTCTCAGTGATATTGGATACTTGTTTATTGAGGTTAATTTCAAAAACCGCAATCGCTTTATTTTTGTTAACCATCATTTCATCGAGTGAAAGCAACATATTACGTGAATACTCTAAAGTGTTATAATTTGCTTTTAGAATATTTCCAGTGTCCTTTTTAATTGAAAAAACAGAATACGCACTTACCAATGAAAGGATAAAAATCAATGTAAATAACAATCCAACTCCCAGATTCAATTTCGTTTTAATTCTCATTTTGTGATAGCATTATAAATTATGATAATATGACTAAGTCAACATTTGATAGCGAAAGCGTATTCAATAATCGTCTAAAAAGTGAGGTTGACAAAATAGCCTTTATTAAACTATACTGTGGTTTTCCAATACAGACTGTTGTAATTTGTTTTTGTTCGACTATGGCCAAAATGGCATCAGTGATTTTTTTGTTTTCAACTTTAATTACTTCTGCTCCCAATTCTGTGGCTAACTTAAAATTATTAATCAAGCGTCTTTGTTTGTCCAAAGCAATTTTGTCGCTGCTCTCCTTTGGTGTTTCAACATACAAAACATACCAATCACTATTGTAATAAGTAGCCAAACGAGCCGTTTTTCGAATCACTATTTTTGCAGTTACATCATTAGAACTGATGCAAGCCAATAATTTTTCGTGACGCAATGCGATTTTTTTAGGAATTTCATTTTCTACTTTTCGAACGACTTGGCTCGCCACTTCTTTCAATGCTAATTCACGCAATTGCAAAATTTGGTCTGACTTAAAAAAATTATTCAAAGCCGTCTGAATTTTATCCTGAGTGTAGATTTTACCTTCCTTTAATCTGGCAATCAAATCCTCCGAAGTCAAATCGATATTCACCACCTCATCGGCCATTCGGAGTACATTATCAGGGACTCTTTCTTTGACATCTATATTGGTAATCTGCTTTACATTTTCATTCAAACTCTCAATATGCTGGATATTTACTGCCGAAATCACATTGATTCCAGCTTCGAGAATTTCCAAAACATCTTGCCAGCGTTTTTCGTTTTTGCTTCCTTCAATATTGGTGTGTGCCAATTCGTCTACAATCACCACTTCGGGACGCAAATTGATAATGGCTTGCACGTCTAGTTCTTCGAGCTGCTTGCCTTTATAAAAAATACTTCTACGCGGTATAATTGGCAAACCGTCAAGTAATTCGTGGGTTTCCTTGCGATTATGCGTTTCAATATAACCAATCTTAACGTCAATTCCTTTCTTTAACAAGGTATGCGCTTCTTGCAACATTCGGTATGTTTTGCCGACACCCGCACTCATCCCAATGTAAACCTTGAACTTTCCTCTGCGCGATTTTTGGATTAAATCGAGAAAGTGCTTTACGTTATTTTCTTTTTCATTGTCCATAATAAACAATTTGGTTCTTAGCATTTAAACCATTAAGATGTTAAAACAACTAACATCTTAATGGTAAATAAATAATTGATAGCACCTTCCCTCTTACAAAGAAATGGCAAGAGAAGATGTCAAGAATACATTACTATTGGTTGGAGTATTGCTCTTCAAAAAGATATCGTCTTTGCTATTTAATGTTCGTGCTTCCAATCGAAACATAATGTTATTGGCTACCAAATAATCAAAATTTGCAGAGAAACCATAGGTTTTAAAACCATTTGGCGTTCCCGTTGCAATGATTACACCATTTTTATCCTGATAATATTCTCCTCTAGCGGCCAACTGAATTTTGTCTGTTGGTTTGTATTGAACGATTACTGATGGATTGTACCAAACATCGTAATCGCTACTTCCTTTTGCGGATTGCTGCGCTCCAATATCAAAACCAGCAACTAGACTTGTTTTTTCGGTCACTTTAAATGTCCCGAAAAAATCGTTGAAATAACGCCATTTTTTATCGACATCAGGTTGTTCATTTCCAATGTAAGTACTCCAATTTAATGAAAGACTTGCCGATGGTTTAAAAGTCACTTGAGTTCCAAAAGCAGGCGTTTGATTCCCATCAATTTTTTGAATACGTTGCCAACCATTCAAATACATTGCTGCCAAATACCATTTCTCCGATTTCGAAGTGTAGCCTATTTTTACACCCGCTTCATAATAAGGCGTATTATCAGCACCCAAACTTCGGGTCAAAGTCATACAATCTTTCCCAATCGCACTTTCAAATCCAATATGCGAAGGCATAACTCCCGCATCAATCCAAAGATTGTGCTCTTTAGAAATTTTCACGCCTACATTCGCTTCAAACACATTTTTCAATAAGTCCTGCTCGGCCGCCATATTGTATTGAGCATAAGTTCCCGCCATTAGGGCAAAATTCGCGCGAACATTCTCTTTCGAATAATTCACTTTGGCGATTCCTAAATTCAAATTCACCTCATTTGACCTATTATGATTGTAAATAAATCCCGATTTGGTATGATTCTCAGGTTTCCCAAAATCATAACTATAATATCCTTCTATATAACCTGAAAAAGTAATGGGACTCTTTGATGCTTCTTGAGCATAAATTGTTGTAAAACCAAAAGCCAAAAAGGCTGCAACTAGTATTTTTTTCACTTTATTTAATTATTTATTATTAGGAGCTAATCCAGCTATTCACTGCAATCTTTAGTGCCAAACCCTGGCACTAAAGGATTTCCGTTGCTATCTGGGCTAGGGCATTTCGTATTTTAAGACGTTTTATTTTAATTTATCTAAGGCTACATTCAACTCTAAAACATTTACCGTTGAAGTTCCCATTACCGATGGTTTGTTGATGTTAGATTCCACCAAAGCTTTCACTTTATCCTCAGGTAATTTTCTAACTTGGGCAACTCTTTTCACTTGAATCAAAGCGCCTTCTGGTGAAATATTAGGGTCCAAACCGCTTCCAGAAGCCGTTACCAAATCTGATGGAATCTCCGCTTTTTTCAAATACGGATGCACGATTAAAAACGTGTCGATTCTTTTTTGTACCAAAGCCAGATACTCTGGGTTGCTTGGTCCTTTGTTGCTTCCCGCACTTCCTGCAGCATTATAATCTACTGCTGATGGTCGTCCCCAAAAATAGTTGGCTTTGTCAAATTTTTGACCAATTTTTTGATACCCTATTACTTTTCCATTAACAGAAATAGTTTCTCCTTTTCCTTTATTGGGAGCAAATTGTGCAATGCCATAAATAGCCAATGGATAAATTACAGCGAATAAAATTACCATTAATACGGTGAATTTTAGTATTGAAAATATATTTTTCATTTTTGTTTTTATTTTTTTTAACCTGACAAGTTTCTAAAACTTGTCAGGATTGATTTTACATAAATAATGCAACCACCAAATCGATGGCTTTAATTCCAATAAAAGGCACAATTATCCCGCCCAAACCATAAATCAACAGGTTTCTTCTTAAGATAGCTGCTGCACCAATTGGTTTGTAATCCACTCCTCTTAAAGCTAGCGGAATCAAAATCGGAATGATAATCGCATTGAAAATTACAGCAGATAAAATAGCACTTTCAGGGCTGTGCAATTGCATAATATTCAACCCTTGCAAGGCAGGAATTGCTGTGATAAATAATGCAGGAACGATAGCAAAATATTTAGCTACGTCATTCGCAATAGAGAAAGTAGTAAGCGTTCCTCTGGTCATCAATAGTTGTTTTCCAATTTCAATGATTTCGATTAACTTGGTTGGGTCATTGTCTAAATCCACCATATTACCCGCTTCTTTAGCAGCTTGAGTTCCGCTGTTCATCGCTACACCAACATTGGCTTGAGCCAAAGCAGGCGCATCATTGGTACCATCACCCATCATTGCTACTAGCTTGCCTTGTTCTTGCTCATTTTTGATATAATTCATTTTATCCTCAGGCTTGGCCTCGGCAATAAAATCATCTACACCCGCAGCTTCTGCAATAAATTTGGCAGTTAATGGATTATCTCCTGTCACCATCACGGTTTTTACACCCATTTTTCTCAAACGCTCAAAACGTTCTTTCATTCCCGTTTTGATAATATCTTGCAACTCAATTACCCCTTGAACAGCGTTATTTTTAATAACTACCAAGGGCGTTCCTCCATTAGAAGAAATCGAAATAACCGTTTGGGCAATATCTTCTGGAAAAACATTTCCAGCTTGCTGAACGATATTTTTGGCCGCATCTTGAGCACCTTTTCTGATGTTGGTTCCGTCTTTTAAAACTACGCCACTGGTTCTTGTCTCGGCAGTAAATTTGATTAAAGTAGCCCCTTCAATAGATAATTTTTGCGCAACTTCATTTCCAGCTAATTCAACAATACTCTTCCCTTCTGGAGTATCATCTGCCAAAGAACTCAAAACAGCCGATTGAATAAATTCGTCTTGCGATACTCCTTTTGCAGGATAAAAATTCGTTGCTTTTCTGTTCCCAATAGTAATGGTTCCTGTTTTATCCAAAAGCAATACATCAATATCTCCCGCAGTTTCTACCGCTTTACCAGATTTGGTAATCACATTGGCACGCAACGCTCTATCCATACCCGCAATTCCAATAGCAGAAAGTAATCCACCAATAGTCGTTGGAATCAAACAAACGAAAAGCGAAATGAAAGCTGCAATGGTAATTGGTGCATTAGCATAATCTGCGAAAGGTTTCAAAGTCACACAAACAATCACGAAGATTAAAGTAAATGCTGCCAAAAGAATGGTCAAAGCAATTTCGTTTGGTGTTTTCTGACGGCTTGCTCCTTCCACCAAAGCAATCATTTTGTCCAAGAAACTTTCTCCAGGTTCTGAAGTTACGATTACTTTAATTTTATCAGACAATACTTTTGTTCCTCCAGTTACCGATGATTTGTCACCACCTGCTTCACGAATCACGGGAGCACTTTCTCCGGTAATGGCACTTTCATCAATGGTTGCCAATCCTTCGATAATTTCACCATCCGTAGCGATGACATCACCTGCTTCGCAGACAAATACATCTCCTTTTTTCAAAGCTGATGAACTTACATTTCTGATTGCTCCATTTTCTAAAAGTTGACGAGCAGGAGTTTCTTCACGTGTTTTTCTCAAACTATCGGCTTGAGCTTTTCCTCTGGCTTCGGCAATAGCTTCGGCAAAATTGGCGAACAAAAGTGTTGTAAATAAAATCAAGAATACTATGAGATTGTATGCAAAACTACCTTGATTGGATGCGCCAAATAAAATGGCAATACACACAACAAACATAATAGCGGTACCAATTTCAACGGTAAACATTACCGGATTTCTGAACATTGTTTTTGGATTAAGCTTTACAAAAGACTGCACTAGTGCTTCTTTTACTTGCTTACTTTCAAACAATGATTTGGAATTATTTTTAGTCATTTTTAAAACGAGTTAAATGTTTAAATGTTATTCGATTATGGTTAGTGGTCATCGTTTATTTACTTCTAACCTCTAACTTCTAACCTCTAACTTTTTCTATTTTAATGTAAAATATTCTGCCAATGGTCCTAAAGCCAATGCTGGGAAAAAAGATAAGGCTGCAATAATCGCGATTACGGCAAAAATCATCACACCAAAAATGGTAGTATCTGTTTTTAAAGTTCCCGCGCTTTCTGGAATGTATTTTTTATTAGCCAATAATCCTGCGATAGCCAAAGGTCCAATTATAGGAAGGAAACGACTTAGCAACAACACTATTCCTGTAGAAATATTCCAAAACGGATTATTATCTCCTAACCCTTCAAAACCAGAACCGTTATTAGCTGCACTCGAAGTGTATTCGTATAACATTTCAGAAAATCCGTGATGACCCGGATTATTCAACCAGCCTGTGGCATTTCCACTAAACCAATAGCCCATTGCTGTATCATTGGCTGCAAAATAAGTAGCCAAAGCCGTGCCTGCTAAGATTAATAAAGGATGAAGTATCGCAATAAAAGCAGCGATTTTTACCTCTCTTGCTTCGATTTTCTTTCCTAAGAATTCAGGAGTTCGACCTACCATTAATCCAGAAATGAAAACCGCCAAAATTATAAAGATGTAAAAATTCAACCATCCTACTCCACAACCGCCATAAAAAGCATTGACCATCATAGCCAATAATTGCATCGCCCCAGAAGCAGGCATAGTGCTATCGTGCATTCCGTTAACAGAACCTGTAGAAATTACGGTCGTAGCAATTTCCCAAAAACTAGTAATGACAGTCCCAAAACGTACTTCCTTTCCTTCCATAGCGCCTGTTGCCTGGGCAATTCCCATCTTTTCGATAGCTGGATTTCCATTAATTTCGCTTATCATTGTTGGAATAACGAGTAGTAAGAAACCTACTGTCATCACTCCAAAAACGATATAAGAGAATTTTCTTTTATTTAGGAAAAAACCTAAAGCAAAAATCATTGCAAACGGAATGATTAACTGCGCCCACAATTCAACCGCATTGGTCAAATACGTAGGATTTTCTAATGGATGAGCCGAATTCGCTCCAAAAAAACCACCACCATTTGTACCAATATGTTTGATACCAATAAATGCCGCAGCTGGACCACGAGAAACTTCAACAGTATCTCCTTGTAAATTCATTATTTTATCTTTTCCTTCAAATGTCATTGGTGTTCCGCTAAAAGCAAGAACAATAGCTACAATAGCAGCTAGAGGCAATAAAACTCGAGTACAACTTTTGATGAAAAAATTGTAAAAGTTCCCTAGTTTATCTGTGCTTTTCTCTCTCATAGCTACAAAAACCATAGCCGCAGCTGCCATTCCTGTACCTGCAGAGACAAATTGTAAGAACATTAAAAATAATTGTCCCAAATAAGAAAGCCCTGTCTCACCAGAATAGTGTTGCAGATTACAATTCACAACAAATGAAATGGCGGTATTAAAGGCCAAATCGGGCGACATAGATGGGTTTCCGTCTGGATTTAATGGTAAACTACCTTGGAAGAGTAGCACAAAAAAACAAAGGAAAAACCAAACCATATTCAAGCTCAAAAGCGCTTTTAAATGTTGCTTCCAGTTCATTTCTTCTGTAGCATTGATGCCACTGATTTTGAAAATAAAGTTTTCAATGGGATTAAAAATGGCATCTAGTAGGGTTTTATCTCCCAAATACACTTTGGCTATATACCTTCCAACAGGAATAGCCAAAACGATAGAGAGGATAAAAATACTGATGACGCCAAAAAATTCTGTGTTCATATTTTGTTGATTAGAAATTAAATAAATTTTTAGCTTTTATATAAAAACTACAAGCACAATAAAAGCTAAAGTCCAAGCCAAAATTGCTATTGCTAATGGTCTGTTATTAGATTTTGTCTTTTTCATTTTTAAAATTTTTCAGGTTTAATTAGTACATAAACCAAATAACCGAATACGGCAAGTGCGACAATAAATAGTGCTGACATAATTTTAGATTTTTTCAAAAAATTCTACGGATTTAAAACAAATCGCAAAGAGCAAAGCGCCTAAAGCGAGTAAAAGAATAGTGGTTATCATTTTATTAAAATTTAGATTAGATTTAAACTCCTGAAGTATTGATTTGTTTAACGTATTCCGCTTTTAACAATGGTGGGAAAAAGTTTGATATACTGCAATGACGCAGTTCCATAAACTGAGAAATAGAAAATACATAGACATTTGTAATGGCATTTTGGGTTTCTTTCGTTCCTGAAACAAAAAGAGATTCTGCCACAGAAAGGCATTTTTTAGCCCTGGTAATATTTCCTAAAATGATAGCCGTTTTGGTAATCGCTGCGAAACGTTCGGCTTGTTTGTATACATTGGTAATCTGATTTTTCATAACAATGATTTTTATGTTGTGCTGTGCTTATGCCAAAAGTTGTTCCGAAAAAACACCAAACACTCTAAAACATTGTTAACAAAAGGATTGCGAAAAATACCTTGTAATAGGGCATAAAAAAAGCCTATCAAAATGATAAGCTTTTATTGAAATGATAGGATTTTATGCTAGTTACTGTACTAAATAAGGGCAATTTTACAGCTTGTATTCTTCAATTTTTCGGTACAAAGTGGCAATTCCAATTTCGAGTAATCTTGCTGCCTCTGCTTTGTTGCCTTTGGTGTAAGCTAATACTTTTTGAATATGCCCTTTCTCGATGGTTTGCATTGCCAAAGCCGAAGCACTTTTATTAGAATGTTCTTGCTGATGCTGAATCTCATAAGGTAAAACGTCTTGCGTCAAGGTATCGCCATTGACCAAAATCACCGAACGCTCAATCACGTTTTTCAATTCGCGAATATTTCCAGGCCATTGGTATTCCTCTAATTTTTGGATAAAATCGGCACCAATATGTAGCTTTTTCTTGTTGGTTTTTTCAGCAAACTGTGCCACAAAAAAGGAGGTTAAAACGGCAATGTCTTTTACTCTCTCTCGCAAAGGTGGAAGGTGAATTTCAAAAATATTCAATCGAAAATACAAATCGGAGCGAAAATGATGCGCTTCACTTTCTTGTTTCAAATCGCGATTAGTGGCCGCAATCAACCTGAAATTCGATTTTCTTGGAGTAGTGTCTCCCAAAGGAATGTATTCATTGGTTTCTAAAACCCGCAATAATTTGGCTTGCAATTCTAGTGGCATTTCGCCTATTTCGTCTAAAAATAGCGTTCCACCATTGGCTTCTTCAATAAATCCCTTTTTGTCTTTTAGTGCGCCAGTAAAAGCCCCTTGTTTGTGGCCGAACAACTCACTTTCTAAAATTTCTTTACCAAAAGTGCTACAATTCAAAGCTACAAAGGATTTACCTACGCGCTTGCTATTTTCGTGAATGGCTTGCGCAAAAACTTCTTTACCTGTTCCCGTTTCACCAGTTAACAAAACGGTAGAATCGGTTTGAGCTACTTTCTTAGCCAAATCGACAACTTGTTCTAAAGCTTTGGATTTTCCAATAATCGATTCAAAAGAAAATTGTGCACCAATGCGCTGTTCCAATTGTTGCACTTTTTTCTGTAACTCCACTTTTTCTAGCGCTTTGTACAATAGCGGAATAATTTTGTCATTGTCATCGCCTTTGACAATATAATCAAAAGCACCGTTTTTCATCGCTTGTACGCCATCGGCAATATTGCCATAAGCGGTTAACAAAATAACTTCGACTAACGGGTCTGCTTTTTTTAATTGAGGAACAAAATCGACTCCGCTCCCATCGGGTAATTTGACATCACACAGCACCACATCGATTGCATTTTGCTCTACTTTTTTCAAACCAGATTTTAAATCTCCAGCTTCCAGAACGTCAAAATTTTCAGCTTTTATGATGCGAGCGAGTAAACCACGTAGTTTTTCTTCGTCGTCTATGATTAGAATTTTTTTCAAAATAGGTAGTGAATTAAAAAAGCAAAATTACTGTATTTACTTTCGTCTCGTATCGATAATCGCTACAATTTTCCATTGGCCATTGTCTTTATACAACGTAAAAACATTGACACCCGAATGGCTTTTTTTCCCATTTACATAGAATTCATAAGGTGTCCAATCAATAGCCATAGCGCCATCAATATGAATCGTATGACCTAACAAGCGCTCTTCAAACTGCATTGTCGCAGGGATTGAAGCAATGGATTTATAAAATTTTGATGCCGTGTCTGTAGAAAATTGGCTGCCTTTCGCATTCTCTGCTATTGATTGCAAGCCCATTTTATCCGAACACACTTTTTGAATCGCAATAGAATCTCTAGAATGAAATCCCTTGAAAAAAGTCTCAATTGTTTGTTGTACTTCCAAATTTTGAGCTTGGGTAGTCATTCCGGACAACACCAACATTCCTAAAATAATTTTTCTCATACTAATTTTATTTATAACGTTTTAAATCTCCTAATACTGATTTTAAGAGATGAAGATTAAAGAGCAGTAAAATAAGAAAATAAAAAAGGATTTAAGAAATCTACATCCTTTTAAATAAAGACAGCTTACAAGAAAAAATATAAAAACAATATCGTACTGCTAAACCTTTACAATTTTATTACTTTTGCACCCTAAAATTAAACATAAAGGTATGTCAGTAGCCAAAAAAGATTACAAAAGAATTACGACCAAATCCTTAATAGAGATGAAAGCCAATGGCGAAAAAATCTCAATGCTTACGGCTTATGATTACACTATGGCCAAAATAGTAGATACTGCGGGTATCGATGTTATTTTAGTGGGGGATTCAGCTTCCAATGTGATGGCAGGTCACGAAACTACTTTGCCTATTACGTTAGACCAAATGATTTATCACGCTTCTTCTGTTGTTAGAGCGGTAGAAAGAGCTTTGGTAGTTGTTGATTTACCATTTGGTAGCTACCAATCCGACCCAAAAGAAGCGCTGCGTTCTTCTATCCGAATTATGAAAGAAAGTGGCGGACACGCTGTAAAATTAGAAGGAGGTAAAGAAATAAAAGAATCGATTAAAAAAATATTAAATGCAGGTATTCCAGTAATGGGACACTTGGGCTTAACTCCACAATCCATCTATAAATTTGGAACGTATACGGTAAGAGCCAAAGAAGAAGCTGAAGCTGAAAAACTAATCGAAGATGCTCAAATGCTTGAAAAATTAGGTTGTTTTGCTTTGGTACTTGAAAAAATACCTGCACATTTAGCCGAAAAAGTAGCCAAAACTATTTCGATTCCTGTTATCGGAATTGGTGCTGGTGGTGGCGTTGACGGGCAAGTTTTGGTAATTCACGATATGTTGGGAATGAACAACGAATTCAGTCCACGATTCTTACGTCGTTATTTGAATTTGTATGAGCAAATGACCACAGCTATTAGTAGCTATGTAAGCGATGTAAAATCGCAAGATTTCCCTAACGCTAACGAACAGTACTAAGTCCAAATGAAAGTTATCTCTACCAAAAACAATCTTCAAGTCCTTCACGAAGACAATCATTTGATTGTAGTGAACAAACGAGTGGGCGATTTGGTACAAGGAGATAAAACAGGCGATAAACCGCTTTCGGAAGTAGTCAAAGAATACCTTAAAGAAAAATACAACAAACCCGGAGAAGTTTTTCTGGGCATTGTACATCGTTTAGACAGACCCACTACAGGAATCGTAGTTTTTGCTAGAACCAGCAAAGCTTTGACCCGAATGAATGAACTGTTTAGCAACCGAGAAACTAAAAAAACCTATTGGGCTGTGGTTAAAAACAAACCCGAAAAATCGCAAGCCCAATTGGTTCATTACCTCAAAAGAAACGAGAAAAACAACACTTCAAAAGCACATAGTAAAGAAGTTCCTGATAGTAAATTGGCGAGTTTGGATTATTCCATTATCAAAGAACTTACGAACTATTTTGCTTTAGAAATCAATCTACACACTGGTAGACATCATCAAATTAGAGCACAATTAGCTGCAATTGGTTGCCCCATCAAAGGTGATTTGAAATATGGTTTTGACCGAAGCAATCCTGATGGCGGTATTCATTTACACGCGAGAAAATTGGTCTTTGTGCATCCCGTTTCAAAAGAATCCTTATCAATTACAGCACCCGTTCCAGACGATGTCATTTGGAAAGCGATTTGATTTTTGTAAAAAAAATTCTTTTTTAAGTTTTTAAAAATTAACTTGCAGTACCTAATTTCATCACTGTAGAAATGAATTACAAAACAAGTTTAGCTTTTAGAAAAGAAACATTAGTAAAACTTCTCAATGCCATTGTCTTACTAGAAGACGAAATCGTACAAGCTTTGTATGATGATTTCAAAAAACCCGCTTTTGAAGCCGTTTTGACTGAAACCAATTATGTCATTACAGAACTAAAAGACACTATAAAGAATCTAAATCGATGGGCTAAACCAGAAAGGGTATGGCCTTCTATATTAAATTTTCCTTCCACTGATTATATTTTAAGAGAACCTTACGGAAAAGTATTAATTATTGCTCCTTGGAACTATCCTTTTCAATTGGCACTTTGTCCATTGGTATCCGCTGTGGCCGCAGGAAATCAGGTGGTTTTAAAACCATCAGAGCTAACGCCAAATACTGCAGCAGTTATTAAAAAAATAATTGAAAAAGTTTTTCACGTAAGTCACGTCAAAGTTGAAAACGGTGGTGTTGAAGTAGCTCAAAAATTACTATCGCAACGCTGGGATTATATCTTTTTCACTGGTAGTGTTCCTGTAGGTAAAGTGGTAGCCAAAGCCGCAGCAGAACATTTGACTCCAGTAACTTTAGAATTAGGCGGAAAAAATCCTTGCATCATTGATGAAACAGCTAATTTAAAACTAGCCGCTAAGCGAATTGTTTGGGGAAAATTCATCAATGCGGGACAAACTTGTATTGCTCCAGATTATATCCTGATACAAAAGGATATGAAAGACCATTTTGTTGATTTTATGAAAATAGAATTACAAAAAGCCTACGGAGAAGACCCACAAAAATCTCCTGATTTTGCTCGAATTGTGAATGAGAAAAACTGGCTCCGATTGGTCAATATGATTGACCAACAAAAAGTGCTTATAGGCGGAGAATCCAAAATAGATGACTGCTATATCGCTCCTACTCTTATTGAAGAAACTTCATTAGATAGCTTGGTAATGCAAGAAGAAATTTTTGGCCCTTTACTACCTCTACTTACTTATGATGACCCAAATGAACTTGAGGCAATAATAGCTCGTTATGAAAAACCTCTCGCTTTATATGTATTTACGGAAGATAGAGCTTTTGGAAAAGAAATTATGAAACAGTACTCTTTTGGTGGCGGATGCATCAATGATACAGTAGTGCATTTTTCTAATCAAAGACTGCCTTTTGGCGGTGTAGGTCATAGTGGTATTGGGGCGTATCACGGACGATTAAGCTTTGATGTTTTTTCACATAAAAAAGGAATTGTAAAAAAAGCCAATTGGCTAGATTTACCTATGCGATATGCGCCATACAAAGACAAATTACAATCTATAAAAAAACTATTACAATGGCTGTAGAAAAAACAGTAAGTGAGGCAATTCACTACCGAAGATCAGTTCGCGTTTTTAAAAATGAAGCTATTGATGAAGAAAAAGTAAAACAATGTTTAGGTCTAGCAACCTTAGCTGCAACTAGCAGTAATATGCAACTTTGGGAATTTTATCATATTGTAGATTCCGATAAAATTCAAAAAATAGCCAAAGCTAGTTTTGACCAAAATGGGGCAAAAACGGCCAACCAATTAGTGATTGTTGTGGCACGTAAAGATTTATGGCGAAAAAGAAAAGAAGCCAATATTACCTTTTTAAAATCACAATTCGGTGACAAAAAGGAATCAGAGTATAGCAAAAGAGAAAAATTTGCCTTGAATTATTATCAAAAAATTATTCCAACGATTTACACTGATTTTTGGGGGATTTTTGGTAGAATGAAATACCTAGCTTTTCACTGTATGGGCTGGTTTCAACCAATTTATAGACAAGCAAGACAAAGCGATATGCGAATAGTTGCTCACAAAAGCGCTGCTTTGGCTGCTCAAAATTTTATGATTAGTATGGCTGCCATAAATTATGACACTTGTCCTATGGAAGGATTTGATTCCTTAAGAGTAAAACAAATTATTGGTTTACCCAACAGCAGTGAAATCAATATGATTATAGGCTGTGGCATTCGTGATGAAAACGGAATATATGGCGAACGCTTTAGAGTACCATTTGAACAAGTCTATTTTAAACTATAACTAACCTACAAAAACATAACATATGCTTACCCAAAAACCAACTGAAACCAACAATTACAACAATAGTTTAGATTTCGAATCTGTATTGAATCATTCTTTTGCCAATTATAAAAAAATTGCTTTATATGCTGGATTGGCGCTTTTCGTGTTTACCTTTTTCTTTATTATCTTTTTAAGTGCTTCAGCAATAAGTTTTTTTGGTGCTGAAAACATCAATGAAAGATCTATAGAAAACTTCCAGAAGTTATTACTTACTAAACCTTATATTTGGTACTACACTGGATTTTCAATCCTTACTTCATGTCTTTTGAGCCCATTCACGGCAGGTTTTTACAAAATGGCCGATGCTGCCGAAAAAGACATGTCTTTTGGCGTTTCTCATTTATTTTCAGTGTATACCTCTTCTCAATTTATACCTGTATTTTCCGTGACTTTTCTTATCGGATTAGCTACTAATGGTTTGAGTCTTGTTTTTGACGAAATCGGACTTTCAATTATTGGGCTTATTTTGACTATAATCATCAGTTTTGCCACCCTTTTGACTATCCCCTTAATTGTTTTAGGCAATTGCTCAACAATTGAATCGATAAAAACGAGTACAGCTATTGTTATGAAACAACCTATTGTCATTTTGATGCTCATAATTGTAGCAATTCTTGGCGCTTTGTTGGGTCTTTTTGCTTTCTGTATTGGAATGTTTTTTACTTATCCTTTCGTTATTTCAGTAGTATATACCATCTATAATCAGGCAACTTCCTCAGAAAAAACAGAATAAGTATTAAAAAAAAATATTCTTTTACACATTTTTAACTATTTTAGTAAATATATATGGCATAATATCCTATTTTTAGCATCCTTTTTTTAGGCATAAATAAAGTACCACAACCCCAAAACCAGAATGATAGCATTGTATACCAACACTTTATATACTATCATACAGAAACTAACCCTCAAAAGTTGGTCTTTAGTTCTGTGGAGTAGGGATTTAAAATCTTTATTGGGTAACGTAAGTAATAAAGATTTACAACCTTTTCTATTTATTTTTGTATTGGTTTTACTTTTATGTATCTACCAATCTTATAAGAAGATAAAAACTAATAGAGACTTACGCGGTAAGGCCTTATTAAAGTCAGAATATCGCTTGTATTTACTCCTTTTTGGCACATTTATTATCGCCTTAGAGTTACTATTTGATTTTTTTCAAGTTAGGCCAAAAAGTTTGCTTTTTCAAAATACACTTGTAGCAATTCTAATTGTAACAACTTATTTTTTAGCTGAAAAATCAACTTACTTCTTCAATAATATCAAAAATATTTTTGCTGGTACTTATATAATGTATTTTATATATGTTACTTTCAACGTTATTGAACAGCAAACCGATTTTATTCCAAAAGTTGCTTTTACAATAATGCTCTTTTTATCTTTTGATATTTTAAAAAAATCAAAACTCTACGTTTATTTTGTTGGATTGACAATAGTGCTATTAAGTCTATTAACCCTTTTAGAAGTAATCCCAAAAATCGTAGGAATAAATCTATCGATTAATGCTTTAATAGCTATAACAGTTAATTACATCAGAAAAAAGATAGATGATACGCTATCAAAAGAAAGTAATTTCATCAAAGAAATCATCAATAAGGGAAACTCGCTTACGATTGCTTGCAATTATCATGGTGAAATAGTTTATTGTAGCGAAACTATTGCTTCAATTTTAGGCTATACCCATGAAGAAGTTATGGGATACGAATTTTGGAGATTAACAGAAGATCCAGATTTTATTGGACTCCCCTATCATGATGTATTTGTTGACGGTCAGGTTTACATACGAAAACTGAAATGTAAAGATGGTTCCTATAAATTTATTCAATGGACAGATAAAAAATTTACTGATAATGTAATAGTAGGTATAGGACAAGATGTAACCGAACAAAGAAATTTAAACAACAAATACGAAGACATTATTCAAAATGCTAATGATTTAATATTTGAGACGAATCCGAGAGGAAACTTTACTTTCATCAATGACTTTTCTGTAAAAACACTTCAATACAAAGAAAATGAACTTTTAGGTAAGAATTTCATCTCCATTATTAGAGATGATTATTATGAAGAAATCAAAACATTATTCATTCGAAACACAGAATTCCCGCTAGTTGAATTCCCAATCAATACAAAGTTTGATGAGAGTATTTGGATTTCATTAAAAGTAATTGTTAGAAAAGACGAAAACGGAAAAATTATTGGGTATTCGGGAATTGGTCGTGACATTACAAAAAACAAACTAAGTGAACAGATAAACTTCAAGAGACAAGAAAAGATAGAATTATATAATACAACCATCAAAAACCTATTCACAGTCAATTTTAGGGATTTTGAGTATATCAATTCTATTATAAACCTAATCATAGAAAACGCAGCAACTGTATCAAATTGTAACCGCGTTAGTTATTGGAAATATCGCGAAAAAACAATTATTTGCGAATGCATTTACTATCTAGATTCCAACTCCTTTGGAAAAAAAATTATTCTAAAAAAAGATAACTACCCCATTCATACCCAAAAAATTAAGCAAGGAATTCAATTGTACAAAAACAATGTCAATGATGATGTGCAATCAAATGAATTCTACGAATCCTATTACAGCATATATGATATAAAATCATCTATTGACACTCCAATTTTACTCAATGGAGAATTACTTGGTGTCCTTTCGTTTGAAACCACACACGAACAACGCAATTGGGATCAAGAGGATTTGACATTTGCCAGAACCATTGCAGATATTCTCTCTCTTGCCATAGCAACGCAAAAACAATTTGAAGCTGAAAAAAAATTACAAAAGAAAAGTGATTTACTTGCAGAAATGGCCCTATGCACTGAGAAGTTCTTATTAAGCAAAAGTCTCAACGAAATGTTCACGGATACTTTTGAAATTATGGGTAATGCCACACAAGTTGACCATTTATTCTATTATGAAAAAGACCAAAACACTAAACTAATCAGACAAAAATACAAATGGTCAAAAAAAGGAATCCCATTACAAATCACCAAATTACAAGATTTTAATGAAGAACATTTAAGTGAAATAATTATAAAAGCCAAAAAGAAAAAATTACTTAAAACAAAAACCAGCAAACTCAAAAACACTTTTTTCAAAAGACTACTAGTAGCAAATGAAATCAAATCTATTTTAATTGTTCCTATTTATTACAATGATGAATTTAGCGGATTCATCGGAATGGACGATTGTACTTATGAAAGAAACTGGTCCAAAGAAGAGAGTTTTATTCTAAAAACTTTGGCTAGTAATATTTCATATGCCTTAGAACGCGATAAAAACGAAAAACTAATATACAAAAGCGAAGAAAAATTCAAACTTATCGCTAACAACATTCCTGGAACTGTATATCTCTCTAAATTTGATGAATTTGCAACCAAAGTTTACCTCAATGACTCTATAGAAACCTTGACTGGATATTCAAAACTAGATTTTTTAGAGCAAAAAATCTCCTTAATGGATTTACTTCATCCAGAAGACAAAGAACTTGTAATTGAGCATCAAAACAGAAAATTCAATGAAGGTAAACCCTATCATGACCGCTATCGCATCAAGAAAAAATCAAATGACTATATTTGGATAGAGGAGTTTAGTGACGCTATTAGAAAAGAAAACACCATAGAATATATTGGTGGAATTTTATTTGATATTACCAATCAAATTGAAACAGAAGCCATACTCAAAGAAAAAGAATTGGCCGAAGCCGCAAACAAAGCCAAATCGGATTTCTTGGCCAATATGAGTCACGAGATTAGAACTCCATTAAATGGGATAATAGGGTTCACCGATTTACTAATGAAAACCCATCTTAATCGCACACAAGAAAAATACATGACGACGATTAATCAATCGGCACTTTCATTATTAGACATCATCAACGACATTTTAGATTTTTCAAAAATTGAGGCAGGTAAACTTGACCTTTTCATTGAAAAACAAGAATTAATAGAAATTCTAAATCAAACTATAGACCTCATTTTCTACGAATCGAGTCAAAAAAAATTAGATTTATTTTTGAAAATTGCTCCAGAAGTACCCAAATTCGTTTGGGTTGATGCCGTTCGATTAAAACAAATATTAATTAATCTTTTAGCCAATGCCGTAAAGTTTACCGAAAAAGGAAGTATCACGCTAGAAGTTCATGTAATCGCCAAAAATAATGAGGCACAACAAACCCTTCGTTTTGCAATTATCGATACCGGTATTGGAATTTTAGAAAAAAACAAGAAAAAAATATTCTATGCCTTCTCTCAGGAAGACAGTTCTACTTCCAAAAAATTCGGAGGAACAGGCCTTGGGCTCACCATCTCCAATCAATTATTAAGCTTGATGAATAGCAAACTCCGACTTGAAAGCCAAATCAACAAAGGAAGTACGTTTTACTTCGACATAGATTTAGAAACTTCAAACGAAACTACCGCAGCAGAAATTGAGCACAATACCAAAACGATTCAACTCAACACAATTGCTTCAAACAAAGTCAAACACGAGTTTCCCAATCTCAAAATAATGATTGTAGAAGACAACAAAATCAATATGTTGTTGCTTAAAACAATCATCAAAAATCTTTTCCTTGATGTAGAAATCTTTGAATTCTTAAATGGAAAAGAAGCCATCGAACAATTTGAATTCCTAAAACCAACTCTTGTATTCATGGATATTCAAATGCCGATAATGAATGGATACGAAACAAGCAAAGCAATAAGAAATCTTTCAAACGGTATGAATATCCCCATTATTGCAATAACTGCAGGAACCGAGAAAGAAGAGCGTAAAAAATGCTTAAAAATGGGAATGAATGACTACATCCCAAAACCTATAATAAAAGGAGTTATTGAAGAAGTAATTTTAAAATGGATTGCTAAAAATTAACTAACTTTATTCCTAACAACATAAAAATCAATACGCTATGAAATGGCAAGGAAGAAGACAAAGCGATAATATGGAAGACCGCCGAGGGATGTCTACTGGAGGAAAATCGCTCGTTGGCGGAGGTATCATCGGAATTATCATTTTACTCATCAATGTTTTTGGTGGCGAAAACGCACAAATGATAACGCCTGTTTTAGAACAATTCAACAACCAATCACAAAGTGCCCCGACAGAACAAAGAGATTTAACGCCAAGCGAAATTGAAGAAAGCAAACTTGTAAACGCTATATTGGTTGATAACGAGGATATTTGGAACAAGATTTTCCAAGAAAACAATCTTCCTTTCGAACCAGCAAAATTGGTACTCTTTAGCGGAGAAGTAGCAACCGCTTGTGGTGGAGCCAGCTCAGCCTCGGGACCTTTTTATTGTCCAGGTGATAAAAAAATCTATATAGACATGTCATTTTTCGAGGAATTGAGAACGAAATTTGGTGCTCAAGGTGGCGACTTTGCTATCGCTTATGTAATTGGTCATGAATACGGACACCACATTCAGAATCTATTGGGGACTTCAACTAAAATGCGTCAACTCCAGCAAGGAAAAAGCGAAGCCGAAGCCAATAAACTCTCCGTCGCCCTAGAACTCCAAGCCGATTTCTATGCGGGTCTTTGGACACATTATGACGATAAACAAAAAAGCATATTAGAACCCGGTGATATAGAAGAAGCACTAAGTGCCGCAAATGCGGTAGGTGATGATGCCATCCAAAAGAAAATGCAAGGGCAAGTCGTACCTGATTCCTTTACTCACGGCACCTCAGAGCAGCGAATGTATTGGTTTCAAAAAGGATTTCAATCCGGCGATATCAAACAAGGCAATACCTTCAATTACATACAGTAACTACTAAAAACGAAAGAGCTATTTATCCTCAATAAGTAGCTTTTTTTTTGAAGCGGCATCAATAGGCATTCTTGTAAAGAGGGTACCCGCTCTCCGTTGTAATCTTTGCTGCCGAACCCCGGCAACAAAGGATTTCCTCTGCTATCGGGGCTAAAAGGAAACAATTTGGCTAATCAGTAATCATTCAAAAAATTACCCCAACCACCCTTCTCTATCCAAACTACGGTATTGTATCGCTTCAGCTATATGCGAAGACATTACGTTGGGAGACGCTTCAAGGTCAGCAATAGTTCTAGAAACTTTCAAAATTCTATCATAAGCTCTAGCCGAGAGATTCAAACGCTCCATAGCCGTTTTCAACAACTCCTTTGAAGTAGCATCCAAAGCACAAAACTCCCGAATATGCTTCGTGTTCATTTGAGCATTGTAATGAATATTTTCTAACGATGCAAAACGTTGACTTTGCAATTCTCTTGCAGCAGTAACTCGTTGTCTAATATCCACACTACTCTCAGCTTTTCTGTCATCCGACAATTTTTCAAAAGGAACAGGAGTTACTTCAATATGAATATCTATTCTATCCAAAAGCGGTCCCGAAATTTTACTTAAATAGCGTTGCATTTCGTGTGGAGAAGACGTTTGAGGAGCACTCGGGTCATTAAAAAATCCACTTGGACTTGGATTCATACTCGCTACTAACATAAATGAGGAAGGATAAGTCACTGTAAACTTTGCTCTAGAAATCGTTACTTCCCTATCTTCCAACGGCTGACGCATCACTTCCAAAACATCCCTTTTAAACTCGGGCAATTCATCCAAGAACAACACGCCATTGTGCGCCAACGAAATTTCACCAGGCTGAGGATAACTCCCTCCACCTACCAAAGCCACATTCGAAATAGTGTGATGCGGACTCCTAAAAGGCCTTTGATTCATTAGTCCCACTTCTTTCAATTTGCCTGCAACACTATGAATTTTAGTGGTTTCAAGTGCTTCTCTGAGTGTCATTGGAGGTAAAATACTAGGCAAGCGTTTCGCCAGCATTGTTTTTCCCGCACCTGGAGGTCCAATCAAAATAATATTATGTCCACCAGCAGCAGCGATTTCCATACAACGCTTAATACTTTCTTGCCCTTTCACATCCGAAAAATCAAATTCAGGAAAATCTAAGGTTTTATAAAATTCTGCTCTTGTATCAATTCTAGTGGGTTCAAGAGTTCCTTTTCCTTCCAAAAAGTCAATAACTTCTTGTACATTTTCGACGCCATACACATCCAATCCTGCAACTATAGCAGCTTCTTTTACATTTTGCTTTGGCAGAAAAAAACCTTTAAAACCCTCTTCTTTGGCTTTTATAGCAATGGGTAAAGCACCTTTAATGGGCTGTAAACTTCCATCCAAAGATAATTCACCCATAATGACATATTCGTCCAAAACAGCAGTAGAAATCTGTGAGGAAGCTACTAAAATACCCACCGCCAAAGTCAAATCGTAAGCAGAACCTTCTTTTCGTAAATCGGCCGGAGCCATATTAATCGTAATCTTTTTTCCGGGCAAGGCATACCCGTTATTTTTGAGTGCTGCCGCAATGCGATAACTACTTTCTTTAATCGCATTATCTGGCAAACCTACCAAATGATAGCCAACACCATTATCAATATTAACCTCTACAGTGATAGTTGTAGCTTCGACTCCAAAAACGGCACTTCCAAAAACTTTAACGAGCATATAAATAATCTTTTTGAATAAAAATAAAATAAAAATAGACACTATAACAGTAATCAACTTGTTAAATTTAAAAAGTATTCTCAAAAACTTAAAATAATAAGTCGTAAAAAAATAAAAATTTAGCAAAAAATAGTATTCAGCTATAAAACAGACGTTAAAATTTAAATAGCTCTTCCAAGTGTTATTAATTTTAGTAATTTTAAAAAAATTAACTAACCCATTATGAAAAAACTTATAATCCTACTCTTTTTTGGTGTTTTTATAGCGAAAACACAAGCACAAGAGTACTTTCCGAATAACGAAAGTATTCCAAACAAAAACAATTATTACACTGCTTTTACCAACGCAAAAATCTATGTTACCCCTACTCAAATCATTGAAAAAGGAACTTTACTCATTCAAAATGGTAAAGTAGTAGCATCAGGAAACTCAGTTGCTATCCCCAAAAACGCAATGATAATTGATGCCGAAGGAAAATCAATTTACCCTTCCTTCATCGATATGTATACTAGTTTTGGTGCTGAAAAACCAAAAAGAGCAGCATCTGGCGAAAGAGGTTCTTCTTATGACACCAAACGTGCAGGCTATTATTGGAATGAAAACATTCGCTCAGAAATCAATGCTTACGAAACTTTCGCTTACGACGAAACCAAAGCTGAAGAATTATTAAAAGCCGGATTTGGTGTTGTAGGCACTCATATTCAAGATGGAATTGCCAGAGGAACTGGAGCCATAGTTGCTTTGAATAACAGCGATAAAACCAATCGAATTTTGAGCAACAAAGCCAGCCAACACTTTGGTTTTACTCGTAGTGTAACTACCAATCAGTCCTACCCTTCTTCTTTGATGGGAATGATGGCTTTGCTTCGCCAAATGTATCACGACAAAGAATGGTATAAAAATGGAAATGCAACAAACAAAGATTTATCCTTAGAAGCGTTGATTGCTAACGAAAAATTAGTTCAAATTTTTACAGCAGAAGACAAATTGAATAGTTTAAGAGCCTCAAAAATTGCAAAAGAATTTGGCTTAAATTATATCCTCAAAGGTGCTGGAAACGAATTTGAACGCATTCAAGAAATCAAAAAAACGAATGCTAGTTTTATCATCCCGATTAACTTCCCGGAAGCTTACGATGTTTCAAATCCGTTCAATGCGAACCAAATGGAGTTGGCTGACTTACGTTTTTGGAATCAAGCACCTAGCAACTTAAAAGTACTATCTGAAAACGGAATTACTTTCGCATTAACTACAGACAAATTAAAAAAGATAGAGGACTTTAGAGGAAATTTATTAAAAGCCATTCAATTTGGTTTTGACCCGACCAAAGCGTTAGAAGCCTTAACTACTACTCCAGCTGCTTTACTTGGAAAAAGCAATGAAATTGGAAGCTTAAAAACAGGAAGTTATGCCAACTTCATCATTACTTCAGGAGCCATTTTTGACGAAAAAACCATCGTTTTCGAAAACTGGGTACAAGGCAATAAGTATGTAATTAACGATTGGACTGTAAAAGATATTCGTGGAGAGTACGATTTGACCGTAAGTAATGAAACCTATAAGTTAAAAATTGAAGGAGAAGTTGCCAAACCAAAATCGGATATTACAACCGCTGATAAAAAGAAAGTAAAATCGAATTTGACTTTTGCAAATCAATGGGTAACGTTATTAATCAAATCTAATGACGATGTAAAAACCAATTTTTCAAGACTAAATGGCTTGGTAGACACTACCGAAAATTTATCTGGAAAAGCCATTTTAAACAATGGTTCAGAAGTGACTTGGTATGCCAAAAAAACTGCGCCATTTAAGATTGTAAAAGACTCAACCGCCGTTGAAAAACCATTCGCGGTTCAGCCTGTTACTTATCCAAACATTGCATACGGAAATACTGAAATCCCAAAAGCACAAACGCTATTGTTTAAAAATGCAACGGTTTGGACCAACGAAAAAGAAGGAATTCTAGAACAAACCGACGTATTGGTTAAAAACGGTAAAATTGCTGCCATCGGAAAAAATCTTTCAGATGGTGGAGCTACCATCATTGATGCCAAAGGAAAACACTTAACTAGCGGTATCATTGACGAACACTCTCACATTGCTATTTCAAACGGTGTGAATGAAGGTGGACATAACTCGAGTGCTGAAGTAACTATCGAAGACGCAGTTAACTCCGAAGACATTAATATTTACAGAGATTTAGCGGGAGGTGTTACTACATCACAATTACTTCACGGTTCAGCTAACCCAATCGGTGGTCGCTCGGCTATCGTAAAATGGAAATGGGGAATGGAACCAGAAGAATTGTTATACAAAAACCAACCAAAATTCATCAAATTTGCCTTGGGTGAAAACGTAAAACAATCCAACTGGGGTAACGCGAATCCAACACGTTTTCCTCAAACTCGTATGGGAGTAGAACAAGTATTTACGGATTATTTCCAAAGAGCCAAAGAATACGACTTAGCTTGGAAAAAATTCAATGCAAGCGGCAAAAAAGACAAAGCAAAAGCACCAAGAACCGATTTGGAATTACAGACTTTAGCAGAAATTTTGAACAACAAACGATTCATCACTTGTCATTCTTATGTACAATCAGAAATCTTGATGTTGATGAATGTGGCAGACAAAATGGGCTTTAAAGTTAACACCTATACCCACATTCTTGAAGGATACAAAGTGGCTGACAAAATGAAAGAACACGGTGTTGGAGCCTCAACTTTCTCTGACTGGTGGGCTTATAAATTCGAAGTAAACGATGCTATTCCACAAAACGGTCCGATTATGCATAACCACGGATTAGTAGTAGCCTACAATTCAGATGATGCCGAAATGTCAAGAAGATTGAATCAAGAAGCTGCAAAAGCAGTTAAATATGGTAACATTTCGGAGGAAGAAGCTTGGAAATTTGTGACTTTAAATCCAGCAAAATTATTACACATAGACGACAAAGTAGGAAGTATTAAAGTAGGTAAAGATGCCGATGTAGTACTTTGGAACAACAATCCTTTGTCTATTTATGCCAAAGCAGAAAAAACGTTAATCGAAGGTGTAGTATATTTTGACAGCCAAGTAGATGAAGCCAAAAGAGCTGCAAATGCTAAAGAAAGAGCTCAATTGATTGGTCAGTTATTGTTAGAAAAAAACAAAGGAATGGCCACACAAGCTCCTAAAAAATCAATCAAACCAGAGTACGAATGCGATACAATGGAAGAATTGTAATCCAATCTAGTATGCACTACGAACACCAAATTTTAAAAAAGATGAACATAAAAATAGCACTTTTATTGGCCACTCTAGGTTTTTCGACACTTAGTCAAGCCCAACAAATACCTGCGCCACCACAATCTCAATCGATACTTATCCTTAATGCCACAGCACATTTAGGAACAGGTGAAGTAATAGAAAACGCAGCCATTGGTTTTAAAAACGGAAAAATTACTTTGGTAGCCAATGCACAACAAATAAAATTAGCCAAAGATGCGTACAATACAACAATAGATGCGACCGGAAAACACGTATATCCAGGATTTATTGTACCCAATTCAACTTTAGGATTGGTAGAAATTGACGCCGTAAAATCTTCGGATGATGAGGAAGAAATTGGAACTTTTAACCCCAACGTTAGAAGTATTGTGGCCTACACTGCCGATTCGAAAGTAATTGAAACCGTTCGTCCTAACGGAATTTTAATGGCTCAAATCACACCAAGAGGAGGACGAATCTCTGGTAGTTCTTCTATCGTACAATTAGATGCTTGGCACTGGAAAGAAGCACTAATAAAAGAGAATGATGGCATCCATATTAATCTTCCAGCTACTTTTAGAAGAGGGGGCTGGTGGGCGGAACCAGGTTCTATCGAGCCAAATAAAGAGTACAACAAACAACTTCAAGAATTAGATGCTTTTTTCAAAAGTGCGAAAGCTTATTTGGGCGGTACCTCAGACAGCAGAAATTTAGTTACTGAAGCTACCAAAGGCTTATTTGACGGAACTCAAACCTTGTTCATTCACGCTGATGAAGAAAAACAAATAACAGATGGTATTCAATTAGCTCTTGAGAATGGAATTAAAAAAATGGTGATTGTGGGCGGATTCGAAGCTTATAAAGTAGCGCCACTTTTGCTTAAAAACAATATTAGTGTACTTTTAAGAAGAATTCACGATATGCCTACCAACGAAGACCAAGATATCGATTTACCTTATAAAATGGCCAAAATATTAACTGATAAAGGAATTCTGGTTGGTCTAGAAAATAGCGGAAGTAAAGAAAGAATGAGTTCAAGAAACCTTCCCTTTTTGGCAGGAACTTGTGTAGCTTATGGCTTAGAAAAAGAAAAAGCGTTACAATTAATCACCTTGAATACCGCTAAGATATTAGGAATTGACCAACAATGTGGTTCATTAGAAGAAGGAAAGGACGCTACACTTTTCATCTCAGAAGGCGATGCTTTAGACATGAGAACTAACAAACTAACCCATGCCTTTATTCAAGGGAGAATGATTAGTTTGGCGACGCATCAAACAAAACTTAGCGATAAATACAAAGCAAAATACAATCAAAAATAAACACTATGGGACTATTCAATGCCATTTTAGGAAACGCCTCAGAAGTAACTATCGAAAGTGCTTCTAAAGAGTTTGAACCAATATTAATTGAAGGCGAAGTAATCGAAAAAGCCTTCCGATTAATAAAAGATATGTTTGTTTTTACCAACAAAAGATTAATACTAGTCGAAAAACAATTAGTGGGTTCCAAAGTAGATTACTTATCCATTCCCTACAAAAACATCAAAAAATTCTCAAAAGAGAGTGCTGGGATACTTGATTTGGATGCCGATTTAAAAATTTGGCTGAATAATGACAATGAACCCATATCAAAACAATTTGGAAAAGGTGGTAATAACATCAATGAAGTATATCGTATTTTGAGTAAACACACTCTATAATATACTGTAAAAAACAAAATTAAGTAAGGGAGGTTTCTATTTAGATTCCTCCTTTTTTTATGGGAGTAAATCAAGCTAAAATTAAATTACGAATTGACTAAGTTGATGAATTTTACATTCATTCAAAAAAATAACGATTAACAAAATGTAAAATAATCAATAAAAAATTGACACTACCCTCAAAATACAAGGGGGTAAAATATCAATTTAGTAAAAATTAATTTTTATTTATGATTTTTTATAGGGGTTACAAATGATTTTATATTTTTAACCCATAATTAACAAAAAAACTATAAACTATGCGAAAGATTATTTTGAGTGTGATACTAATCACAATTTTGGTATTATCCGTTTTTTCAATTTATTTTCAAAGTGAAGCAACTGCATTAGGAGCACATGTTGTAGCTTTAAAACTAGACACAGGCGATACAGCTTGGATGATTGTTGCATCAGCCTTAGTATTAATCATGACACCAGGACTAGGTTTCTTCTATGGAGGTATGGTTGGAAAAAAGAATGTAATTAGTACAATGCTACAAAGTTTTATGGCAATGGTAATTGTCACTGTTTTATGGGTATTAGTTGGTTTCGGATTATGCTTTGGACCTTCTGTAGGTGGTATAATTGGTGACCCATCAAGCAACTTTATGTTTAACGGAGTAAATTCAACCACTGCATGGGAACTTGCGCCAACAATTCCATTTATTTTATTTGCTTTCTTTCAAGCTAAATTTGCAATTATTACACCTGCATTAATTACGGGAGCTTTTGCAGAGCGTGTTCGTTTCTGGGCTTACTTATTATTCATGGTTTTATTCATTTTATTCATATACGCTCCTTTATGTCATATGACTTGGCATCCTGATGGTTTATTCTTCGGATGGGGAGTATTAGACTTTGCTGGAGGAACTGTAGTTCACATGAGTGCTGGTTGGGCTGCTTTGGCTGGAGCAATGTTCTTAGGCAAAAGAAAAGTACAAAAAGTTAACCCTGCTCGTATTACTTATGTATTATTAGGAACTGGTTTATTATGGTTCGGATGGTTCGGGTTCAATGCAGGTTCTGCTGTTGGAGCTAGCGGTTTAGCTGCTCAAGCTTTAGGAACAACAACTGTAGCTGCTGCTGCTGCTGCAATGGCTTGGGTTTTCTTAGACAAAATATTAGGACATAAATTATCAGCAATGGGTGCTTGTATTGGTGCAGTTGTAGGATTAGTTGCTATCACACCAGCAGCTGGATTCGTAACTATTCCTAGCGCTATTGCAATTGGTATCATTGCTAGTATCGTGAGTAACTTTGTATGCAGCAAATTCCCTAAAGGAAAAATTGATGATGCTTTGGATGTATTTGCTTGTCACGGTGTAGGTGGTATGGTAGGAATGCTTTTAACTGGTGTTTTTGCTTCAAAATCTGTGAACTCAATTGTTGGTGACAACCAAGGATTAATCTACGGTGACGCTACCCTATTCTTAATCCAATTGAAAGCTTTAGTATTGGTTTCTATCTTTGCTTTTGCTGCTTCTTATGCTTTATTCTTTATTGTAAACAAAATCACTCCTTTGCGTGTAAGTGAAGATAAAGAAGAATTAGGATTAGATATTACTCAACACGGAGAATACCTATAAAAAATACCCGCCCCAAATTAAAAAAATGGCTGTTTCTTTTGAGACAGCCATTTTTTTATTCTCTGTGAAATGGCAAATATTTTAGTAAAGAATCACTCTTTCTCTAATAGCAATAATAAAATTGAAATAGACCAGAATTCAACATTCACAAGAATACTACTCCACTTAAACAAGCTAATCACTTCGTCAAAAATCACAAATAACTATTCGGTTTTTGCCATAAAAAAACCTCCAAAACTAGTTTGGAGGTAATTACGAATGAAAAAAAAATCTTTATTTCAAAACAGTGAATTCAATAGCTGAATCTGAATACACTCTATGGGTTTGCTTTTTGAAATCCTCTGGCTTAGCATAAAAAATGTTCGGCACAAAAGTTTGTGGGTTCAAATCTATCAAAGGAAACCAAGAACTCTGCACTTGAATTTGAATTTTATGTCCTTTTTTGAAGGTATGAAAAACATCTTGTAATTTTACATTAACCGGAGTTTTCTCGTTGGCAACAAAAGGTTCTGGATTTACAAAACTATTACGAAAACGACCTCTCATCACCTCACTGCGCACCATCATGTGATAATTACTCATTTTTAGATATGGCTGCACTTCTTTGGTTTCGGGTTCGTCATTCGGGAAAACATCCACAACTTTAACTATCCAATCCGCATCTGTTCCAGTGGTAGCTACTTGCAATTTGGCTAAAATATCTCCAGCCAAAGTAATATCTTCCGCTAAAACATCGGTTTCAAAAACCAAAACATCAGGTCTCCTAGCCGCAAATCGTTGGTCATCGGTCATATATTTTCTTGGAGTCAAACCTTGTTGCTTGATATCTTCAGAATGTGGCACTGGTTTCTTTGGGTCACTGATAAATTCCTCAAAAGAGACTGCTCCAGCATTTTTAGTTAATTTTTGTTGCGGTTGCAAATAGAATTGTTGTTTCTCTGTGTTTTTTGGAGGCCAAGTATCGTAGGTTTTCCATTCTTTTCTTCCTGTATCAAAAACATAAGCTTCGGGTAATTTGTTCTCCCCTTTTCCATTATTTTTCAAGAAATGACGGAAAAAATTAGCCTCAATATTCTTTTGATAAAAACCAGAAATACTGTCACCAAAATTAATATTTCCAATGATTTGCTTTTCTGAATTTCTAGCCCAATCGCCGTGGCTCCAAGGCCCCATAACAATTGTATTGTAATTTTTACTGCTTTTTTCTATGGTTGAATACGTATTCAATGGACCATACAAATCCTCAGCATCGAACCAACCTCCAACAATCATAACAGCTGGTTTGATATTTTTTAAATGCTGCAACAAGCCTCTTTTTTGCCAAAATTCATCATAGCTTGAATGCTCTTTTAATTGTTGCCAAAATTCATTGGACGAATCATAGTATTTGTCCAAATTCACTAACGGCCCAGCATTCAAAAAGAACTGATAATCGTCATTGGTACCTACATTTGGGAATTTAAACCAAGCTTCTGTAGTTGGCTTTGTTTTTTGAGGACCAAAAAGTGGCGTCACCTTCCAATAGCTTAATAAATAAGCCCCATTATGATGGAAGTCATCAAAGAAGAAATCACTAATACAAGCCTGAGGAGAAACCGCTTTTAGTGCAGGATGCCCACTCAACAAAGAATAAGAAGCATAATAACCTGGATATGAAATTCCCCAAGTCCCCACATTTCCATTGTTATTGGCTACATTTTTCACCAACCAATCAATAGTATCATAAGTATCTGAAGCCTCATCAACCTCCGTTTTTCCCTTTTTATTTGGAATATAGCCTCTCATATTGTCGTATAAACCATCGCTCATATAGCGCCCTCTCACATCTTGATACACCACAATGTATCCTTCTTTCATCATCGTCTCGTTGGGAGCAATGCTTCTTTTAAACTGGTCTGGCCCGTAAGGTGCGCAATTGTAGGGAGTACGTTGCATTACGATAGGATACTTTTTAGAAGTATCTTTTGGGGAATAAATAGCTGTAAATAATTCCAAACCATCGCGCATTTTAATTCGCACTTCTTGCTTGGTATAATTTTCAGCTACATAGTTGGGTTTCTTTTCTTGTCCTAATGCCGAAAGGCACAAAAACAAAAAAGGGAGCAGTAGTAATTTTTTCATATTGGTTGGTTTATTGATAATTCGTAAAAATAAGAAATCCCATCCGTTTTCACAGATGGGATTAAAAAAATATATTGAACTTTAAAATTTAGCAATACCCGCTTTTAGCCAAGCCTCGTATTCTTCTACATCAACAAAACTTATAGTAGGTTGTTTTGTATTCAAGCTTTTCCCTTCTAAATCCGTCAAGACATACAAAGGCTGCGTATTGGTCTTGTATCTTGTAATCATAAAATCAGTCCACTTATCCCCTATTGTTTCTATCTCTGATTCGGTAGCTTTTGAAAAGAACTGCTCATTTTTCGGCAATTCTCTTTTATCGTCTACATACAATGAAATCACAACTACTCTCTCTTTTAAAATAGACAACACATTAGGATTGGACCAAACATTGTTTTCCATTTTGCGGCAATTTACACAAGCAAAACCTGTAAAATCAAGCATGATGGGTTTATTTACTTTTTTGGCATAAGCCAAACCTTCTTCATAATCATCAAAAACAACAATCCCGTGAGGACCAATTTTGCCTCCATCAGGTAACTCTTTTGTAGCTACACTAGTAGATGAGCCTCCAAATCCCATTGGGCTTTCGCTATATTCCATTGGTGGAGGAAAAGCATTGATAAATTTCAAAGGCGCACCCCATAACCCTGGAATTAAATAAAAGGTAAACACCAATGAAAGTAATCCCATATACAATCTACCCACAGAAATGTGTCCTACTGGACTATCGTGTGGTAGTGTGATTTTTCCAAAAAGATACAACGATAACGCTCCAAAAATAGCAATCCAAATCGCGATAAAAACTTCGCGTTCTAGCAAATGCAATTGCAATACCAAATCTGCATTGGATAAAAATTTGAAAGCTAAAGCCAATTCTAAGAATCCAAGAACTACTTTTACGGTATTCAACCAACCTCCAGATTTAGGTAATGAATTCAACCAACCTGGGAACATTGCGAACAACATAAAAGGTAAGGCTAATGCCAATGAAAAACCTAACATCCCAACTACTGGTGCAATTCCACCCTTAGAAGCAGCTTCTACTAATAAAGTTCCAACAATAGGACCCGTACAAGAAAAAGACACAATGGCTAATGCCAATGCCATAAACAAAATACCTATAATTCCACCACGGTCGGCTTGACTGTCTACTTTGTTTGCCCACGAATTAGGTAACATAATTTCGAAAGCCCCTAAAAAAGAGGTAGCAAACACTACCAACAAAATGAAGAAAATAAGGTTAAACCAAACATTTGTCGATAAAGCATTCAGCGCATCGGCGCCGAAAATCCAAGTAACCAATAAGCCCAAACCTACATAAATAACGATAATTGAAATTCCGTAGATAATGGCGTTTCTGATACCTGCCGCTTTGTTTTTGCTTTGCTTGGTAAAGAAACTTACGGTCATTGGAATCATTGGAAAAACACAAGGCGTTAACAATGCTGCAAAACCTGATAAAAAAGCAATAAAGAAAATAGCCCACAACCCGTGTTCTGTTGTTGCGCTTTTTGCTGGAGTTATTTGAGAAGTCTCAGTAGCAACTGAATCTTTTACAGTATCAGCGGCAACTGTTGCAGAATCTATTGTCTGCGCAGTCGTATCTTTTACTAAATCATTAATCGGAGTAGTTGGAGATGCTGTTGTAGTTGCGTTTTTCAACTCAGGAATTGCAATGCTAAATTTCTTTTCGAGATTGATACAAACTTCTTTGCAAGCTTGAAAATTCAGCTCTACTTCGATGGTCTTAACGCCTTTATTTACTAGACTTATCTCTTGCGTTATTTGCGCTTTTTTCTCAAAAAAAGTTTCATTTACTTCAAAAATATCATTGTAAGCAGTTCTTGTTTTACTTTCTTTAGCTTTGCCTACCAAAGTATAATTCCCTTTTTGATTTTTGAAGTTAACTTCTAAAGGCAATGGACCACCATCTGGAGTAAACTGTGAATATACGTGCCATTCGTTTTCGATGGTCGCATTGAATGTTATTATAAAATTGGTTGCTGATTTTTGCTCGATTTTGGTGGTCCATTTTACTGGGTCCAAAATTTGGGCGTTACCCAAACTACAAAAGAAAACTAAAAGTCCTAAAAGAAGGTGTTTTTTCATTACTATAACTTATATTAATTCTATTTTTAAAATTGTGTTGGTGGTGTTCTCTACTTTGAATCGTTCGTCAGCTCGCTTTCCTATTACCCAAACAATGGCATCATTGGAACACAAAAGCCAAGTATTCTCTTTGTCTAAAAGTGCCATTTTTTCATCTTTAAAAAACTTACTTACTTTTTTGCTTTTGCCGTTCATTCCCAAAGGAAAAAAGACGTCGCCTTCTTGCCATTTTCTGAGCACCAAAGGATAGGCTAACTTTGATTCATCGACAAAGATAGTACTTGAATCTGCTTTGTAAATGTCTGTTACTTTACAAAACTGGAGTTTTAAGGGAATCTTAACTTTATCTTGATTTTTTTCGATGAAATATTTCTCCTTTTCAGGTTCTTGTATTGGACTCAAAATAAAAAAATCGCGGTCTTTGAGTAATCTGTAGTCTGCTGAAAAAACTTGTTTTCCTGATTGACTATACACCAAATTATAAATATCATCCCAAGCCGAAAAGCCATATTCTTTAAACCATTGGTACAAATAAGAAGCATAATTAGGCAAGCGTAATACTTGTTTTAAATCAAAATAAATGGTGTCCCCTTCTTCTCTTGCTACTTGCTGATACACCATACTAGCCGCATCTGAAACCAATTCTTGTGCTTGTTGCAAATACTCTTGAGTCATTCCAAAAGCTTTTAAAAAATCAGGATTTAGTTCTTTGAGCATTGGAACTAAATGATGGCGAATTTGGTTGCGTAAATATTTATCCGAGGCATTACTACTGTCTTCCCGCCATTGTAAATTATTAGCTTTGGCATATTCCTCAATTGCTGTTCTAGAAAAAGGCAATAATGGTCGAATTACCGCTTCGTTTTGCGCAGGTATACCCGACAATCCGTCTAAACCTGTGCCTCTTGAGAGGTTGATTAAAAAAGTTTCTAGATTATCATCGGCGTGATGGGCGGTTACAACAAAGTCGAATTGATGGAACTCTAGTTGTTCATAAAACCAATCATAACGCAGTTCTCTTGCTGCAACTTGTGTCGAAAGCTTATAATCATTGGCAAATGCCTGAGTATCGAATTGAGTGCAATAAAAGGGAATTTGATGTAGAAGAGCATACTCTTGAACAAAATTTTGGTCTTCAAAACTTTCGATACCACGGAGTTGAAAATTGCAATGCGCGATAGCAATGGTGTAAGGCAATTGCTGCAACAAATGCAAAAGTACCATACTGTCTATACCACCACTTACGGCTAACAATAATTTTTTGTTTTCGAGAAACGGAAATTGCGTTTGTAGATGTTGGTAAAAGAGGTTTTGCATGCTCAAATTTACATTTTTTTAATTAGATGCCTTTTTTTGTTTCCAAAAATAGACAATTGTTAGTCTTTAGCCCAGATAGGAGCGGCATCCTCTTGTATGGCGGAGGCCAATACAAGAGATATAGCGGATAGCTGGAAACCCTATTACCAAGAAAGCCTATTGTTAGCGCTCCTAAAAATAGTTTCTGTTTTAAAAATTTTATTCTAATACGGTTTTCATTGCTTTGGCTTTGAGCAAACATTCCTCGTATTCTTGCTCTGGTACCGATAGCGCTGTGATAGCACTTCCGACCGAAAAAGAAAGATATTGCTTCTTTTGATTGTACAAAATACTGCGAATCACAACATTGAAATCAAAATCGCCTTCGGGAGTGAAATAACCTACTGCCCCGCTGTACAAACCTCTTTTGGTTGCTTCCAATTCCTCGATGATTTTCATTGCCGAAATTTTGGGAGCTCCCGTCATACTTCCCATTGGAAAAGTAAGGCGCAATACATCAATAACTGAATATTTTTCGTCCATTTTTGAGGTGATGGTTGAAATCATTTGATGGACTTGCATAAAAGAATAAATACCGCAAAGTTCTTCTACTTGCACCGAACCTTTTTGGGCGGTTCGCGATAAATCATTGCGAACCAAATCGGTAATCATAATATTTTCAGCGCGTTCCTTTGGATTTGAAGCCAAATCTTCTTTTGCTTTTTCGTCAGCCGCTGGGTCTTCGTAGCGTTTTGCGGTTCCTTTTATGGGTTGCGAAATCAAATCTTCTCCTTCTTTTCTCAAATAGCGTTCTGGCGTGGCAGACAACAAGTACTGTTGGTTATTTTTTAAGAAAACCGCAAAGGGTGGTTGCGAAATTGCATTTAACTTTTGAAACTTTTCAAGCGGTTGAATGGTTGCGTTTTCTGCATAAAATTCCATACAAAAATTGGCTTCATAAATATCGCCTTTATGAATGTATTCCTGCATTTTTTGTACTTGCTCGATGTATTTTTTTTGGTCTATTCTAGCTAGTACATCAACAGACTCGTAAGTAATACTTTGTTGAGGAACAATAGTCGTGATATCTTGATAATCTTCTTGCAATTCGTCATCACATAAATGCAAATACCTTGTTTCTAGCTGATTACCTTTTAGCAAAAAAATCTTTTTGGGCTGAAAGAAGAATAAATCTGGGAAATCCAAGCCATCAAAATTATTGGATTGCAAACGCTCGCTATCATTTTTTAAATCATAAGACAAATAGCCAAACAGCCAATCCTTGGTCGTTTGCTGGTACTGTTTTAAATCCTCAAAAGCATTATCATAATCAGTTTGCAGCAGCGTAAAAGCGTCTACGGCCAACAAACAATCATAACTAGAATACGCTTGTGGGTAATTATTGCTATCCAAAAAAGCAACTTCACGAAACTGCTGTGCCCAATGCAACAGTTGTTCCTTAAAAAGTGAAGGATTGTCTATAGTATAAAATTCAGAGACTCTCAATAATAATTATTTTAAGCTCCAAAATTACGACAAAAAAATGCCTTCTGTCTTCTTCCTCAAAAAAATTGGCACACTTTTTAATAGGTAAAAAAAGTACTACTTCACTAAATAAAATTAGGTATTGATTAAAAAACTACGCTTACTCCATTTTGGAACTTTTATTTGAATTTTAACCCTTTTTTAATCTATTAAACTATTTTATTTATGAAGACAATTGCAAAAGCAGGCATCCTAGCCGTAATCATCGCAGTAGTACTATTTTCGTGTAAAAAAGCTGATGTTTCGGCAGAAGAAACCGCCGATTACGCCACAGCTGTTGCCGATAGCGCAACCGTTAGCAACACCCCAGAAAAAACCACAGAAACTCCAAAAACAGTAGAAAAAAGGAAGCTCATTCGAACAGCAGATATCAAATTCAAAGTAAAAAGTGTCGTCCAATCGACCAACTTGATTGAGAATACCACTAAAAAATGGGGTGGTTTAGTTACCTACTCCAACCTTCAAAGTACCATAAATGACAAAATAAGTACTAAAATTAGTCAAGACAGCACACTAGAAACCACTAAATACCAAGTTGAAAATACTATCACCCTTCGTGTACCGCAACAAAATATGGATACCGTGGTAAAAGAAATTGCCAAAGAAATTGATTATTTAGACTACCGATTAATCAAAGCAGATGATGTAGCGCTACGATTACTATCCAATGAATTGTTGCAAAAAAGAAGTGCTACCAGTGAAAAAAGAGTAGCTAATGCCATTGATACAAAAGGTAAAAAAATCAATGATGTTATGAATGCCGAATCGCAACTTGAAAATCAAAAAGCTGCAAGTGATAATAGCCTTATAGATAATTTATCGCTGCAAGACCAAATCAATTACAGCACCATTACCCTTCAGTTGTACCAAAGAGAAGTTGTAAAACAGGAATTGGTAGCCAATGAAAAACAAGGGTATTACTTTGAGCCAGCTATTGGAATTCAAATTTTGGATGCGTTGCAATCTGGTTGGTTTCATTTGCTGTCGTTGGTAGTTTTCCTTTTGAAATTATGGTGGTTAGCGCTAATTGGTTTAGTAATATACTGGATATTTAAGAAAGTGCCTTTCATAAAAAACATAAAATAAAGTCTGTATATTCATTAGCTTAAAAAATCAAAATCCGAAAAACAAGACTTGCAATTCACTATTTATCAATATTTTACTTAAATTTGATAGACAATTAAACATTTCCTAAAAAATATAGTTTTAAAAGTAGTACCCAACCAAGAAATGATTCGTTGTTGATTTCAAAAAAGTAACCCCTAAAATGTATTGTAAATATGAAAATAGCCACTACTATTATTCGGATTTTGATTGGACTGCTATTATTGTTCGCATCCATCAGTTATTTTTTTCACTTAATGCCAGAGCCTGAAACAACAGGAAATTTTAAAGCCTTCAATGTAGGATTGGTAGCTGCAACCTATCTTATGCCTCTAGCCAAGGGAATAGAACTCCTTTGCGGATTAGCTTTTGTAAGTAATCGTTTTGTGACGTTAGCCAATATTTTGATTCTTCCTATCACGATAAACATCTTGTTCATCAATATCTTTTTGGCTCCCGAGGGCATCCCGATTGCTGGCGCTTTATTCTTGGGGAATTTATTCTTAATTTATCGCTATTGGGACAATTACAAAAGTGTATTTACTCCTTGATTTAAAAAACAAAACCCGTCTCATTATCACGAGACGGGTTTCTTATTTTTGGAAATTATATTCTTATACGTGTAACGCTCTATTATCTGTAGCAGCTAATGCCGCTTCTTTTATCGCTTCCGCAAAAGTAGGATGCGCGTGTGACATTCTAGAGATATCTTCGGCTGAAGCTTTAAATTCCATAGCAGTAACTGCTTCTGCAATCAAATCGGCTGTTCTAGCTCCAATCATATGAACACCAAGAACTTCATCCGTTTTCGCATCAGCAAGGATTTTTACAAAACCATCTAAATCTGCACTAGCACGTGCACGACCCAAAGCTTTGAAAGGGAAATTACCCACTTTGTAGGCTACTCCTGCCGCTTTTAATTGTTCTTCTGTTTGTCCAACAGCAGCAACTTCTGGCCAAGTGTAGACAACACCAGGAATTAAATTATAATCGATATGTGGTTTTTGACCTGCTAAGATTTCCGCTACCATTGTACCTTCTTCCTCAGCTTTGTGAGCCAACATCGCGCCACGCACCACATCACCAATAGCGTAGATGTTTGGAGTAGATGTTTGCAAATGGTCATTCACTTCGATTTGTCCTCTGTCAGAGATTTTAACACCCGCTTTATCTGCATTCAATCCTTCAGTATAAGGACGACGACCTACAGAAACTAAAGAGTAATCTCCTTCTAAAGTAATGATTTCCCCTTTAGCATTTTCAGCTTTCACGGTTACTACATCACCAGCTCTTTCTACCGATTGTACTTTGTGAGAAGTATAGAACTTCATTCCTTGTTTTTTAAGGACTTTTGTCAATTCTTTAGACAATGAAGCATCCATTCCTGGAATGATTCTGTCCATAAATTCCACAACAGATACTTGCGCACCTAGACGTAAATACACTTGCCCTAATTCAATTCCAATTACACCTCCACCAATAATTACAAGGTGCTTAGGAACTTCTTTTAATTTTAAAGCTTCGGTTGAAGTAATAATTCTTTCTTTATCGATTGAGATAAAAGGCAAAGAAGAAGGTTTAGAACCTGTTGCGATGATGATATTTTTGGCTTCAATAGTTTCAGAAGTTCCGTCAGCTTTGGCAACCGCAACGTGAGTCGCGTCTACAAAAGAACCCAAACCGTTAAAAACTGTGATTTTATTTTTATCCATCAAAAACTGAACACCTCCAGAAGTTTGATCGACAACTGCTTGTTTGCGAGCAATCATTTTCTCTAAATTCACTTTAACCTCACCAGAAAGTTCAATTCCGTGATCGGCAAAATGTTTAATTTCATCATAATGATGTGAAGAAGCTAAAAGCGCTTTAGATGGAATACATCCAACATTTAAACAGGTTCCTCCAAGTGTGGAGTATTTCTCGATAATTGCGGTTTTGAAACCTAATTGTGCGCAACGAATTGCTGACACATATCCTCCAGGACCAGAACCTATAATGACTACGTCAAATGAACTCATAGTGTGTTGATTTATTTTTTTGTGCGTCAAAATTAAGGAATAAAGTTTTGTTTAAACGTTAATTTTTAAGGTTTTTTGTGTGAATTTCTTGAGGTATGAAATACAGAATGAACAATAACTTCATTTTGACTTATTTCAAATATAATTACAAATGGAAACTTTTTTAATGGTAATTCTCTATAGTGCGGTAGCTTCTTTATGGCACAGATATGAGGATATACTTTTAATATTTTGATGTAGCTTGTCAAATGAATTAGAAATTCCTTTCCTAATCCTTTACGTTTACTCTCATAAAAATCAATAGACTCATTAATTTCTTTTTCAGCCAGAGGAAGAAGGAGAACTTTAAAAACCATATTTTAGTTTCAATCTTTTTTCAACATCCTCCCAAGAGTCAGAAGAAATTGAACCTAAAACATACTTTTCTCTTTCTTCTGCAATCAAATTATAATGGGCATCTGGTACGATTGAATCCGACTCCTCATTAGAAAGGGCTTCAAAGAAAAGGTCTAAAACCTCTAATTTAGTGTCATCTTGAATAATTTTACCAAAATCTTCGATGAGTTTATATCGCAGCTCTTTAGTTTTCATTGCATTAATTTTACCCTCAAATATAATTTTTTTTCAAATACAATAGTGCATCAAAAACCAATAACCGTGGTGTTCTTTACTTCGCTAATCATAAAGGTACTTTGAGTACTACCAATGTGTTGAAGCGTGGTGAGTTTGGTCACCAAAAACTCGCGATAAGCTTCCATATCTTTTACTAAAACTTTGAGGATGTAATCATAATCGCCACTCACGTGGTGGCATTCTAAGACCTCTTGCAATTGCACCACTTCGTTTTCGAATCGGGTGAGGAATTCCTTGGTGTGTTGTACCAATTTCAAATGACAAAAAACAACAAAGCCTTTTTCTATTTTGGATTTATCTACTAGGGCAACATACTTACTAATGATGCCTTCCCTCTCTAATTTCTTGATGCGCTCATAAACCGCCGTTACCGAAAGATTAAGTTTTAATGACAACTCTTTGGTTGTTTTTTTACTATCGGTTTGGAGTAAAACCAAAAGTTTTTTATCGATTGTGTCTAAGGTCATAGCATTTTTTAAGGGTTTAAAGGTTTAAAGTTTAAAAGTTTTGGGTTTAAAAGTTTAAGGTTTTGGAATTTGGAATTTGGAATTTTTGATTTAGATTTTAGGTTTTTTGGGGTTGTTTTTGATATGAAAAAAAATCTATTAACACAGGATTTGAAACACAAAAATAGAGATATAATCTTTATATAGATTATAATCTAGATTAAAAAACTATAATTACCACTCACTATTGATTAATAATCTACCTATTCTTTATTTTGGCGTGGTTCTTAACAAAAAGCCTAGCCCCGATAGTAGCGGCATCCTTTGCCTTTTTCCTTTAAAAAGGCAAAGATATAGCGGATAGCGGGATGAGCTCCTAATGAAAATAATAACTAATCAAAATATAGACTATGAAAAATAACGATTTTAATCCAGCCGATAATATTCAGGATTTACAGTATTTTGGGGAATTTGGAGGCGTAAACCCTTCAATATCGGACTCTTCTACCTACACTTTTTTATCTGCCAAAACGATGTTTGACACCTTTGAAGGCAATATGGAAGGTTGTTATTTGTATTCGCGTCACTCCTCGCCTAGTAACTTGTATTTGGACCAAGCACTAGCTGCAATGGAAGGTACGGAAGCGGCCAACGTTTCAGCTTCGGGAATGGGAGCGATTACGCCTACTCTTTTGCAATTGTGTGGCGCGGGCGACCATATTGTATCCAGCCGCACGATTTATGGCGGAACGTATGCTTTTCTTAAAAACTTTACGCCACGCTTAGGCATTGAAACGACCTTTGTAGACATCACAAAACTGGAGGTAGTTGAAGCAGCGATTACAACAAAAACCAAAGTATTGTATTGCGAAACGGTAAGTAACCCGTTGCTAGAAGTAGCCGATATTGCGGGATTGTCTGCAATCGCCAAAAAACACAATTTGACTTTGGTGGTGGACAATACTTTTTCGCCACTTTCAGTTTCTCCTGCCCGTTTGGGAGCAGATATTGTGATTCATAGTTTGACTAAATACATCAATGGAAGTAGCGATACGGTTGGTGGTGTAACTTGTGCTAGTCGCGAATTTATCAATAGTTTGAAAAATGTAAACACAGGCGCAAGTATGCTTTTGGGACCTACAATGGACAGTCTTCGCTCCGCTAGCGTGATGAAAAACCTGCGTACACTTCATATCAGAATGAAGCAACACAGCTACAACGCACAATATTTGGCTGAACGATTTGAAAAAGAGGGTTTAAAAACGGTTTACCCTGGTTTAGCCAGTCACCCGAGTCATCAACTGTACAAAAATATGATTAATCCTGAATATGGTTTTGGTGGAATGATGACTATTGATGTTGGAAATTTAGCGACTGCTAATGCTTTGATGGAGTTGATGCAAGAACGTAATCTTGGCTATTTGGCTGTGAGTTTAGGTTTTTATAAAACTTTATTTAGTGCGCCAGGCACCTCAACATCAAGCGAAATCCCATTAGAAGAGCAAGCCGAAATGGGACTAACCGATGGATTGATTCGTTTTTCTATTGGACTTGACAACGATATCGAAAGAACCTACCAAAGTATGAAAAAATGTATGCAAGAATTGAATGTTTTATAAACTTGCTTGAACCCTTTAAACCAATCCGTTACTTACCGTGACGGATTTTTTTTTGATAAAAAAGCACCCTTTTGAAACAAGAATATTTGCCCACAAAAATCTGAATCCAAAAAAGAAAGAATATTTTTGTATGACATTTATATACCATGTTATGCACCAAGAAAAGTTTATTTTCTGCCTAGAAGGAGTTCCTGACACAGCAATTGAACAAGAAACAGCCGTAATTAAAAACCTTGAAAAAATGGCTTTTGAGCAAGGTTTAACCAGTATTTACAAGACCTGTGACACGATTGAAGGTCTTGAAGAAAGCTTGAGTACCTTGCTTTATGACGACAATAATTTTCAAGCGTATGAAATCATTTATTTGGTGATGCCAGGAGAAGCCAATTCTATTTGCTTGAACGATTACTTTTATAGTTTGGAAGAAATTGCAGAACTATTTGAAGGCAAAATGAAGGGCAAAATCATTCACTTTGCCAATGCAAAAGTATTGGACTTAGATGAAGAAGAAGCCCAATACTTTTTGGATATTACGGGAGCCAGAGCTGTTTCGGGTTATGGATTAGCCTCGACTCAAACAAGTAGTCATTTACTCGACAAAACTTTTTTTGATTTGTGCCAAAAGGAAGACGACATTACGGACGTAGTCGAAAGATTGTTCGAAAAACAATACGCTTTGTGTCAGCTTTTGGATTTTAGGTTGTACTATTAAGAAGATTCTTTTGTGGATTTCTTCTTTTGTAGTTTTTGTTTGTAATGGGCTTTGCTACTGATGTAAATGGTTTTCTCCAACTCTGTAAACACCTCTTGATTGGCATTCGTAATCAACAATTGTTTGACGTAATTTACCTCATTCTCTTCAGCAACTTTTTGTTGAATTTCGGCAATTTCATCACTGGTGAAATGAAAGTCAGCATAAGCTACACTGAAAGCAGGTTTACGGAATCGAATAACAGAGGCTTTATCCCAAACCACATAGTCTTTTCCTAAAATCTGCATAAGCTGAATCATATATATTGGGTCGGTTGCAGCGAACAAGCTTCCGCCAAAAATGGAACCTACATAATTTTTGTTTTTATAACTCAAAGGAATCTTGATGCGAACGGTATGCAAATCTTTTGAAACAAAAATAATTTTTCCACAACTTCTTCGGTACATTGGTGACCAATTGAACAATACCTTAAACAAGGTTGACTTCTCAACAAATCGGTTTAAAACCAAATAAATCTTTTCGTACATACTAACCAACCAATTTTTGAACAATCTGCTGAACTGGTAAAATAGCGGTAGTATCTTCTATACTAGGCCCAGCAACCCAAACGGTTTTGTAAGTTACTTGAGTCGCTGCTTTTTCAGTAGCTTTCATTCCAATATAGAAACGAATCATTTTTACCCATTTTTTCAAACTCTTATTTTTATTCAAAAGTGTTTCCAGCCAAGTTTGTTTTGTACCTACTTTTTGCACATAAGGGGTATTGATTACTGTGCACGGAGTACCTGAAATGCGTTCTGTCATAATGATATCTTTGGCACCATAGTCAACGCAGGCTTGTTTGTATTCCTTAGAAACCCCAGCTTCATCCGAAGCGATAAACGGACTTCCAACCGAAACACCAACTGCACCATAGCCAAGCATTTTATCCAAATCGGCTTTGCTTCCTACTCCACCAGCAGAAATTACAGGTAAGCTTGTTTGTTCATTCAATAATTTTATTAAGGTTTCTGGGTCTATATTTCCACGGTGACCGCCCGCTTGATTGTTTACAGCAATAATGGCATCGGCACCCAAACTTTCTACTTTTTTTGCAAAAGCCAAATCCGTAACATCACAAAAAACCTTGATACCAACTTTGTGAGCTTCAGCAATTGTTTCCTCAGGTGAACCCAAGGAAGTTATGATAAAATCTACACCTTCTTCACACAAAACACGTAGTTGTTCTTTGTACTTTACATTAGACTTATTTACAATTAAATTGTATCCAAAACTACCTCCGGAAACTTTGGCTTGTTTTAACTCAATGATAGAAGTTCGCAACTCCTCGAGCGTACGATAATTCAATGCTGGAATGCAAGCTGCAATTCCACTCTTCATTCCTTCTATTACCATTTTAGTATTAGAAACTAAAAACATAGGAGCCATAATCACTGGATGAGTGATTTGCAAAAGTGATTGTAAAGACTGTTTTTCCATACTATAGATTTTATTGGAATCAAAAATAGAAAAAGAAAACGATATATTATGCATGCATACAAAATAAATGAAATCGATTTCGTTTACATCGCACCAAAAAAAGAAAAAATAAAAAAAATCAATTCACTATCTGATGTCAAAACGAAGCAAAACTATCATAATTGTGAGTCATTTTTAGAATTTTAAAAACAATACTTCAACAAAAAAATAAATTTAAAAACAGATACGCAATAGCCAAAAAATCCTTTTGATTGGAGTGCAAAATATTATATCAAATTAATAATAATTTGTTCAAAAAAAATTAGTTTATTTGCTCAATTATTCGTAATTGTTTTATACCAAACCAAAACCAAGAAAATCCAAATTTATATGAAGAAAATTTTACTACTTGTCTCATTTTTAATCATTACCTCTTATTCACAAGCACAAACTTTAAATGATTTCTTCGAACAAACTAATGAGTTTTTGAAGAAAAATGTTTCAGCAGAAGGAAAAGTAAATTACGCTCAACTAAAGAAAAGTCCCGGAGAATTAATTTATATTTTGGACAATATTTCAAAGTTAAAAACAGAATTTAAAACCAAAGAAGAAGCTAAAGCTTTCTGGATAAATGCTTACAACTTATTAGTAATTAAAGCAGTGGTTGAAAAACTTCCTATTGTTTCTGTAAATACCATCCCTGGTTTTTTTAATGAAAGAACGTTTATTGTAGCCAAACAAGAATTGACTCTTAATGACATTGAAAATACGATTTTGAGAGAAATCATTGCTGATGCTGGAGTGCATTTTGTATTGTGTAAAGGTACCAATGGCGATGCTCCACTTTTGAATGCTGCTTATACACCAGAACAAGTGAACGACCAAATAAAACAACGTGCTAAGTTGTACATTAACGACAAAGATTTTTACAGAATTTTTAAGAACACCAATTCTATTGAATTACCTAAAATGTTCGAAACATACAAAGGTGATTTTGTAACAGGTTATTTTAACGAAATTGACTTCATTAATATCTTTTTAGAAAAAAGAATAGAAACTACCTATAAAGTAATGACTCGTGCTTATGACTGGTCATTGAATGGAAAATAATTTCTAATTCAGCATAAAAAAAATGGCAGTTCAACGTATTGAACTGCCATTTTTTTTAATGACATTGGATTAATTAGCTGCTAAATTCGGAGCATGTCGGTGTTTTGTGTTTTGTTCATAAGCATAAGCCAAATTCAACAAAGCGGCTTCGCTCCATGCTTTGCCTACAAAAGAAATTCCCACAGGCAAACCCTCTACATAACCCATAGGCACTGTAATACTTGGATAACCCGAATGTGCCGCAGGTCCTGAAGTACCAAATGTAAATTTATCGCCATTTTTCAAATCCGTTACCCAAGCTGGAGTCCCAGTAGGAGCAATAATCGCGTCCAATTTAAAATCATTCATTACTTTATCAATTCCTTTTTCTTGACTATTTATTCGCATTGCTTCCAAAGCTTTTTTGTATTCTTCAGTACTTAAATCGTTTTTTGATTGTGCCATTTCAAGATACAATTGGTTAAAGTGTTTTAATTCCACGGCATCTTTTTTATTAAACTCAATCAAATCAGCTACACTTTTTATGGCTGCATTTGGTCCTAATGATTTAAAATAATCATTCAGACCTTGTTTGTATTCATACAACATCACAGTAAAAGACTGCATATCAATTTCTTCAGGAGTAATTTCAGGAATTTCGACCAAAGTAGCCCCTTGAGCTTTCATGTCTTCAATGGCTTTTTGGTACAGCACATAAACTTCTTTGTTTTTACCGTTAACGCCAACATAGACACCAATGCGCTTACCCTTCAAACTATTAGCATCTAAAGCACTAGCGTAATCTTTGACAGCCATAGTTGCACTTGCAACAGTTTTACTATCTCTAGTATCAACACCTGTGAGCCAACCCAAAACAATCGCAGCGTCTTTGACTGTTCTCGTCATAGGACCAGCCGTATCTTGAGTAAAAGAAATTGGAATAATACCTCCCCTACTAATCAAACCTACTGTAGGTTTAAGCCCAACAATTCCATTGGCATGTGCAGGACAAACAATCGAACCGTTGGTTTCTGTTCCTATGGCAAACAAAGCCAAATTGGCCGCAACTGCAACCGCCGAACCCGAACTAGAGCCACAAGGATTTCGAGTGACATCATAGGCATTTTTGGTCTGACCGCCTAAACCACTCCATCCACTAGTAGATGGCGCTCCACGAAAATTGGCCCATTCACTTAAATTCGTTTTACCAATGATTACCGCACCGGCTTCTCTTAATTTTTGTGCCACAAAACTATCCTGTAAAGGAAATGAATTAGCCAAAGCTCTAGAACCAGCTGTAGTAGGCATTTTATCTTTGGTATCAATATTATCTTTTAGCAAAACTGGAACACCATGCAAAGGCCCTCTCCATTTTCCAGCTTTCAATTCTTTATCTAAAGCTTTGGCAATTGCAATAGCATCTGTATTAATGGTTAAAACGGAATTCAATTGAGAACCATTTTTATCTACAGCCTGAATTCGGTCTAAATAAGCTTGAGTAATATCTTCAATCGAGTATGTTTTTTTTCTATAACCTTCTTGCAAAGTAGTAATATCTATTGCATCGTTTAAAACCACCGCTGTTTTCTTTTGAGCATGCATCCCTTGATTCCATTGAACACAAACAGCTATTAAAAGCAAAACAAATTTTAAAGTATAGACAGTTTTTTTCATGTTTTTAGTTTTAATTTTTAATAAAAATAGAAAAAAAAGAAATACCACTGTCTAATTATTAAATTCATCTAAGACAAAATGCCTTGAAAATTTTTATTTTGAAAATGAAATTAAATTGATTTTATTATCGTAATATTGCGATATTAAAATATAACAATGGGCGCATCAAAGACAGAACATTTTACAGAGCATCAAAATCAAATTGCTCTTTTGGCCAAAGCTATGGGGCATCCAGCTCGAATTGCTATTTTAGAATTCCTATTAGAATCTAAGTCTTGTATTTGTGGAGACATCGTCAATGAACTTCCACTAGCGCAGCCTACAGTTTCTCAGCATTTAAAAGAACTAAAAAATGCTGGACTCATAAAAGGAAACATTGAAGGGAATGCCATTTGCTATTGCATTAACAAGGAAGGGTTTGAAAAAATCAAGACTTTTTTTGAAACCTTAACCTGTAAATCAACCGCTGGTCCCTCCAACGAATCTTGTTGCTAATCATTAAAAAAAATAATTATGAAACTTTCAGAAGTAAAAACGATTTTAGAAAAACTAGAGGATGTTAACTTTAGTTTACCCAACGGACAAATGGTACCCATTCATTTTCATGTAACCGAGGTTGGCATTATTACTAAAAAATTTATCGATTGCGGCGGAACTGTCCGTGAGGGAAAGGTAGCAAATTTTCAATTATGGAATGCTAATGATACCAATCACCGTCTAAAACCAAGCAAACTACTAAACATCATCCATCTCTCCGAAAAAGTACTTGGAATCGAAGATTTAGAAATCGAAGTGGAATACCAAAACGAAACTATCGGGAAGTATGATTTAGGATTCAATGGTAAGCATTTTTTATTACTTAGCAAACAAACCAATTGTTTAGCACAAGATAATTGTGGCATTCCAGCCGAAAAACAACATATTTCTCTACAAGAACTTACTACTTCAAAAAACTCTTGTATTCCAGGAGGCAGTTGTTGCTAATACATCTCAAATTTTAAATTCTATTGTATGTTTCCAAAAATTAAATCAACTATAGACCAAGTCAGTTTTGAAACCATTTCCGAGGAAAGAAAACAGGTTTTAGCACCGCTAATTCAGTTCATCCAATCAAAAGTTAATAGCGAACTGACTATTCGTCTCAACTTCATTTGTACCCACAATTCTAGAAGAAGCCATTTGTCTCAAGTTTGGGCTCAAACGGCAGCTTCATTTTACAATATAAAAAATGTATTTTGTTATTCTGGCGGAACAGAAGCAACTGCCTTATTCCCAAAAGTAGCCAAAACACTAGTAAACACAGGATTTGAAGTAAAAATCATCAGTGAAGGAGACAATCCTATTTACGCTATAAAATACAATACTAATGACCATCCTATAATTGGATTTTCAAAAAGATACGAGGATGACTTTAATCCTCAAAGCGACTTTGCCGCAATTTTAACCTGTTCACAAGCTGATGGCGGATGTCCATTTATTGCAGGAGCCGAAAAAAGAATTCCAATCACTTTTGATGACCCAAAAGCTTTTGACAACACCCCGCTTCAAACAGAAAAATATCTGGAAAGAAGCACGCAAATTGCTACCGAATTCTTGTATGTTTTTAGTCAAATTAAATCCTTATAATTTATGTCAGCAAATAATTGCACACCTGTTGTTACTAGAAAAAAACTTGGTTTTTTAGATAAAAATTTAACGCTGTGGATTTTCTTAGCTATGGCTTTAGGTGTAAGTATTGGGTATTTTATCCCTTCGAGTAGCACTTTTATCAATTCCTTTTCGAGTGGAACCACAAATATTCCATTAGCCATTGGACTAATAATTATGATGTATCCTCCTCTAGCCAAAGTAAACTATAGCAAAATAAACGAGGTTTTTCAAAACACTAAAGTATTAGGAACCTCATTGTTCTTAAACTGGATTATCGGACCAATCTTGATGTTTTTCTTGGCATTGATTTTCTTAAATGGTTATCCTGAATATATGATTGGTGTTATATTAATTGGTTTAGCAAGGTGTATTGCAATGGTCGTGGTTTGGAACGATTTGGCAGACGGAAACCGAGAATATGCTGCTGGATTGATTGCCTTAAACAGCATCTTTCAGGTCTTATTGTACAGCGTATATGCCTATCTATTCATTTCAGTACTTCCTCCTTATTTTGGCTACACAGGCTTTGATGTTTCTATAAGTATTGGTCAAATTGCAGAAAGTGTTGGTATCTACCTAGGAATTCCATTTGCATTAGGAATCATAAGTAGATATCTTTTAATTTCTATAAAAGGACAAGAGTGGTTTGACAAAAAATACATACCAATGATTTCTCCTGTTACGCTAATTGCACTATTATTTACAATTGTTGTAATGTTTAGCCTTAAAGGTGAATTAATTGTTCAGATACCACTAGATGTAATCCGAATTGCTATTCCATTAGTAATTTATTTCAGCCTGATGTTTGTTCTTAGTTTTTTTGCTGGCAGGTATTTTGGCGCAGATTATTCTAAAGCTACTGCCATTGCTTTTACTGCTACAGGAAATAATTTTGAACTAGCCATTGCTGTTAGCATCGGAGTTTTTGGAATCAATAGCGGGCAAGCCTTTGCAGGTGTAATTGGACCATTAGTAGAAGTTCCAGCATTAATCGCATTGGTTAATTTAGCTTTTTGGTTTAGAAAAAAGTACTTTACTAATTAATCAAAAAAATACTGCTTGATTTCATATTGAAACCAAGCAGTATTAAAAAAAAACTGCCACAACACTTTACAAAAAGTGTCATGACAGAAAAAAAAATAGATTATAATTAGAATGAATAGGTTGTTGCAAATAATATATTACCTGAACTTCCTGTAGCACTTCCGTTTGATTTAGTAAAAAAATCTTTTGATGAAGAATCTAATCTAATCTCAGGTATGAAAGTGAAATTTCCTTCTTTAAAGTTTAAAGACAAAGTGTTTGCAAAAACATTATTATCAACTAAACCATATTTTGCAGCATCTTTATCATCAAAATATTCAATTCTATAAGCCAAACTCACTTTGTCTGAGAAAGAATAATTAGCATAACCAACTAAGGCAAACCAATTAGCATCCAAAGAACCATTACTATCATTTTTCAATGATGCATAAGTTCCATTGAAACCAATTCCAATTTTATCTCCTAATTTCTTAGTAGCCACAATATCGTATTGAGTAGCATTAGTATCTGAAGCAGGGTTATTACTACCTGAGGTAAAGTTTAAGTAAACAGCTCCTGTCTCTCCAGTATAAGAAAGTTGCGCAATGTAAGTTTTTTGGTCTGTTCCACTATCCAATGCGGTTTTAAAGTCAGTTGGGTTCGTAATCCCTGCCATTATACCAAATTTTCCAGCAGTATACTGAGCTTTAACCCCCGTATTAAAGAAAGGTCCATTGGTAAACGCATACGACATACTGTAGTTTTTATTATCAACAGCGTCTACTAATTCATAACCAACGTGAGTAGCAAAACTACCTGCAATTATTTTAAACTTATCTGAGAATTCATAAGTAAAATTCAATTGTTTGATTAAGAAAGTGGCATTATCATTTGGTGATGTATCATTATAAGAAAAATCAGCAGCTCTTTTACCAAATCCTAAGTCAACAAATACAGAGGCTTTTCCAAACTTATGAGATGCCTCAATAGAAGCCATTCCAAGTTCGAATGAATTACTTGAATTGGTAAAACTTGTTTTGTTATTTGAAAAGTCATTTGCAAAATCGTATTTGTAATATGCATCTGCAGAACCTGCAAAAGTAGTTGCTGGAGGTGTTTTTGTTCCTTCCTCTTGTGCTAAAATAAAATTCGACGTAAGCATTAAAGCTAAAATTAAGGTGGCTTTTTTCATGTGCATTAATTTTGGTTAAATTTCAATTATTTGGTTATTGTTTTTCTTTTGTACTCAATAATGATTTTAGCTAAAATCGAAATTTAGAAAGAATCTTTTGTAAGTATTTTTTCCTTTTTCTTTGACGAATTTATTACCTTTTTTTCTAAGTAGTCCAAAAAAAAAGGATGTTTTTAACATTTTCAATGAAGAATTATCAAATCAAAAATTTCGATAAAAAATAATATCAATATGCTATTTTAAGTGCTTTTTTTTAAAAAATCGATAATGGGTGTTTGAATCAAAATTTAACTTTTTGTTATACAAAACCAATAAAATAAAGGGTTTTGTTTTAAAAAAATTTATACTTACAAAATAATACCCCCTAAAAAATATGGGGTGCTTGTAAAAATTAATTTTTTAATCAATTTTAGAAAAGCATCAAAAAGAGTAAACCACAAAATAAAATATAAAGTCTAAAAACTATAATCTATACTATAAATCCATCATCACTTACTATATTTTTAACTTAACTGTACGCTCCTTTATTTAATTATGTATTTTTACCACTCAATTATGCAAAACATGAAACCATTTGCTACCCTATTATTAGTGTTTTTCATCTTGTTTATATTCAAGCCCTCAATAGTTTCGATTATTGAAAAGAAAGCAACTGTTAGTTTTGCAAAAGAAGCAATAGAAGAAGATGACACTAATGAAGAAAAAAAAATAGCTTCTTTTGAACAGATAATAAAACTTGAAATCTCCAAGAAACCAGCGGTCACATCTTCCAAAACAAGCCGTATGGATGTTTTTTTGTTTTCTAACAACCCTATTCAAAAAATCAACACCCCGCCTCCTCGAAAAATTTAATTAATACAATTCGACCGTTTTTAGACCTTACTAAAAACTTTTAAAAAAATTAATTACCTATTTCAATATAAAATGTCAAAAAAAATAAATTTATTCGCTAATCTTAACTCAGACTTTGCCGCTGGCTTAGTGGTTTTTCTAGTCGCCTTACCATTATGCCTAGGCATAGCAATGGCTTCTGGAGCTCCATTGTTTTCCGGCATCATTTCGGGAGTCGTTGGTGGAATCGTAGTTGGCTACCTAAGTCAATCTCACATAAGTGTATCAGGACCTGCAGCAGGACTTACCGCCATCATATTAACAGCTGTAACAGATTTTAAAGCTTTTGATGTCTTTTTATTAGCCGCTTTTTTAGCAGGCGCAATTCAACTCTTATTAGGCTTTGTAAAAGCTGGTAGCATTTCAAATTACTTTCCAAATAATGTAATTGAAGGTATGCTAGCAGGTATAGGAATCATAATTATCTTAAAACAATTACCCCATGCAGTTGGTTACGACACCGACTTTGAGGGCGATGAGGCTTTTTTTCAAACCGACGGAAGCAATACTTTTTCTTCGCTTTTAGGTTTCTTTGACTATATCCAATTAGGTTCAATCGTCATTACCCTTATCTCACTTGCAATATTAATTACTTGGGACAAACTTCCTGCTCTAAAAAAACTAAAGCTAATTCCAGGCGCTCTAGTCGCTGTAGTTGTAGGCGTAATTTTAAATGAAATATTCACAGTAAGCGGAAGCACTTTGGCTATTCAAAAAGAACATTTGGTTTCTTTACCCATTCCAACATCCTTTGAAGAATTCAAAAACATCATTATCACTCCTAATTTTTCAAGCATAACCAATCAAAAGGTATGGATTGTTGCTTTAACCATAGCTATTGTTGCTTCTATAGAAACGTTATTATGTATAGAAGCTGCCGACAGAATGGATTTTCAAAAAAGATACACCAATCCTAATGTAGAACTCAAAGCCCAAGGAATTGGAAACATGATAAGTTCACTTTTAGGAGGTTTGCCAATGACATCCGTAGTGGTTAGAACTTCAGCCAACAATAATGCTGGAGCCAAATCAAAAATGGCCGCCATTATACACGGTGTTTTACTATTAATAAGTGTATTAGCCATTCCATCAATTCTAAACAAAATTCCACTAGCTACGCTCGCAGCTATTCTATTACTAGTAGGATATAAATTGGCTAAACCTGCAACTTTTCTTCATTTTTGGCATTACGGAAAATACCAATTCGTTCCATTCATTGCTACTTTATTAGCTGTTGTATTTACTGATTTATTAAAAGGTGTCGCCTTGGGTATCGTCATCAGTATTATCTTCGTATTAAGAGGAAATTTAAAAAGAGCTTACAGCTTTAGAAAAGAGGAATATGAAGATGGAGATATAATTCATATTGACTTGGCACAAGAGGTTTCATTTCTTAATAAAGCTGCAATAAAATCAACTCTAGCCAAAATACCTGAAAATTCAAAAGTGATTATAGATGCAAAAGACACCGTATATATTGCCCATGATGTTTTGGACTTAATCACTGAATTCAAAGAAATTAGGTCTAAAGATTTAAACATCAAAGTGAAATTAAAGAACTTTAAAGACGAATATCGACTTGAAAACACCGACAATAGCAATCACGTGACTGTAGAACATTATGATTTTACAAAACGCAAAATCATTAAGAAAGAAGTTTTTTAATCAATATCAATTTTATTATCCAGTCAAAAATGAAGGATTTTTATAAAAAAATACTAGACAACAACAAAGAATGGGTTGAACAATCGTTAGCAAAAGACCCAAACTACTTTCAAGATTTAGCCAAAGGACAAACTCCACCCTTATTATGGATTGGATGTTCTGATAGTCGAGTTCCTGCTAACGAAATCATTGGCGCTAAACCAGGAGAAGTATTTGTTCACAGAAACATTGCCAATATGGTTGTGCATACCGATATGAACATGCTAAGCGTATTGGATTATGCCGTTAATGTTTTAAAAGTCAAACACGTTTTAGTTTGCGGGCATTATGGTTGCGGAGGAATCAAAGCGGCAATGGGCAATAGTTCTATTGGAATCATTGACAACTGGATTCGACACATAAAAGATGTTTACCGATTACACAATGAATACCTTGACTCAATTCAAGATGAAGATAAACGATTCAATACTTTTGTAGAAATAAATGTAAAAGAACAAGTCTTTGATTTAGCCAAAACATCTATTGTTCAATCAGCTTGGAAAAACGGACAAGAACTTACTTTACACGGATGGGTTTATGGTTTAAACTCTGGATTTGTAACCGATTTACAGGTAAACATTAGCTCAAACAAAGATTTAGATGAAGTGTATCAGTTAAAATTTTAGGTAAATAACTGTTCAACAAATGCAAAAGGGATATCTTTTCAGATATCCCTTTTGCATTTGTATTTTGTAAAACAAAAATATTGTTGTATTTTTATTAACAAACCACTTAAAAACAAACAGTTATGATAAGAAAAGCTACTCTTAACGACCTTGATGCATTAACCGTTTTATTCGATCAATATTTGGTTTTTTATAAAAAGCCTACAGACATCAAAACGCATAAAAACTATTTAAAAGAACGACTAGAAAACAACGAAGCAATTGTATTTATGGCTTTTGATGAACAAAACAAAGCTATAGGATTTGCTTTAAATTATATTACCTTTTCTTCGCTATTGCTAAGCAAAATTGTAATTCTAAACGATATTTTCGTAGACTCTAACATTAGAAAAAAAGGAACTGCCCGAGAATTAATCGAGGAAACAAAAAAATTAGCGCTAGAAATTGGCTCACCCATTATTCGTCTTCGAACAGCTAAAAATAATTTTGTGGCACAAAATTTATATCATAAAATGGGATTTATTCGCGACGAACATTTGTACGGTTATGATTTAACTTTAACCAAATAGTATAAAAAAATAAAGCTCAACACCTAAATCAAAATGTTGAGCTTTATTTCAAAAAAGTATGACTTACTTTTTTTGAAGAATATATTTGGAAGCCAAACTTCCTTCTACTATTTTACCTTGCATATCCATTTGAACCAAATGATTTTCACCTACTTTATATTGATTAGGCTTATGTTCTAAACCATTCAAAACAATTACAGAACCTGATTCATCCCAAGAAAAAGTTCCTTTTTCTGTATTAATTTTTTCAGCCCCTTTTCCAATATACTTGGTCTTCAAAACAAACGTTTTGTCTTTTCCTAAAGTCAATTCAGTTTCTATACCTTCACAATTAGCACAAGGCGTTGTTCCAACATATACTCCATCCCAATCCAATGAGGTTTCCGAATTATCGCCAGTATGAATAGTATCAATTGGCATTCCTGCAACCGAATCGGCTTTAATTTCAGTAAGATTGGTTGTTGCTTCTTTATTTTCTTTTTTACAAGAAAACAATAATAGACCTAGAATAATGGTAAAAAAAATAGCTTTTTGAATCTTGTTTTGGACTTAAAATTAATATCTGATTCTATGGAACAATAGTGATAAATAAATATACTGAAAAAACAACAAGTAAAACAACCCCTTGAATCATAGTGGTTTTTCCTGTGCGCAATGACAATGACAAAATAAATAATGACAAAATAAACAACACTGTTGATTTTACATCAATTCCAAGAGTAAGGTCTAAATTAAAAAAAATAGACACCAATGCAACAGCGGGAATTGTCAATCCGATACTTGCCAATGCTGAACCAAATGCCAAATTCAAACTAGACTGCAGGCGATTATTTATAGCTGCTTTAATTGCAGATAATGCTTCTGGCAAAAGCACTACACATGCAATAATGATTCCCACAACAGATTTTGGAGCACCAATAGAATCAATTCCACTTTCAATGCTTGGCGACAAAGTTTTTGCCACCAAAACAACCAAAGCCAAGGCTATAATTAATAAAAACGTACTAATATAACCAACCCAATTGGTTGGAGCAACCTCATGTACTTCCTCGTGGTCAGAGGCATCCAAAGGCAAAAAATAATCCCTGTGCTTTACTGTCTGCATCAACAAAAAAGAACCATACAAGATTAAAGAAACAAATGATACAAAAATTAATTGTTCATTATTGTAAATAGGCCCTTCAACACTTGTTGTATAATTCGGCAATATTAAAGTTAAAACAGAAATTGCTGTTAATACTGTAAGTGCAGCACTAATGCCGTCTAAACCGTAATTTTGTTCTTTAAATTTAATCCCACCTATCAACAAACATCCACCAACAATTCCTGTCATTATAATCATTTCTGTTGCAAAAATTGTATCTCTGGCTAAAAAAGCTGTTCCTTCACCACCAGCAAGCATTAAAGACACAATTAAAGCTACTTCTATTGTGGTAATTGCAATAGCCAACACAAGCGTTCCGAGTGGCTCGCCAATTCTTAGCGCAACAACTTCAGCATGATGCACTGCTGCTAAGATGGTTCCAATTAATCCAAAAGACAAAAGGATTAAAAACATAGTACTCATTTCAACAGGTTTTCCTAGATAAAGAAAGCAAGTCAAAATAGGAATAACTATAGACCAATATGGCAAATGAGGAGCGATTTCTTTTTTCATCAATTTACTGGTGGTGCCATTATTTTTCCTGAGTAAGAAATACTAGCTCTATTATTGCTATTAATTATCAATGAAGCACCTCCATCAAAGAAAATAGTCAAATTCAATGTATAAGTATCATTTTTATCCTTAACCTTTGCTTTTAACTGATAATTCTTCTTTGTTTTTTGAATGGAAAATTCACTAGGTACACCTTCAAATTTCAAACCTCCATCACCACCTCCATAAGGTATACTGCCAGTAGCTCTACCAAAAAAAGGCATATCACTTTTTATAAAATCTTTTGCAAAAGTTACAAAGTTTGGATTTGTTGTCAAATCAATACTTCTATACCCAGTTGGAAAAGCTCTATTTCCCTCAAAAACAAACTTTTGAGTAGTTACAAGGGCTTCTGTTATTTTTTGCTGTTCAATTTTACGAGCCTCTTTGAGTTCTTTTTTTGTTTTTTCTTGCGCAGATATACCATTTGAAAAAACAAGCACAAACAGTACAATTGCAATTTTTAATGTATTTCTCATATCTAAAGTAATTTATTTTTTTTCAAATCGCATTAATGGTACTCCATTTCCAAGCATTGTAAGTACTTTTCCTCCTTCAGTAACACTGTAACTATCAATTTTTTCTAACATATCCATGTATATACGGTCACCATTTCCTTGACATGCCATCATTGTAACAGCCATTTTACTGTCTTTAAAATTAATTTTATCTCCATCGATAGTTAATTTTCCTGAATAAGAGTTACAACTATTCTTTCCAAATACTTTTTGCCCAGCTATATCAAAATTTATAACGGGTTTTTGTCCAGGATACAAACCATCAAAAGCAATTCGTGGACCGCTAATATATGTTAAGACCCATTCGCCTTGTAAAGAGTTTGGAGAATTTGTTGTATTTTTGGTAGTGTTACATGCTGTCATTATCAAAACTAAAAACGCGATTAATAAACTGTTTTTTTTCATAATTATATATTTATAGTGTTTATTATAATTCGATTAAAAATATAAAAGATGCTATACAAAATTCAGTCATGCTTGAAAAGCATCAATTAGCCATTCAGTAAATTTACTAAAACTGTGCCATTGAAAACATTTTACTCGTTTTTTACAATAAATTTAATATAATTTTAATACAAATCATAAGGAAAATGAAAATACTAGGAATTGGGTCTCGAATAAACCACGAGCAATTTGGGAAAGGAGTTGTAACCAATGTGACCTCTACAGAATATTGGGTAACATTCATTGATTCTGGATTAGAAACAATAGCCTTAGACAGTTCGTTTGAAACAATTGAAGCTGCAGAAAACGAGGTTGACACAATTAGTTTTTATGAAGTAGAAACCACACTTAAAAATTTATTGCAAAAATGGTCTGATGTTTCTGAAATTGTTCCCATCGCAGATAAATGGAAAGGAGGCAAAATCATATTAGAACCCGGACAAGCGGGCTTGGCTTCTAAAGAAATCCCAATTGATACATTCTTTCACAAAATAATTATGGTTAGAGACCGGTTAAGAGTAATGGAACAAAAAATCAATTCTAGTAAAATAGAAGAAATTGAAAAAATTGAATTACAACAATACCTCACAAGGATATATGGAACTCTTACAACATTCAATATCCTTTTCAAATCCCCTAATCATAATTTTGTAGGAGAGAAATCCAAATAACCCAAAAACACCACTTAATCATCTAATTCAAAGAAAATGGAAAACAACAGCAGCAGAAGAGATTTCATCAAAAAAACAGCTCTTCTTTCAACAGGAATTTTCATGGGTACTTCCATTATTAATTCAACTTTGGCAGCAAATAAGAGTGTTTCAGTACCATCTTTTTTTCATGACAACTTATTAAATGCTCAAGAAGCAACTTACAGCTTACCCAAATTACCCTACTCTTATGATGCTTTAGAACCTCACATAGACAAACTGACTATGGAAATCCATCATTCAAAACACCATCAGGCGTATGTTACGAATCTTAACAAAGCGATTGAAACTTTGGACAAAGGAATAGTTGATAAAGCAAAAAATCTCTCTTCTATTTTCGAAAATATGAGTCTTTTCCCAGAAGCTATTCGCAATAATGGTGGAGGTCATTACAACCATAGTTTATTTTGGAACTTAATGAAACCCAACGGTGGTGGTGAGCCAAAAGGAAAACTCGGGGAAGCCATAAACGCAACATTTGGCTCATTTGATGCTTTCAAAAAACAATTTGCAGATGCAGCCGCAAAACGCTTTGGTTCTGGTTGGGCATGGTTAGTTGTTAGCAACGGAAAGTTAACCATCACTTCTACTCCAAATCAAGACAATCCATTAATGAATTTACCTACGATTGTTGCTAAAGGAAAACCGGTTTTGGCACTAGATGTATGGGAACATGCCTATTATTTAAAAAATCAAAATCGAAGAGCTGACTATATTGCTTCTTTTTGGAATGTTGTAAACTGGGAAGCGGCTGAAGCACTCTTCATCTCTTAAACCTAAAACATTTGGAAGAAAAGGAACATTTATATTTTAAAAATGCTGACGAATGGCGAACATGGCTTCATGAAAATCATCATTCGTCAAAAGGCATTTATCTCTTATTTTATAAAGTAAGTAGCGATTATGAAAGCATGCGCTGGGAAGAAGCCGTTCAAGTTGCTATATGCTATGGATGGATTGATTCGACCGTAAAGAAAATTGACGAACATCAACGCAGACAACTCTTTACCCCAAGAAAAGACAAAAGTGTTTGGAGTAAATTAAACAAAACCTATATCGAAAAGCTGATTCAAGAAAATGCAATGCATGAAAGTGGTTTACGAAAAATCGAAATCGCAAAGCAAAATGGCTCTTGGAACTCCCTTGACGAAGTAGAAAACCATATTATACCAGAAGATTTACAACTAGCATTTGACGATAATCCAAAAGCTTGGAGCAACTACCAATCGTTTAGCCCCTCGTATAGAAAAAGTTATTTATACTGGCTAAATCAAGCCAAAAGAATTGAAACTAGAGACAAAAGAATCAAAGAAATCATTCTTCTTTGCGAACAAAATTGCAAATCAAGAGGCTCCTATTAATTTTAAACTAAAGTTTAACTTTTACTAACCATTGTCGTTGTAAAAAAACATAGCTTTGCAACTTCAAAAAATAACAATGATTAACCCATCTGCTCCTGGTTGGATAGACAAATTTTTCACAGAACAACCTTTTTCTGAAGAACTTTCTTTAGAAAACAGTACTTCTTTTTATCTGAAAACAAGGGATACAGGATTTATTTATGGTCACATAATTTCGTTCAATACGATAAATCCAATTGATTCCAAAAGATGGTTTAAAGAAGAAATCTCCAAAGTTGCTTTACTAAATACACTTTATGGTGCTTATTGCTTATCAGAATCTGACAAAGCACCAGAAATATTTGTAGCCAAAGCATTGGAATTCTACAACCAAATGAATCCACAGGGTTTTAGCCTACTCAAAAAAATATTACCCAAGAACAGTAGGTCTTTAACTTTGGAAAAATTTATTGACGAAAGAGTGCAAACCAACGATGGCATCATCAATAAAAACTTTTCACATTTAGTCACCAATGCGCTTTTATTTATTGATGTTTTGGCGTTTTGCCAATACCTAAAACATGGAGAAATCCCTGAAAAATACTTAAAACGTATTGAAGAAACCGTTGTCAACATTGTAGCTTTGGCATTAAAGATAAAAAGCAACAAAACACAATATGACGATTTATTAATCAAACTTTTTGAAGCTTCGATTCGTTATACTAAATTTTCAAAAAAAGCTTCTCTATCTTTAGAATCGCTAGAACTCGATTATTTTACTCTTGATTTAGAAAAAAAATACCTAATTGATATTACGGGTATGGCGCTTTGGAGTGATGGCGTAATAGAAAAAGAAGAGGCATATTTTTTACATACTTTAGGCACTATTCTCAACGAGTCCGATGAATTTGTCGTGGCATCAATTCATCACACCAACGATTTCATCACAAAATACAAAAGTGAAATCCCTTATTTCAATTATTCCAATCCTGTTAAGCATTTTTACGACCAAACTACCGAAAGTGTGGTAACTTTGGTAACCCGAAATAAAAACAGATTGGTCAAAGAAATTTTGGAGAGCAAAGAATTAATGGTACTCTTAGCCCATTCAACCCACCGTGACCTTGATGAAAAAGAAAAGAAAAAAATCAGAAAGCAAATTTTGGATATCTGCAAGACGATACCTTCGCTTACTATATTTTTATTACCTGGAGGAAGTTTATTGCTTCCAATTTTAATTAAGTTTATACCAACTTTATTACCTTCTTCGTTCAATGAAAATTTAGAGGAAGATTAATAATTAGACATAAAAAAAACAGAAGTACAAAAGCTTCTGTTTTTTTTAAACTAAAATTTAGAATGATTACGCCAACCAAGCCTGCATCATCCATATCGTTTTTTCTTGTTCTACAATAAAATCACTCATCATCGAACTCGTTCCTTCGTCATTAATAGCCGAAGCATTTTCTAAAATTTTTCTTTCAATCGTTAACAAACTTGCCAAAGAATCCACAATTAGTTGAATTGCTTTTTCATCATTAGAAATATCTTTACCCACTTCTAATTGGTTGTGCTTTATATAGTCATCAAAAGTATGCAATGGTGTTCCCCCAAGCGTAAGAACACGCTCAGCAATTAAATCAATCTTCAGTTGAGAATCATTGTACAATTCTTCAAATTTAAGATGCAAGTCAAAAAAACGTTTTCCTCTAATATTCCAATGCATTCCTCTTAAACTTTGGTAATACACTTGAAAATTAGATAACAAAACATTCAACTCTATTACAATTTTTTCTGTCTCTTGTATTGGTAAACCAATAGTATTTAGTTTCATAACAATTCATTTTTAAATATGTTGCAAAATTACCTATATTTTAAGATGAAAGCGGTATCAGTTAAATTGATTGTTTTTATATTTACATCAAATATTACTATCAATGACAATCACTCAACTCAAATATGTTCTTGCCGTTGCGGAACATAAAAATTTCACCCTTGCAGCTGAAAAATGCTTTGTTACTCAACCTACATTGAGTATGCAAATTCAAAAAATAGAAGAAGAATTAAACATTCAAATATTTGACAGAACCAAAAAACCCATTCAACTTACCGATATTGGTCAAAAAATAGTTACACAAGCTAAAAACATTGTAAACGAAGCCGACCGAATTCAAGATATCGTAGAACAACAAAAAGGATTCATTGGCGGGGAATTCCGCTTGGGAATCATTCCAACGATAATGCCTACTTTATTGCCGATGTTTTTGAAAAATTTCATCAAAAAGTACCCAAAAATTCGTTTGATTATTGAAGAGTTAAACACGGCAGATATCATTTCTAAACTAAACAATGGTCATTTAGACGCAGCGATTGCAGCTACACCACTTTTGGAAGAAAAAATAAAAGAAATTCCTTTGTATTATGAACCTTTCGTGGCTTATATTCCAGAAGGGCATCAACATTTTTCGAAAAAAGAAATCGAAGTTAGCGACTTGAATTTGGACGAAATCTTGCTGCTACAAGACGGACATTGCTTTAGAGATGGGATTTTGAATTTGTGCAAAAACAGCAATTCAAACGAAGTAAATCATTTTACTATTGAAAGTGGTAGTTTCGAAACATTAATCAAATTGGCAGATGAAGGTCTTGGAACTACTTTGCTCCCTTATCTTCATACCTTGGATTTAAAAGAAAGTGACAAACTAAAACTGAGACATTTTGTTGAACCAAAACCAGCAAGAGAGATTAGTTTAATTTATCCAAAAAATGAGCTAAAAATCCAGATAATAGATGCCCTACGAAACACAATTGCTGGAGTCATAAAAGGAGCAATTGTTTTTCAGAATGTAGAAATTATAAGTCCAATCCAGAAAAAATAAGCATAAAAAAAGGAACCAATTGGTTCCTTTTTTTTATCTATTTACTATAACAAGACATTGTTTTAATTCTGGCTTTTCATAAGTAAAATCAAATAACCATTCTTTAAGTTGTTCCAACTCATACGGTAATAAAGTTCGTATGGCTTTTTCTAATTCTTTACAAAAAAGGATGGGGTCAAAACTTACTCTTTCTAACACTGATTTAGTGTAATCAAACATTATTTTCGACATAATTAAATAAGATTTTTGGGGTTATCTTGCAGTAAATTTAATCTTTTTCTTTTTAGCTTTTACATAATTAACTAAGATTTATCCTTTTTTTATACTGATTTTTCATAGCCAAAAACGTTTTCGTAGTGTTTTCAAGGGACGAGCTTGGTTGCACGAAACATTTCTCTCTTACCAGGAGGGCCAGCTAATTTTTCTACTTTAAAACCTACCTCAATCATACTCCTTTTTACTACTCCTCTAGCAGCATAAGTAACCAGTACCCCATTGTTTTTGAGCGCTGTATGCATTTTTTGAAAAATTGCTGTACTCCACAAATCAGGCTGAACTCTATAGCCAAAAGCATCAAAATAAATCAAATCATACTGTTCAACATCATCAATAGCTTCAAAAAATTGTTGTCTTTTTGTTAAACAAAAATCTTCATCTATTACAATGGACTGTTCCCAATCATCACGATGCATTTTTTCAAAAACGGATTCGTACTCCAAAGCCTCGAGTTCTTTTACATAATTCATTCCTTGAAGTTCAGCTACAGATACTGGATATGCTTCTGCTCCGACATACTGTATCTTCTGATGCAGCTTTTTGGCTTCCAAAAAAGTTATAAAAGCATTAAGACCTGTACCAAAACCAATTTCTAGAATGGAAATATTTTGAGACGGAAACAAAGCCAAACCATTTTTAATAAAAACGTGTTTAGCTTCTTGAATTGCTCCGTGTTTAGAATGATAACATTCGTCCCAATCTTCAATTTGAATAGTGGTTGAGCCATCTGAAGTCTGAATGATTCTTCTTTTCATACTTTTAAGAATTGATTTTGAATAGATTTTTGGTTGTTCTTTTGGTATTGAACACCGTAAAGATAGCACGAATGACGATTTCAAAACAAATTGATGTTTATTTGTGAATTTGTAATTTCACTTTAAAACAAAATTTAGCAATAGTTAGGTTCTTTAACGGACAAAAACGCAAGTATTTATTATATATTTCATATAAAATCACAGTAAATAATTCCGATTTTTAAAAAATACATAAATCGCAATTAAATGAAATACATCATACAATTTTCGCATCGTTTTTAGCCTTTTTTACTTAATTTTGTAAAAAAATAAAATCAAAAGAGAAAAATCTATTTTTTTGATTTAATTATTGAAACTAAAAACTATTAATACATAATCATGAGTACTTCTCAAACAACTACAATTAACATAACAAAAGCTGCTACTTCAAAAATAAACGAAGTAGATTTTGATAACTTAAGTTTTGGAGCCGTTTTTACGGACCATTTATTTGAATGTGATTTTAAAAATGGCGCTTGGCAACAACCAGTCATTAAGCCTTACCAACCTTTTCTACTAGACCCTTCAGCAAAAGTTTTTCATTACGGACAAGCCATTTTTGAAGGTATGAAAGCATATAAAGATGATAACAACGATTTATGGCTTTTTAGACCAGATGAAAATTATAAAAGATTTAATGCATCGGCAGTAAGAATGGCAATGCCAGAAGTTCCTGAAGAAGTTTTTATGAATGGTCTTAACGAACTTTTGAAAATTGACGAAGCATGGGTTAAAAAAGGATTAGGAAATACAATGTACATTCGTCCTTTTATGATTGCAACTGGTGAAGGTGTTGTAGCTAACCCATCAAGTGAATATAAATTCATGATTATTCTTTCTCCAGCAAAAGCTTACTATTCAGGAGAAGTAAAAGTTTTAATTGCTGAGCATTATAGTAGAGCTGCAAACGGTGGTATTGGAGCTGCTAAAGCTGCAGGAAATTATGCTGCACAATTTTACCCAACAACATTAGCAAACAAAGAAGGATTCCAACAAGTAATCTGGACAGATGATGCTACACATACAAAATTAGAAGAAGCAGGTACAATGAATGTGTTTTTTAGAATAAATGACACGCTATTAACTGCTCCTGTAAGTGAAAGAATTTTGGATGGAATCACAAGAAAAAGTTTAATTGAGTTAGCGCAAAAAGAAGGGATAAATGTAGAAGTTCGCCCAGTTTTGGTTAGCGAGTTAGTAGAAGCTTCTAAAAACGGAACCCTAAAAGAAATTTTTGGTGCTGGTACAGCCGCAGTTGTAAATCCAATTGTTGGGTATTCTTATAAAGAGGAATATTATGAATTACCTAAAATTGAAAATTCATACGCTGAAAAGTTAAAAAGTAAACTTACTAATATGCAGCACAAATTAGAAACTGACCCATTTGGTTGGACAGTAAAAATTTAATACTACTGCACTTAAATAACAAAAGGCGATTTTCAATTTGAAAATCGCCTTTTGTTTATTACATAGAATCTTCTACAATTTTTAGAATTTTAGAAAAATCAGGTTTGAAATAATTTGGTCCTTTCATGACTTTTCCATCTTCTCTATAGATTGGTTTTCCGTCTTCACCCAATTTACTCATATTACTTCGCTGAATTTCGTCAAAAACAGCTTCAATATGATTTTGCAAACCATGTTCAATAATGGTTCCACATAAAATATACATCATATCTCCAAGAGCATCAGCAATTTCAACAATATCATTGTTATTGGCTGCTTCAAGATATTCTTCATTTTCCTCTTTCATTAAATTAAATCGAAGTAAATTCTTTGATTCTCCCAAATCAGCATGTGGTTGTTCTTTATGCCCAATGGCAAAAGCTGTATGAAATTCCTTTACCGCTTCTATTTGTTTTTGCATAATTAGATAAGTTAATTGAAGGAGCAAATTAGCAATAATTCCTATTCAATTACTTAAATTTGTAGAAAAATTTACCACTATGTTTAGTCAAGGACAATTAATTTTCGGCGCTTGTTTCGCCATCGCCTTTATATTTGCAATGATTATTGCTTATCGAAAAGATGCCAATTTACACCGAATGTTTTACAAAGGAAATTATAAAATTCTATTAGGATTCCTTCTTTTTATTGGACTTTTGTTCCTTATAAAAATTTATCTTAAGCATTAAAACCACTATTCTTTCTACATTACCAAACTTATTGTTATAAAGTAGGAATCAATTCTAAAAAGTACTCCTACTTTTTGAATAAAATTTCTAACTTTACGAAAGTATATATCCAAAATCTCATGCAAATCCTAAAATATCTTTTTCTTTTACTATTGTTAAGTCTTGTCGCTACAACTATTTTCGTAGCTACGCAAAAAGGAGAATTTCAATTAGAACGAAGTAAAATTATCAATGCGCCAAAAGCAGCAGTATTTAACTATGTAAATGACTATCAAAATTGGCCTAATTTTAATTCATGGATGCTTGATGATGAAAATTTAAAAATGATTTTCCCAGCTATTACATCAGGAAAAGGAGGCTCTTGTTCTTGGTCAGGTGCAGATGGCGCTGGAGATATTCAAACAACAAGTGTAAAAAACAACGAAAGTATCACTCAAAAATTAAACAATAACGGAACTGAATCTGAAGTTTTTTGGTATTTCAAAGATACTGTTGGAGGTACTAAAGTAACATGGAAAACTAAAGGGAATTTAAGTTTCGAACTAAAAATGTATGCTACCTTAAAGGGTGGTGTTGAACGAAATATAGGTTCAGTATATGAAAAAAGCTTAAAAAATCTAGATAAAGTTTTAGATTACGAAACAAACACCTACAATGTAAAAGTAATAGGTGAAGTGAGAAAAACAGCTACTTTTTATTTGAGTCAATCCTTTAGCAGTAAAGTAAGCAACATCAACAAAAACAGTAGAATTGTTTTTTCAAAAATAAACGAATATTGCGATAAGAATGGAATTGAAGTTTACGGCAAACCATTCATAATTTATCACAATTACGACGCTACTAAAGAAATTGCAAAACTAACTTTCTGTATTCCTGTAAAAAGCGAAATTATCTCGACTTCAGATAAAAATATAGTTCCTGGAAAATTATCCTCTTTCCCAGCAATAAAAACAACATTAAAAGGTGACTATTCACATTTATCAAAAGCTCTAGAACAAACTAATGCTTACTTTAATAATAAAGTGATTCCTAGAGATACTAAATTTTCACATATTGAAGTCTATTCGATTGGCAAAAAGGAGTCAAGCCAGCCCTCAAAATGGGTTACCTACATTTATGCACCTCTACAACCAAAAGTAATCCCCACTCCTGTTGCTAAAACAACAGAACCAAGGAAAAAAATAATCGAAACTCCTACTGAAGAAGAAATTCCATCAGAATTTTAAAAAATAAATCATTTAGATTAAACCTTTTTAAAGAATGCTATTCTAACCCTAAAAAAGTGTAAAACTTGCAAGAAGAACAAGCATTTATCCAGCAATTATTAGACCCGAAAACGCAAAATAAAGCGTTCGAGCAATTATTGAAGGAATACCAAAAGCCACTGTATCATCATATCCGAAACATCGTTTTAAATCATGATGATACGGATGATGTTTTGCAAAATACATTTATTAAAGTTTTCCGTTATTTAAAAGATTTTAAAGGAGATAGCAAACTTTTTTCATGGATGTATCGAATAGCCACCAATGAGGCTTTGACTTTTTTAAGTCAAAAAGCAAAAAAAAACAATCTATCTTCTCAAGAATTACAAGAAAAAACGATTCAAAACCTTCAATCTGATGTGTATTTTGAAGGTGATGAAATTCAATTAAAATTGCATAAAGCAATAGCACGTTTGCCAGAAAAGCAACAATTAATTTTCAAAATGAAATATTTTGAGGAATTAAAATACGAAGAAATATCAGAAATATTAGGAACTTCGGTTGGAGGACTAAAGGCTTCATATCATCATGCAACAAAAAAAATTGAAGCTTTTGTAACCGAAAATTAAACCTTTAGACACAGTTAAAGTCATAAACAAGTATGAAAGAATTTAAATTAGATAACAATCCAAAAATAAGCACTGGTTTTAGTGTGCCTGAAAATTATTTTGAAAATTTTTCAGCAAAACTACTTCAGGAATTGCCTAAAAATGAACCTAAAGTAATTTCTATTTATCAAAAGAAAAAGAAACTACTTTTTGCAGTTGCTGCAGTTTTAATTTTGGCACTAAGTATACCAATATATAATGCCTTGATTAGCTCAAATAATGAACTTGACAACACAAGTATAGAAAATTACTTGACCTATCAACCTAACATAACGCAATATGATTTGATAAGCGAATTAGAGGATGAAGATTTGCTTACATTGAACGAATCTTCGCCTGCAGATAATACAATTATTGAAGAACATTTACTAAAAGAAGGAAATTTAGAACAACTTATTCTCGAATAATAGCAACTTTTGAACAAAACAATATAAAACTCATGACAATTAAGAAACTTTTCCCGTACCTGTTTTTATTACTCTCTGTAATAACTTATGGTCAAAATGAAAGACTAAAAGAAAAGAGAGACCAAATAAAAGCTATGAAAGTGGCCTTTTTAACTAGTGAACTTAATCTAACATCAGATGAAGCTGAAAAATTTTGGCCAGTTTACAATGCCTATGATGACAAACAATTTGAATTAAGGCATCAAAAAATGAAAACGTATGCCAGAAAACTTAATGACGGTTCACTTGATAATATGAGTGACAGAGAGGCTTTGGCTTTTCTAAATCAGATTGAGAGTACAGATGAAGAGCAATATGTAATTAGAAAAAAATTCAATTCTGCCTTAAGAAATATATTACCTCCAACAAAAATCCTAAAACTAAGAAAATCAGAAGTAGATTTTGATAGAAAGCTACTTCAACAATACCGCAACAAAAACTAATTAATAGTTTCATTTAGTTTTAGCCTCATAATTTCATTTTTGAATTTATGAGGTTTTATTTTTTTAGTGAAATTCGAATCATTTTGTTCTTCCCAGCTGCTATTGCAGTTGAAGCGTCTATAAAACGCAGGGTAAATAATGAAGAATCTGTACTCATTTGCTTCCAAGTTGTGCCCCCATCACCTGAATAATGAATGCCAGTTGCACCAACTGTCACTATTCCATTTCCTTTACTTTTGGGAACAAATTGTATGCATGAAATATAGCCTGGGCCACTATTTTCGGCTAATAATTGCCAAGTTTTACCTCCATCCCTTGTGATTGCTTTATTACCCAAATTCTGATTTGGCAATTCATAATTCCCTCCTGCTATACAACCAATCGATTCATTATAAAATGCAGCAGTAAAAATACCCGTCATTTGTTGCCCTTGTACTATTGGTGTATCGTTTACCGTCCAAGACTTTCCTTTATCGGGAGAGTAAAAAATCCTTGCTTTTTTCCCTCCAGAAACTATCCAAGTATGATTTCCTTTAATAATGATATTGGTATTACTTGCAGCAAATGCACCTTCATCATCAAAATTTTTATGAAAAACAGTATTTGGTAATGGTTGCCATGTTTGCCCTCCATCTCTAGTGATAATAATGCTAAAATAGTTATCAATAGGGTCTCCTAAAGCTATTCCTTCCTTTGAATTCCAGAATTGCAAACTATCAAAAAATATTTTTTCATTAGAATTCTCATAAACCAACTCAGTACTCATGTTTTCTTTATTAACCCTAAACAATAAAGCTGGACTCGCAATTGTTAAAGCAAAAAAATGTTTGGCAGTAATTGCGCTGCTTCTAAATTCAAATTTTAAATTATCCTTCTCTACTTTATGTATAACCTTCTCTCTTTTCTTTAAATCAAAAAAACCATATCGATTATTATTGGCTACAAACCATACTTTACTGCCTTCAATATTTAATGAACGGATACTAATCTCATCTTTAAACAAAGTATCAATCTCAATTTTTTGAAAAAAACTGCTTTTATTTTTGCTTTTTTGAGCATTACAACAATTGAAGCTTAACACACTAAAAAACAGAAGAATTACTATATTTTTAATCATTACAATACGTTTTATATAGGCTAAAATACAATTATATTTAAATATTGATAATTAAAAAAAACATTTATTGGCACAGTAATTGAATAATTGATTACAGAACCTTAAAACCAAATGCTATGAAAACTAAATTACTTTTATTTGCAATAGTTACAACTCTTGTAACAGGATGTTCAACAGCACAAGACAGAACAACTATCTATGCTAAAAACGGAGAAATTAGCGATAATTTAGACTTAAAAGCGGTAGCATCTGTTTTTGGTGAGTCGTCAAACTTACAAGACTTTGAAAGAAGATTAAATGACCCAAGACTTCAACTTTCAAACTTAGACCTTAATTATGACAACCAAGTTGATTATTTAAGAGTTATTGAATCTGTTGAAAACAGAACACACGTAATTGTTATTCAAGCCGTACTTGGAAGAGATTTATTTCAAGATGTAGCAACCATTGATGTAGAAAAAGATCGCTATAACAATGTAAGTATTCAAGTGGTTGGAGATGTGTTTATGTATGGTCCAAACTATATTTACGAACCCGTTTATTACAGAACACCTGCAATTTACGCTTCCTTTTGGATAGGAAATTATCGACCATATTATTCAAGCTGGAATTGGAACTATTACCCATCGTACTATTATGCTTGGAATCCATATCCGGTGTATAGATACAGAAGCAACATCAACCATTGTATAAACGTACATAATTCCTATCGATATGTTTCTTACAGAAGTAGTTATAGAGCACAACATATTTATGCATCTAGACGTCATAATGCATATGAAAGAAATTATCCAAACTACTCTTTTTCAAGAAGAAATGCAGAAGTTACAAATCGTTATGAACTAGACAGAAGAAGAGGAAACAGAGAGGATTACACTTCAAATCGCAATGTGACTCGTTATGAATCCAACACAAACAGAAATTATAGCGAGGCAAGAGTTGAACCCTCAAGAAGATATGCTGAAAACAGAAGTAATTCTCAACAATATAGTAACCAACGAAGCGATATAGATTATAACAATAATAACTCAAGAGTTACTCCACCAACTAGAGTAGAATCTTCAAGAAATTATACGAACTATAATCGAACCAACAGAAATAATGATGCTACTTCAAGAGAACAGCAATATGATAATTCTAATGTTTTAAAAACTAGAGAAAACAAACCTCAAAGAACAGAACAAAAAACATCTAGTTCTTATGAGAATAGAAGGTCTGAATCCAACAATAATAACTCAAGAAGAGAAAACTCATCAAATGAAAGTAGAGGAAACAGAGTAACAAATAGAAGTATTTAACTAAAATCTCAAAACAAAAAAGACACGACTATCTGGTCGTGTTTTTTTATTATTTATTGTAATTAAATCCTTTATTTTATTTAAAAAATGTAAATTTGAAGCAGTTTTTTAAAAATTATCCATGAGCGCATCGCACAAAGACCTACATAGTAAATTAACTTTAGGTGGTTTATTGATTTCTTTAGGAATTATTTATGGTGATATTGGGACATCACCTTTATACGTTATGAAAGCCATACTTGGCGAACACATCATCGACCCAGATGTAGTATTAGGAGGTGTATCGTGTGTTTTTTGGACACTGACTCTACAGACAACTTTAAAATATGTTCTTATTACTCTAAGCGCTGACAATCACGGTGAAGGAGGAATTTTTGCACTTTATGCATTAGTAAAAAAAACCAAAATACAATGGTTGATTGTCCCGGCAATAATTGGTGGAAGTGCACTCTTGGCTGATGGTATAATCACACCGCCAATCTCTGTTTCATCTGCTGTTGAAGGAATAAAAACATTCAATCCTGAAATAAATACAGTACCAATAGTAATAGCAATTTTGGTCATTTTATTTACCATTCAACAATTCGGAACTAAATTAGTTGGTAAATTTTTCGCACCAATGATGACAATCTGGTTTTTAATGTTAGCCGTTTTAGGTGCGATTCAAATTAGTTTCCATCCAGAAGTTTTTAAAGCCATAAATCCTTATTATGCTTATCATTTACTGTCAATTCATCCTGATGGTTTCTTTGTACTAGGATTTGTATTTTTATGTACAACTGGTGCTGAGGCATTATACTCAGATATGGGGCATTGTGGAAGAAAGAACATTAGAATCAGTTGGATTTTTGTTAAAACAGCTTTGGTCTTGAACTATTTTGGACAAGCTGCTTATCTTATCCAACACGGCGGTCAAACACTACAAAGTTTAGGAGGTGACAATGGAAATCCTTTTTATTTAATTATGCCAAACTGGTTCCAGCCTTTTGGTATTGTTGTAGCTACATTAGCAGCAGTAATTGCATCACAAGCTTTAATTAGTGGGTCATTTACTCTTATTAATGAGGCAATGCGATTGAATTTCTGGCCTAAAGTTAGAATTAAGTACCCTACTGAATTAAAAGGACAACTTTATATCCCATCTATAAATTGGCTTTTACTAGCAGGTTGTATCGGAATTGTATTACATTTTGAAGAATCTAGTAATATGGAACATGCTTATGGTTTAGCCATTATTCTATGCATGATTATGACTACCATTTTACTTAATTATTACTTAATTATGAAGCGTGTAAAATGGTATTTCTTTATGCCATTGATTACCATTTATTTGTTAATAGAGTTTAGTTTTTTAGCCGCTAACATCACTAAGTTTGCTGAAGGAGGTTATGTAACTTTATTCATTGCTATTCTATTGATATCCGTAATGACCATTTGGTATCTTGCTAAGAAAATCAATAAAAACTATACCAAAATTGTTAAGATTGAAGACTTTAAGAAAGTACTTGTTGAGCTAAGTCGTGATTTAACAATACCAAAATACGCAACGCATTTAGTTTACATGACTAATGCAGGAAGAGTAGACGAAATTGAAGAAAAAGTAACCTATTCAATTTTACAAAAAAGACCAAAAAGAGCCGATATATATTGGTTTGTGCATGTAAATGTACTCAACGAACCTTACAAAAAAGAATACAAGGTAACTGAAATTGTTAAAGACGACATTTATAGAATCGATTTTAATCTTGGCTTTAGAGAACCTACAAAAATCAATCTAATGTTCCGAGAGGTAATTGTAGATATGGTTAAAAAAGGAGAAGTAGACGTTACAAGTAGGTACGAATCATTAAACAAAAACAATATTGTTGGAGACTTTAAATTCGTTCTTTCTGAAAAATTCTTATCTAATGATTCAGATTTATTATGGCATGAAAAAATCATAATGAACTCCTATTTCTTAATCAAAAAACTAAGCTTATCAGAAGAAAGTGCTTTTGGATTGGATAGTAGTTCTGTTAAAATCGAAAAATTCCCAATGGTACTTCACGCACCAGAAAACCTTGGTCTTACCAGAGTAAAATAATCATTCGATAAACAAATTTAAAGCACTGTTTTATACAGTGCTTTTTTTATGTAAAAAATTTAAAAACAACAATCCTGACTAAAAATTTAACAATCAATCAATAAATAGTACCTTTGCAGTTCAAATATTAAAAATGAGATTACACAGAAATTTAGTTTATACTACTATAGATGCCTTAAACGCCATATTCAACGAGGGAGAATATGCCGATAAAGTAGTAGCCCGTTCGTTAAAAAAAGACAAACGTTGGGGAAGTTCCGACAGAAAATTTGTTGCCGAAACCATCTACGAAATTGTACGATGGAAACGACTATATGCTGAAATCGCAGAAGTTAAAGAACCGTTTGACAGAGATAATCTTTGGAGAATTTTTGCGGTTTGGGCCGTTTTGAGAGGATATCCAATTCCTGATTGGAGACAATTAGAAGGCACTCCAGAACGTAAAATTAAAGGACGTTTTGACGAACTTTCTAAAATCAGAACCTTCAAAGAATCGATTCCGGATTGGATGGATGAAGTTGGAGTTAAAGAACTAGGAGAAACAGTTTGGGCAAAAGAAATTGCTGCTCAAAATCAGCCAGCTAAAGTTGTACTTAGAGTAAATACACTAAAAACAACTAAAGAAAAACTTAGAGCTATTTTAATGGATTTGAATATTGAGACAGATACTCTAAAAGACCAACCAGATGCATTAGTTTTGAGAGAGCGAGCAAATGTATTTTTAACTGATGCTTTCAAACAAGGTCTTTTTGAAGTTCAAGATGCAAATTCACAATTAGTGGCTTCTTTCCTTGATGTAAAACCAGGAATGAGAGTGGTTGACACTTGTGCTGGTGCTGGTGGAAAAACATTGCATATTGCAGCGCTAATGGAAAATAAAGGACAATTAATTGCAATGGATTTGTACGAAAGCAAACTCAAACAATTAAAACTAAGAGCCAAAAGAGACGGTGCATTTAATATTGAATACCGCATTATTGATTCTACAAAAGTCATTAAAAAATTGCATCAAAGAGCCGATAGAGTGCTTATTGACGCTCCTTGTAGTGGTTTAGGTGTTTTAAAAAGAAACCCTGACTCGAAATGGAAATTACAACCAGAGTTTATCGATAATATCCGAAAAGTACAGTCGGAGGTTTTGGAAAGTTATTCCAAAATTGTAAAACCTGGAGGTAAATTAGTATATGCTACCTGCTCAATACTTCCTTCTGAAAACCAAGAACAGGTGAAACGTTTTTTAGGAACAGACATTGGAAAAGAATTCACATTCATAAAAGACCACAAAATATTAGCTTCAGAATCTGGATTTGATGGATTTTATATGGCTTTATTAGAGCGTAAAGAAAATACTGAGTTAAAAAAATAACTCAATGCATTAAAACAAAAAAAAATCCTCTTATGAGGATTTTTTTTTGTTTTAATATAGAAGAAAATAGCTAATACAGTATTTTTAATCATTCATCGAAATCAAAAACTCTTCATTATTACGAGTTTTCTTAAATCTATCATTGATAAAATCCATTGCTTCAATTGGATTCATATCGGACAAGTATTTTCTCATAATCCACATCCTGTGTAAAGTATTTTGGTCTAAAAGTAAGTCATCACGTCTAGTACTTGAAGAGGTCAAATCTATAGCTGGGAAAATACGTTTATTTGCAATTTTCCTATCCAATTGTAACTCCATATTTCCAGTTCCTTTGAACTCTTCAAAGATAACTTCGTCCATTTTAGAACCGGTTTCAGTTAATGCCGTTGCAATAATACTTAATGAACCTCCATTTTCAACATTTCTTGCCGCTCCAAAAAAGCGTTTTGGTTTTTGTAATGCATTCGCATCTACACCACCACTTAACACTTTACCAGACGCTGGTTGAACGGTATTATAGGCTCTTGCTAAACGAGTAATTGAATCTAATAATACAACCACATCATGACCACACTCAACCAATCTCTTGGCCTTTTCTAATACAATATTTGCAATTTTAACGTGTTCTTGTGGTTCTCTATCAAAGGTAGAAGCAATTACTTCACCTCTTACACTGCGTTGCATGTCTGTAACCTCTTCTGGACGTTCATCAATAAGTAGAACAATCAAATATACTTCAGGATGATTAGCAGCAATAGCATTCGCGATATCCTTCAACAACATCGTTTTACCCGTTTTCGGCTGAGCAACAATCATTCCACGCTGACCTTTACCAATTGGGGAAAACAAATCGATAATTCGAGTAGAAATCGTACTTTGTTTTTCGGCTAACTTAAACTTTTCTGAAGGAAACACTGGAGTTAAATGTTCAAATGAAACTCTATCTCTAACTACCTGTGGGTCGTGACCATTAATTTTGAGAACACGAACTAGTGGGAAATATTTTTCACCTTCTTTTGGAGGTCGAACAACTCCTTTTACTGTATCACCTGTTTTTAAACCAAATAAACGGATTTGAGAAATAGATAAATAAATATCGTCCGGTGAAGCCAAATAATTATAATCAGATGAACGAAGGAAGCCATAACCGTCTGGCATCATTTCTAATACACCTTCACTTTCAATTATACCGTCAAATTCAAAATCGGCATCTTTGAAATTGTTTTTTTTGTTTTTAAAATTTGGGTTCCCATTCGAATTCCCATTCTGATTTTGATTAGGATTCTGATTAGAATTCTGATTAGAATTCTGATTTGGATTCCCGTTTTGTTTTTTTAACTGATTTGGGTTTATTTTTTTTGCAGGAGCTAAGGGTTCGTTAACATCCTTGGTTTTCTCCTCCGAAATTTTCTCTTCTAAAACTCCCTCTGCAGCAACAGTCTCTGCAACAACACCTTCTTCAGTAACTACCTCTGCTTTTTTTGCATTTCCTTTTTCTTTCTTTAGAGCAAGTTTTTTTTCATAAGCTGATTTGTTAAACTTAACTACCTTATCAGCCTTCTTACTACCATCATTGTTCTCAATATCTTTTGCTTCAACTAATTGCGTTGCACTATTAGTTTCTAACGTTTTAGGATTAGCCGATTCCACTTTATCAATGGTTTGTTCATTTTGAAAAAGAGTTGGTTTATCATCTACGTCTTTTACTTTTTTATTTGGAACAATTCGAACTCTTTTAGGTTTTTCAGCATCAACAATATCATTAGAAATAACAGTATCCACAACCTTAGTTGTTGCAGCTTGATGCTCTAAAATAAGACCAATCAAAGTTTCTTTTTTGACACCGTTAAACTTTATTGTTTTTGCTGTTTTAGCAATTTCTTGAAGCTCAGAAAGCTTCAATTCTTTTAATGCAGAAATATCAAACATGAATGTTCTATTAGATTATTTATTTTGGGAAATCGTGTGAAGAATAGAATGGATTTTTTTTCTTGAATCAACCGCAGTATGAAGTGCTTACGGATTTATAATGCAATAATACGAATAAAAATCAATCATACAATAGTATTTATAAAAAAGAAAATATATTTTTGCGTTAGAATATTAGTAAAATGATACAGAGAATTCAGACTATCTATTTGTTTTTGGCCTTTTTGGTTACTTTGGTTGTACCTTATGTATTTCCTTTATGGATTACAGCTGATGCCAAAGACTTCTATTTTATGCAAAATCCAGTTTATGTAGCACTTTTTGGATTAAGTACTACGCTGTCATTAGTTAGCATTTTTTCATTTAAAAAGAGACAAAATCAATTTGTAATGGGCAGATTGAATATGATACTAAATTTAATTTTATTAGGATTGTTTGTATATCGTTCGCTAAATTTATCTGGAGAAACCCCTTTGGTTTCTGAGAAAGGTATTGGGATGTTTGTGCCTGTCTTGGCTATCGTGTTATTAGTCTTAGCTAATAAAGCCATCAAGAAGGATGAAGATCTTGTAAAATCTGTGGACAGATTGAGATAAACCTATAAACTTAGTTTATTTGTGCGAAGAAAACCCGATTTAAAATCGGGTTTTTTTATTGTAAAAAAATTGCTTCATTTTAATAAAAAATGATACATTTGAAAAGATCAATACCACAACATGCAGACTATTAATATTCATTTAGCCGATGATCATCAAATACTAATTGATGGAATTAAAACCCTTTTAAGTACAATACCAGGATTTTCAGTAGTTGGAACCTCGCTCAATGGAACCACAATATATGAGGAAGTCATTCAAAACAAAGCAGATGTACTTGTTTTAGACATTAGTATGCCTGAGAAAGACGGTATTCAAGTACTTAAAGAGTTTTCTAAAAAAGGATTTCCTTGTAAAGTAATTATTTTATCTAGCTATGACGACCTTAAAATTGTAAAAGAAGTAATGAAGCTGGGAGCAAGTGGCTATTTAACTAAACAATGTGCAAGTGAAAGCATCATTGAAGCTATACAAGTCATTGTAATGGGGCAAGAATACTTTTGTAAAACGGTCCAAAATAAAATTTTTGATACCGCAACCAAAAACAATCCAAAAACTAAAGCGGTTCCAATTGAAATCCACTCTAACTTAACAGAAAGAGAAATAGAAATCATCATTCTAATTTCATTAGAATTCAGCGGAAAAGAAATTAGTGAAAAGCTATTTATAAGTACCAACACTGTGGAAACACATCGAAAAAACATAATGAAAAAAATAAAAGCCAAGAACACTATTAGCATTGTAAAATATGCTTTAAAACATAAATTGATAAAGTCTTAATTGGTATAACCTACATGCTTTTTTATAAAAAAACTCCAAAATTCATTTCAAGCCTACATTTTCATCTGTTCTGTGTAGTGCTTTCACTATTGTTTTTCTCCCCTTCTCAAAGCTTTTCTCAAGAACAAAAACTCCCTAGAGAAGAACTTATTCATCTTGCCACAGAAGCCGTAAACAATATGAATAATGAATTGTATGAAAAATCATTAATTCAATCTCGAAGCGCCTTGCGTCACGCTATTTTAGCTAGGGATGTTGAATTGATAGCTCAAATCTACAACATCATAGGTGGAAATTTTGACGGGTTACTCGAATATGAAAAAGCCATGTTTTATTATAAAAAAGGGCTCATTTTCGCAGAAAAAACAAGTAATAATGTCTCTAAATACTCTATAAACAACAATCTTGGCAATATCTATTTTTTTGATAAAAAAGACTTAAAAAAGGGAATCTACCATTACAAAAAAGCATTAGAATACAGTTCAAAAATTAAAGACACTACCAAAATGGTTTTTACGAAAATCAATATGGCATGGGCCTACTTTGATGTACAAAAGTTTAATGAAGGCTACCCGTATTTACAGTTTGTAAATGACAATTTTTCAAAACACGGTGATACTTCTTTAAAATGCATTACGAACATGCTGAACGGTATGTATTTCAGTTATACAAAAGACAGTAAAAAAGCTACTGCCTTTTTTGAGGATGCAGTAAAATACGGAATTGAAGAAGAAGAAAAATCAGACCTATCCTATGCTTATCTTGAATATTCAAAGTTTTTAAATAAAAATGGAGCACATAAAAAAGCTTATTCCTTACTAGAACAATACAATAAATTAACAGAAGAGATTAATTCTGAGGAAAAGCTCAAAAAGGCTAACGTTGCGGGAATCAATCTCGAATTAGACGAATACAAAAGAGAAATAGACAAAATATCGAACTCCTACAAATCAAAAGAAACCTATTGGATAGAACAACAATCGCGCAACAAAAAAATTGTAATTTTAGTCATTACCCTTTCGCTATTGGTTTTCTTAATTTTTTATGCTTTTTCCCAAAACGAAAAACTAAAACAATACAATCGATTAAAAGAAATACAAAGCAAAGTACAACAGAACATCATCAATGCCACCATAGACGGTCAAGAGTCAGAGCGTAAAAAAATTGCTGCATTTCTTCATGATAACATTAGTGCTTTGTTGACTTCTGCAGGTATGCACCTCAATGTTTTTAGCTCAATGAGTCAAAATCAATGCGATGAAATCATAAAAACTAAGTACATCCTTGAAGATGCTCACCATAAAGTTCGAGACTTATCACATGAATTGATGCCTTCGCTATTGGTACGTTTCGGTTTACTATTTGCTTTGGATGATTTGTGTGAAAAAAACTCGAATTCAAAAATTAAATTTGAATTTTTGAATACCATCGATACTCAAACCCGATTTGACGAAGCTTTAGAAATGAAAATCTATTTCATTATCTCAGAATTACTAAACAATATTTTGAAACACAGTAAAGCCAATTGGGCAAAACTAGAAACTACTCTTGAAAACAATCAACTATCCATCAAAATAAAAGACAACGGAAAAGGGTTTGATGACCTTCAAAAAAACAGCACTGATGGTTACGGAATCAACAGAATCAAAGCACGAATCAACAACATGAAAGGAGAATTCGTAATCAAATCCAAAAAAAATCAAGGAACAACCATCAAACTTATTATTCCTGTTGCGTAATTATTTTTTCATTTCGACAATTTCCAAGTCTTTAATTTTATCGCCATCAATCACAAATCGCAACAGTGTACGAACCTGATGAAAACCGCTTTTTCCAGCAGCACCGGGATTCATGTGCAACAAATTATGCTTCTTATCAAACTGAACTTTCAAAATATGAGAGTGCCCACAAATAAATAACATAGGCGGATTCATCGCCATTTCATCTCTAACAGCAGGATTGTATTTCCCAGGATAACCGCCAATATGCGTAATCCAAACCGAAACTTGCTCACACACAAACCGATTGTGTAACGGAAATTCAATTCTAGCTTCATTCCCATCGATATTACCATACACCGCTCGCAAAGGCTTGTGTTTTTTTAGCGTATCGGTCACACTCAAATCTCCAATATCTCCTGCATGCCAAACTTCATCAGCCCAAGCTACATGTTTCAAAATTGCCTCATCAATGTGGCTGTGCGTATCAGAGAGCAAAAGAATTCTGGTCATACTATGGAAGATTAAAAATAAAAAACAGCAAAAATAAGCGCTTCTCTCTCATTCTAGCCAAAATTTGAAGTTCTTTTTTTGGAGCCAAACAAAAGGCTAAAAATAAACAGGGATTCCCGCTGTCCTTCCTATCTTTTTTCTACACCTTTCCGGTTCAGCCACCTGCAAGGTGTAGAAAAAAGGATATTCCCTCCCATCGGGGCTAGCATCAAACATTCGGCATTTTTTCAGGCAATTACAAAAATGATATAAAAACATAAAAATCACTCTAAAGATTGTAAATTTGCAGCCAATAAAACAAGCAATCGTTACCCTACCTTTGTAACGCATTAAAACGATTACAACCCAAAATCACAAAACATCTTGAGGTACTTTATACAATTAGCCTATAACGGAACTGCTTATCACGGTTGGCAATACCAACCCAATGCCAGCTCTGTACAAGAAACCCTGAACAAAGCCCTTTCGGTGCTTTTGAACACCACTGTCAATATTATGGGTGCTGGTCGAACTGATACTGGCGTACATGCCAGCCAAATGTATGCTCATTTTGATAGCGAAAAAGAACTTGACACAGAAACCTTGGTGCACAAACTCAATTCGTATTTACCAAAAGATATCGCCATATTTGAAATTATCCCCGTAAGCGATGAAGCGCATTCCCGATTTGATGCTACCAAACGCACTTACGAATACCACATCAATACCCTAAAAAATCCTTTTCTAGAAGGATTGAGTTGGTATTACCATCAAGATTTGGATGTAGCCTTAATGAATGAAGCTGCTAAATTATTGTTAAATCATACCGACTTTCAGTGCTTTTCGAAAGTGAATACCGACGTAAATACATTTGATTGCACTATATTTGACGCAGTTTGGAGAAAGGAAAAAGATAGTTTGATTTTTACCATTTCCGCCAATCGTTTTTTGAGAAATATGGTGCGTTCTATTGTAGGAACATTAGTCAATGTGGGATTACATAAAATCACTTTGGTTGATTTTGAAAACATCATAAAAAGCAAAAACAGAGAAAAAGCAGGTTTTTCGGTTCCAGCGCATGGTTTGTACTTAACCGAAATCACTTATGAATACCTAAAATAGCCCCGATAGTAGTGGAAATCCTTTTTTGTTTTTCCTTTAAAAACAAAAAAGATTGCAGCAAATAGCGGGAAATAGCTCCTAAACATGAAAGCAAAAGCATTCGATACTCGATTATTCAAAAGAATTTTAAAATATACAAAACCCTATCAATTACGATTTAATGGGGTCATTGCCTTTGCCATTTCCTTATCGGTTTTTGCAGCTTTACGTCCGTATTTGTTAAAGCAAACAGTCGATGGATACATCAAAACCCATGACCAACAAGGTTTACTTTTGTATGTTTCCTTGATGGGAATTGTATTGCTTCTAGAAGTTTTCTCGCAATTCTATTTTGTGTTTTGGGCTAATTGGTTGGGACAAGATATTGTAAAAGACATCCGAATTAAATTGTTTGCACATTTACTCAGTTTTAGGATGAAATACTTTGATTTGGTTCCTGTTGGACAAGTCGTAACCCGTTGTGTATCGGACATTGAAGCCATTGCTCGTATTTTTAGTCAAGGACTTTTCATGATTATTAGTGATTTGATGAAAATGCTTGTGGTACTTATTTTTATGTTCTATATGAACTGGAAACTCACTTGGATTGTTATTGTAGCTATGCCGGTTTTGGTCTTTTTCACGCGTATTTTCCAAAAGAAAATGCAAGTGGCTTTTGAGGAAGTACGTACCCAAATTGCGAATATGAATACTTTCGTTCAAGAACGCGTAACAGGAATGAAAATCGTTCAGTTGTTCAATCGTGAAGATATTGAGTTTGATAAATTCAAAAATATCAATGATAAACACAGAAAAGCTTGGATAAAAACAATTTTATACAACTCCATTTTCTTCCCTATTGCTGATATTATCTCGTCGTTGACTTTGGGATTTATCGTTTTGTATGGTGGAATCAAAATATTGAACGGTGACAACTTTACCACATTTGGAGATTTGTTTTCGTACACTATGTTTATCGGAATGCTGTTCAATCCCTTGCGCCAAATCGCGGATAAATTCAACGAAATGCAATTGGGAATGATTGCAGCCAATCGTGTGTTTGATATTTTGGATACCGAAGACCAAATTCAGGATACTGGAACCGTAGAAGCTCCTATTTTTGAAGGAAACATCCTTTTTAAAGACGTTCGTTTTGGTTATATTCCGGATGAAGAAGTAATCAAAGGTATTGACTTAGAAGTTAGCGCAGGACAAACCATTGCTATTGTGGGTTCTACAGGCGCAGGAAAATCGACTATAATTAATTTATTGAATCGTTTTTACGAAATCAACAGTGGTTCCATTTACATAGACCATCATAATATTGAAAATTACACTTTAAGTTCACTACGTAAACAAATAGCGGTGGTGCTTCAGGATGTGTTTTTGTTCGCCGATACTATTTACAACAACATTACCCTTAATAATCCAGAAATTACAAGAGAGGAAGTAGTAGCTGCTGCCAAAAAAATTGGAGTACATGACTTTATCATGAGTTTGCCCGATGATTATAATTTTGACGTAAAAGAACGCGGGGTTATGCTTTCGTCTGGTCAGCGACAATTGATTGCTTTTTTACGTGCTTTTGTGTCCAACCCAAGTATTTTAATTTTAGATGAAGCTACGTCTTCTATCGACACCTATTCTGAAGAATTGATTCAGAGAGCTACCGAAACCATTACACAAGGCAGAACCTCAATAGTGATTGCTCACCGTTTGGCTACTATTGTAAACGCGGACAAAATCGTAGTTATGGACAAAGGCTTAATTGTAGAACAAGGAACCCATCAGGAATTAATCAATCAGGAAAAAGGGTTTTATAAAAACCTATACGATTCGCAGTTTTCGATAGCGAATTAGTTTTGAAGCCCTTTTAGAAATTGCAAAAAAATTAAATAACAGACTAATTTTGTTAGATTATCACATTCTATTAATGAAACTTTCTCAAAACAGAATAAATCCTTAATTTTGTGACCGTGTGAAAAACAACACTATGAATTTTTTACATACAAATTCATCCTATTTTAAAAATTAAAAATTAAAAAAAATGAAATACGATATTATAGTTTTAGGAAGTGGTCCTGGAGGTTATGTTACAGCCATTAGAGCTTCACAATTAGGTTTTAAAGTTGCTGTTGTAGAAAAAGAAAACCTTGGTGGCGTTTGCTTGAACTGGGGATGTATCCCAACCAAAGCCTTACTAAAATCAGCACAAGTTTTTGATTATTTAAAACATGCTTCTGACTATGGATTGACTGTAAAAGAATTTGACAAAGATTTTGGTGCTGTAGTTAACCGTAGCCGTAGTGTAGCTGACGGAATGAGCAAAGGGGTTCAGTTCTTAATGAAAAAAAATAAAATTGACGTTATTGACGGATTTGGAAAGCTAAAAGCTGGAAAAAGACTAGACGTTACTGATAAAGATGGAAAAGTAACTGAATATAGCGCTGACCATATCATTATCGCTACAGGTGCTCGTTCTCGTGAATTGCCTAACTTACCTCAAGATGGTGTAAAAGTAATTGGTTACAGACAAGCCATGACTTTACCAACTCAACCTAAATCTATGATTATTGTTGGTTCTGGAGCAATTGGAGTAGAGTTTGCACATTTCTACAACTCAATGGGAACAGAGGTTACTATTGTAGAATTTATGCCAAATATTGTTCCTGTAGAAGACGAAGACATTTCTAAACAAATGGAACGTTCTATGAAAAAAGCAGGAGTTAAAATCATGACTAACTCTTCTGTAGAAAGAATCGATACTATTGGTGCTGGTGTAAAAGCCTATGTAAAAACGGCTAAAGGTGAAGAAGTTTTAGAAGCAGATATTTTATTATCAGCTGTTGGAATCAAAACCAACATTGAAAACATTGGATTAGAAGAAGTAGGTATTGCTACTGATAGAGATAAAATTTTAGTGAACGCTTATAATGCTACTAACATTCCTGGTTACTACGCTATTGGCGATGTAACTCCAGGTCAAGCTTTAGCGCACGTTGCTTCTGCTGAAGGAATCAACTGTGTTGAAAAAATTGCAGGTCTTCATGTAGAACCAATCGATTACGGAAATGTACCAGGTTGTACTTACGCAACGCCTGAAATTGCTTCTGTTGGTTTAACTGAAAAACAAGCCAAAGAAAAAGGATATGAATTGAAAATTGGTAAATTCCCATTCTCTGCTTCTGGAAAAGCAAAAGCTTCTGGAGCTGCAGATGGTTTTGTAAAAGTAATTTTCGATGCCAAATACGGCGAATGGTTAGGATGCCATATGATTGGAGCTGGTGTTACGGATATGATTGCTGAAGCAGTTGTTGCTCGTAAACTAGAAACTACAGGTCACGAAATCTTAAAAGCCATCCATCCTCACCCAACTATGAGTGAAGCAGTTATGGAAGCAGTTGCTGATGCTTATGGCGAAGTAATTCACTTGTAACATTTTGTTCTAAATCTTCTTAAGTAGATTATAGATAAATATAGAATCCGTTTTGTTCAATACAAAACGGATTTTTTTATGTAATTTCATTTTATCATAGAATTAACGGTCAGCTATTTGTTAAATACAATTTATTCTATAGATTTAATAGGATTTAAAATTTAAAAACACAACTATGAATTATAACAACATACTCGAAACGATTGGCAACACGCCTCAAGTAAAAATCAACAAACTTTTTGGAGATAAAGCATCCGTTTGGATTAAATTAGAGCGCGCCAATCCTGGGGCTAGTATCAAAGACCGTATCGCTTTAGCCATGATTGAAGATGCAGAAGCAAAAGGAATTTTACAAAAAGGCAGCACCATCATCGAGGCTACTTCTGGTAACACAGGCATTGGCTTAGCCATGGTTGCAGCAGTAAAAGGATACCGCCTTATTTTGGTTATGCCAGAATCCATGTCCATAGAAAGACGTCGCTTAATGAGTATCTATGGTGCAGAATTTGTATTGACGCCGCGCGAAAAAGGAATGAAAGGCGCCATCGAAAAAGCGCAAGAATTAGTCAACGAAATCCCAAACTCTTGGTCACCACTGCAATTCGAAAACCCAGCAAATATTGAGGTGCACAAGCAAAAAACAGCCCAAGAAATCATTAATGCCTTTCCAAACGGAATTGACTACCTCATCACTGGAGTCGGCACTGGTGGACATATTACAGGTTGTGCAGAAATCCTAAAACAACACTTTCCTAACCTAAAAGTATTTGCGGTAGAACCAGAAGCTTCTCCTGTAATTAGTGGAGGTGCGCCAAGTCCACACCCAATTCAAGGGATTGGTGCTGGTTTTATACCCATCAATTTACACACCGAATTACTTGACGGCACCATACAAGTTAGCAAAGACGAGGCATTTGCTTATGCACAAAGAGCCGCTAAAGAAGAAGGAATCCTGTTAGGTATTTCATCTGGTGCCTCTTTAGCCGCTGTAGACAAAAAACTAAACGAAATCCCAGAAGGCGCAACCGTTCTCACTTTTTGCTATGATACTGGCGAACGTTATTTGAGTATCGAAGGCTTGTTCGAATAACATAAATTATATAAAACAAAAAACCTGACAACTTCACAATTGTCAGGTTTTGTATTTTAAAAGAGAGAGAATTAAACGCCTTTCAACGCCTCAATCAACAAATCTACATCTTCTTGAGTGGATAAATGACTGAACGATATTCGCAAACTTGGTTTTTTCAAATCATCTTCCGAGAGCATTTCAGCCAATACATGCGAAGGTTTCACACTTCCCGACTGGCAAGCACTTCCTCTTGAAACAAAAATCCCTTTCATATCCAAATAAAACAAAATCATAGCCGTTTTATCCGCTGAAAAAGGCAATTGCACATTCAAAATCGGATAAAAAGTAGCAACTCCATTTTCTTTAACTCCAGCAAAGTGCAACGCTAATTTTTCCAAACAATACTGTTTTAGAGCACTGATTTGCTGTTGTTCTTCTTCTAAATTGGCATAAGAAATTTCCAAAGCCTTTGCCATTCCAGCAATTTGATGAATTGCTTCCGTTCCAGAACGCAGTCCTTTTTCTTGTTCTCCACCAAAAAACAAAGGCTGCAAACCCGAATTTTTTCGAATAAAAGCAAAACCAACTCCTTTGGGTCCATGAAATTTATGGGCACTGCTCACTATAAAATCTACAGGTACTTTTTGCAAATCCAAAATCGCTTTGCCTACAGATTGCACCGTGTCCGAGTGAAACAACGCATTATGCTCTTGACAAATTTGTGACACACGTTCCAAATCCAAAACTACACCCGTTTCATTGTTCACATGCATCAAGCTCACCAAAGTTTTCTCCGAAGATTCAGAAAACAAGTCTACTAAATGCGTCAAATCAAGTACACCATCAGCCGAATTTTCTACATATTCCACTTGAACACCAAACTCCTTTTGCAATTCCAAAATAGGATACAAAACCGCATGATGCTCCATTTTGCTCGAAATAATCCGCTTCACCTTCAAATCCTTCACTGCCGAACGCAAAATCCAATTATTAGCCTCTGTCCCACCCGATGTAAACAAAATCTCTTGCGCCGTAGCATTCAAAGCCTTGGCAATGCTCTTTCTAGACAGTTCCAAAATACTTTTGGCGTGACGCCCCAAACTATGCGTAGACGACGGATTTCCGTAATCTTGCGCCATACAATCCACCATCACCTGAATCACTTCGGGACGCATCGCAGTTGTAGAAGCATTGTCGAGATATACTTTTTTCATAATTAAATACTATTCATTTTTATTTGGGCGTGCCCCGCCAGAAAAAGTCGGGTCGGGCATCCATTCCCGCTTTTTTTAGAGCCAAAAAAGTCTCTAAAAAAGAGCTCCACTTCTACCCTCACGCAAACCCTGCAAAACCAAACGTTCTTTAGGCAACCAATCGTTTTTCTTTCGATTTTTTCAATAGTTCCAATATCACTTTCTTATTAAAAATCACAACAGAAATCAAAATCAGTACATACGAAAAGAGTTGAATTCCATTTATTTTCTCTTTGAAATACAACAAAGCAATTGCAAAATTAATCATTGGATTTATATACATCAAAATTCCAACTGTCGCAGAGGAAATTCCTTTCAATGCAAACAAATTTAAAAATAAAGGAATAATCGTAAAAAAGACCACAATACATAACAAACAACCATAAAACAAAGTTGTTGTAGGAAGCGGACCGCTATAAATAGGATAAAATGGCAGTATCAACAGCGCAATAAAAAGCAATTGCACATTGAGTACCAAAAGTTTATCCATTTGATTATTTTTTCGTTGACTTACCAAATAGAGCGCATAAGACGCTGCTACCACCAAGCTATAAAAAATATCATGCAAATCATTCATTGACAACAACAAACAACTCACAACACTCAATGAAACCGCAAACCATTGCGTCTTTGAAAGTGTTTCTTTTAAAAGAAAAAAGGCAAAAACGGTCGTCAGTATCGGGCAAATCAAGTAAGCCAAGGAACCTGCCTTCACACTAACGTGATTGACAACATAAATAAAAATAAACCAATTCGAAGCCAGTATTAAACTTCCTCCTAATGTCAACCACAAAATGGTTTTCTTAACTTTTGGCTCAAAATTTTGAAAAAGGACCCAATTCTCTCGAATCACGCTTTTTCTAAAAACAATATTCAAAAGCGTCAAAAGTACAACACTCAAAAAAACGCGGTAAAAAAGGATGTCCAAAGAAGGAAAATCGGCAATAGGTTTTAGTGCCAAGCTGAAAAATCCCCAAATAAAGAAAGCGGAAAATGCAGCAAGATAATATTTCGTTTGTTTCATTTAGATTAAATAGGACGGCAAAGGTACTAATTTCATTTGGCTTGTCTTTTTCTTCCAAAATAAATCGGCTTACATTAACATCATTTTAAAATCAGTAATGAAGCGGATACCAATTAAAAATTCTATTTTTGCTTAAAATAAAGTAAAGAAATGAAAAGATTTTTAGGAATACTATTCTTAGTAGTTATGATTAGCGGTTGTGATGACGGCGACCTTTTTTTAGAGGACATTAATTTTGATAAGGCTACGGTTGAAACCTGTGCCAACAATGATATTATTTATAAACTAAATGAAAAAGAAGCTTTATTACTAGAACTTCCAGGCTTTATTTTTCCTAGTGAAACCAAAACACAAGAAATTACTATCGGAGGAAGTAATAGAGTGGTCTATCGTTTTTTCAACGGAACCGTAAAAACGGATAACATTTGTGAAACCATTCCCCCAGCCACACCAATTGTAGTTGACCAATGGACTGCAGAAGACGGCGGAAAAATAGTGATTACTAGTACTCCAATAAAAACAACAGATGCTACTACTAACAGCACCAAAATTTCAGGTTACAACCATTACATCGTACTTAAAAACATAGTATTCATAAAAACAAATAATGATAGGCAAAAGTATCCTGAGTTTATTTTTGGGGATTATAAGACAACTGTAACTTCAATCCCATTTGCTTTTACCAAAACTTTAGGGCAGTGTACTACGTCTAAACAAGTATACAATTTTATCAATAGTGAGGCCTTAACCCTAAACAACATCGAAGCAGGATTAATTAAAAACGAAGTAACAGCATTGAACACTCCAAGAACGGCATTAATTGGCAGCACAACCAATTCTCTAATCTACAGATCATATACTGGTCTTTTGACGGAAAGTTATTTTTGCAATACCACCACCCCTACAACACCAACACTTTTTCAAGAATGGAAAGCCGCTGCTGGCGTAGCTAATACCGAAGGTATAATCGAAGTTACTACCACAACTTTTGGTACTGGATTCAAACATACCATAGTACTTAAAAAAGCAAAAATGGTAAGAGGAAGTGATGATTTTTCGTTGGGAGACAATTATATCTATGGAGAATTAATTACTAATTAATCCTTCTTTTTCAAGAATAAAAAAGGTCAATTCTATTGGAATTGACCTTTTTGTTTTTACGAATCCAAAAAACGGATGGAAAACTTCATATATCTAGACAAAAACAGAAACTAAAAAATTAGAGTCAAATCAAATTAGTAAAACGCTCATTCAAAAATTCAAAATTTTCATTAAACGACCGAATCAGATTCAACTTTTTTTCTCTTCGCCAACCTTTTATCTCCTTTTCTCTAGCAATAGCCTCTTGAACCCAAGTAAACTTTTGATAATAAACTAAAAACTCAATATTGTATTTTGAGGCAAAAGTTAAAACTCCATTTTCAATATTTTGCTTATGTTCTTTTAATCTTCTACTCAAATCATTAGTCATTCCAACATAAAACGTAGAACGATATTTATTTGTAATAATATAAACATAGTAGGAATGATTTCCTTCTATATGTCCAAACATAACATTATTAACTTTCACTGTGCAACTTATGATAAATTATCTATAATACAATTATAGTGAATTTTGATAAACTTTCACCTAGATCATGCGTTTCCTCCTCAGTCGGAAGGACAAGCGGTATGGGAAATTCATAAGTTATTTTGTTAAGCAGACCTAGGAAGCATCTCATTCACTTAAACCTGCAATATGCGATTCCTACTTCTTCGGAAGGACAAACGGTGTGGGAAATTCATAAGTTATTTTGTTAAGCAGACGTAGGAAGCATCACATTCACTTAAACCTGCAATATGCGATTCCTCCTTCGTCGGAAGGACAAACAGTGTGGGAAATTCATAAGCTATTTTGTCATGCTGACGTAGGAAGCATCACACTGCACTCAGGATTATAGAAAGAACAAAAATAAATGAATTATTTACTATTCTGTTTAAAATAAACTTCTGTAGCGCCCAAACCATATTTTTGATAATTAGCATCCTGAAAAGAAATGTTTTCGTAACGTCCCAACAAAAAATCCAATTCTGCTTTAAGTATTCCTTCACCTACACCATGAATAAATACAATTTTAGGAATTCTATTTCTAATAGCAAATTCAATATGGCGTTTGGCTGTATCCGCTTGTAAAGTCAAAATATCATAATTAGACATTCCTCTTTTATTGGGCACTAACTTTTCAATATGCAAATCAAATTCAGGCACTCCAGCCTCTTTTTTCTCTTTGCGTTCTTTTACAAAACTTCTAGGAGCTGGAATTGTTTTTTCCTTGATAATTTCATCTACATTAATTCTTCTAATGGTATCCATTAAATTATTAGCTTCATTTAATCGAACCAATTCTTTTTCATCAAAATTCATAACGAAACCATCTTCGGTTTCAATTGTGATTTGAGTACCATTTACTGCTACAACAACACCATCAATATCATCGTCTAAAACTGACACTTTATCTCCTTTATTCCACATCTTTTTCTTCTTTCTCTTGATTTTTACTAGGTGTTTTAGCGCTTAATCGCATCATTCCATACATAAAAACAACAATAGCAATAACCATCAAATACACATTTTTTTCAGGTTTAGCTTGTTCATATAAGGCTACTCCAATGGCTATTGCCATAATCAGAATCATCAATTTCTTCATTTCAAAAAATTTCAAGCTTCAAAAATAAGAAATAAAAAACGGGTGGACCGATTATTAAAAAAGGAATCGGCTTTTTTTGTAAAATTGTACTAAATAAAAGCAAATGCATCTAGAAAAATACATGATTCCTTGTTTGACCAAAACACTATTTGGCATAGAATGCTTAGGTTGTGGTTTTCAACGCGCCCTGCTTTTGTTGCTAAAAGGAGAATGGGGTGCTGCTTTTGTAATGTACCCTGCGGTATACTCTATGCTTGTAATGTTTTTTGGTATTCTTTTATTTTACAACACAAAAAAAACAGTAACAACCAAAAATATATTGACAATTCTAATTGCTATTAATCTTGTTTTTGTGATTGGCGGCTATATCTATAAACATTTTTAATACCGAATTACATCTTCATTCGGCTCAAAATATCATTCATCATTTCGATTTGTACTTTTTGAATTTCAATCAACTCATGTTGTTGGTGCTGGATTAGATGGTCTAATTTATCATGTAGCATTCTGACTTCCAATTCTGATTTTAAATTAATCATATAATCTTTTTTGGCACGAACTCTATCTTTTTCTTCCTGACGATTTTGACTCATCATAATCACAGGAGCTTGCAAAGCCGCCAAACAAGACAAGATTAAATTCAATAAAATAAACGGATAAGGATCAAACCCTTTATTAAGATAAATAAATGTATTAAGACAAATCCAAAGCAAAATAAAAATTCCAAAACAGATAATAAAAGTCCAACTTCCTCCAAAAGTAGCCACTTTATCTGCTACAATTTGACCAAACGTTCTCGTTTCAATCTCATCTTCCACTTCTGATACCAAAGATGTGTCTTCCTTCAATGAACCAATAACATGTTGTTCCAAATGACTCAATTCTCCAATTTCAGTCAAAAGATAATTTGAAATATATTTTTCTCTGTAAAAATTCAACTCCGATATTGCAATATATTGATCACTTGAAAAATCAGGATGATCCGCTTTTATAAGTCCTAAAATTGGATTTTGTATTGCGTGACCAGAAATACGCTCATTTATTGGAAACTCAATATTGGAGAGAACGCTTTTGAAAGTAGAATGGTTTTTCATAATCATGATTTAATGGTAAATAGCAATTATTAAGCTAATTTACGTCATTAGCCCATAGTAACTTATTTAATAACAAAAAATAACTCCCTATACAATCTATCAAAAAAATAGACTAAAGTTATATTTATTGCTTTCAAAAATAGTGCTATCTCTAAAAAACACCTTACTTTTACGTCTTCGAATTCATTTTAATAATTTTTATATTGTGTCAAGACATCAGATTATTCAAAATATACGCACGCATAAGAGTCATTTGACTATTAATTATAGCATAAAAACTAAAACAGAGGCATTTACTGAAAAGCTGTTTTACACCTTGTTTGACTCCAATGCCTCTTTAGACCAGAGCATTGATGAATTAGAAATTCAATTCAAAGAAATTGCAAAAATTGCTTGCAAGAAACCCGAAGATCTTTGCGAATGCGCTTGGGATAATTTCCTTGAAAAATTACCTTTGGTTTTAGAACAACTCAATCAAGATGCCGCATACATTTTAAAAAATGACCCCGCTTCGAATAGTATTGAAGAAGTATATTTAGCTTACCCAGGCTTTTATGCCATTGCTATTTATAGATTAAGTCACGAATTGTATTTACTTGACTTATTACTTTTTTCAAGATTAATGAGTGAATATGCGCATCGAATTACTGGAACCGATATTCATGCTGGCGCCACGATAGCTTCACCGTTTTTTATTGATCACGCTACCGGAATTGTGATTGGTGAAACGACGATAATCGAAGAAAATGTCAAAATATACCAAGGAGTTACTTTGGGCGCGCTAAGTGTTAGCAAAGAAATGAAAAATGACAAACGCCATCCAACGGTTGAAAAAAATGTATGTATTTATGCCAATGCCACTATACTTGGAGGCGGAACTGTAATAGGACAAAATAGTATCGTAGGTGGAAATTCATGGGTAACAAAATCAATACCAGCCGATTCAACTGTATTAAACACAACAACAACTGAGGTTAAGATAAAAGAAAAACGATAATGAAACCACAAAAGTTAGTCGATCTTATTGGAAACACACCATTAGTAATAAGTCAAAATTTAGTACAAAATCCCAACGTAAAATTGCTTCTAAAACTTGAAGGAAACAATCCTGGAGGAAGTGTAAAAGACCGTGCAGCCTACAATATGATTAAATCGGCAATTGAACGAGGAGACATCAAAAAAGGCGATAAATTAATCGAAGCAACCAGTGGAAACACAGGCATCGCTTTGGCAATGATTGCACAATTATTCAATATTGAAATAGAATTGGTTTTGCCCGAAGATTCTACCATAGAACGCACACAAACTATGAGAGCTTATGGCGCTACAGTAATCTTAACGCCTGCAAGTACGGGCATCATTGGTTCAAGAGATTATGCTGACAAAAAAGTAGCTGAAGGCGGTTATATCATGCTTAACCAATTTGCCAATGATGACAACTGGAAAGCCCATTACAAAACCACAGGTCCAGAAATCTGGGAAGATACAGAAGGAACTGTAACTCATTTTGTATCGGCTATGGGGACAACAGGAACTATTATTGGTACCTCAACCTATTTGAAAGAAAAAAATCCTTCGATTCAAATTGTTGGGGCACAGCCTAGTGATGGCTCTCAAATTCCGGGTATTCGCAAATGGCCACAAGAATACTTGCCTAAAATTTTTGATGCTTCAAAAGTGGATACCGTTATAGAAGTAACCGAAACAGAAGCTAGAGCGATGACCAAACGCTTAGCCAAAGAAGAAGGCGTATTTGCTGGAATGAGCAGCGGTGGTTCAGTAGCAGCGGCTTTGAAAATTGCTGAGACCTTGGAATCTGGGGTTATCGTTGCTATTATCTGTGATCGTGGCGATCGGTATTTGTCTTCAGATTTATTTGAATAATTTCTCTTAATTGATTGATATTCATATTTTTGTTATACAAAAATTCAGGAATAGTCAATATGTCAAATTTGATTTAGAGACTAAATCAAATTATAGATTCCACAAAATGATTTTAAAAAAAACAACAGTACTTGTAATCGCATTAATTAGTTCAATAGCAGTAGCACAAGAAAGTACCTCAACAACCAAAAACAACTTTAATTTTATTGGAGTGGGTTATACAATGGGGCAAACAATGCCGCCACTAAGTATTTATCCAGAAACAAAAATGCAACAAGGTTTAGACCTTACATTGGGCACAACTACCTTTGAAAACGATAGTTGGGGCAAACTACTGAATTATCCAAAAACAGGTATTTTGCTTTCTTATGCAGATTTTGGAAATCGAGAGAAAGTTGGCTATGGTATTACTGTTATGCCCTTCTTCGATTTTGGCATTTTGAATAAGGTCACAGATAGAATCCGCTTTCAAGTCGGTTTGGGTGGTTCCTACAACAATCTTATCTATGATAAAGTAACCAATCCTGGGAACCATGCTATCTCAACACACTTTACTTGGGCTTTTCGTTCCTTTTTGTATTATGATTTAGTACATCGAAAAGATTTCAATATTAAAATTGGTGGAGGGCTTACCCACTCTTCCAATGGTCACACCCGCTGGCCTAATCTGGGTTTGAATTCTTATTTAGCTACAGTTAAAACCGAATTCAATTTTACAAAAAATACTATTCCTTTATCAGAGGAGACTGCTAATACAAATCCATCAGAGACACAAACCTACTATACTACTCGATTGGGATTGGGATATAAAACACTATTTAGAAACTACAATTCTCTTAAAAATGTATACACTGCCTCCTTTGGAATGGGTAGAATAAAGAACAAATCATTCAAATATGGACTAAACTTCTATTATAGATTTTATGAAGATTATTATGATTACATCAAAGAAGAAGGCAGTATAGTTACTACTCATTTTCCAGAATTAACAAAAAATCCTTATCAAAATGCTACTGCTTTTGGGGTATTTAGCAGTTGTGAAGTTTTAATAAACCATTTTAGTGTAGAAGCAGAATTAGGAATTAATCTTTACAAACCAGCTTACAAATTAGATTGGCATGTAAACAATGGCGGCTATACCAGCATAGACATAGCTGACGAATTTGGCACGAAAGCAAAAATAAAGCAGTATGTTTCTTCTCGTGTAGGCTTCCGCTATTATGCTATTACTGCAAAAAAAACTCCAAAACACAATGTATTTATTGCTGCAACTATCAATTCAAACTTAGGACAGGCTGATTTTTCTGAACTGAGCTTTGGATATGTGTATAGTCCTAAATTGAAGAATAAATAATTTTTCAAATTACGGATCTGCTATTAAAGTAGTTACTTATTTTTTTCTATTGCATTTCAATATATTAACGCAACCTTTTATATTTATCTCCCTCTTAGATATACTAATCCTAAATCAGTATTTATGAAAAAAATATCTTTTATGCTATTGGCAATTTGTATTACATTACTTTCTTGCAGTAATGAGGAGAGCACGAATCAAGACTATGACGCAGCTGCTATAGAAGCTATGTACAATGAAATTATCAGTATGTCATTAGCCAACACTATGACTTGTACTAATGAGCAAGAATGGTCATTTAAGGGAATTGGAGTTAAACCTTGTGGCGGTGTAGACTCTTATATTCCTTATGCAAGGAAAATAAACTTAATTGCATTCGAGACCAAAATTAAGGCTTACAATAATGCTGTAGAAATATTCAATAAAAAAACGGGAGCCAATTCACCTTGTGATATTACACCTGTTCCCAAAAGCGTGAGTTGTATTGACGGAAAACCGACCTTAATCTACTAATAAAACGAAATCCATTTACATAAAAAGAGCCAATTAAAACAATTGGCTCTTTTCTTTTATTAAAAAAATAGTACCTTATACTAAAGTGGCTGTAGTAGTAATTTGTGTGTTAAATAATTTAGAAATAGGACAATTCTTTTCTGCTTTAGTCACTAATTCTTGAAATACAGCATCAGTAATCCCTGAGATTTTTGCTTTAACAGTAAGGTGCGAACCAATAATAGAACCCTCTACTAAATTGATTACACATTTGGTGTCAATGCTTTCAATAACTGCTAGTGTTTCTCCAATAAATGCAGTCAATTGCATGGTAAAGCAACCAGCATGAGCAGCCGCTACTAATTCTTCGGGATTGGTCCCCACTCCTTCCTCAAATCTTGAAGTAAACGAATATTGGGTATTTGACAAAGTAGTACTTTGTGTGGTCAACTTCCCTGCTCCTTCTTTTAAGGAACCAGTCCAAACTGCGGTGGCATGTCTTTTCATAGCTAATAGTTTTATAGTCCAACTCAAATTTAGATGTAATTGACTAGATAACTATTTAGTATGAATTTATTTAACTAAAGTTTAATATCAGTTGTTCTTACTAATATTCATTAGAAATACTAATCAATCCCCAAATCATTAGTAAAAGAACTTGTTACAAATATTTCATCTATGGCTATTCCGCATTGTTCGTGGGTTATAGCAATTGTAGCAATTGTAATCTCGAACAAACTTGAAATAGTATCAAAATCAACAAGTTTTTCATAGTTTATCGCTCCTATACACTCCGAAAATCTGCTGAATTGCATATCCAAAACAGCTTGCTTTGGTCTCGAAATTGTAATTCCTAAAATTTTGATGTCTTTAAGTCTTTCTTCAGTAAAATCTTGAGGATTTAGCTTCGGTATTTTTAGCTTCAATTCAAATTCCAAATCGCGCCAAAAGCTCTTCAGGTTTTCTTTAGGAATAAAATCTCTTAAGACATCATTCTCTTTAAAATCAGCTTTAGAAGTCAATGTTTGTAAAGCTAATTGCAACTTATCAAGTATTTGCTGCTTAACTCCCTTGTCTGGTGAATGAATAACTATATTATTAAAAAACCAATTGGCTACATCACCAACTGTTGAAAGTGTTGCAGCATCTTCATCAGGCACATCCTTTTTAAACTCCTTTTCGAATCGCATTAAAAGTTCTACACTATCTAAACCCATTCACCATTAATTAAATATTAAACACATTTTAGTAAAAGCAAAAAAAAAAATTCTTTTGCTAGTAAAAAACATCTCTTTTTCTAAGCTTATTTAAGTATTACTTTTCAGGATTAAAATCTATCATCCACTCAATTCCGAATTGGTCACGAAACATACCAAATAGTGTTCCCCAAGGACTTTCATCCATAGGTACTTCAACTGTCCCTCCAGCTGAAAGTCCGTTGAAAATATGATACGCTTCTTCTTTGCTGGCAGCGCTAATCATAATTTTACTTCGGTTTTCGTTTTCATTTACTTGTCCCAAAACCTCTGGAACATCACTTCCCATGAGCAAATTCGAATCTCCAATAGGTAATGCGATATGCATAATTTTATGCGCTTCATGATCTGCTATAGGATTTTCTTCAGAAGCGATGTCTTTGAAATGCGACAACGCGGTGAACTCACCACCAAAAACCGATTGATAAAACAAAAAAGCGGCTTCGGCATTGCCATTGAAATGGATATAGGGATTTATTTTTGCCATAATTAAAGTTTAAAAAGTGAGCATTTGAATTAAGCATCGGGAATGTTGGGTTCTACCAAACGTTTTAGTTTCTCTAGCGATTCTTGCCAACCTAAGTAACACATTTCTGTTGGAATGGCCTCAGGAATCCCTTCTTGAGTAATCCAAAGTTGTGTGCCGCACAAAACCGTTTCGAACTGAATCGTAGTAATCATTTGACCTGGCAAATTGGGATCATCAAAGATATCGGTATATTTCAGTCTTTCGTTGGGCAGTATTTCTAGATATTCGCCTCCAAACGAATGACTACTGCCTGTTGTAAAATTAGTAAACGACATTTTGTAGGTTCCTCCTACTTTGGCTTCTAAATGGTCTACTTTACAAACAAAGCCATAAGGAGGCAACCAAGAAGCCATTGCATCTGCCTCGACAAATGCTCGAAATACTTTTGCGACTGGTGCCGCCAAAACGCGATGTAGCTGAACAGTGTTTGTTGCCATATATTTTAATTTAACTCTCAAATTTAAGAGAATATCATTAGAATAAATGCAATCGGCACTACTCTTTTGGGATTCTTGAGTAGAAACAACCCGATAGCACAGATTTTCAGCATTCGTTTTGGAAAAGTATTACCCTATGCCAATCAAAAAACAATTATTGCAACACGATACTATCCAATAGCAATTGAAAGGATTCTTGTTTTTTGTTGCCCACTAAAAATACAATCTCTTCAAAGGAATCACTATTGTAATTAGGAGCTGCTATGCGTCGGCCTCTAAAAGAAGGATACAAACTATTGAGGTCAATGGTAATGGTCTCCCATTCGCCAGTAGTAGCAAAAGTAGTGATATAGGAATAATAAGCTGATGATTGATCTTTGATACGAAACTGATACTTTTTGCCATCTCCTTTTATGCGCAACACCACTTTACTTTTGGCAGTGGTGGACAAAGGTGTAAAACGATACCGCACTGACGAAAAACCTCCGTTGTTTTCTAACGAAATCGTGCCCGAAAACACACCATTTCCTGCTTGGTTTATGGTAAAATTGCCATAAGAAAGCCCACCCATAACCCCATCATTAACAATAGTCCAATCGCTCGCCTTGGAATTTTTATTGAAATTATAGATGGTAGTGGCTTGTGTCATCATAAAAAGTAGGGTAATTAAAAAGTGCATTGGCATTTTTCTACTAAAGTACTACTTCTGACCAGCAACTAATTAGATTTAACAGCTTTTTAATAGCTGTTGTATAAGTTTGCCAGCGAGGGAAAAAGTATACTAAACTTACTTTAATGATCTAAATATTCAACATATTTTAAAAACAAATAGCCCTTCTCTTGGGTAATTTTAAGCAATCTCACCAATAGTTCTGGAGTTGTATCATACAAATTTGACAAATCGACTCCCAACTCTTGTACTTCTTGCACATCTAAAGTTCTATTCATAATAAAGCCTAAAAACGAAGCTCCAATTCCAAAAAGTTCCAAACCATATTTCTCAAATAAATGTTTAGCTAAAGCATAATTTTCAAAAGGATCCAAATCACTAGCGAAATAGCCATTTGGAAATCCACAAACACCTTCATAAGCATTCTTTACTGGAACAATTCTAAGAATGATTTCTTTGTCTAGAAAATTAAATGGAGATTGATTGATTTCCTCTAAAATAGCTAGTTCGTCTTCATCAATTGTTAATCCTTTGTCGCATGCAGTTAAAAAATCAACGTCTTTTACTTGATTTAGGAAGTTCTCTTTTAGAATAAAAAACTCAGATGGTGTTGAGAGGTAACCCAAATGTTCCCCATTTTCAAAACACTCCTTATCAATTCCTGACAAATCGTGACCTTCGATAACGTCTAAGTCATTAGACATGGTTGAATGCACACTTGTATATTCAGCTTGTCCTAAATTGTCTAAAGTTAGAATTATGGTCATTTCAGGATTCTTTTCTTTGTGCAAATTGTACACCTCGATTAACTCCTCGAATGATTCAAGATTTTCAATCAAATAACTATCGCATAAAATCTCTAGTCCTGATTTTCCTGGTAATAACGTATTTATTTTCAAAGTATTTAATTTTTAAATTAAGTAGTAAGCCGTTTATTTAAGCTCTGATAGTATCAACTTCTTTTGTTTAAAAGTATTCTTCATTGCTTTTTCTCTAACTTTAGGGTCAGGGCTATTAATGAGATCAAAATACTCCACGGGAACCACTTGCCACGAAAGTCCATACTTGTCTTTACACCATCCGCAAGCGCCTTCTTCTCCTCCATTGGCGGTCAAAGCCTCCCAATAGTAATCCACTTCTGCTTGGTCTTTGCAATTAATAACAAAGGAAATGGATTCGTTAAACTTGAAGTAGGGTCCTGCAGCCAAAATACTAAACTCTATATCCCCAATTTCCATAACTGCGGTTTCGAAGTAGTCTTGACCTGCTTGTCCGTTTTCTAGTGGTGGATTTTTGTAACGATGGTATTCTTTTAGTTTACCGTCTTTGAAAATAGAAAGGTAATATTTCACCACCGCTTTTGCGTCTTTATCAACCCAAAGACAAGGTGTTACTTTTTGGGTAATTGGAGTTGGCTTTTGGGTCAAAGATTGCTTGGCAGTTGCTTCTTTTGCACTGTTCTTGGAAGATTTTTGTTCAGAATTACCACATCCTACAATACTCGCCAATAGCACTAGGTTCAAAAAGATAAGTGTATACTTTTTCATAGGAGTATTTTTTAGGTTGATATTAAAACCATATCTAACGGATTTACAATCTGTTTCCGCACAGTACTTAAAACAATATAAATTAAAAAAATCTATTTAAAAAAAGGAAATTTCTTTTATGTTTAATGCTAAACTTGCTCAAGTTGCTTATTGAAATGGGCACGGATTGCAAATCCGCGCTATCTGGTGGGCACGGATTGTAAATCCGCGCTATCGGGTACGCTCGCACTAGCTGGGATGAAGCTCGCCCTATCGGGGGCACGGATTTCAAATCCGCGCTATCGGTTTTTATAATGTCTCTTTTAAAAACTTTCTGTATTTAAAACCAAAATTTTCTTGAATTCTATATTCCATATTTTCATCTGGTGGATAAGCATCAAATTCTGTTTTGCTATTTTTTTCTCTAATCCATCTCAGAAAATTTATATATTCGTCTCCTTCTGCTACGGATAAATATGAAACTTTCTTTGATTTAGCATTATGGTTGTATGTTAATCTATTATAACTTTTATTCTTATACCTTATATATCTGATTTGAATAATGTCTGAATAACAAATTACTATATTCTCATTCCGCTTAATGTAATTAATTTCTGCTTGTTCTTCTTTAAAATTTATTTCAAAATATTTTCTATTTAAATCTCTTTTGGAAAGAACATACATTATAGCAACGAATACTATACTTGCCAATGAAATTATTAGTGAAAATTTAGTCACAGAGATTAAGAAAAAACATATGATGCACAAAACAATAAATTGTTTTTTTTCTTCATCCGGATTCAGTGAATATGTCTTGTATTTCATATAATTGCTTACAACGTTCCCCAACTAGCGCGAGCGTCACGCTCGTGCCCACAATCTAAATCTATTTCCAAAAATCCAATTTTAAAATGTTAGAATAAATTTTATACTTTCTTTTTCAAATAATCAACATTCAAAGCACTCCAGAATAGTACTATGATAAATATAATTGATGGAATTAAATGGAAATTACCCCATAGAAAATAACTAATACCATTAAAAACTACTAGTAAGCTGACTACCACAATTAAAAGTGCAGTGTATAGTTTTTGTAGAAACTTTAATTCCTTTTCTGTATTGTTTTCGTATAATTTTTCAAACATAATTGTATTTATTTTATTTGTTCTAACTGGTTCTTATGAAGAAATACCTCCTATTTCTCTAAACTTTTACTTTCTACATATAAAGAAAATATGCTGTTTTAATTGGTTACGGGCACGAGCGGGACGCTCGCGCTAGCGGGGGATATTATTAAAAGTAATTTTACATAATTTTATTAGCAATATGATTTGAACAATAATCTTTAATTTTCCAATCGGAAAGTGCATCTATTTTAGTTTTAACATGTTCTAATAACAGCATTGAATCCCAATCGTTCAAAATATCAACACTTCTTGGAGATGAAGTTTTATCCCAACAAATTTTTCCTAATTTTAAAAAATATAATGCATTTTCTTTGTCAAGTTTTTCAGAAAGAATATTAGCAATCCAAAGACATGCATATCCCATATTTATAATTGTATTTATATTGTCCTCATTCATCAATAATTTAAGAGAGTAGTAGTAATAGATAAGAGCTTTTTCTTTTTCGCCAAGATATTCTAAACATTTTCCTAAATTTCCATAATATGCTCCTCCATAATCTTTACTCAACTTCTCCACAAGTAATGACTCTAAATTTCCTCCATTTGAAAAATAATTCAAAGCTTTATGTACATTTTCAGATATTTTTGAATCTCTGTATGATAAAGCAAGATTATGCCTTAAATTATAATTATCTGCCAAACTGGATTCTTCTAATAAAGAGACACCTTCTTCCCCAATCTGAATGGCGTCAATAAACTTTCCTTGATACCAATAAAAATAAGTTTTTTCGCTACAATAAGCCAAATAATGAACACTTTTACCTGGAATAAGCTTCCTATATTTTTCTAACAAAATTTCAGTTTCATTGAAATTCCCCATTTGAGTTAATGTCGTTGTGAGATTAGTAAGCTGGGAATGGAAATATGGATATTCATTAGAGACAGCAGAATCCCAATTTAATGAAGCAAATAACCTTTGTGATACTCTCATATATTCTTCAGAATAGCCAGCACTTAAGATTGAGTGGCAAACCTCTTCTAGTGCTACAAGTGCTGGTTTAAGATCACCTTGGTTAATTTGAAGCTCTATTTTTAATGTCCAATTTTGAAATTCTTGAAGAGATAATTTTGAATTTAACCGAGGTTTCAGAATATAAATAAATTGATCATAGAATTTTACAAACAATGTTATAAATTTTGCTCTTTCTGTTTTAGGATATTTTGTCAAAACAAATTCCTTAACTAATGGGTGAAGTTCAATCTCCCCATCTTTTAAAGTTTCAATAAGGTGCAAATTTTTAAGAGTACGAATTGATTTATAAAATTGATTAGGATTAATTTGACTACCTAAAATCATTTTCAAATTTTCTTCTGATTCAGGACGAACGGTTTCAGCTATGCCTCGAATAACATTTTTTTGCTTGTCGTTTAATGTTTGCCATACAGCCGTAAGAATTTTTTCTGACAAAATTGATGAAAAATTATCTTCTTTAAAAGTGGTTTTTCCTTCAATGTCAGTCATAAATTCATTTACAGTATTTATTCCTCTGACTGCTTGACCAGCAATTAGATTTAACCAGAGAGGATGACCTTTAGTAAGTTTGTGAGCTCTTTGAGCCAAATTCTCTAAGCTATCTTTACCAACACCAATATCATAAAACTTAAAAAGACTTACACATTCACTTTCTGATAATCCTGTTAACTTAATTTGGTAAAAATCAATTGTAGCCTCTCTTATAAATGGTCTACAGGTAAAAATAAATTTTGACTTATGATTCCTGCTAACAATTTGTTCATAAAAATATCCAAAACTTCCACTGGGAACAAAAGATTCTAAATCAATGTAATTATCAATATTATCAAAAACAAATATTATTTTTCTATCACTTAAAATATGAAAAAAAGTATCAACTAAATCTTTATTACTTAGAGCTTCAAAATTCATTTGACAATTTGAATCTAAGCGTTTTATAATCGAAATAATTTTTGTTTGAAAACGATTTGCTTCTTCTTTAAAATCTCTCCAATCAGCGAATTCATATGTTTTTGTGTCGAAATTATTCCTTATGTAATGAGCTGCAAGTGCTGATTTCCCTTGACCACCAATACCTGTAATAAAAATAATCTTAAACAATTCTGTATCTATACCTTTAATTTCCTTTTCTCTACCAACCCAAAATTTATTAGTTGGAGGTGAATCATAATCATTAGTGGAAGAAATTTTTAAAATACTAGTTTCCGATTTAGATTCAATTTCTTTTTTTATATCAACCTGATTTTGGACTGCGTTCTTTTTTTCCTCAATAAGTTTTTTTAAAAATGTTTCTAGGTTTGCATAACTATCCAAATAAATTGGATTTATCTTTTTTGGCCATTGTCTCGACTTGTCTGTTGTAATTATGTAATGATCTGGATTAAAACCTGAATATAGTTTATCAATAAAGTCGAAAACATAAGAAATATAAGGATCATTCATTCCAAATCCAATAAATAGGATTGACTTGTCAGAAACAATTTTTTTAAGTTCAAATGTTGAAGATTTTTCACCTTCAGAATAAAGTTCATTATACTCCTCAGGAAACAATACACATTTATCTGGTTCGTGAATATCTCCATGGATTTTGAAAATATACTTTTCATAATTTGAGAGATGAGCTACTTTATAATTGTTTGAATAAGAAATTACCTCAAAACTTGTTAGAGCTTTTTCAATTAAGTTATCATAATTCGTAGTTATGATATAGTTTGAAAGTTGTCCTATTTGACTATGTGTTACTAATGGTAAACAATTATCGAAGGAGCGAATACTCTTTTCAAGAATACCAATTGCATCTTCACGAAAAGTGCTAATCCTATTTAAAACCTCAATAGGCGAAAGTATTTCATCTACTAATGCATTCTTTAGTTTTTCGCTTTTTGGCTCTTTAGACGAAATTCCATCAAGAATATTCTCAATTAAGCCGTTCCAATTCGGTAGTCCAGCATTTATTGACAAACCGGCACCAACAAAAATTACAATTTCATTCTGATTAATTTTATCAATTAAATCTTGATTAATAGTCTTCATTTATGATTATATATTTAAAAAATATTCTGTACATACTAATAAAACTTAGCAGACATATCTATAATTGTATATCAAAGCGAAATATATTTTCGCATTTATTTTCCCAAATATATTCTTTTTCCTCCTAAAAACATAAAAAAATTCTGAAAGTTCCTTTCGTGTTTTGGCTGTTGTATCTGCCGTGTGACTACTGACAACTGTCGTCTTAAAAGCGTGAGGGACGGGAGCGGCATCCTCTTGGGGCGGGGTTCGCCCCAAGAGATATAGCGGACTGCCCGACCCCCGATTTCCGAGATAATGTGGGTTCAAGGAAAACGGGTTTCGGGGGGCACGCCCAAGTAGTACTTCTCAACAAATACAGTGGTTTTCAAAAAAAATTGTGAAATTGAATTTGTAAAACGTTTCAAAGCCTTATTTTTGCGCTATGGCAAAGAAAAATACAGACAAAGTTGTCTTTCATCAGATAAAAGTCCTTGATGCTGGAGCAAAAGGCGTGTCGGTGGCTAAAGCGCCCGACGGTAAAGTAGTGTTCATCTCGAATGTCGTGCCTGGCGACGTGGTAGATGTGCAAACGTTCAAGAAAAGAAAAGCCTATTACGAAGGCAAAGCGGTGAAGTTTCACGAGTTCTCGGAACACCGCGTCGACCCAATTTGTGAGCATTTTGGGGTGTGTGGCGGTTGCAAATGGCAAAATATGAAGTACAGCCAGCAATTGTTTTTTAAACACAACGAGGTGAAAAACCACCTACAACGTATTGGTAAAATTGAATTACCTGAATTCGAACCGATTTTGGGTTCCGAAAAACAGTTTTTCTACCGCAACAAAATGGAGTTTTCGTTTTCGAACAGCCGTTGGCTAACCGAAGCCGAAATAGGAAGCAGCGAGGAATTGGACAATAAAAATGCCTTGGGTTTTCATATTCCGAAAATGTGGGACAAAATCCTAGATATCAATAAATGTCATTTGCAAGAAGACCCTTCGAACGCCATTCGCAACGAGGTGCGTGAATTTGCCAATGCAAACGGTTTGACATTCTTTAACCCAAGAGCACACGAAGGTTTGTTGCGTACGCTTATGTTGCGCACGGCTTCGACTGGCGAAATCATGGTGTTGATTCAGTTTTTTGAAGACGATCAAGCTAATAGAGAATTGTTGTTGGATCATTTGTATGCCAAATTTCCGCAGATTACTTCTTTGCAATACGTGATTAACAATAAAGCAAACGATACGTTATACGATACGAACATTCAGTTGTACAAAGGACGTGATTACATCCTAGAAGAAATGGAAGGCTTGAAATTTAGTATCAACGCTAAGTCGTTTTACCAAACCAACTCGGATCAAGCCTACGAGCTATACAAAATCACAAGAGATTTCGCTGGATTGACTGGCAACGAAACAGTGTATGATTTGTACACAGGAACGGGAACTATCGCTCAGTTTGTATCGAAAAAAGCCAAAAAAGTGATTGGTGTTGAAAGCGTACCCGAAGCGATTAAAGACGCCAAAGCCAACGCCGAACGAAATAATATCACGAATTGTGAGTTCTTTGTAGGAGATATGAAAGTGGTGTTCAACGAAGCTTTTATCGCGCAACACGGCAAACCCGACGTAATCATCACCGATCCACCAAGAGACGGAATGCACGCGGCGGTTATTGATCAAATCTTGAAAATTGAGCCTCAAAAAGTGGTGTATGTGAGTTGTAATTCGGCAACACAAGCTCGTGATTTGGCTTTGATGGATGAGAAGTACAAAGTGACGCGCGTTCGACCTGTGGATATGTTTCCGCAAACGCATCACGTGGAGAATGTGGTGTTGTTGGAACGTCGTTAATTTTTAAATATATAAGTCATTGAAGTTTTTTTTTAATGGTTTGTGTGTTTTTGAAACCATATGAGGGATTGAAGGGCATTTAAGAGTTTTTCTTGGTGTGCTTTGCGTAAATCTTTGCGGTCTTTGCGGTTGGATTTTTTAACCATAGAAGGCATTGAAGGGTATTTAAGAGTTTTTCTTGGTGTGCTTTGCGTAAATCTTTGCGGTCTTTGCGGTTGGTTTTTTTTAACCATAGAAGGCATTGAAGGGCATATAAAATTGACACTGATTTTAAATCATAATAAATATCCGTTGGTTATGAAATTCTAATAAAATAAAAAAATTAACCACATAGAATCATAGATTAATGCTTATGAATCAAGAATAAATAGAAATAGCCCTATTTCACACATAGAATACTATGTGAATAGTAAAACGCCTATTACTTCTTTTAAAAACTATAAATTCTATGTCTCTATGTGGTAAAAAAAACAATTTAATTTTAAAAAACTTATCCGTATAAATAAATAGTTTTAAATGAAAAAAATAACGCTTTTACTGTTGGTGTTTTGTTTCTCTTTTTCGAGTTGTGAGAAAGATGATATTTGCGATGCCAATACGCCTACTACACCTAGAATGGTGATTAAATTCTTCGATATCAACAATCCAACGGTTGAAAAAAGCGTAACGAATTTGAAAGTAATTGGAGAAGGAATGACCGATGGAGTAATTTTTAATGCTACGGCCTCTGGAGAATCAAAATTCTTGGCAAATACTTCAAAAATTTCGATTCCACTGAAAACCAATGCCGCTACAACTACTTTTAGTTTTATACTAAATTCTGGTAGTACCAATGCTGCTTTGGTCAATACGGATGTAATCCAATTCAATTACACCACCAGCGAAGTCTATGTGTCTAGAGCTTGTGGCTTCAAAACCTTGTTCGAAATGAATGCTAACCCTCCATTTGTTCATTCGGATGGGCCTGCTTCTGACACCAAGTGGATGAAAGAAGTTCAATTGCAAAAAACTAACATAAACAACGAAAATGAAACACACCTTTCTATCTTTTTTTAGTGGCTGCTTGCTCTTTTCTTTGTTTACCGTTCAAGCACAAGAAACGACTACAACTACAACTCCTCCTAAAGCAACCAATATCCTTCCTGCAAAACCAAAGCAAGAAATAGAAAAATTGCCTACCACAAAAAAGGACACTGTTGTTCCTCCAAAATTCAATCGCTATGGTCTAAGAGTAGGTGCTGATTTGTACAAACTGACCAGAGGTTTGTACGACAATAACTATAAAGGAATTGAGTTGGTAGGAGATTACAGAATAACAAAAAAATATTTTTTGGCTGCCGAATTGGGTACTGAAAACAAAACCACCGAAGACGACCGTTTGACTTCAACCGCAAAAGGTTCATACCTAAAAGCGGGATTTGATTATAACGCTTACGAAAACTGGTTGGATATGGAAAACATCATCTCGGTTGGGATGCGCGCTGGTTTTTCAAGCTTTAGCCAAGAATTGAACAGCTACAAAATCTACAATCCTAATCCGTATTGGGGAGAAGTTCCTGTTGTGGTTGCAGGAAAAAATTACAGTGGTTTAACAGCTACTTGGATAGAAGTTGTGGCTGGTGTAAAAGCCAAAGTATTCAACAACGTTTTTGTAGGTTTCAGTTTGCGATTGAACCGCTTAATTACCAACAAAACTCCAAGTGGATTTGATAATTTGTACATTCCAGGTTTTAACCGAACGTATAATGGTGATTTTGGCGTAGGCTTCAATTACACCGTTTCGTACTTTGTTCCGCTATACAAGAAAAAAGTACTTCCTGCTGAAAAAGCAAAAAAAGAAGAGAAAAAGCCGAAGAAATAGAAGGCAGAAAGCAGAAAGTAGAAGACAGAAAGTAGAAGACAGAAAGTAGAAGACAGAAAGTAGAAGACAGAAAGTAGAAGACAGAAAGCAGAAGGCAAAAGGCAAAAGGCAAAAGGCAAAAGGCAAAAGGCAAAAGGCAAAAGGCAAAAGGCAAAAGGCAAAAAAAAGCGCGTTTTTACTAATCGTAAAAACGCGCTTTTTTTGACCAATACTAAACCTATAACTCATAACTAAAAACCGATAACCGAAAACTCATAACTGAAAACTCATAACTGAAAACTCATAACTGAAAACTCATAACTGAAAATATTACCCAATGATTCGGACTCCTTTAAGAAAAATCCAAGACATAAATAGTTTTTCGCCGTCTTTGGTTTTGGCTGCTTGAAATTTAGGTGCCAATATTGTACCCAAAGCAAATGCGGTTAACGGAATCCAAAACCCTGTCAAACCTGTATAGGTTCCCACTAAATAGCGAAAACCAACAAACAAAATAGCAAAACAGCCCAATTGGTATAGAAATGCTCGTACTTGTAATTTCGTCATATTGAAAAAATTAAATTAAAATTTACTCTTTATTTTCGGTTTGAAACTTGGTTCTTTTACTTCCTTCATACATTTCGTATTTCACCAAACGTGCTTCTAAACTAGCATTAAACAATTTGATTTTTCGAGAAGGTTTTAAACCGACAAATTTCAAAGCATCTAAGTTCGCGGTAATAAACCAAGCATTGGTACCAGGATAATTTTTCTTCAAAGTATCGCCAATGTTTTTATAAAATTCTTCCATATGAATATCCAATCGCTCGTCATACGGCGGATTGAAAACCATATGCAATTTGCCTTCGGTGGTTTTCTCTGTATCAAAAAAGTTTTCTTCAACAACCTTTACATATTCGTCTAAATTGGCATTCTTGATATTGTCTTTGGCTTTTTGAACCGCACTTGGCGCCTTGTCATAGCCTGTTATCGTGTAATGAAACTCTTTTACTTTTTTCAGCAAACTGTCCATAATTTGGTCGAACAAATCATTATCCCAATCCTTCCATTTTTCAAAAGCAAATTCTTTTCGGTTGATATTGGCTGGAATATTACAAGCAATCATTGCGGCTTCGGCCAAAAATGTTCCTGAACCACACATCGGATCCAAAAAGTGCCCTTGTCCTTCCCAACCTGATAATAATAAAATTCCCGCAGCCAAAACTTCATTGATAGGAGCAATATTCGTAGCAGTTCTATAACCACGTTGGTGCAACGAATTCCCAGAAGTATCCAAAGCAACCGAAACTTGGTCTTTGCCAATATGAATGTTGATTCGTAAATCAGGAAAAGCTTTGTCAATGCTTGGACGTTGCCCTGTGCGTTCTCTAAACTGATCTACAATGGCGTCTTTACATTTTTGAGACACAAACTCCGAGTGGTTAAAATGATCTGAATGCACCGTTGCATCAATCACAAACGTTTGATTGGCATTAAGGTATTTTGACCAATTGACACTTGCAATACCTTTATACAAAGCTGCTTCATTGGTTGCTCTAAAAGAATAAATAGGTTTTAACACCTTTAATGCGGTACGCAAAGACAAATTGGCCTTGTACATAAATCCTTTATCGCCCTTAAAACTTACCATTCTCACTCCCTGCTCGACCTCTTGCGCGCCCAATTGGCGTAACTCTTTGGCCAATATTTCTTCAAAACCAAAAAAGGTTTTGGCTATCATTTTAAAATTCTCCATCGTATGCTATATTCCAAGTATTAAATTCCAAACTCCAAACGGTTTGAAATAGTATATTTTCTGCAAAAATACACTAAATTTGCCGGACTTAAATTAAATGAAAACGAATAAATGTCTGAAGACCACAAACCCACTATAAACCATCAAGAGCCTTCCACCAAAAATTGGTTTACCTCTTGGTTTGACACTCCTTACTATCATATCCTTTACAAAGAGCGCAACTACCGTGAGGCGCAAATTTTTATGGATAATTTGACCCAGTATCTCAACTTACCTGATAAAGCAAAAGTCTTAGATTTAGCATGTGGGAAAGGGCGTCACGCCATTTATTTGAGTCAATTAGGATACACCGTTTTGGGGGCCGATTTGTCCGAAAACAGTATTGCTGAGGCGAGTAAAAATAGCAACACCCATTTGTCCTTCAAAGTGCACGATATGCGTGAACCTTTTGAAGAAAAATTTGACGCTATTTTTAATTTATTCACCAGTTTTGGCTATTTTGAAGACGAAGCCGATAATCTAAAAACTTTAATTGCTATCAAAGAAAGCCTATCCGAAACAGGTTTTGCCGTAATTGATTTTATGAATGTGAATCAGGTGATTGAAACGCTAGTTCCTGAAGAAGTTAAAACGGTAGACCAAATCGAGTTTCACATCAAACGATATGTAAAAGAAGGACATATTTACAAAGAAATCAGCTTTGAAGACCAAGGACAGCACTACCATTTCACCGAAAAAGTAAGAGCTTTTAGTTTAAAAGATTTCCAAGAGCTAATGGATGAAGCAGGCATATATTTGTTGGATATTTTTGGCGATTACAAGCTTAAAAAATTCCACAAAACCGATAGTGAACGTTTGATTATGATTTTTAAATAAGTCAAACTTTCAAAACTTCAAACATCTAAAAACCAACTAAATAAAAAATAATGAATTACCTCTTGCCTTTAATTGCTGTAATACTAGGGTATATCTTGGCATTAGTAATCCAGCCCAAAAAGAAATCCAATTTAAAATTACTGTTGGCTTTTAGCGGTTCATTTTTGCTATCCATCACAGTAATCGATTTATTACCTGAGGTCTACGAAACAAAAAACAATAGTATTGGTCTTTATATTATGTTAGGGATTTTGTTTCAAATCATATTAGAATTCTTCTCTAAAGGTGCAGAACACGGACATGTTCACGGGCATCAAACCATAACACATATTCCTTGGTTGTTATTCATAAGTCTTTGTATTCATGCATTATTAGAAGGATTTCCTGTTGGACACCACCATGATTTAGCCATCGGAATTGCTATTCACCACCTGCCAATTGCCATCATTTTGACTACCTTTTTCGTTCAAGCGAAACTCAACAAAAAAGCCATTTTTGCGTTCATGATTACTTTTGCTATGATGACCCCTCTGGGCACATTAGCCTCCAATTATATTCCCGAATTACAAGAATACACCACCGAAATCACTGCCATCGTTATCGGGATTTTGTTTCATATCTCCTCTACCATCATTTTCGAAAGTAGCGAAGGACACAAATTCAACGTGGCCAAAGTATCGATGATTATATTGGGAATTCTATTAGCAGTACTATTGTAACTTATGTATAAAACCAACTAACATAATAACATATCACTAAATAAAAACATAAATTGATTTTAATCGCATTTCATCTGAACTTTTAGCATTTAAACTGATTTATTTTGATGTTATCTAGTATTTAAATTTATTTGAGAATAATTTAGAAACCAATTTGAATAATCTCAATTGAATTCTATTATTTCTTAAGAATCAAATGTAACTGTAATTAATTCAAAATACTTTTTATTATGTTTAGTTTGTTTCATAAAAATTCTAGAGAATTTTCAAAAACTGAAAGCCATATTTTTGGTATAATATCAGAATTATTGAAAAGAAACAGCACTGATATTCATTGTGATGAATTGGGCAGAAAATATTATTTGAGTAATGAAGATAATCATATCAGAGTCACTATTTTCAGTAACGAAAATGTTATCAGAATTACCAACACCCATGACTCAATCGCTGAAAAATACGATGATTTTCTAATTGATAAATTAGTATTAGCAATAAAAGAAGAAAAGCAAAAGAGAATGGATTTAATTTGTGGCTCAATTTCAGATAGCATAGAAAATATGGCGGAGCGCTTACACAAAACATTAACCGAATCAGTAGAAAAGGATTCAGCTATTATCAAGATGCTAAAAACTAATTAATAACTAATACTTCAACATTAGTTTTTGTTTTTATTTCAAATTTGAATAGTTTTTCAACCCTTTTTGTACTTGTTAAAATGATAAAAACCTTATTGTTTTTGCCAATAATTTATTTCACACATACTACTATATTCTATACTAGACATCGATATACTGCTTGTCAACTGTCATTTTAAAAAGTATAGCCTTCCCTCTACAAACTATTGAATTAATCATAATGACTCCTAAATTTTAATTAACTTTGGTGCTTTAAAATTTAGGCTAAAAATTCATTATGACCTTCACTAAAACCACCGAACAATCCTCAAATTACGAACATTTAGAAAAAATGTCGGTTCAGGAATTGCTACACAATATCAATCAAGAAGACCAAACAGTTCCTTTAGCAGTTGCAAAAGCGTTACCTCAAATCGAAACCTTAGTAAACGAAATTGTAACCAAAATGAAACTAGGAGGACGCCTTTTTTATATTGGAGCTGGAACTTCTGGACGATTAGGTGTGGTCGACGCATCGGAATGTCCACCTACTTTTGGAGTTCCTTTTGATTTAGTTGTTGGCATCATCGCTGGTGGAGACAAAGCCATCCGAAGAGCTGTAGAAAATGCCGAAGATGACGCGGAACAAGCTTGGATAGATTTACAACAATTCAACATCAATGAAAACGATGTGGTCATAGGTATTGCTGCTTCTGGCACAACTCCATATGTAATTGGCGGTTTAAAAGCCTGCAACGAGAAACAAATCAGTACTGGAAGTATTTCTTGTAATGCAGGAAGTCCGTTGTCACAAACTGCAAAGTTCCCAATCGAAGTAATTGTAGGTCCAGAATTTGTAACAGGAAGTTCGAGAATGAAAGCAGGTACCGCTCAAAAATTAGTCCTCAATATGATTTCGACGGCTACTATGATTCAGCTAGGCAAAGTAAAAGGCAACAAAATGGTCGATATGCAATTAAGTAACGCCAAATTAGTAGACCGTGGCGTGAAGATGATTATGGGGGAAATTCCTGTTTCTTACGAAAAAGCATCTGAATTATTAGCCAAATACGGAAGTGTTCGAAAAGCGGTAGACAACTTCAACCCTCAAAATTAAATTCTTACTTCTAACCTCTCACTTCTCACTTTAAATGGCAACCAACAAAGACTTTTTATCCAAAGGAATCAAATATTTATCGGGAGCTTTGCCTCTACTCTTCCTTGGCCCGTCTATCATTTATAACGCCTTTATGAACCAACATACGAATTGGCATTATTTGGTGCTCGGCATAGGAATTATAGCTTGTTTGGCATCGATGTACTTAATCTTTACAGGCCTTAGATGGATTATGAAAGCTTTATTCAATGATTGAAGAAGTTAGAGCCTTATTTAAAAAAGGGGCTTTCTCAAAATACTGAATAATAAAGATAAATTGTATATTTACAAAAATTGTATCATATGGATATTCGTGCTGACATAAACTGGATTCATCAAGAAATCGATAAGGTAAAAGACCCTAATTTTATTGAAAAAATAAAACGTCTTTTAGAAACAATCAACACTTCCAAAGAAGCTACTGCTGCTGAATACAATGCAGATATCGATGCCGCTTTAAAAAGCATCAATGATGGTGCATACTACACTCAAGAAGACGCAAAAAATCTTGCAAAAAAATGGGGAAGGAAATAATTTGGTCAAAAAATGCTTTAGAACAATTAGAGGATATCCATTTTTACATTTTCTTTGAAAGTAAATCGATTCATATTGCAGATAAAGTAATTACAACCATTTTTGACAGTACTGAAATTTTAAAAACTCAACCCTAAATTTACAAACTCGACAGCAACAAAGTTAACAACGACGGAACCTTTAGAGTATATTACATTTATGATTACAGCATTTCATATAGAATATCCGACTCAACCATTCAAATTCTTCGGATAAGACATACTGCTAGAAAATCTAAAAAATTACCATGGAAAACCTAATTAACGTTCAAAAAACCTTCGAAAAAATCATTGCTGTTGATAAAAAAATAAACCATCGCGAGTTTGAAGATTGTGTATTTAAAAACTGTGATTTCTCCAATAGTGATTTATGCAACAACACCTTTATGGATTGCGAGTTTATAGACTGTAATTTATCTATGGTACAACTTGCAGGCAGTAGTTTAAAAACCGTTCGTTTCAAAAACTGTAAACTCTTGGGCATTCAATTTCAAGGATGTGACGATTTTTTATTTGATGTGGGTTTCCAAGATAGCGTATTGGATTACGCGTCTTTTGCTAATAAAAAAATGCCGAAAACCCAATTTTCAGGATGTTCGCTCAAAGAAGTAACTTTCATTGGGACACAACTGAACAATAGTGTGTTTGATAATTGCAATCTTGACCGTGCGATTTTTAATGATACCCAATTGGCAGGAACCGATTTTAGAACTGCATACAATTACAGTATCGACCCCGAATTCAATCCGATGAAAAAAGCCAAATTTACTACACAAGGAATCGTAGGCCTTTTGGACAAATACGATATTAAAATAGAGTAGTTATGGAGCAAAATGCAATCTATCTTGAAAGTGTAAAAAAGCAATTTTTGTATTACAAATTGTTGGGAGAAAAAGCTATTAATCAATTAGCTGAAGAACAATTGTTTCTAGCTTTAAACGACGACACCAATAGTATTGCCTTGATTGTAAAACATTTGTCAGGAAATATGCTTTCGCGTTGGACTGATTTTTTAACTACCGATGGTGAAAAGGATTTCAGAAATAGAGATGCCGAATTTGAAAATAATTGGAATACTAAAGACGAAGTAATGGCGCATTGGGATAAAGGCTGGAATTGTTTTTTAAACGCACTTGAGAGTCTTCAACCAGAGCAACTGAATACCATCATTTACATTAGAAATGAAGGTCATACTGTTATGGAAGCCATAAACAGACAATTAGCTCATTATCCTTATCACATTGGGCAAATTGTCTTCTCAGCCAAACAATTGAAAAATGGAGACTGGGAAAGTTTATCCATCCCCAAAAACAAATCTCAAAGTTACAATTCAGCAAAATTTGCTCAAGAAAAAAAGAGACAACATTTTACCGATGAAGAAACAAATCGATTGAAAAACCAATAAAACTGTAAAACACAACTGTAAGCACATATCACTATATGAAAAAAATAATAAGCGTATTGGCTATTTTAAGCATGATTTCCTGCTATAATGTAGAACGAAAATGCTCCGATTTTAAAACCGGAAAATTCAAATTTGAATATGAAGTCAATGGCGTCAAAAAAACAACCGTTTTTGAACGCAAGGACAGTATCGAAATTGAGACTTTTGAAGGAAAAACCGATACAGCCACCATTCGTTGGGTCAACGATTGCGAGTATGTAATCCAAAAAAAACACCCAAAAAATATGGCGGAAGAAAAAGCCATACAAATGAAAATCCTAACCACGACAGCTAATTCCTATACCTTCGAATTCGGAATGGTAGGTTCAGATGTAAAACAAACTGGTACAGTTACAAAAATTTAAACTAAACTCAAATCACAAACTTAAATTAGCCAAAAATGGAAGTATTTCTGAATCCTGATGCATGGATTGCCTTATTGACCCTAACTTTTCTAGAAATTGTTTTAGGGATAGACAACATTATTTTTATTTCTATTGCCACAGGAAAGTTACCTGAAGAAAAACGTAAAAAAGCTACCAAAATAGGAATGTTTTTGGCCATGTTCATGCGAATCGCCTTGCTATTCGGAATCAATTTGTTGATTCAGATGAAAAAACCTTGGCTTACCATCGACTGGGGATGGTTACAAGCGGGCATTACTGGACAAAGCATCATTTTGCTTTTAGGAGGATTGTTTCTTATTTATAAAAGCACCAACGAAATCCGTGAAAAAGTAGATGAAAGGGGACATGAAGAAAAAGAACTCGGCAAAGCAGCAACCAAATCTTTCCAAAGTGTCATTCTGCAAATCATTATGATTGATTTGGTTTTTTCTTTCGACAGTATTCTTACTGCAGTTGGAATGACCAATGGCGTTTCTGGAGCGATTTACATCATGATAACTGCTGTAATTGTATCCGTTTTCATTATGATGCAATTTGCTGTTCCGGTAGGTAATTTTGTGAACAAACATCCTTCTATTCAAATCTTAGGTTTATCCTTTTTGATTTTGATTGGCTTTATGCTATTGACAGAAAGTGCTCATTTATCGAATGCATTAATCTTCGGAAGTCACGTCACGCCAGTACCTAAAGGCTATTTGTACTTTGCCATTTCATTTTCTCTGTTCGTCGAAATATTGAATATGAAAACCAAAAAGAAATAATTCTAAAAATAAGCTTCCAAAACTGGAGGCTTTTTTTATGCCGAAATACTTCTTTTTAGTACATTACAAAACAAGAAAAATAGCAGTAAAACAGTTATAATGAAAAATACCATTTCACAAAGAGTCGCCGATTTTTTAAAAAATTATCCCCCTTTCAGTTTTTTAAACTTAAGAGAAATCAACACCCTATCTGAAGAAGTTTCAATTATTTATAAAGAAAAAGACAGCATTGTTTTTGAAGAAAATGAAGCTGCACACGATTCATTTTATGTCATCCATAAAGGCGCTGTTGCCTTGAAAAAAGGAAGCAAAAACGAAATTATCAATATTTCAGATGAGGGTGACCTCATTGGTTTAAGACCACTTATTACTCGCGAAAATTATAAAATGGAAGCTCGTGCTCACGAAGAAAGCATCCTCTATGCTATTCCGAGTGACTTGTTCAAGCCTTATGCTTTAAAGAACAAAGATGTAGCCAATTTTTTGATAGAAAGTTTTGCCTCAAATACCGAGAATCCTTATTCTGAAAGCCATCGCGGCAAGCTTTATGGCGAAGTAGTCAATGAAGAAATTTTGGGCAGTAGCCAAAAGCTTTTGGATTTTCAACCTGTCAAATATTCCAAAAAAATCATTACATGTACACCCTCAACACCAGCCAATAGCATTGCCGAGATGATGACCAAAAAAAATGTGGGAGCTATTTTAGTGGTTGAAAACGAACTCCCTATTGGCATTGTAACCGATAAAGATTTAAGAAATAAAATCGTAACAGGCGCCTTTCCTATTACTGCTCAAGCGGCCTCAATAATGAATAGTCCTGTGATTACGTATCCCAAAAAAATGACAATCACGCAAGCCCAAATGGCTATGATAAAAAGCAACATTAGCTATTTGTGTTTGACTAAAGACGGAACTCCTAATACCAAAGCAGTTGGCATTCTCTCCAAACACGATGTAATGGTAGCCATTGGCAACAATCCAGCCGTACTCATCAAAGCCATCAAAAGATGTAAAAAAAGCAAAGAAATAAAGCCAATTAGGCAAAACATAATGCGTTTGTTACAAGGATATATTGACCAAAATATCCCTATGACGCTTACTACAAAAATCATTACCGAATTGAATGACGTATGCATACAACAAGTCATCAAACTTTCGCTAAAAAAAATGAGAACTCCACCTCCAGTTGCTTTTTCTTGGCTGGCATTGGGAAGTCAAGGCAGAAGTGAGCAATTGTTGCATACGGATCAAGACAATGCTTTGGTCTATGAAGATGTCCCTGAAGAGAAAGCCTCAGAAACTAAAAAATATTTCTTAGAATTGGCAACTCATGTCAATAAAGGATTGTTTGAAATTGGATACGATTATTGTCCCGCAGAAATGATGGCTTCTAATCCAAATTGGTGTTTGAGTTTATCCGAATGGAAAAAGAAAGTAATGCATTGGATAACCAATACAGGCAAAAATGAAGTCTTATTATCCTTTATCTTCTTTGATTATTCGTTGACTTATGGTGATAGTAAAATTGTAAATGAATTATCTGACTATATTTTTGAAACGATAAAAGCCAATCCAGTATTTTATCTGCACTTAGTTAGTGGTGCTTTGCAAAGTCCCTCACCTACAGGTTTTTTCAGACAATTTTTAGTAGAACAAGACGGAGCGAACAAAGATACCTTCAACATCAAAAACAGAGCCTTAATGCCACTTGCCGATGCCGCACGACTATTAATTTTATACCATTCTGTAAAATCAATCAGCAATACCGCAGAACGCTTTGAAAAATTAGCTGAGTTAGAACCTAACAATCGAGAACTGTATTTGTCTTGTGCTTATTCCTATAAAGCCTTACTGAAATTTAGAACCAAACAAGGCCTATTGCATAATGATTCTGGGCAATATATTGCTCTGGATTCCCTAACCAAACTCGAAAAAATAAAACTCAAAAATACGTTTAAAACCATTAAAGATTTGCAAGAACTGATTACCGTTCGATTTAATGCCTCAAACATATTATAATGAAAGATTTTCTTAAAAAAATAGTGCCTTTTATTAAATCAAAGCGTTTCAGTACAAGTACTCCAGCCGAAAAAAAATGGACTATATCTGCAATTGAAGCCACACGAATTGTAGTTCTTGATACTGAAACTACAGGATTTGATTATTTAAAAGATTGCATTTTATGTATTGGCGCCGTTTCGTTACAAAACAATACGATCTCGTTGAAAGATAGCTTTGAAGTATTCATAGAACAAGATCATTACGATCAAAATAGTGCTAAAATTCACGGAATATTAAAACAATGGATTTTGGACCGTCCCACTGAATTAGAAGCCTTACAACAATTCTTGGAATATCTTGGTGATGCCATTATTGTAGCCCATCATGCCTATTTTGACATTGGAATGATCAACAAAGCGCTAGAAAGAAATGGGCTTCCCCGACTAAAAAATAAAAGCTTAGATACAGCCACATTGTATAAAGAAACCCTGCTAAAATCAAACTTATTAGAGAAAAAGGACAACTACAGCCTTGATGAATTGGCTGATAAATTTGATATTTCAAAAAAAGACAGGCATACAGCAATGGGCGATGCGTATATTACCGCTATTGCTTTCCTTAAAATCATCCATAAATTAAAACACAACAAAGATTTTAACTTGAATGATTATTTAAAATAATTGAAGGGACTTAAAGTTGAAACTTCATTTACCCTTTCTACGCAATTCTCTTAGTGTAACAAAAACTAAGTACGCTGGTTACTTTTTATTCTTGTAACAGTTACATATCTAAATGGTAGCTAACTTTCTCCCCTGTTTTCATCGTCCAATAGTTAGTTTGATTATTTTACTTTTTAAAAAGTATGCATCGAAATCAAAAAGCTAATTACAAAAACGCATCATTTACCTTCGCAAGACACGTTTTATTACATATCATATAAAAATTAGACAAAAGTTTTATTGCATCAAAAAAATTAAGCAAAAAATTGTATTTATAAAATATAAACTACATCTGTACAATAGATTACATTGATTGTTATAATTCTTTATCCAATAAAACATGAGTAACGCTAAACTAGTAAGCTGTCGCTGGAAAATTTGATTCGTTTTGTAGAAGAAACCAGAAAAAAAGGAGCCACTCCTATCCTATTCTCTTCGATAACCCGAAGAACCTTCAATGAACAAGGCGTTCTGATTGACTCTCATGGCGATTACACACAAGAAATGAGATTAGTTGCTCAAGAGTACAAAGTGCCTTTTATCGATATGCAATACTACACAGAACTTTTGGAAGAATCCTACGGAGTAGAAAAATCAAAAGAACTGCATCTGCACTTTGCCCCGGGAGAAAATAGTTATATCCCAAAGGGAATCGATGACAACACCCATTTATCTGTAAAAGGAGCCACAGAAATTGCTAAAATTGCCGCACAACAAATCAAAGCACTTAACATTCGCTTGTCTAAAGAAGTGAAGTAAATCAAACAACCAATCGTTATTACAAAACGAAATGAAAATGCCATCCCACGAGATGGCATTTTTGCATCATATAGTTTATGACAATCCCGAAATCACGCCATTATCATCAATATCGATTCGGGTTGCATTAGGAACTTTCGGTAAGCCCGGCATACGCATCACATCGCCTAACAAAGGAATAATAAAACCAGCGCCACTGGCAAATTCAAATTCACGTACCGTAACTGTAAAACCTGTAGGCCTTCCAATCATTTTTTCATCGTCAGAAAAACTAGCAGGTGTTTTAACCATACAAATTGAAAAATGCTCAAAACCTAATTCCTTAATGCTTTGCAATTGTTTTTTGGCCAAAGCCGAGTAAGCTACCTTATCCGCGCCATAAATTGTGGTGGCAATCGTTTCAATTTTCGATTCAATAGATGCAGTGGTTGTATACAAAGGTTGGTAATTAGTACTTGCAGTTGCTACTTGCTCCACAATCGTTTGAGCTAATTTTTCGGCTCCTTTACCTCCTTCAACAAAGGCAGTACTCACTACAGCTTTTACTCCTTTTTCAGCACATAACTCAATCAACACCTCATATTCTTCTTGTGTATCTGCTGGAAAAGCATTGATACAAACCACTGGTTGTAAGCCAAACTTTTGAATATTTTCTATATGCTTTTCTAAATTACAAAAGCCTTTTTTTATGGCGTTAACGTTGGGTTCTTTGCACTCTTCTGCTGTCAAGCCTGCGTGATGCTTGATGGCTTTTAGTGTGGCAACCAAAACCACTGCATCAGGTCGCAATCCGGATTGTTCACATTTGATATGCAAAAATTTCTCCGCTCCTAAATCGGCACCAAAACCCGCCTCTGTAACCACATATTCCCCTAACGAAAGTCCCATTTTGGTAGCAATCACAGAATTGGTTCCTTGCGCAATACTCGCAAAAGGCCCTCCGTGAATGATGGCAGGATTTCCTTCGATAGTTTGCACCAAATTAGGCTTGATAGCATCTTTCAACAAAGCTGCCATAGCCCCTACTACTTTCAAATCCTTAGCAAAAACAGGAGTGCCTTCTACCGTTTTTCCCACATAAATATTTCCTAAACGTTTTTTGAGGTCAGCAATATCTTTGGCCAAACATAAAATAGCCATAATTTCAGAAGCAGGTGTAATATTGAAATTTTCCTCACGCATCACTCCATTTCCTTTGGCTCCTACACCAATAACTATCTGACGTAACACACGGTCATTCATATCCATAACACGTTTCCAAACAATGGCTTTCGGGTCTAACTGCAAATGGGCTTCAGGGTATTGCAAATGATTATCAATGATGGCAGAAAGCAAATTATTAGCCTTTTCAATCGCTGAAAAATCACCAGTAAAATGAAGATTGATATCTTCCATAGGCAAGACTTGAGCATAACCACCTCCAGCAGCTCCACCTTTCAAACCAAAAACAGGTCCCAAAGAAGGCTCTCGTAAAACAGCAATGTCTTTTATTGAAGAAATCTTGCTTTTTTGAGCAATTTCTATGTCGGAAGGAAATAATTTCATAATAATTGAATTGGTTTTTGTTTTTTATGTAAAAATAAACCAAATCCAAAATATAAAATACGATAAAAATCAGGTTTTAAAAAAACCGTTTCCTTTTGAAGTTGGAAACGGTTTTGAATTATTCTAAAGACAAAGTGACTTGTCCATCATCTTCTAATTGAATAGAAGAATCATCAATAGTATCTTCTATACTTTCATTCGGTTCGGGTTGTTCTTCTTCTGGTTCTTCATAAGGCAAAGGGTCGAGCAAATTCACTTGCTTTAGCTTATCTGTTGTCAATTGATTTCCTAGAGCTTTAAAGCCTTTTACCGCAATAAAACTCTCGATGTCTACCACTTGATTTTCTTTTTGAACACCTTTCACTTTAGCAAAAATCAATTCGGCTACTGGACGATAATCGGTAGCTACAATCTCTAAACGAGAATTTGGATGCTCGGATATAAACGATTCTTCTTTATTCTCCACTTCAACCAAGAAGCGCTTGATATAATAACGCTCTTTTTCGCCATCATAATAGATAGCCGAAATCGGTTTTTTAGGATTCCATTTTTCCAAAACAATCATATCCTCATCAAAATGAGTAGACAGCTCTGGAATAATAACTTTGAGTTTTCCAGTCTGAGAAATGACTAATATCTTGTCGCTTGGTCTAAATTCACCTAACAACTCTCCTCTTCCATCCACATTTAAGCGCTGCACGGTATCGTCAAACCAAACTTTTCTTGGTAATAAAGTAGAAATACCTTTCTCTTTTAATTCAATTTTTTTGATTGGATATTTGGTTACCAAATTACCTTTGGAAGCTCTTCCTTTGATAGCTAATTTGGCGAAATCAATATCAAATTTGAGTTTTTTGATACTACCAACTTGACGTAGGATGATATTTATTACCTCCGCTTCACCATTTGGATTGCAAGAAAAATAAAGAATTTGAGAACCTGCAGCTCCATTGGTTAAATCGTAGGCTTTATCTCTAGTAACACCTGAAACATTGAATCGTTTAATGTAAGACGGACCCGATTTTCCATCACGATAAATCAAATTGTAAATCGTGCGTTTATCGCCTTTGTCAAAAATAGCAACGTGAATAATGTCTTTACCAACAAATGTCTTAGCATCGACTTTGGTAATCATCATCGTTCCATTACGTAGAAAAACAATTACATCATCGATATCAGAGCAATCCACTACATATTCATCTTTTTTCAAGCTAGTTCCCACAAATCCTTCTTCGCGATTGACGTATAATTTGGTATTACGCAAAACCACTTTGGTCGCTTCGATGTCATCAAAAATTCGGAGTTCGGTTTGGCGTTCTCTTCCTTTACCGTATTTTTCTTTAAGTTTCGCAAAATAAGCTATCGCAAAATCGATGATATGATCCAAATGATGTTGTACTTCCTTCATTTCGTCCTCCAATTTCGCAATGAAATCATCGGCTTTATCAGAGTCAAAACGCGTGATTCGAATCATTGGGATTTGCGTTAGTTTTTGCAAATCATCATCGTTAATTTCTCTCACAAAGGACGCTTTGAAAGGCTCAAAACGATCGTACATGTATTTGTACAATGATTCTCTATCTGAGTACAATTTGAAGTCAATGTACATTTCTTCACGAATGAAAATCTTTTCAAGTGTAGCAAAATGCCATTTGTTTTTTAATTCTTCTAATTGAATTTCGAGTTCTTGACGCAATAAATCTACCGTGCGGTCTGTCGAAATTTTCAACATATCCGAAACCCCGATAAAAAGCGGTTTGTTGTCTTCAATCACACAACCTAACGGTGCCACAGACGTTTCGCAAGCAGTAAAAGCGAACAAGGCATCGATGGTTTTATCTGGAGAAACACCTGGGAAAAGATGGATTAAAATCTCAACCTCGGCAGCAGTATTGTCTTCGATTTTCTTGATTTTGATTTTCCCTTTTTCATTGGCTTTCAGAATACTATCAATCAAACTAGATGTATTGGTCGAAAACGGAATTTGGGTAATCACCAAGGTGTTTTTGTCCAACTGACTAATCTTGGCACGCACACGCACACGTCCGCCACGCATACCATCGTTGTAATTCGATACATCCGCAATCCCAGCGGTTTGAAAATCTGGATATAAAGTAAAGGGTTTCCCTTTCAGAATTTTTATAGAAGCATCGATTAACTCATTGAAGTTATGAGGTAACACTTTGGTAGAAAGCCCCACCGCGATTCCCTCTGCTCCTTGTGCCAAAAGCAACGGGAACTTCACGGGAAGATTATTCGGTTCTGCACGACGACCGTCATACGATACACCCCAATCTGTAATTTTAGGTGAATACAATACCTCTAACGCAAATTTGGACAAACGCGCCTCAATATAACGAGAAGCAGCTGCGCCATCGCCTGTTAAAATATTACCCCAGTTTCCTTGGCAGTCAATCAATAAATCTTTTTGACCGATTTGTACCATAGCATCAGCAATACTCTGATCCCCATGAGGATGGTATTGCATAGTGTGTCCCACCACATTCGCTACTTTGTTATAACGACCGTCGTCTAATTCTTTTAACGAATGCATAATACGGCGTTGTACCGGCTTGAATCCGTCTTCGATAGCGGGTACGGCACGTTCCAAGATTACATACGAAGCATAATCCAAAAACCAATCTTTGTACATTCCTGTAACTTTGGTAATGGTATCGTGCTCGTCTGCATTATTTTCGTAAAAATGGTGCATCCCACTTGAAGTCGATATATCATCAAACCCCTCTTGATCATTGGCATCAAAACTGGCGTCGTTGTTTTCGTCTTCGTTCGAAAGGATGTTATCTTCTTCTTCGTCTTTCATTTATATCTTTATGAATCTACTTTATCGTTATTTCAATGCTAAAAAGAATACTTTTCTTTGCAAATATGTTCTTCTGTGGTCACCCAATTTCCGTTTTTGTCTTTCACTTTTTTGGTAACTATTCCACATTCTTTGTGATCATTGCTTCTGATAATAAAAAATGTCCCACCAAAACCTAGGGCAAAAGCTAAAATAATGAGTATTAACGTTTTTTTGTTCATTTCTAAAATACTATTCTTTCTCAATCACATCCAAATCTACCTTCAAGTTTTTGATGATAAAATCTTGTCGATCTGGGGTATTTTTACCCATATAAAAAGACAATAATTGCTCAATTGAGGTATTTTTATCCATCATAATAGGATCCAATCGGATGGTTTCTCCAATGAAATTTTTGAACTCATCTGGCGAAATTTCCCCGAGTCCTTTAAATCGCGTAATTTCTGGTTTGGGTTTTAATTTTTCAATGGCATCCCTGCGCTCTTCATCAGAGTAGCAATAAATGGTTTCTTTTTTATTTCGAACTCTAAAAAGTGGCGTTTGCAAAATATACAAATGCCCTTCTTTGATTAATTCAGGGAAAAATTGCAAGAAAAAGGTAATCAACAACAAGCGAATGTGCATTCCATCGACATCGGCATCGGTGGCGATTACAATATTGTTGTAGCGCAAGTCACCCATATCTTCTTCGATATTCAAAGCCGCTTGCAACAAATTGAATTCTTCATTTTCATACACAATCTTCTTACTCATTCCGTAAGAATTCAAAGGCTTTCCTCGCAAACTAAAAACAGCTTGTGTATTCACATCACGCGATTTAGTAATCGACCCCGAAGCCGAATCTCCCTCGGTGATAAACAACGTACTTTCTAAATATCTTGGATTTTTGATATCTGGTAAATGCACGCGACAGTCTCTCAACTTCTTATTGTGCAAACTGGCTTTTTTAGCTCGGTCTTTCGCTAATTTTCGAATGCCTGATAATTCTTTACGCTCGCGCTCGGCTTGTAGAATTTTTCGAAGCAACAAATCGGCTGTTTCTGGATTTTTATGTAAAAAATTGTCTAATTTATTTTTCACAAAGTCATTCACAAACGTTCTTACAGATGCCATTCCTGGCTCAGAGCCCATATCTGTAGAACCTAATTTCGTTTTGGTTTGGGATTCAAAAACAGGTTCCATCACCTTGATACTAACCGCACTCACAATGGATTTACGAATATCTGAAGGGTCGAAGGTTTTATTGTAAAATTCACGTATGGTTTTGACTACGGCTTCTCTAAAAGCTACAAGATGCGTTCCACCTTGCGTCGTATTTTGACCGTTTACAAAAGAATGGTATTCCTCGCTGTATTGCGATTTACTGTGGGTCATTGCAATCTCAATATCATCCCCTTTAAGATGAATAATAGGATACACCATATCTTCCTCTGCAATATTTTCATCTAATAAATCTTTCAATCCATTTTCAGAAAAATATTTTTCACCATTATAAATGATGGTCAAGCCTGTATTTAGGTAGCAATAATTTTTGAGCATTTTTACTATATACTCATTTCTGAATTTATAGTTTTTAAAAATGGCTTCATCTGGTGTAAACGTAACCTTGGTTCCTTTACGCTTGGTGGTTTCGATGATATCTTCTTCTAAAACCAAATTCCCTCCCGAAAACTCAGCTGCTTTTTGCTTCTCATCACGAACCGATTCAACTCTAAAATAAGTCGATAAAGCGTTCACCGCCTTGGTTCCTACTCCATTCAATCCAACAGATTTCTTAAACGCCAAAGAATCGTACTTTCCACCAGTATTCATTTTGGAAACTACGTCGATTACCTTCCCTAAAGGAATCCCTCGACCATAGTCACGTACCGCTACGGTTTTGTCTTTAATGGTCACTTCGATAGATTTTCCAGCGCCCATTACGAACTCATCAATACAGTTGTCTAATACTTCTTTTAAAAGAATATAAATACCGTCATCCGGCGAAGAACCGTCACCAAGCTTTCCGATATACATTCCGGGACGCATCCGGATGTGTTCTTTCCAATCGAGAGAACGTATATTGTCTTCATTATAAATATTTTGCTCAACCATAAACAGATTTTGGATTTTGATGCAATATAGCATATATCTCCAAAAAATGAAAGGCGATACTCTTTAATTTTTTTTAATAAAATCAGGCTCAAAAACAATGTTTTACATCGGTTTTGAGTAAATTTACCGCCAAATTTTTCCAAAAAAATGCCAAATACCATAAAACCGAGTTTAGAACAAATTAAACTCATCAACGAATATTTATTATTTGACTCTCCAAACGAGGAACAATACGATAACATTACATTTTTGGCAACTCAAATCTGTAAAACACCAATTTCTACTATCACATTAATTGATACTACTCGCCAGTGGTTCAAATCCAAAATAGGTTTTACCCATAACGAAAATCCTATAGAGTATTCCTTTTGTGCCTTGGCGCTATCCAAAAATTTAGATTTTATAGAAATTCCAAATTTAATGCTAGACGAAGAGTTTAGCGGTATAGGTAAATTAAACGGCTTGGAAGAAAACGGTTTTTATGCTAGTGTGGCAATCAGGAATGAAAAAGGAATTCCGTTAGCCACCTTGTGCGTTATTGATTATGAAAGCAAAAAACTCACAAATGACCAAAAAAAGGGGTTGCAAATTTTAGGAAAACAAGTAGAAGCCCTTTTTAAATTAAGACACAAAAACGTTGCTTTACTTAACAATTACAAACTTTTAAGTGAACAATACGAGGCCTTGAAACAGTTCTCCAATCGTGTATCCCACGACATTCAATCGCCGCTAAACAATATTATTTCATTGATTACCCTTTTCAGAGAAGAAAACGAAACTTCTTTTTCTAGCTCGGAATATCTGGACTTAATGATTGAAAGCTCTAGTCAACTGAAAGAATACGTTACTAAACTGCTTTATTATTATCGTTCTGAAAATCAAATCATCAGTAAAAAGGATTTTAATATTAATGAAATAATCACCACCACCAACTCTATCCTAAATCCAAAAAAAGAATTCAAAATAGAGTCAACTTTTGAAAAAGCTCAGATATATACGGATCCATTAGCTTTGACTCAAATTGTAATGAATCTAGTTTCGAATGGATTAAAATACAATTACAGCACCACTCCTGTAATTACCTTTGGTTTCAATGAAACAACTACCTCCTATCAACTAAAAATTAGCGATAACGGAATTGGTTTAAGCGAGACCGAGGCCGCCTCACTCCTAAACAATTCAGCCAGCATTGCAAAAAAAGATCGCTTTGGGAATTATGGTACGCAATTAGGCTGGACTACCATCAAGAATCTTTGTAACAAAATAGGGGTTTCTATTTCTATAGATTCAAAAGTTAATGAAGGAAGCACCTTTATTCTTTCAATCCCTAAAGAAGTAAACACCCTTTCAGCTTCGTAGTAGAGCATAAAACGTAACTACACGAAACAGCACACATACAAACACAAAGTCATAGCAAAGACAATTTCTTAGGCTTTGTTATTTCACTTCAACCCTCAAAAAAGAGTCAAAAAAAAAGTTTTATTCCTGAAGCACAAGCTATTTTGTTGGAGCTAAAATCTTGCTTTAGGAAACCCAATTCTTAAAAAAAATTCATACTTTTGAAACTCAAAAAAAACAACGATATGGCGACAGTAACATTAGGTGGAAACCCAATTCACACTTCAGGCGAACTTCCTCAAGTTGGAAGCAAATTAGTAGATTTCAAACTAATCAAAAATGATTTATCAGTAGCTACATTAGCTGATTTTGCTGGTAAAAAATTAGTTTTAAATATTTTTCCAAGTATCGATACCGGAACTTGTGCTACATCTGTTAGAAAATTCAACGAAAGCGCTAGTACTTTAGAGAACACTACCGTTTTGTGTATTTCAAGAGATTTACCTTTTGCTCAAAAACGTTTTTGTGGTGCAGAAGGATTAGAAAACGTAGTGAATTTATCCGATTTCCAAGAAGGTAGTTTTGGTAAAACCAATGGTTTAGAAATCACTGACGGTCCTTTAGCTGGATTGCACTCTAGAGTTATTATTGTTTTAGACGAAAACGGTGTGGTTGCGCATACTGAACAAGTAGCTGAAATCGCTAACGAACCTAATTACGAAGCAGCTTTAGCCGCACTATAATACATTTATGGAATTTCAAAAAGACAATTCTTTTGTAACCGGAAGATTAAAAAGTGTTACATATGCTTTCAAAGGCGCACTAAAATTAATAAGTACGGAACATAGCATAATGGTTCAGTTTTCTATTGGAATACTCATTAGTATTTTAGGCTATATAATGAATATTTCTGCTACAGAATGGTTGTTTCAAACCCTTTCAATTGGCTTAGTAATGAGCATTGAAGGTCTAAACACTGCTGTAGAAAAAATAGCCGACTTTATTCATCCAAATTACAGTCAAAGAATTGGTTTTATCAAAGACATTGCTGCAGGATCTGTTTTCTTTGCAGCAATTACTGCAATCATTATAGGTTTAATCATTTACGTTCCAAAATTCACATAGGCTTACTTCAAAAAAAGAATGGCAAAAACAAGTAAAAAAAACACTCCTGAAACTCCTTCCGATACGGCAACTCCCAAGGTGAAATTTTGGGAACTATCCAAGCAAAACAAACTCATTATAGGTAGTTTGCTAGTACTATTTTCTGTTGGATTACTAATTGCATTTGTTTCCTTTTTCCTGTATGGACAAGAGGATCAAAGTGCCGTCAATAGTATAACCGATAGAAATGAAGTGGTACAAAATTGGCTAGGGAAAATTGGAGCTTTTCTTGCTGATGCCCTAATCTACAAAGGATTTGGAATCGCTTCCTTTTTATTTGTTCGATTATTCTTCCTAACAGGTTTGTTTTTGTTTTTAGATTTACGTCTCAAAAAACTTAAAAACATTTGGTTTTGGGACTTATTCTTGATTGTAATTCTATCCGTTTTATTTGGATTTTTCGCGACTTCTGTACCGGAATTAGGAGGAACCGTAGGCTATGAACTTAATTTGTTTTTTCAAGATTATATCGGAAAAACAGGTACCTTATTGGTGTTGATTTTCGGCATTCTGATTTACTTGATTTTCAAAATAAAAATATCGCCAGAAAAAATTCAAAACATCTTTCATTCCACCAAAGAAGAAATTAAAGATGAAATAGCCAATAATCCTTTTCCAAAAGAAACTTCGAATGCCTACAATTTAGAAGAATTTGCCATTGAAGAGGAAGAAGATTTAGAAGATACCATTCATCTTAAAACATCAGGTTCACAATTCGAAATTAACAAAGAAGCTTTGAAACCTACTATTAGTAGTGCTTCGGAGATTAATTTGGAACCTCAATTGAAACCGCAACCCATAGTTACTCCAATTCCAAATGAAGTAATTACAACCAACGACGACGCTTTTGTAATTGAAAAAGCAGCCGAAGAAGACATTATCGAAGAAAATCTTGCCTCACGCTTGGTTTCTGATTTTGGTTTATTCGACCCAACGTTGGATTTATCACATTACAAATACCCAACGATTGATTTGTTAAAAGAATATTCTACTGGCGGAATCACCATCAATCAGGAAGAATTAGAAGAAAACAAAAATAAAATCGTTGACACTCTTCGCAATTACAAAATAGAAATTGCGCAAATTAAAGCAACGGTTGGACCATCGGTTACCTTATATGAGATTGTTCCAGAAGCAGGAATCAGAATTTCAAAAATCAAGAGTTTAGAGGACGATATCGCCTTGTCTTTATCTGCACTTGGAATTCGTATCATTGCGCCAATTCCTGGAAAAGGAACCATTGGTATCGAGGTTCCTAACAAGAATCCAACTATGGTTTCCATGAAAAGCGTAATTGGGTCGGCTAAATTTCAAGAAGCCGAAATGGAATTACCAATTGCTTTAGGGAAAACCATTTCTAATGAAACTTTTGTAGTCGATTTGGCGAAAATGCCTCACTTATTAATGGCGGGTGCTACTGGACAAGGAAAATCGGTAGGATTAAATGCCGTATTGACTTCTCTTTTGTACAAAAAACATCCAGCCGAAGTGAAATTCGTTTTGGTAGACCCTAAAAAAGTAGAGCTTACTCTTTTTAATAAAATTGAAAGACATTATTTAGCTAAATTACCCGATACCGAAGATGCCATTATTACTGATAATGCAAAAGTTGTTGCTACCTTAAATTCACTTTGCGTTGAAATGGACAATCGCTATTCGTTATTAAAAGACGCTATGGTGCGCAATATAAAAGAGTATAACGAAAAGTTCAAGTCTAGAAAGTTAAATCCAGAATTAGGACACCGTTTTTTACCTTACATCGTATTGGTAGTCGACGAGTTTGCCGATTTAATTATGACGGCTGGTAAAGAAGTAGAAGTTCCTATTGCGCGTTTGGCTCAATTGGCTCGTGCTATCGGAATACATTTGATTATCGCTACTCAAAGACCATCGGTGAATGTAATTACAGGTTTGATTAAAGCCAACTTCCCAGCTCGTATTGCTTTTAGAGTAACTTCAAAAATTGACTCTAGAACCATTTTAGATACACAAGGCGCTGACCAATTGATTGGTAGAGGGGATTTATTATACACCAATGGCAATGATGTGGTTCGTGTACAATGCGCCTTTATCGACACACCAGAAGTAGAAAAAATAACCGAATTTATTGGTTCGCAAAAAGCCTATGCCACTGCTTATTTACTTCCAGAGTTTGTTGGAGAAGAAAGTGGCATTAATCTTGATATGGATGTTTCCGAAAGAGACCCCTTATTTAGAGAAGCCGCCGAGATTATTGTCAATGCACAACAAGGCTCCGCTTCTTTACTACAACGCAAACTCAAACTAGGATACAACAGAGCAGGACGACTAATTGACCAATTAGAAGCTGCTGGAATTGTAGGCTCCTTTGAAGGAAGTAAAGCACGTAGTGTAAATATTCAAGATATGAGTTCTCTTGATCAATTTTTCAATAACGAACTAAACAATTAAATCATGTTACCTAGCACTCAAAACACAACTCTTTTTGCATTAAAAAACAAGTCTCAATCAATTTTGCCTTTATTAACATTAATTGCCTTGTTTTTTGTTGCTTTTACTTCATCCGCTCAAGACAAAAAAGCAAAAGCTTTGTTGGACCAAGTCACTAGCAAAGTAAAAAGTTACGATAACATTACGATTGATTTTAAATATAGCCTACAAAACGCCAAAGAAAACATCAATCAAGACAGCAAAGGAAATGTTACCCTAAAGGGAAATATGTATGTACTCAATTTTATGGGCGTAACTAAACTTTTTGACGGTAAAAAAACATACACAATCGTTCCTGAAGACGAAGAAATCACGATTTCTAAACTGAATGAAAATGACGACAATGCCATTACACCTTCAAAAATGTTGACTTTTTTCAACTCTGGTTACAAATACACTATGGACATCATTCAAGATGTTAGAGGAAGAAAAATACAATATGTAAAACTAGTTCCAACAAATGCAAAAGACCAAAGAAAAGAAATCTTACTTGGTATCGACATACAAACCAAACATATTTATAACTTAATTGAATTTGGTAAAAAAGGAACAAAAACAACCCTTACCGTTAATTCTTTTAAAACTAATCAGTCATTATCAAAAAATCAATTTACCTTTGCGGCGAGTAAATACCCCAATTACTACATCAATAAAATAGATTAAACATAGGTGAAGATACTTGACAAATATTTATTAAAATCGTTTCTGATTACATTTACTACGGTTTTTGTTATCCTTTTTTTCATCTTTATTCTCCAAACCGTTTGGCTATTCATTACTGAACTGGCCGGTAAAGATTTGGATTTTATAATGATTGTTAAATTCTTACTCTTCTCTATGCCAAGGATTATTCCTTTGGTTTTACCACTATCGGTTTTATTGGCTTCTATTATGACTTTCGGAAGTTTTTCTGAAAACTATGAATTAGCAGCAATGAAATCATCTGGAATCTCATTACAAAGATGTTTTCGTACTTTAATTGTTTTTATCTCTTTATTGAGCATTGTTGCTTTTATGTTTGCAAACAATGTAATTCCATACGCTGAGTATAAATTCATGAGTTTTAGAAGAAATATTGCTCAAGTAAAACCAGCCTTAGCTATTGCCGAAGGACAATTTAACACCGTTGGTGTATACAACATCAAAGTGAATAAAAAATCGGGGGATAAAGGAAACTTTTTAAGTGGCGTAACCATTCACAAAAAATCATTAATGGGTGATGGAAATAAAACTGTCATCAAAGCCAAAACTGGCGAATTGATTAGCAATGAAGAATCAAACTTATTGCAATTGGTTTTAAAAGATGGTTATTACTATGAAGATGTTACTCCAAAGAAATATGAAGATCGCGAAAAAATGCCTTTTGTAAAAAGTTCATTTAAAAAAGACATCATCAATATTGACTTATCTAAATTAAACACTACCACCGTAGAAGACACCAAAGAAGCCAATACAAAAGGAATGCTAGATGTATCAGAACTTGTATACACTATCGATTCATTATCAAAAAGCAAAGCCACGGAAGCCAAGTCTTTTTCTGAAAACATCAATCAGAAAGTTACTATTCCATTAGCTTCTACCACTATTCCAACTAATGACACTGTAAAGAAAACCAAAAAGTTCAATACCAAAGACCCTTTGGCACCTTTTACTGATGATGAAAAAGCAACCGTTTACAAAAATGCTTTGGCCAATACACAAAGTACAGTGGTTAGCATTGACGGAACACTTTCGGATTTGAAATTAAAACAAAAAAACATCAACAGTCACGAATTTGTCATTTATGAGAAATTTGTAATTGCCTTTGCTTGTTTCTTAATGTTTTTCATTGGAGCACCATTAGGAGCCATTATACGAAAAGGAGGTATTGGACTTCCAATAGTCTTTGCAGTATTGATCTTTATTACTTTCCATTTCATCAACACTTTCGGGAAAAGAATCTCACAAGAAGACGGACTCACTCCTTTTGTTGGAGCATGGATGTCCTCATTCATATTAACACCTTTGGCCGTATTATTAACCTACAGAGCCATCAACGATATTGGTATAATCAATATGGATCGTATAACAGAACCTTTTCAAAAATTGGTTAAAAAATTATTCCCTTCTAAAAACTAATTCTACACATGGTAGCAGATAAAATACAACTCAATACGATTGAGGAAGCAATTGAAGACATTCGTCAAGGTAAAGTAATCATTGTAGTAGACGATGAAGACAGAGAGAATGAAGGTGATTTTTTGGCTGCAGCCGAAAAAGTAACACCCGAAATGATCAACTTTATGGCTACGCATGGAAGAGGGTTAATTTGTGCTCCTCTAACCGAAAGTCGTTGTAAAGAACTAGGACTGCATGTAATGGTGAGCAATAATACCGATCCTATGGAAACCGCTTTTACTGTTTCGGTGGACTTAAGAGGAAATGGTGTAACTACAGGAATTTCTGCTTCTGATAGAGCAAAAACAATTCTTTCTTTAGTGGATTCTAATACAAAACCACACGACCTAGCTCGTCCAGGACATATCTTCCCACTTATCGCAAAACAAGGCGGTGTATTAAGAAGAACTGGACATACAGAAGCTGCAATTGATTTTGCACGTTTAGCAGGCTTTAAATCGGCTGGTGTGATTGTAGAAATCATGAACGAAGACGGAACCATGGCTCGCTTACCTCAATTGGTTAAAGTGGCTAAAAAATTCGATTTGAAATTAGTTTCTATTGAAGCATTAGTTGCTTATAGAATGCAACACGATAGCCTTATTGTTAAGAAAGAAGATTTCGATATACAAACTCGTTTTGGAACTTTTAGATTCCGTGCTTACCAACAAACCACCAACAAACAAGTTCATATTGCCTTAACCAAAGGGACATGGAATTCTGGTGAGTCTATTCTAACAAGAATCAACTCTTCGCAAGTAAATAACGATTTGTTGGGAACATTAACCAATAATGCCGACAAACAATTGGATGATATGTTTACTACAATTAACAATGAAGGAAAAGGTGCCGTGATTTTTATTAATCAAGACATGCAAGCCGTAAACCTATTGAGTAGAATTGCAGAATTAAAAGAATTACAAGCCAATGGAGAGCTCAAAGCTCCTAAAATAAAAATAGACAGTAAAGACTTTGGAATTGGAGCTCAAATTCTTCACGATTTAGACATTTCAAAAATACGATTGGTTACCAATACAGCACAAGGAAAACGCGTTGGAATGATTGGTTACGGCCTTGAAATTACAGAATACGTAAACTATTAAGCTTTTGGAATTATTTTTTTTATTTTTTTTCTTCTCCTAAAACATAGAAAATGAAATGATTAAAAAAATACCAAAAAAAAAGGTGTAATTTTTATAAAAATACATTTGCATAACCAAAAAAGGTTCTTATATTTGCACTCGCAATCACGAAATGATAGCGACTTACTGGAGAAATGGCAGAGCGGTCGAATGCGGCAGTCTTGAAAACTGTTGACTGTAACAGGTCCGGGGGTTCGAATCCCTCTTTCTCCGCTGAAAGCCCCTCAAAGAGGGGCTTTTTACATTTCAATACTTTCCTTACTTTACAAAATCCTATATTTTACAGCACTTACGAGTCGTTTTGATTTAAATCATGAAATGAAGTCATTTTCATTTTATACTTTAAATCTTATGTGACAAGTACCCTATTTGGTACCCTCAGAATGAACCCTCAAATTAGGGTACCAAAAAGTTAACAATTGTTAACAAATACAAGGGGTTGGGAACTTTCAATAGTACGTTTGCATTAATTAAAAACGGAAATATGAAAAAACTAAAAGTGAGCTTCTTTTTGAAAGGGGACAAAAAAAATCAGAATGGTGAAACAGCAATTTATGCCAAAATTTATTTAGGGAACCTCTACTCTACTTTTTCAACATCTAAGTACATTTTACAGGAACGTTGGTCTAAAACCAACAACCTCCGAAACGTAGTTAGAATCGACAATGAAATTAACCTGAAGAACTACTTAAAATCGTTAGTAGATGGCATTGAGAGTAAGTACAATGAGCTAATCAGGAATAACCCAGATAACAAAGAAATAACTCCCTTACATCTAAAAAACTACTGCTTCAACGAAAAGACTGAACATAGAATTACATTATTGGAGATTATAGATAAACACAATGTATATTTCAAAAAACAAGTAGCTAAAGGTGACCGTGCTAAAGGGTCACTTGAAAAATACGAAAGAATGGGAAATGTCATTAAAGACTTTCTCCAATCTAAACATAAAATAAAAGATATTCAGTTTGACAAAGTAGATAGACAATTTGTTTACAGTCTCGATGATTTTTTAAGATTTGAAAGAATACATGGTAAGAATAAAGGTTTAGGAAATAATACTACTGTTAAATACCTAAGAAACATTTCTTCAATGATTAATCATGCAATAACAGTTGGACTAGTAACTAATAATCCTTTTACAATCTATGATGGCAAACTAAAAGAAATTGACACTACGTTTTTAACACTTGAAGAATTGAGAACTATTGAAAACAAAGTCTTTTCAAATCGAAGACTGGATGTAACACGAGATATATTTTTATTCAGTTGCTATACAAGTTTTGCACCAGTTGATGTGATGAACCTACGTAAAGGAAATTACAGTTTAGATAATGATTTAGACAGTTGGATTCAAACGAAAAGACAAAAAACTGGAGTAAAAACTAATGTTTTGGTTATCCCTGCATTACAAAGAATCATTGATAAATATAGAAACGACCCAGAATGTGTTGAAGAAAATCGATTAGTCCCAAATCGAAGTAATTCTAACATGAATGCTTATCTAAAAGAAATTGCAGATTTATGTGGCATCGATAAAAATCTGACATGGTACGTAGGAAGGCATACTTTCGCAACCACAGTTGCTTTGGCTAATAATATTCCAATGGAGGTAATTAGCCAGATTATGGGTCATAAACGAATTACCCAAACCCAGCATTATGCAAAATTGCTGGATGGTACCGTAAAACAACACATGAAAGGATTAAGTGAAAATTTTGTTTGAGTCATAATCCAATGAAGCTACCCAAAAAGTAAGATACAACTATTAAGAATTACACAAATGAACTTTAATTCAGAATATTTAAGAATAAAAAAGAGGCTATCCATACTTTTCGGATAGCCTCTTTTCATTTCTAATTACACTCATTATTTATTTGCTCACATATCTCTATTAACAATTCTAGAAACCTTTTGTTATAGAATTGAAAAGTATAAAACCTACTTTTCACAGAATCACCACCTTCAAAACCATTGGTATAATAATATCTGTCCCCAATAACTAAAGCATCTATGTCTGTTTCAATATTGAATACATAATCTATTTCATTAAAATACATTCTCCTTATTTCCCAGCTTTCAAATTCAGAATGGAGAAAAAATATAGATGGCTTATTTCTATGTTCTTTTAATATCAAATAATAATTTTCTTCTCTTTTAACAATTGCAATTCCATCTTCTCCTGTTCCATCTAATGAATCATTATAAAAAAGTAGATATTCGATATTTTCTTTAAAATCAAAATCTAAACTTTCATTGAATACTGATATAATTGAATCTGGTATTTCATCATAAAAAACGTCTTTCTCTAACTTTTCGTTATTAAAAGTATTTTCAATAAGAAATTTTATGTAACCATAATTTTCTTCTTCCATAGGTGTTTTGAGATAAATCCTTGTAATACAAGTTGTTATTTTAAAATAGAACCTTCAATTTTATTGAGTTCAAAGATTAAGGTTTTTATTTCATTTAACTACATATAAATATCTCATAAATTTATAAGATTTTCCGATATTTAACGAAAATTAAGTACAAAATTCTATTTAGACTTTAGACAAATTAATCATAATATTTCAAAAATATGAATGTAATTCAAATTCAAGACCTAATAAACAAAATTGGAGAATTTAATCAAAGTAATGTTTTAAAAGAGTATTCTGATGGTGGTGAAGAATTATTAGAATCTCAATTGAAAATTATCCAAGACTCTAATGATGAATTAAACTATAAGATTCTTATTCAGTTAAAAGAAAAATGTGATGTTGAGTTGTTGCAAAAATTCATTAATCTTATAAATACAAATGGTGAGAATTTAATCAACCTTTATCATCAATATAGAAGAAAATTAGCAGAATCTAATAATTCAAATCCAATTTACATAGAGTCTATTCCAATCATATGCAAATTAATTGATGCCAAACTAGACGTTTTAACAAATTTAAAAAGTGATTTGATTCTAAAAATTGCAAATTTTGATTACAGGATAAATACAGATTTTGATTATAATACATTCTCAGAGTCGAATCAAAAACAGGAAAAAGAGACTGCTGTAAGAGCAACTTTTAATTTAAGCAAGAGAGAGTCATTGATGTTATTATATATTTTAGAAGAAATAAATCTTCTCAAATTTGACAATAATGCTCAAAGAAAAAATTTCATTGAACAAAATTTCAACTTTACTGAAGTCCGAAATAATGAATCCTATGGTAAGTCATTCCCAATAACTGATATAAAAAGTGAATACTCCAGATTCAACAGTATTGATAAAGATGAACTTAAATCCAATAATAAGACTTTAGAAAACCTATCTAAAAAACTGATTACCATAATTGACGAATTTAAATTTGAAAAAAAAAAAAATAAAACTTAACAATTGTTAACAATTAATAATTGTTGGCAACTTTCTGACCTTCCTTTGCAGTATCAAAATAAAACAATTGATACGATGAAAGAAACAAACGAAACCTTCGAGCCAGTTATTAAGCTATTAGAAGAGCTTAAAACTAAAATTGATAATGTCCAATCTCCAAAGCGATATTATCGAAACAAGCATCTTAAAATGTATTTCGGACTAAGTGACAACACTATTCTAAGTTACCGAGATAGAAACTTGCTTCCTTTTACAAAGATTGGGGACATCTATTATTATCCCATTGCTGAGATAGAAAGTATTTTAGTCCAGAACAGCAATTTTGATTTGATGAACAATCGATTCAATCAAAGCGCATAATCTTCAAAGTCTTTCCGAATCTGGAGAGTAAATAATCAATAAATAGTAAAATAAAAAAAATCCATTTGAATATGGACAGGAAGAGAACTGTCTTAATCCAACCTTAAAATTTAAAAAACATGAAAAATTCAATGACAACAACAAATTTAGATTCAATTAAAAGCAAATATGTAGTATCTGTTTTCATTCTTCACCCAGATAACATAGGCAAACGAAAAAGTAAAAATACTCAGTATGTTTTTGAAGATGACACAATATTAGAAAATAGAAGAAAGGCTATTTTAAAAGCTGAGGAAATTTCTAATTCTTTTAATATCCCATCAAATAAAAACTTCAAAGGCTATTTAATAGAAATATTTTTAATTATAGAAGAAAACGGAATTGAATATGAAAACCTTATTTATGGAGCTAATTACATATCTTATTTTGCATTAGAACAAGAGGCTTTATTCTTTAAAGAAATGTCAGAAATTACAAAATTTATAAATGTTGAAAATAATGAAAATGAAACATTTGAAGTGATAGAAGAAAACCTATCGTTTTTCCTCAGTAAAATTTAGAAACTAAACTGTTCAAGTTCCAAATACAATTAATCTATTGTCATTTAGTTATAAATTATAGTCGTTAACTAAATATCCTTTCTTTTCATTTCCGAAAAGAAATCCCAAACCAATTTTATCAAATTAATAATCTACCCAGCAATTGGGTACAGGACTTCTTATGTTCAAATTAAAAATAATAAAAACCTTTTAAAACAATAAAATTATGGCTGAAAATAGCAAAATAGAATGGTGTAATCATACTGCCAATTTGTGGTGGGGATGCACAAAAGTTCATGACGGGTGCCAACTATGTTTCGCCCTATTACAATCTAAGAGATATGGACATGATGTCTGGGGTAACGATAAACCCAGAAGAATAATTAAAAATGTTTGGTCTGAATTTGAAAAATTTCAAAAGCAGGCAAAAAAACTCAACGAGGTTCATAGAGTTTTTGTTGGGTCAATGATGGATATCTTCGAAAAACCAATGCTTTTGGTTGACCACAACGGTAAGCCTCTATTAGAAGAAGAAAATGAATTCTGGAACACAGGACAGTTGAGAGATAAATTCTTCAATGAAGTGGTTCCGAATTCACCTAATCTGATGTTCTTACTCTTGACCAAAAGACCGTCAAACATCAACAAATACATTCCTGAGAGTTGGAAAAATAATCCTCCAAAGAACGTAATGTTTGGTACTTCACCAGTAAACCAAGAGACAGCTGATAAACTAATCGTTCAGCTATCAAAGGTTAATGGTCAAAGATTTCTTTCGGTTGAACCACAATTAGAAAAAATCGATTTAATGGCTAAAGCTAACGATGGTACTGATAGAGTCCTATTAGACTTAGTTGATTGGGTCATCAACGGTGGCGAAAGCGGACATGGAAAAAGACCGTTTGATACAGATTGGGGAAGAATACTCCGAGATGATTGCAAGAAAAAAAATGTTCCTTTTTTCTTTAAACAAATTGACAAAATCCAAACGATTCCTGATGATTTGTTGATTAGAGAATTTCCAATAAAAAACCAACCAATTAAATTTTATAAAATGTTTAAAACAACAACTACCCTAAATGATGATTTCCCATATACTGAGGGATTAGAACGTATGTATCTTGATGAAAAAATATTAAGAAACATGAATTTCAACGATGAAGAAATAGATTTATTGATGAATCTAAGATATTTTAATGCTTATGAAAAAGTACCTGTCAGGAGAAATGAAATAATCACAAAGAAATCAGTTGAACTCGACCCTTTTTGCGTAGCACTATATGATTTCTACTATGGAGCTAAAATGGTACTTGAAAATTCTTCTTTAAATATTAAAAAAACACCTCACGGTCATGATTCAGAATTTCATAAAATACCTCATAAAATGAAATTAGCTAAATCGATAATTAGAAAATATTCTCAAAAGGCTTATAAAGTAATGTTCTAAAATAAGCAGAATTTTTGGAGGGGGTGAGCGGAATTGGGGGTGGCAATTGAGCGGAGCTAAAACTTTTTCTTTTAGTTGAGATATGTTTTTGATTAAAAAAAAGCAAAGCTCCGCAACGTTGATATTATTCTTTTAGACAAGGAAAAGACAAATGCTACACAGGATATTGAGTTGAAGTTTGTTTTCTTTTAATCAATTTCGATAAGGTTACTTGCTTCGCAATTTAAATCCGTTGAAGTGTTACTGTTATGAATCAGATTGAGTTTAGTAATTGATAAAAATCTAAAAGAAAATAAAGAATAAAATAATAAAATAATAAAATAATAAAATAATAAATTAATCAATATTAACATACTGAATATCAATCTAGTAATTAGTATTATTTTATTCTATTATTTAATCTTATTTTAATTTAATAATAATCTAATAGATAGAGCTTTATTCAACATCCCTGCTACTGCTCCAACAAAATACCCTGTTCTTTAAACACAATTCACAGTTGTTAAAGCAACATGTATTGCTGTCAAAAGAACACCTCCTACTGAAAAAAAAAAAAAAAAAAAAAAAAAAACAATTTAAATAGTAAACAATTATGAAAAAAAAACAAATGAAAAACTTCGTTAAAGTAAACTACAATTTACTAGCTACAAAAAAACTATCTTCAACGCAAAAACTATTTGTATCCTACATTATTGGGTGGCAAGAGAATGGGAAAATCTGTTTCGAAACGAATAACACCTTAGCTTTAAAGTTCGGAATGAAATATGGGGGAATGAGGTCAGTTATAACAACATTAAACAAATTTGATTTCTTCACGGCTATTAAAGATTACGATGAGAGAACGGGTACCTCTGGACATGAAATAACGGTTAACATTGATTTGCTGGAAAGTTTTTTACTTCCAGATAAAAAAACAAATAAAATTGACTGTGCAAATGAGAAATCCATTGAAGAATTAAATTCAGAATTTTATGAAACTCCAGCTTTTGAAGTAAACGAATTCAAATCGATACCACTATATCATGACAACGATATTATTGATATTGAACAAGTAATGAGTTTATTGAATTTTAATGAAATTGATATCAAAGAATTTCAAAAAAACTTTCCAACACCCAAAGTCCGATTTGAAGATTTCAATTACTATTTCTCTGGTACAGCTTTAAATAAAAATAAAGAATACCACAAAGGAATTTTAATTTCTGATGAGCAATATAAGAGATTTCAAAAAATGATTGCCAACCAATAAATAAAATAAAAATGTATAATTATTATAATCTTAATAATAGACCTCCCCCGTTGATATACTAAAATTTTGATTCTTTTTTTAAATTTACCCCCTTTTATATGTACCAAAAGTGTTCAGATATACCTGTAAACCTTCTGTTACCTGACATTTACAATCATCGATTACAGCCCTTCTAAAGCACTCTTTAGTAAAAAAATAAGCTCCTGACATGATACTGTGTTCAAACTCTCAACAAATTCTGAAAATAAAATTATTCAACCAATAAAATCACTCATTTATTTCTTAGCTCTAAACTAACTTCCTATCCACTCTAACTTCTTAATAAAAGATATCGTTGCCTACTTTATCAGTTATTAATTTTCCATTTTTATAAAATTTTGAAATATTAGCAAATTTCTTTTTTCTAAATATCACTAAATCTGGGTATTGTTTTCAGACTTAAAGAATGGTTTCTTTGATAACTTACCGTCAAAACTAGTTGCTAGGCGAAATGAACCAACCAAAACTATGATTAATAATCAAATAACTATAAAATTCGGAGGCGATGGAAATATTAAAGTTGATACTTTAACTGAATTTCTTGAAATTTACAAAGACTTAATTTATAGCATTAATAATCAATTAGGTTATTTTAGTGACGATTTAATTATTGAAGTATCGCCACCAGAAAAAGGAAGTTTCAAAATAAAAATTTCACCAAAGTATGAAAAAATACTGCTTAAATCTTTTGAAACAATCGTTGTATCAACTTTAGCAGGTCTTTTACTCTATTATCTAACAAAGCCAGAAGAAGATAAAACACTTGAAGAAATAAAGTTGCTTTTAGAAAAACAAAATATTGAACCCGAAATCGTAAATAATGTTTACAACATTTACCAAAATACTAGCGTGGAACAAAAAATTAAGCAATCGTTCATAGTTGTTAATGAAGATAAAAATATTACAGATTTGAAAATAGATAAGAACGACAAAGAAATTATCAATATTCCTAAATCGCAATTTGCAAATATTATAAACAGAAAAGAACAAATCGAAATTGTACACGAACCCAAAAAAGATATAATTAGAGATGAAGCAACATTAGTTGTAAAAACAATACATTTTGAAGGTAATGCAAAATGGGTTTTCATTTTTCGTGGATATCCAATTAAAGCATCAATAAAAGATTCTAATTTCATAACTAAACTTAATAGTGAGGCATTTATGAAAGGAGACACTTTTAAAGTGATTTTGGCGAGAAGTAGAACTTATGATGAGGATTTACAAACTTATATAGTTGACCAGAATAGTTATGTTATTGAACAAGTTTTGGAGCATACTTCAAAAACTGATAATCAAAGTAGATTAGATTTGAAATAATCACTTTACCAAACAGCTAATACAACAGATTTAGGTAATTGGCTTAATGGAAAGTTGATTTGCATCTGCAAAATTTGGTAAATCCGATAATAAGGTACAATTATTTATAATCTACTATAGGATAGAAACAATCCAAAAACCGAGCTACCTGATTACGAAATTTATATATCAATTAGTACTCAGACCTTTCACTATTTTCTAAAAAGATGATTGCTATGGTCTTAAAAAAAATGCTTGATAATAGCTTAAATTAATTAAGGAATGTTTCTAAAAAAAATTATTTTTACATCAGCCACTTCTTTGTTTTGTGGTAAATTGTACCAAAATATAAACCCCTATAATTTCATCTTTTCAAGATAACTTTAAAGTTGAAAAACGAATTTTTAATACACTATGGCAATTAAAAAATCAGAATTATATAGCTCACTTTGGGCTAGTTGTGATGAATTACGTGGAGGAATGGATGCCTCTCAATACAAAGATTATGTACTTACGATGTTGTTTGTGAAGTACATCTCCGATAAGTATGCTGGCGATAAGTATGCACCGCTCTTGATTCCTGACGGAGCTAGTTTCAATGACATGGTGGCTTTGGTTGGAAAAGAAACCATTGGTGATGACATCAACAAGAAAATCCTTAATCCTTTAAAAGAGGTTAACCAACTTCAAGATTTCCCAGACTTTAATGACCCAACCAAATTGGGTAGTGGCAAGGAAATGATTGATACCTTATCAAAACTGATTCTGATTTTCAATAAACCCGAACTCGATTTTAGCAAGAACAAAGCTGAAGGCGATGATATTTTGGGTGATGCCTATGAATTTTTGATGCGTCACTTTGCTACTGAAAGCGGAAAATCGAAAGGACAATTCTACACACCATCGGAAGTAAGCAAGGTTTTAGCTAAGATTCTTGGAATCAACAATGACAATAGTACGGCTCAAACAACCGCTTATGACCCAACCTGTGGTTCTGGTTCCCTACTTTTGAAGGTAGCTGATGAAGCCGAAAAAGAAATCTCTTTATACGGACAAGAGAAAGAAACAGCAACGGCTGGTTTGGCTCGTATGAACATGATTTTACACAACAAACCATCAGGAACTATCTGGGCTGATAATACCCTTTCTAAACCAAAATGGGAAGAAGATGGAAAACTAAAAACATTTGATTATTGCGTTGCCAATCCTCCATTTTCATTGAAAAACTGGGGCAATGGTGTTGATGCGCAAAATGATATTTATAAACGTTTTCAAGACTTTGGAACACCACCAGACAAGAATGGCGATTATGCCTTTTTACTGCATATTATCAAATCTTTAAAAAGCACTGGTAAAGGAGCTATTATTTTGCCTCACGGTGTATTGTTTCGTGGTAATGCCGAAAGCGAAATCCGTAAAAACATCATCAAAAAGGGATTGATAAAAGGAATTATTGGATTGCCACCCAACTTATTTTACGGTACTGGAATTCCTGCCTGTATTATCTTTATTGACAAAGAAAATGCCCACACGCGCAAAGGTATTTTTATGATTGATGCAGGAAAAGGCTATGCGAAAGATGGTAACAAAAACCGCCTTCGTGACCAAGACATTCATAAGATTGTGGATGTATTCAACAAACAAATTGAAGTGCCGAAGTACAGCCGTATGGTGTCAATGGATGAAATTGCCGACCCTAAAAACGATTACAATTTAAATATCCCAAGATACATAGACAGTCAGGAAGCCGAGGACATTCAAGATATTTTGGGGCACCTAAAAGGTGGGATTCCAAATGCCGATATTGAAAGCTTGAATGGGTATTGGAAAGTGTATCCAAGTCTTAAAAACGAATTGTTTGTGCCAACAGAAAACCCAAATTATTCACAATTAAGGGTTGCTAATACCGAGGTCAAAAATGCCATTTTTTCACATCCTGAGTTTCTGGCATTTACTAATGATTTAGATGCAGTTTTCAACCAATGGAAAAACCAAACCACAGAATTACTTAAAAACTTAGAAGCGGGTTGCAAGCCCAAACAAGTTATTCAAAGCATTTCTGAAGCCTTGTTACATGCTTATGACAATCGTCCTCTGATAGACCAATACGATGTGTACCAACACCTCATGAGCTACTGGAACGAAACCATGCAAGATGATATTTATGTGATTGCTTCCGATGGATGGCAGGCTGGAAATGAAGTAAACCGCCTTGTTAAAGAAAGCAAGAACAGTAAGAAAGAAACCGTTCGTAAAGACGTGGAAGGTTTGGATGGATTAGAAGGAAGACTAATACCACCAACTTTATTGATTGCTCACTATTTTGCTAAAGAACAAAACGCTATTGATGCCTTGAATGCCAAAAAAGAAGAAGGGCAAGCCACCAAAACCGAACTCGAAGAAGAACACGGAGCTGAAGGTGGTTTATTTGGCGATTTAGACAAGATAAACAAAGCCGAAGTAAGCAAGTTGCTCAAAGAGAAAAAGGCAGAAAAAGCACCCAAAGAAGAAGTTGAAGTTTGCGAAACCTATTTGAAGCTATTGGAACAAGACAGCAAGATAAATGCCGACTTAAAAGTAGCTTTGAAAGCATTAGAAAATAAAGTAGTTGCCAAATACCCAACGCTAAGCGAAACCGAAATTAAAACCTTGGTAACTGACCACAAATGGATGAACACCATTGCCACTGCAATTACCACCGAAATGGAACGAGTGAGCCAAGCCTTGACCCAACGCATCAAAGAATTAGCAGAACGCTACGACAACCCAATGCCACAACTGAAAAACGAAGTGGAAACCTTAGAAGAAAAAGTAAATGCACATTTGGCTAAAATGGGATTGGTATGGTAATGAAAGAAGGATACAAACAAACTGAAGTTGGTGTGATTCCAATGGATTGGGAAGTGAAAGAATTTGTTGATGTTATTGATGGTTTTTCAAGTGGACAAACTCCTTATAGAGCAATTACAGATTATTACAAAGGTGATATTCCTTGGATAACCAGTGGTGAGCTAAATTATAATGTTATAACCGATACCATTGAAAAAATTACAATAGAAGGTGTTAAAGCCGCAAATTTAAAAATCTTGCCTATTGGAACCTTTCTATTTGCAATTACTGGTTTAGAAGCAGCAGGAACTAGAGGAAGTTGTGGTATAACGGGAATAAAAGCTACCACGAATCAATCATGTATGGCACTTTATCCAAAAAAAGGGGTATTGACAACACCTTATCTGTATCACTATTATGTTAGATATGGAGATGAGCTAGCTTTTAAATATTGTCAAGGAACAAAACAACAAAGTTATACAGGAGCTATTGCAAAAAAATTACCAATCATTGTTCCTCCTTCAATTAAAGAACAAACCGCCATTGCCACAGCCTTATCCGATGCCGATGCATTGATAACGAGTTTAGAAAAACTCATTTCCAAAAAAAGAAACATCAAACAAGGTGCTATGCAACAACTTTTGCAACCCAAAGAAGGTTGGGAAGTGAAAAAGTTGGGGGATGTTATTATTAATTTTCAAAATGGTTATGGCTTTTCTGCTATCGGATATGTTAAATCTGGAATACCAATAATCACAATGGCACAAATTGGGTTAAATGGTTCTTTTAATTTTGATGAAACAAAGGTTAACTTTTGGAAACCTGAGGACTTTTCGGTGCTTAAAAATTTTCACATCAAAAATGGAGATTTAATAATTGCAATGACAGATGTAACTCCCGAAAAAAATCTAATTGGCCGAATGGCAATAGTAAAAACAAATCAGACTTTATTGCTTAATCAACGTGTTGGTTTATTGAGACTTGATAACACAAAAGTCAACGCTTATTTTCTAAAAACCCTTTCGAATATGAGAAGCTGGAGAACATATTGTATTGGTTCAGCATCTCTTGGAGTTCAAGCAAACATAGGTACAAAAGATATTTTAAACGGGGAGTTATCATTACCTAATATTAATGAACAGAACAAAATTGCCGAAATACTTTACGATATGGATACCGAAATAACTGCCTTAGAGCAAAAACTAGAGAAATACAAGAAAGTAAAGTTGGGGATGATGCAGGAATTGTTAACAGGAAAAACGAGGTTGGTATGAAAGGGAGTAAATATGCAATATTAAAAATGGTTGAGTCAAGTAGTTTTCTTAATATCTTAAATGGATTACTTAAAAAAAGCGGAGCAACCGTAACTACTTATGATAATTGGATGCCTAAAAGCATCAGGTATGATAAAGAAGCAGAGTTAAATGATTTTTTGAAGTACAACTTCAATCCTGAACTAGCTACGGCTATTACTGAATGGTGGCTATACAAAGATGCAACAACTCCCAATTGGGATTTGATTAGTACTTGTACAATCAACGGTAAACGAGGCATTGTTTTAGTAGAAGCAAAAGCACACTCTTACGAATTAGAAAATGAAAGCAAGGGAAAACCATATGATATAAACACTAAATCTGATGGTACAAAAGAAAATCAGAAACAAATTGGTAAAGCTATAGAACAGGCAAATATCGAAATCAATAAGAAATTTAGTGGTGTTGCTATTTCACGAGATAATTGTTATCAACTTTCAAACCGTATTGCACATGCATGGTGGCTAGCCAATCAAGGTATTCCCGTTGTACTAATGTATTTAGGTTTTCAAGATGTTCAGGACATGAATGATGGGAAGAATCGACTCTTTACTACAGATAAAGATTGGCAGGATTGTTTTAAAATCCACGCAAAACAGGTTGGAGTTGATAAGATTATTGATAAAAATGTTGATTGTGGTAAAAGTTCATTTGTTATCATTTGCAGGAGTTATTAAAAAAAGACAAAGTTGGTTTAATTATTCAAAATCAAAAAAGCAGTAATTCAAAGCCACAGTATTAAAAGAATATGGAATTAGAAGAAATCAAAAAAGCAGATGCAATTGTAGATAATTGTATAAATTACTTAAACCTAAAATCTGTAGGAGAACTACTTGACAAACGTTTTTTTATTCCATCTTACCAACGAGGTTATCGCTGGACAGAAAAACAAGTAACCGCATTATTAAAAGACATTTGGGAATTTAGCGAAAAAAACCCTGTGAAAGATGAGTTTTATTGTTTGCAACCCGTTGTTGTAACATTAAACAAAACATCAGATGTTGAACAATGGGAACTAATTGATGGTCAACAAAGATTAACTACAATTTATATACTCCTAAGCTACTTTAATAAACGATTTACTGAGGAATTCAGAAAGCCTATTTTCTCTTTAAGTTATAAAACAAGAGAAGATAGTATAGAATATCTGGCAAATATTAACGCGTCAGAAAAAGATAAAAATATAGATTACCACTTCATTTATGAGGCCTATGAAACTATTAAAACATGGTTTTCTACCAGACAAAATCTAATAAATGATTTCGAATCTATTTTAATAAATAAAACTAAAGTTATTTGGTATGAAGTAAACGATAGTAATTCTAATCCTATAGATATTTTTACTCGTATCAACATTGGTAAAATCCCTTTAACAAATGCAGAACTTGTGAAAGCATTGTTTTTACAAAAAGGAAATTTTCATCAACAAGCAAGTTTAAAACAGTTACAAATTGCTACCGAATGGGATATCATAGAAAAAAAATTGCAAGACAACTCTTTTTGGTATTTCATTTATAGTCCAAAAAACTCAGTAGCGTATGAAAACAGAATAGAATATATTTTTGATTTGATTCAAGGCAAGAAAAAAGATGATGAGGACTTCTTTACTTTTAATGAATTTCATAAAGAGTTCGAGAAAAACAGAGAGGAAAACAGTACATTAAACATAGACCCTTTATGGTTAAAAATTAAAAAATATTTCTTGATTTTAGAAGAATGGTATAATGATAAAGACTTGTATCATTTAATTGGTTTCTTGATTGAATACAACCACGATATAAATAAGTTAAAATCAGATTCAAATGGTTTAAACAAATCCAAGCAAAAAACATTTCTAAAACAAAAGATACGAGACATGTTTCAAAACATAGACATTGATGATTTAGAGTATGGAGCAACCCATAATAAATCAATAAAAATGACTTTGTTACTCTTTAACATTCAAACCATACTTGCTACACAAAAAGCTGAAATGAGATTCCCTTTTGATAAATACAAAGAAGAAAATTGGGATATTGAGCATGTAAAATCTCAAACAGAAAAATCAATAAATAAATCTAATGCTAAAGATTGGGCTTTAGATATTTTAGAATATTTGACTGGACAAAAAGGATATTCTGATACTTTATGGCAAGAAAGCAATAAAACAACAAAGGAAATTCAATTAGAGCATATTGAAAATCTAAACGAAAAAGACAAAGATTTTGCAAGACGATTAATATGTCTTTTAGAACAAGAAAAAATTGATGCTGAGTATTTTAAAAGCCTTTATGATGATTTAACCATTGAATTTAAAGAATCAGATTTTGAACAAGATGACAATATATCTAATCTTGCTTTGTTGGATGAAAACACCAATAGAAGCTATGGTAATGCAATGTTCCCGATAAAAAGAAAAAGAATTATTGAAAACGATATGAACGGCATCTTTGTTCCTATTTGCACTAAAAATTTATTTTTAAAGTATTACAGTAAAAAAATGGGGGATGTAATGTACTGGAAAGAAAGCGATGCAAAAGATTATTTAGAGTCAATAAAAAAGTTATTAAAAGAATATTTACCAACGGCATAATAAAAGCATGAGCACTACTATAAATTCAAAACAAGAAGGTAAGCGTTATTCATTCTATCAGCTACTAAGTGAAAATAAATACGCAATTGAAATTCCAATAATTCAAAGAGATTATGCTCAAGGAAGAAAATCTAAAGGGGAAGTGAGGGATTTGTTTTTACAAGCTTTATATGACTATTTAGAAGAAAATATACCTAATAGGGATTTAGATTTTATTTATGGTAGTACTGAAATTGAAGAAAATAATGAAAAATTCATACCGTTAGATGGACAGCAAAGACTAACAACATTATTTTTATTGCATTGGTATTTAGCTACTATATCTGGAAAAATAGAAGACTTCAGGGAGGTTTTAGTTAAAGATAATAAATCCAAATTCACTTATTTAACACGAACCAGTTCAAGTGAATTTTGCGATGCTTTATTGCAAAACACAATAGATTTTACCAATTTATTACCAAATGACAACCATCAACAAAATGGTCTTTCAAAGACAATTAAAGATTGTGGGTGGTATTTTTTGTCATGGGGAAATGACCCAACTATTCAATCTATGCTAACGATGTTAGATTCCATACATAATAAATTTTATGATAAACCGTATTTTTTTGAAAGATTAACCGATACTATTAATCCAATAATAACTTTTCTATACTTAGACCTTGGAGAGTTTAAATTAACAGAGGATTTATATATTAAAATGAATTCAAGAGGAAAACCTCTTACAACATTTGAAAATTTCAAAGCAAAATTAGAACAGCATATTGAAAAAATATTTTCGGATGATAGACAAAGTTATACTTTGGATTTTGAAGGGACTGAGAAAAAAGTAGAAACAAAAGAATATTTTTCTTTCAATATTGATACAAAATGGGCAAATTTATTTTGGCAGTATAGAGCTCTAGCGGGAAAAGAGAATAATTATGATGATGAATTAATGAATTTCATTAGGGTAATTATTTCAAATCAATATGCTATTGAGCCAGAAATAAATATAGAAAACTTTAAATATCTCATCAAAAGCGAATCCAATGTAGATAGTGAATATATTTCCTATCAGAAATTAAAAACAATAAATGCACTTTCATCAAATTGTATTAAGTATTTAATAAATGCATTTGATAAGCTTGTTAATGGCGATAATAAAATAAAAACCCATTTAAAGGATTCCTTTTATTATGATGAAGAAACTATTTTTGAGAGAGTGCTCACTCATAAAATATCATTGCCTGAAAGAATTCGTTTTTATGCCTATCTAAAGTTTTTAATACAAAATCCTAATGATTATTCAGGTTTGCATCAGTGGATGCGAGTTGTATATAATCTTACAGAAAACACACAATTAAACTCTGCTGAAGAAGCTGAAAAAGCAATTAAATCTATTAACAACTTAGCGAATAATTGCGAGGATATTTTAAGTTATTTAGTGAGTGATAATTGCAAAATTGATTTTTATTTAGGAAGACAAGTTCAAGAAGAAAGAATTAAAGCATTTTTAATAAATCATTCAGATGCATGGAAAAATGCCATTGAAAATACTGAAAAACATCACTACTTTTCTGGGCAAATATCCTTTATACTGGAGTTTTCTGGAATTTTAAATTTTTATGAATTAAATGAACACTGTAATTGGGATGAAGAAACTAATGATTCTTTTTACAATCAATTTATAAATTATGCTAGTAAATCAAGTGCTACTTTTGATATAATTGGTACAGAAAAAAATGAAGATTTTATATGGGAGCGTTCAGTGTTAACCAAAGGTGATTATTTAATCCCATCAAGTTACAATAGAAGTAACTTTTTAAACACATCAAAAAACCTTAGGGATTACAGTTGGAAAAGATTGTTAAGATTAACTCCTATTGGAGCTTCTGATTACGACTATTGGAAAGTGAAAAGGGATTTCGTTAAGGCAGTATTTGACGACCCTCTTTTCGACTTAAATAGATTAGAACTTTCATTAGATAATATTTGCAATAATATACCAAATGATTGGAGAAAATATTTTGTTACAAACCCTGAGTTATTAAGATACTGTCATCAAGGATTTATGTATTTTAAATCAGATTCTCAAATTCAATTATTGATGCAATCTCAAATAAATCATAGACATCGTGAAATGTATTCATATAATTTTTATCTTGAATATTTAAATAAAAACAAAGAATCACTATTGCCATTTCAAAATGTAAATCATGAACAAATAACTACTTATGATGACTTATCGTTTGCATTTATTAACGATTGGTGCTTCCAAAATAAAAATTATGAAATAAACATTGTTAAGTCAGAAAATGATATTGATTCATACGCTGTAAGTTTCTACATTTCCATTGGTGATAAAAATATAGAAATGTACTCCGATAAAATAAAAGAAATCCTTTTAAATAAAAGTTTTACTTGGAATGATGAATCAAAAAGCTTTTGTGTTTTGAAAAATAATGAGAGCCTAACCTTTGTTTTTATTAAAAACCTTTGTGAAGAATTAAACAAGTTGCCTAATGAATAATATAGGACAAATAGAACGCCTTTCTCAAAACCGTATTGTCAAATTATTCAAAGAGCAATTGGGCTATATCTACTATGGCAATTGGGAAGAACGAGAAAAAAACAGCAATATTGAGGAAAGTCATTTGGGTAGTTATTTACTGAAACAAGGTTACACGGTTACGGTCTTAAGCAAAGCAATATACGAACTCAAGCAAGTAGCAGATAGCTTTAACGATGATTTGTATGTAAAGAACAAAAAGATATATGCAATGCTTCGATACGGCATTCCTGTGAAAGAAGATGTCGGAACCAATTACACAACAGTTCAGCTAATTGATTGGAAAAATTGGGAGAACAATGATTTCGCCATTGCTGAGGAAGTCACCGTAAAAGGAAACAGAGACAAACGTCCCGATATTGTAATTTATGTAAACGGAATTGCTTTGGGAGTATTAGAACTAAAACGGGGTTTGGTTGAAATTTCTGAAGGCATACGTCAAAACATCACCAACCAACAAGATAGTTTTATTCAATCTTTCTTTTCTACGGTTCAGTTTGTAATGGCTGGCAATGATACGCAAGGTTTACGTTATGGAACCATTGGAACCAAAGAAAAGTACTTCCTCAATTGGAAGGAAGACGAACAAGATAATAGTGAACTTAAAATAGACAAGTACTTAAAAAAGTTATGCACTAAAGAGCGATTTCTTGATATTATATTCAATTGTGTCTTGTATGATGCTGGTGTTAAAAAGCTACCAAGACCTCATCAATACTTTGGATTGAAAGCATCTCAAGAACGTATCAAAAAGAAAGAAGGCGGTATTATTTGGCACACCCAAGGTTCAGGAAAAAGTATCATGATGGTGATGTTGGCTAAATGGATTTTAGAAAATAACGCCAATGCTAGAGTTATCATTCTAACCGATAGAACTGAACTGGACAAGCAAATAGAACGGGTGTTTAATGATGCTGGTGAGCCAATCAAAAGAACAGGAAGTGGAAAAGAATTGTTACAACAACTTACGCAACCATTACCAAGATTGTTATGCTCATTAGTACATAAGTTTGGTAAAAAAAGTGAAGATAATTTTGAGGACTTTATCAAAGAATTAGAAGAAAATCCAGTACAAACCGTTGGAGAATTATATGTTTTTGTAGATGAATGTCACCGTACCCAAAGCGGAAAGTTGCACCTAGTAATGAAAACTATGTTGCAAAATGCAATTTTTATTGGGTTTACAGGGACACCTTTATTGAAACAGGATAAGAAGACAACAATGGAAGTTTTTGGTTCCTATATCCACACGTACAAATTCAATGAAGCCGTAGAAGATGAAGTGGTAAAAGATTTGGTTTATGAAGGACGAGATATTGACCAAAAATTAGCATCCCCAGCCAAGGTAGATGCGTGGTTTGAAGCCAAAACTAAAGGATTAAATGATTTTCAAAAATCAGCACTGAAAAAGAAATGGGGAACCATGCAAAATGTATTGAGTTCCAAATCCAGAATGGAGAAAGTGGTGGGTGATGTTGTTTTGGATTTTGGGACTAAACCTCGATTATTAAATGAAAAAGGAAATGCATTATTGGTGGCTTCAAGTATTTATGAAGCCTGCAAGTATTTTGAACTTTTCAATAGAACTGAGTTTAAAGGAAAATGTGCAGTTATTACTTCATATAACCCAGCAACCAAAGACATTAACACAGAAGATACTGGAGCCAACACCGAAACAGATAAGGAATATATTTTTAAGATTTATTCGGAATTGTTAGAAAAAGTTTCTGCTAATGGAAATCAAACCAAAACAGAAACATATGAAGACAACGCAAAAAATAAGTTTAGAGATGAACCTGCCAATATGAAATTACTGATTGTGGTTTCAAAATTATTGACAGGATTTGATGCTCCACCATGTACCTATTTATACATTGATAAGTTCATGCAAGACCATACTTTGTTTCAAGCCATTTGCAGAGTTAACCGTTTGGATACCGAGGATAAAACCTTTGGGTATATTGTGGATTATAAAAACCTCTTTGATAATGTTACAGATGCCATCAATGTTTATACTTCAGAACTAGATACTGATACTTTCACAAAAGAAGATTGTGAAGTTTTATTGAAAGACCGTCTTAAGATGGGCAGAGAAAGACTAGACAATGCCTTGGAAGAATTAGAAATGATTTGCGAGCCTGTAGCACCACCGAAAGGACAACTAGAGTACTTTCATTACTTCTGCGGTAATTCAGAGATAGAAACCGATTTAAAGGAGCGTGAAGCACAAAGAACTGCATTATATAAAGGCACAGTAGCTTTCATAAGAGCTTATGCCAATATTGCGGGTGAAATGGAAGAAGCTGGATATAACGAAAGGGAAATAGCCCATATCGAAAAACGTTTGGATTTCTATTTGAAGCTTCGAGAAGAAATCAGAATACATAGCGGAGAAACATTGGATTTAAAGACATACGAAGCCGATATGCGTCATTTAATTGACCATTATATCCAAGCTGAAGAATCGGTTGTTGTATCACCATTTGAAGACATACCTTTGTTGGATTTGATTGTAAATTCGGGAATTTCGGATGCAATAGATACATTACCAAAAGGTATAAAATCCAATCAACAAGCTGTTGCAGAAACCATAGAAAACAATGTGCGTCAGAAAATCATAAGAGACCATTTAATTGACCCCGCATTTTTTGAAGAAATGTCTACTTTGTTAACTGCCATTATTAACGAAAGAAAAGACCAAGCTTTATCCTATGCTGACTATCTAGCGAAAATCGCCCAATTGGCTAAGAAAGTGAATGAAGGTAAAAAAGATAACATTCCAGAAATACTTACTACCCAATCTCAAAGAGCGTTATATAACAATCTCAATTATGATGTTGATTTAGCGATGGCTTGTGATGAGGCAGTGCAATATAGTAAGCAAGATAATTTTAGAGGGGATTTAGTAAAGGAGCGAAATATTAAAAGAGCCTTGTTCAATCTATTAAATGATGACGATGAAGTAGAACGTATCTTCCAAATCATTGTGAATCAAAAGGAATATTAAATGCAAGAGATACAGCTTGGTGAAATTACAATTGAGGTAACTCAAAAGGATATAAAAAATGTCCATTTGAGCGTATATCCACCTTTTGGTCAGGTAAAAATTGCAGCTCCTATGCGAATGAGTTTGGATACCATTCGTATTTATGCAATAACCAAATTAAGTTGGATTAAGAAACAACAAACTAAAATAAAAGCTCAGAAGCGAGAAGCACCAAGAGAATACCTAACTAAAGAAAGTCACTACTATTCAGGAAAAAGATATTTGCTAAAAGTCATCGAAAACAACTCAACTCCAAATGTAAAACTCAAACAAAATACAATTGAACTGTATATCAGACCTGAGACCGATACTGCAAAAAGAAAAGAAATTTTGGATGAATGGTATAGAGCACAGCTTAAAGAATTGATTCCTAAACTAATTACAAAATGGGAAAAAGTTATGGCAGTTGAAGTAAAGGACTTTGGAGTAAAAAAAATGAAAACCAAATGGGGAACTTGTAATATTGAGGCACAACGAATCTGGGTCAATCTTGAATTGGCAAAAAAACCAAGCAATTGCCTTGAGTACATTATTGTTCATGAAATGACACATTTGTTGGAACGCAATCATAATACACGATTTGTAGCATTAATGAATCAATTCATGCCTAATTGGAGAGAAGTAAAAGAAGAGTTAAATAGATTGCCTGTAAGCCATACTGAGTGGGGGTATTGATGATTGTAGATAACGGAACAAGGATTTCAGTAATAAATTACAAAACAGGGCGTTAACAAAAAAAGCAAAAGCTTTAGATTTTACCACAACGAATATATAATCAAATAACATTAAGGATTATGAACGAAATTATTTGCCCAAATTGCAAAAAAGCATTTAAAGTTGATGAAGCTGGTTTTGTAGATATCTTGAAACAAATTCGTGACCATCAGTTTGAAGAAGAATTGCATAATCGTTTACAATTAGCGGAACGAGAAAAAGAAAGTGCTGTAAAATTAGCAGAAACGACTATAAAAAGTGCTTTGCAAGAACAATTGGCGCAAAAAGATGCAGCTTTGGCGAAACTAAAATCAGAAAAAGAAGTAGAACTAACACAGAAGTTAGCGCAAAAAGAAGCAGAAGTAGCGCAAGTAAAAGCGGAGAAAAGCAACGAGATTACACAAATAAAAGCACAATTAGAAAATGCCGAAGTAGCTAAAAAATTAGCCATTACCGAAGCGGTTCAAAAAATTGAAAAAGAACGTGATACGCTTTTGAATGAAGTAAAAAACAAAGAGTTAGAAAAAGAAAACATAGAAAACGCGTTAAAACAACAATTCAATACAGAGCTACAAAGCAAAGAAGCCATTATCAAATACAAAGACGAAGAAATTGCGCGTGTAAAAGACATGAAAGCCAAACTGTCTACAAAAATGTTAGGGGAATCTTTAGAGCAACATTGCGAAACAGAATTCAATAAATTACGGGCTACCGCTTTCCAAAATGCCTATTTTGAAAAAGATAACGATGCACGTTCTGGTAGTAAAGGTGATTTCATTTACAAAGAAACAGATGAAGCAGGAAATGAAATTATCTCCATCATGTTCGAAATGAAAAATGAAGGCGATGAAACAGCAACTAAAAAGAAAAACGAAGACTTTTTCAAAGAACTGGATAAAGACCGTAACGAGAAAAAATGCGAATTTGCTGTTTTAGTTTCTATGTTAGAAGCCGAAAGCGAGTATTACAATACAGGGATTGTAGATGTTTCGCATAAGTTTCCAAAAATGTATGTAGTGCGCCCGCAATTTTTCATTCCCATAATTACCTTATTGCGCAATGCAGCCATGAATTCCCTAAAATATAAAGCCGAATTAGCTTTAGTACGCAATCAAAACATAGACATCACCAACTTTGAAGAAAAAATCAATCAATTCAAAGAAGGATTTGCTAGAAATTATGATTTGGCAAGCAGAAAGTTTCAAACAGCTATTGATGAAATAGATAAAACCATCATTCATTTACAAAAAACAAAAGAAGCGCTCTTATCATCCGATAATAACCTTCGCTTAGCCAATCAAAAAGCAGAAGATTTAACCATCAAAAAATTAACGCATGGCAATCCTACGATGAAAGCTAAGTTTGATGAGCTGTAAGTTAACTCACTAAAAATAGTAAGTTTTATGAATATTAAAAAATTTGAATTTAGTATAGGTTCTTACTTTGGGTCAAGTTACTCTTTAGAATATAAAAAAGGGCTGTTCCTTTATCGAGCTAAAACAGGAGATATTGCAACTATTTCCAATATAAACCCAATATTCATATATGATTATCAATATGAACATATTGCCATTTTTCAATCCGATTCTATTGATTCAGATTTAGTAATTTCGGAGGAAAGAAAACTTAACTTTTTCAAGTATATTTCTCGTTACTGCAAATCATGGGAAAAGGAATATCAAGATAATTTTATTTGTGATGGTACTTCTTGGGAATGTGAAATTTGGATAGATGATTTTAGATTAAAATCAAATGGAATAGAAGAATACCCATCTAATTTCAAAACATTTCTTAATAAACTTTCAGTATTAACTAGTGGTAAAATTTTTGAATAGAAAAGATTGTTTCCACAAACACAACTGTGTACATTTATTTATTTATTTAAAAGTTGAAATTCTCAGCATGTTTATCCCAATCAAAGTCACTAACACCATCTTTGATAATCTCAGAAATTGATTTAGTTATTGAATCGTTTCCGAACCATAATAGAACTATCGAGCTTACATCTTTATTCTTTGATTTATCTGGAATTCCTGAAGATGTAAGCCAAGCAGAATAGATTACTGGTTTCAAGATATTATTTGATTCATACATATCCATCTTTTTCATAAAGACTTTGCGATTCCCCCAAAGACTTGAATGACTTATTAAATCAATAATTTTTTCATTAATAACTTCATTTGGTTTGCCAATTATTAATCCAGCATAAGTTTTATCAATCTTAAAAGATTCGATTTCAACTATTCTCCTATTTTGCAATTCAATTTTCATATTTATATCTCTTTACTTATAAATATCTGAAAGATTCAAAATGTTGCGATAAATAGAATTAATTATTGCGATTCCCTTTTAAAATCCCAAGCCCTTTTTCTAGTAAAACCGTAGCCTCTTCAATTTCTGATTGTGCAACAGAAGTTCCTTTGGTTGATACAAATAATTCTCTCACATCAACATCAAGAGCTTCAGCTATCTTTAATAAGAGTTGAATCGTTGGTAAGTTTTTCTCACTTGATATATTTGATATAGTTGTTGGTGACACATCAACTCTTGAGGATAGTTCATCCCGTGAAATCCCCTTTAATGTCATTATTTCCTTTAATCGTAGTATAGCCATTCTAATATTTTTTACAAATATAGGAAATAAATCAAGTAAGGCTTAATTTATTTAATAAAAAATAAAACATTATTTGCTTTTTAATGAAATATTGCTTTACTTTGTAGTGTGTTAATCAAGTGTCACTTTACAAATCGAACAAGATGGAAATCGCTAAAACAATCATTGAACAAATTAAATATGCTGACAAATGGGCTCTAATGGCTTATGGTTCTAAAAACTTCATTGCATTACCAGAATCAAAAGATTTTCAAGGTGGGTTGCAATTCCAATGTTCAGGTTTCAAACATAAAGGAACAGTTAGAATTCAATTAAAATGGATTGATACGTACACTATATCATTCATCAGTAAAAGAGGTGAAACTATAAAAGAAGTAAATGATGTGTACTGCGATATGCTGGTAGATATTCTGGACTGGATTGAAGGTAAGTAACCTTCAGTCCTGTGCAAAATTAGGTTATACTTTAACCTTGAATGGCAATGTAAAACTAAAGCTCAATAAATACATTAAAAAAACCGTGCAAAATACACCATCCTAATATTGCTCATAAAAAGAACAAATTATGAAAAAAGCTAGATATATAAGACAAAGTACAAGTGGGCAAAAAAATTATCGCCAATTGGCAATAGCCCACCCAGATGAAAAATTATTTATTGATATTGTTAGCGGTTCTATACCCTTTGCTGAAAGACCCTTTGGAAAAATGCTTATTGAGGCTGTTGAAGCTGAGGAGATAAATTACGTTTCTTTCCACGCAATCGACCGTGCTGGAAGGTCAACCATAAACGTATTACAAACATTAAAATTTTTCTTTGACAAGGGGGTTATTGTTAAGATTGATAATTTAGGACTAGAATCAATGATTAACGGTAAAGCAAATCCTGTTTTTAATCTTATCACTACCATCCTTTCTGAGCTTTCGAGTTTAGAAAAATCCTCTCTGCTTGAAAGACAGGCAGAAGGAATAATTCAGGCTCGTTTGAGGGGAGCATACAAGGGGCGTCAAAAAGACACCTTTGAATCGGATGATGTAATTTTAGCAAAGCATAAAAAAGTGGTGAAAGAGCTAAAAGCAAATCCAAATTTATCATTAAGAAAAATTGGAACCCTAACAAATGTTTCGCCAAATACAGTAAAAAAAGTAAAAGAAATAATGGTTAATTTGGTTATGATTTAATTTTTAATTTGTCCCCCCCTCCAGTTACCTCCCTTGGAGGGAGGGGTGGTATATTGGTAAAGTGTGGGTACGATGGTGTTCTGAAAAATTTTTTACAGATTTTTTGAATTAAATTTTAAGAGAAGGATTTTGGAAAAAATATTTTAGAAATTTTTTCTTGAAAAAAATACTCAGGTTCTATTGCTTAGATTGAAGGATGCCTCTTAATTCTTCAATCCTTTTCTCTGTTTTCTCTTTTTGACAATTATTTAAAAATGCATTATGTAAACTTCCATTCATATCTTTTGTTTCTTCTTCACAAGAAATATCTCTATATTTTATCCATTTTCTCTGCTTTTGTCTTAGTTCAGTTTTCTCAGTTTCATTTAAAACTGCTAAGACTTGTTTGTATAAGTCATTCAATGTTTTATCAACAACTTCAAGTTCATCAGCTGAATTAATATTGCTACTTAGGTCATTTACTTCTTCGGTGCTATTAGTCGATTCATATTCATTATTAAGAGTCTGTGTTTCATTAGAAAAATCTATGTTATCAGATGTTGGTCTTACTTTTTTTTCGTTTTCATCCATAAGCTTGGTAACTTTTTCTAACATACCGTCCTCTGTATTTTTCCAATATATTTTAACCTTCTCCTTTTGTTCATCTGTTAAATTCGCTTTATCATCAATTCCAAGTTGAAATGTAACCCAAGCATTCCTGTATTGTCTGCTACAATTTTCATAAGTTACCATACTTTCTAAATCATTCGCTAAGTTATTTGTGCAGTCATAAAATTCTTTTGCTCTATAATCCGCTATTTTATACCATTCATCTATTGTTAATAGATTTTCTTGCTTGGTTAGTATAGATTCTATTTGTTTGGAACCTGAGGTACTATCATCATTTGTTTCTGATTGGTGATTAAAATTAATCAAACCAACATTATACAATTGATAAAATAAAATTAATCCAGCAATAATGACTGTAAACAATATTATACCTTTTTTACTGTAAAGTGGCTTTACAATAGGTAAATTCAAATTCGTAGACGTCTCTTTTTTTGATGTATTATCTTTTGATTGAGGCTCAGTAGTTTTTATCAAACTATTTTCAATGTTTTGTATATGAGTAGTAGTATTGATTATTTCTGATTTCAACAAAAAATATTCTGATTCAGTTAGCAATCCATCTTCAAGCATTTTTTTTATCTTCTTTATTTCTTCAATTTTATTCATATATAGTAATAGATTATTATGGGTAATAAAATAAAACACAAATCAATCAAAATAAAATATTGAATCTCTCTTTCTGCATATTTTATGAATTTATGTTGTATCACTAGTATTGTAAATCTTAATTGTAAGTGCCAAATTGCATACAAAAAGTAAAAAACAGAATTCTTGTTAAGCATTATAGCGGAGGAATAGTTAAATTTCACACATTGATAGACACCTCTTGTTAATCCACACGAGACACATTCTTTACCAAATATTCTTTTGAAATCACATACGAGTTTAATATTTAAAGTATTAATTATTATGACGTAAATAAATAAAGCTATAAAAATCAAAAAAATAATCTTACTTAAATAAAAATAAGTTTCAGAATTGGTTTTATAATTCATTTCTATTAATTACCCATCGTTTCTTGCCATGTAATACCAAAATAAACAAATGCAAAGACTACTAAAATAATAGCTACTGCTGATGTTGTCTTATCACTTTTCGTTGCAGAAACTCTTGTAATTACATATAATGACATTATTAAACTATTGCCTATTAACGGAATTCCTCCAAAGTACATCATACAGGGGCTAATTTTAATTAATAAAATTGCTAAAACCGCACTTAAAAATGAACAACTTGAAAACAGAGGAAAATTATATCCTTCTCTTTCTGAGCTAAATTGTTCAATCTCAAGACGGGAAAAAAACTTATTTAATAGAGTTTTTTCGTCATTTGTAAAATCAAATGAAGCATAAATATGTTTTTTTTTAATAAATGGTTTTAAAAGTTTTATTTCGCTTTCTGTTAGGTTTTTAAAATTAACATATTGAATATCTGGAGCCATAATCAATATTCCTTTGTTATCATTGAATGACTTTAAACTAATTTTTTCTTTGTTTTCATCTTGATAAATTTGTTTTTTTGCATCTTGAATCGGAGGACTATTAACTATATCACTACTATTGATTATTTCATTTTTAAGAGATTCAAATTCTTGTATTGAAATAGCTCCAGATTTCAGCAATTCGTTAAGTTCTCTTAATTTGTCTAGTTTGTTTATCATAATTAAAGGTGATGAAAGTGAAATAAATGTTTGGAGTTTGAGGTGTTTTTTTTACTATATATCTAATTTAATTACTACAAAAAATTATAGTATAAAACTCATAAAAAGTAAAATTGTAATATCATTTTTAATCAAATTAATTTGATTAATTGTAACAAAGCTCATTACTTTTTAAGCAGTAAGAATCAACACTACTTGGATTTGGATTTGATATTCCAATATTTTTAAATGTAATTTTAATTGGCTGTCCCTCACATAAAATATTATCCCAATAAACATCAATTGTCATATCTAGCTCACCTACACTAGATGCATCCCTCAAGTTATCAAATCTTCCATTGCCCCATACTGATTTTAAATCATCATAATTTGAATACTTTATAAAAGACCACAAATCATCTTTTGTATTAAAAACTGTCTTTGAAACCTCACTATTTTCTGTTTCAGTAGTATTTTCTGTTTCCTTTGATTCTCCTGAACCAAACGCAATAATTAAAAATGCAAAAACTACTAAAGTCGAACTAAATGTTTTATGTAGGTTATACTTCATCATTCTAAAATTTAATCTTTATACTATTTTTCTTAAACCTTTTTATTAATCACAGTAGTTCCCTCTAGGAACCCACATATCCATAAATATTGAGTTGTCATTTGCATAATTGCAAAATTTATCTTCATCATTATATTTTCTAACTTCATTTGATTCAATCCATTCTTGGTCAATATGTAATACGGTGGTCTTTTTGTCTTTATTTCCAAATTTATCTTCACATTCCTCGTTAACATTAATTTCGAGTTCTGTTATGTTTTGATTTTGGTTTAATACCCACCATATGTCGGAGGCTAGCCCACAATAAGCTACAGTGTACATAAATCCTACTTCATAAGTAAAGGTTGCCGAGTTACCATTTATAACTAAGGAACTAACCTCATTCTCATTTTTTGAGCTATCTGATTTTGAACCACCAGAGCCAAAAGCTAAAAATAAAAATGCTCCAACTATTAAAAACGAAAGAATTGTTTTAAGATGCTTGATTATCATAATGTTTGAATTTATTGTTAATAAAAAAAATGCTTAATAGTAAACCTGAAATTGAAAAAACTAAATCTAATAAATCAAAAGTCCCAGTAAAAACCTTGAATCCTTGTAAAAATTCAATTAAAACACCTGAAATAATTGGAATTAGTAACCAATATTTAACTTTTCCAAAATCATTGTTCCAAAAAATAAGTAAAGCTGAAGAAAAAGAATAAACCCATAGCCCATCTGGTAAAGAATAATAAAACCAAGGAGGAATATAGCTACTTCTTAAAGGATAAATAGTACAACGAATTAATGAAGTAAAATAGTCTATATTACACAATTTAAACCATTCAAACATCCTTAAAGATGGACTTCGAAAAGAAATATAAATTAAACCTCCAATAATTATTGGAATTCCAACATGTATAAAAATTATCTTTTTCATTAGTTAACTATCTATTTTTTTCTCTTTAAATCCAACTCTTCTTTAAAAAAAAGACTTCTTAAGTAACTTTTGTATTTTCAGTATGAGCATAAAAGTTTAATTGTGATTCTAATTTTTTAGAGCAATTTTATATTTCGATTCAAATCTATAGTAAGTTCTTTTTGAAAAAATTAGGAATTAGTTATCGTAGTTAGTCCTTAATTAAACGTTAAAAGATATCTGTGTATTCGAAAATAAAACCTTTCAAATTGAGAGGTTTATGACGACCGAAAAGTATATTTTAAAGCTTATAAGCAATGAAGAGAGTGGATATGCAAATAAAAATGTATAGTCAATAAATGAACATATATTGCGTGTTATTTTTGAATAGACACATTTTAATACGGAATTGCCGTAAATCTACCATTTGTAATATTGAATATTTTTTCTACTATTTGAGTGCCGTTACAGTAGCCTAATGGAGCATAATCCGCCTTATTGGATAAATTACTTAAATTAAATTCTCCTTTTAATGTTTTCCCATCAAAACTCGTAATTTTTACCGTACCCAAAGTATTCTCAGTGTAATATAATTCAACATCTTTATAACAAAGTGTTTGGTCATTGAGTGGTAATTGAAAACTTTCAATATATCCAGTGTATAAATTATATTTTTTATTGACAATCAATGTGTTATCGGTCGTTCTGATTGTCAAACTAAAGATTTCTGTAAAATCGCAAGCCTTCCCTTTTACTTTTGGATTTGCATCAATTATAAACTCATTAAGGTTGGTTGTTGTGATGCCTTTTTTTTCCCAATTTACATTACTCACAAAATCCTTTATCTTGATAGCAGTGTAGTCTTGTTCATACTCAGCATTATTCATTGTGAAACTTATTGACGATTTTGCGTTAACAAGATTATTTGCATTATCAGTAGGCTCATCAGGTTTTGAACAATTGAAAAACAAAAAACTAACGAACAATAGGCATGTGATTTTTTTCATTTTCAGTATTTTTATAATTAATTTGAAATAGTATAATTCTTGTCATAAGATTTGCTTCAACAGGTAAAGCCTGTGAATGAACATTTATTACAAGTTTTCGTTTTACATTTTGAACATCTTTTCGCTTTGTCTCCATTACGGCTAATACGACAACTAGGACACATTGATTTTTTTTCCATTTTTTATTTATTCCAAACCTACATCAAATAAATTATGAAAAAATTAAGAATTAGTTTGCGTAGGGTTTTGACAAGATAGCGTTCGATTACAAATAAAAAAATGTCCATTTCTGAATAATTTTATGCTAATTAGTTTTATTATTTGTATACATAAACAAAAATTCTATAAGTACCGCTAACGGGAATTTCTGTTCCATTAGGCTTTAAGAAAACTACGCTGTAGTTACCAGAAACAGCATATATGCTTTCCTTGTTATCTCCACTTACAAATTTGACATCTGTGACTTTGTTAACATTGCCTGTCTTTTTTAAGTAATAATCGGTTTTACTTTTTTTATCAACGTATGATAACAATAATGTAAAATCAACTAAGCATTCTTGAGATTGAAAATCTAAATTTGCAGTTGAAGCATTACTCGATTTATATTTTGTAAAATCAACCTCATTACCATAATAAGTTAAATAAGAATCAATTGAGAATTCTGATGTCTCAATTATTGGCAAAGAGGTGGAATGAAGTTCTTTTAAATTATCACAAGAATCCCAAAAACCAGGCCCGTATAAAGCCTCAGTTGGTTTATAAGTTGAAATATAATCTTTGTTGTTTAGAGAAGCTTTAAAAAAGCCTTCATTTGAAATTGAACCTTCATCATCCGAATTACTACAACTAGTAAAAGAAATAACTACTAAAACTACAAGGCAAGCACTTTTCAAAAATTTAAATCTATCCATTTTATTATTGTTTATTTGATTAATACAATCAAAACTATAATAATGGAAATAAGAAAAGGATTAGAATTAGTTCTCGTTATGATTTAAAAAATAACCGTCAAAAATTATTCAATTTTGAGTTTCAAAACTACTGTAGTACCTTCATTTGTATTTGAGGAAATAGTTATTGGATTATCATTATCTGCTTGAAATAACGCAATACGCTCTTTTGCTAAATCAATGCCTTTTGATGCATATAGCTTATTTAAATTTCCAGAAATCATACCTTTTCCATTATCAATAATCTGGCAAAAAAGATAATTATCACTCTGTTTGAATGAAAGCACCAATTTTGGATTCATCGAATTAGAATCAAAAGCATGAACGAATACATTTTCAATAAAAGGTTGAAGCAACATTGGAGGAATTTCGGTTTCAAACAAATCCAGTTCTTCATCAACTATTAGTTCAAAATCAACTTGATTTTTGAATCTCATATTTTCTAGCCTAATGTAGGATTGCAAATACTCAATTTCATCACCTAAAGGAATTCGTTGAACAGATGAATTGTTAAGGGTTTGACGAATAATTTTTGAAAATTCCCCCATGTACATTAGTGCATCATCAGTGTTATTATCGATAATGTAGTTCTGAATAGAATTCATGGCGTTAAAGATAAAATGTGGGTTCATTTGGCTTTGTAAAGCTTCCATTTTAGTCTCAGCTAGACGTTGTAGAATTTCGTACTTCGCTTTTTCTTCTTTTTTAATCAGTCGAACTCTATTGAGATAAATAAGATATGCGCAAATTGATAGAATAATAAAACTACTTAATAAAAACCACCAAGTTTTCCAGAACGGAGGAGTTATAATTATAAGCAGTGTCTTAGTTTGAAATACATCACCTGTTCCAATATTTTTTCCTTCAATAACTAATTTATAATTTCCATTTGGTATACCAAGCAATTGAATCTTTTTATTAGATTCAAAATTGTTCCAATTATTTGATAAACCTATAACTTTATAACGGTAAACATTTTTATCAGCATTGAAAATAGTATTTGCGGAAAAGACAATCTCTACATCATTTTGATTGTAATCTAGTTTTAATTCATTATGATTGTATGTATTCCAAGTAATATTGCTATTTGCAAATAGTTCACCATTTACTTTGATTGTGGAAATATTGATTGGTTTTTTGTTACTTATGTTGCTTTTTAGAACTTCTGCAACATTCAGTTGAATTAATCCATCATTAGTTCCAATTAGTAAATTACCATTTTTGTCTTTTATACAATCGTTAAATTGAATATCTGTTAAACCCTCTGATTTGTTAATGAGTTTGATGAATTTATTATTTTGGACAACATTGATTCCTTTGTTTGTTCCAATGAAATAAGTTCCTTTTGATTGTTCTACAAACGAAATAGAAGTTCCAGATAGCTCTTTATAAGGTTTGTAAATGTGTAAAATATCGAGTCCAGTTCCGTTCCATCTTGCGATGTAAACCTTTCCAGTGTTTGTTCCAATTACTAATTGACCAGAGTCGTTAATAATTAAATCTTTGATGAAATTTTCATTGAATTTTAAAGATTGGAATTTATTATTATATAGCAAATACAATCCTTTTTGATGTGATGCAAACCAAATCCTATTTCCGTCTTTTACAATTTTCATTATTCCTCTTGGTACGGATGAGTCTTTAATCGAATAATCTCTATAATAAGTCCAATCAAATTTATTGGGTATAAAGTAAATATGAGAATACATTCTGCCATAGTAGGCTTGGTCTTTTTTATCAAAAACTAAATGACCACCATCGAAAAATTTATGAAAAAGAATTTTATAGGTTTTATCAAAACAAAAAGTTCCAATAGTTGTATTTACCCAAATATTGCCTTGATTATCGGAAACAATATTGAATGATGTAAAATTATTTCTTGTGTTGTACTTTTTATAATCCGCATCAATCTTAACATCTACCCCTTTTTGTTTAAGATAAATCAAAATCTTATTCCAAATAGTTGCTTTATCAAATAGGGTATATTTTAAGTCTTTGTGAAGAAGTAAAATATTGTCCTTTGCTCCAATCCAAGTAGTATTATTGTCATCATTATACAATTCTTGAATTTCCAGTCCTTTCAATCCAAAAAAAGTAGGTCTCAAAAAATTAATCTGCTTACTTAAATCAACTCGATAAATTCCTTTATCACCAGAACCGACCCAAAGTTGTTTGGTTTCTTTGTCATAAAGCAAGCACCAAAGCATAGTAGAAGTAATATTTGCTTGTTTGGTTATATCTATTAACTTGCCCTTCTGGTATTTTAACAACCCTCCATTTGGGTCAGTCACATTCCATGAAGCACAGTAAATATTGTTTTCATCGTCCTTTGCAAAATCCCAAATAATAGCAGAAGGGAGAGTTATTTCTTTATTAGTAGTCAAATCTTTAGTAAACAAAAGACGATTTGCTCCACCACTCAGGTATTTATTGTCGCTAATAAAAGAGGAATAAGATATAATTGGTCGAAATATTTTCTCTAGCCTAGCATATTGAATATCTTTATTGATTATTAGATTAAATGTATCACTATAAGAAGCTGTAATATAAATCTTTTCCTCAGTTTCTTCTATGCCCACAACTTGAAAACTCCCCCAAGGAGTATATTTAGCCAGTGATTTAAACTTCTTGCCATCAAATAATCCAAGTCCTTTTTCAGTAGCAAGAATCAAACATTTATATTTTTTTGAATAATGAATTTTGCGAATAGAATTATTAACCAATCCATCTTTTTCGTTATAGTAGACAAACTTTTTACCATCGTATTTTGCCAATCCATGTCCATACAACGACAACCACAAATTTTTCTTTTCATCTTCTACAATAGACCAAACACTGTCGTATTTCAATCCACTTGTTTCGTTAAATATTTTTAAAGTTGAACCATCATAACAGCATAATCCAGCTTCAGTGCCAATCCAAAGTAACCCTCTACTGTCTTTATAAAAACATTTGATGTCATTACTAGGTAAACCATCATTAATTGTAATATTTACACTTGGAATATTTTGAGCAACAACTATTTTAATAAAAAATAATAGTATAAATGAGAACTTATTTCTTTTGTATGATAGCATTGATAAAGTTTTCTTTTTGTCTAACAGAAACGGGAAGTGATTCTCCATTTGCCAATTCAACTAGTAATTCATTAGCCTTACTAAAACGATTCACATAATTTAGGTTTACTAGGTAGGATTTATGAATTCTTTGAAAAATGGAACGTGGCAGTAACTCTTCAATATATTTCAAGGTTTTGGATAAGATAATATTTCTGCCGTCTAAGCAAACAATTTTGCAATAGTTACTATCAGCTTCACAATACAAGATTGCATTTGTTTTAAGCAACTCAAAACCGTTTTCTGTTGGTAATGCTATCCTATTAAACTCTGAGCCACCAGTGTCAATATTCTCTAAAAGCAATCTTAATTTTTCCTCTTGTGATGCTTTATTTTGTTTATCATCATACTTTTTAATAGTCTCTAATAAATCAATATAATTGATTGGTTTTAACAAATAATCCAAAGCACTACATTTGATGGCATCAATGGCAAATTCCGAATGTGCAGTGGTGAAAATTACTTCAAAATGAATTTTATTCAACTCTTTAAAAAGTTGAAATCCATTTTTGTTAGGCATTTGAACATCGAGAAAAATTAATTCTGGATTATACTTTTCAATAGATTCAATTGCTTCATCAACGCTTTCGCATTTGTCTAAAATTAAAAATTTATCAGGAAAATAACGAGTTAAAAGCTTTTCTAAAAACTCTCTAGCATTGTATTCGTCGTCGATAATAATGGTCTTAATCATTTTATAAATGTAGAAATATTTAAGTTAATTCCTAAAGTTGAATTAGTAAACGTAGAAGTATTTAAAGTTATCGAAAAGGTCTAAATTTAGAATCCTTCAAAAAATCCCTAATCCGAATCTAGTTGACAAAAAAGCTTTTACCGAGAAATACCTTTCAAATACATAAAAAATCTTCTCTAATTAAATAATACAACATATTTACTTGATTCTCAATTACTATTTTTCCTTCTATCACCTTGTTTAGGGTATTTATATAACACTTACTTAAATTTTTAACATCTTTCATTTTAAGTTTTGGATACCTCATGCTTACAATATTAGTTTCTCCAATTTGTTATTCTAACATAATTTATAAATTTCATTTTTTTTTGCTAAACAATTTATCCAGTCCTTAGGAATCGCATCATAACCATAGAGCAAAGCAGAAATTCCACCAGTCACAGCTCCAGTTGTATCAGTATCCTTGCCTAAATTTACAGCTTTCAAAACTGCTTCTTGATAAGTATTGGTTTTGAGCAAACACCAAATGCTAGCTTCTAAAGTATGAAGTACATATCCGCTACTATTTATCTCACTTTCTTCTAAATTAAAAATATCATCTTTCAATAGTGATTCAAATAATTCAATTTCAATTGGATTGATTTCATTTTTAATTAAAAAATCTGATATTTCATTTTTAAGTGCTTTATATATCTCAAATTTATTTTGACCTTGAGCAATTCTTCTAGAGAATTCTAGGTAATAAAAACAAGCAATAACAGAACGGATATGAGCGTGTGTTAAAGACGAGACTTGTTTTGTAATTGCAAATCTTTCTTTGATTGGTTTATCTTTGATATGAATTAAAAGAGGTAGAATTCTCATTAAAGAGCCATTCCCATTATCATTTTCTCCTATTCCCCCAGCAAGCTCTGGTTTTTCTCCCATCGCTAATTTTTCAATGGCAATTCTTGTTGCAATACCAATATCAAATACCCAACCATGTGGCGTCCAATAGTTATCATCTTTCCAAGAAATAAATTTATTAGCCAGTTTTTGCAAATCCAATCCTTCAATAATATTTTCAGCTAAACAGAAAGTAAGCGAACTGTCATCTGACCAAGTTCCCTTGGGTTGGTCGTGTGTTCCATAACCTATCATATCAGTTATAGGACTTTTTTTTAGATATGCCCTATCTTTAAATTCTACAGGAACTCCAAGTGCATCTCCAACCGCAACTCCAAAAAGAATATCTTTTAACAAATCATTTAAATTTTTCATTTTATAAAATTATCACATTCAATTTCAGCTTCAACTATATATTTATTAATCTTACTATTGTTATACTTTATAAATACTTTAAATGAATAACTTTCATTAATTAATTCTCCATTAACTTCCACATCCATTGTGATTCTAGCAGAAATAAAGGTTATATCATTATTTAAAATTATTTCATTATGCATTAAGAATCCATTTTCAAATTGAATCAATTCATTATTTACTTCAGTATAAATATTTCTAGAAATTAAACCTAAATGATATATTTTATCATCAAAAAGCTTAACCTTAACTGTAATCGTTTCTTTAATGTTTTTAAAAGTCTTTTCAAATTCAATTCTTGAATCTTCAAAAGCATTATATCTTTGCACTAAATTTAATCTACTACCTGAATATTTAATATAAACATTAACTGGTACTGGGGGAATTGAAATTTTTATCATTTTTAATTATGTTATTGAAATCTATTAATATAAAATTTGAGAAAAAGCGGTTTATTTTGATTGAACAATAAATCCATTTTGAAAAATAATTATTGGCTCTTTTTTTTTAAATGGCATTATAACACTATCATACAATATTTGAATTAATATTTGCTTGCTTTCATAATGAATTAGTTTAAAAAATAGATTTTCAATATTAAATTCATCTTCTATATTTAAAACGAAACTACCCAAAAAACCAAATTCTTTTTGTTCTACATAAATCCCATTCTCCAAATCTGATGAAATTGAAATCAATTCTGAATTAAATAATGGAAACAAAAGATATTCAGAGTTTAATTCTTTGAATTTTAGTTTTTTAACTTTTTTATTTTTAAACCATACTTCAATTTGATTTGCTGAAGAATTCAACAAGCCATCGATAACATTACCGTTTAAATCTTCAAAATTTGAAATATTTTCATTGCCAAGCCTATGATAGAAAAAAGGGTCAATAATGGCTTCATGAATAGGTTTTCCAATCTTAGAACAGATTGAGTTATACATTTCATACTCTTCCATTGTAAAATCCACCTTTTTTAATGTCCATAGTTCTCCGAAAATGTTAATTTTAAGTTTATATAAATTCAATGTATTTGCTTATTATGAAGAGGATTTACTTAAATTAAAAAAACAAAATTAATTCAGAACTTAGCCATAAAGTGACAAAGTTAAATTGATTGCCGAATTAATATTTTTATATATTTGACAATAGAACTTCACACGCTTTTACATGAGAGAATTAAATCACAAGGATACTTTTGCAACCATTGAACAATGGTTAGATGATAATTTAGAAGAGGAAAAATCGTTCGTCCCACACGCCACTCCAATACCAAATATTAAATCAAAAGGAATTTATTTCTGGTTTATGCAATCTGATAGATACAAAGTGCTAAGCGGTTTTGTTACTATACATCCTATTGAACCTCATTATACTAAATATATTGATGGAGTAAAATATGATTTAGTTTATTTAGGAACCTCGGGCACAGGAAAACAAGGAAATAGTAATATTTATAAAAGGCTGTTATGGCACATAGAACAAAATCATAAAGATGGTGAAGTTTACCACGGAACATTATCAACTTTAAGAGCAGGACTTGGAGCTCTTTTAGCAGATGATTTAATAATACCTAATACGGAAAGTTTAGTCAATACCTTAATGAAAAAATATATGAAGATATATTGGATTGAGTATCTAGATGATAAATTCTTAATAGATAACGATGAAAAATATTTAATAAAAGCAATAAAACCTTTATTAAATTTAAAAAACAATCCAAATGCAAGAGCAAATGCACAAGATAATTCAACACAAGTTTATAAAATAAGAAGAGCTGTCGTATACATGAATACAAAACAAAGATTAGGTAATATTTAAGACTAAAAACTCAAGCACATTGTTTAAATGTAAAAAAAGTATCATGAATGAAATAGAAATTTGTCTCCAAAATAAAATTACCATAGCCAATGGGGTAATACAGCCAATAATATTGCAAGCCATTTTAAATCTTTATCAACAAGGTAATCATCAAATGACTGCTAAAATGGTTCAAAATCATTGCCTAATTCTTGACAACATAACACTATGGAATCAAAGAATACCTGCAATATGTAACTCGATGCGAAACGCTACTGAATGTGGAGGGATAATTATCGGAGAAGACAGAAATTTTAATGATTTTACAATTGCTTTTAATGGAAATGATACTAATTTATTTGCTCCAACTCCAAAAAGCAAATCTACTAACGAGAAAGATAAATCTACTTCAAAAGCAAAATCTCCACAAGCCAAAAATAATACTAACCAAGCAAAAATTATCTTAAGTAAAAATTTTAAAGTTGTGATGATTTGTGCTGGGCAAAAAAATAATTCTTTCTTTACAGCATACCCTATTGAAAAATTTGTAGATAATCCATCAAACAATTTTGAACATCATCCTGATGATATAAAAGAAAATTCTGAAACTACATGGAGAGATTATTTAATAGATAATCAAAATGATAAAAATCTTTTGGAGGCTTATCGATTATATGTTCCAAGAACACTCCCTAATGTATATTTAGAGTCACACAATAGATTTATGGCTAATCTTTATATACTTTCAGCTGGTTGGGGTTTAGTAAGAGCTAATTATAGATTGCCTAAATATGATATTACATTTTCAAAAGCTACAAATGTATCCCTAAATGCAAGGAGAAATTTCAATACGACTCAATATCAAGATTTTAATCAATTGGATAAAAATGATGATAATGACATAGTTTTTATTGGTTCTCCTGATTACATTCCTCTTTTTATTCATTTAACTGAAAATTTAAAGAATCGTAAAATCATTTATTGGAAGAAAAAAAACACTCCAAATACATATCCTTTACCAAACAATTCATTTTTATACAGATTTTATCTCACCACGACAAATACTAATTGGTATTATGAATTAGCAAGAGATTTTTGTAGTGGATTAATTCCATAATCAATTCAACCTTTCACATTTATCACCAAACCTATCAATAAAATAGTCAATTTCACGATTGTCCCAAACTGTAATTTCTAAAATGGTAAAATCTTTAGTTTTTTCTATAATTTGTTGTGATGAGTGAATAGTTTTGTTTTCTATTATTCCCATAGCCCAATCGGTAAATTTTAATCTAAATGTCTTTAGCCTACTCTCCCAATCATACCAAATTCCGAGACTGTTTTTTAAAAGGTTTTCTAAATTACTTTTCTTGTGAATTTTTTGATAATCAAAATAGATAAATTTTTCACTTAAATTAAATTCATCTGTTTCTATTATCGCTGGATATACATGTTTTTCTATAAATTTATCAAGGGCAAAGGTTTTCAATAATATTCCAACCTCGTTTGTATTTTCATCAATATCAGTTCCTAATAAATAATATCGGTTATCATAATATCTAATTTGCAACGGTGCAATTTGTTTAAATTTTACTTCTCCTTTTCTGTCGTATAAAAATTTAATAGCTTGCCCATTTTTGATATATTCAATAATTTTACCAGCGAGTATAAGTAATTTGTCTTGTCCATTTAGGGAAGGTTGAACATGAACAAAATAGGGAAATGGATTTAAATCATCTTTACTGAAATCAAATTCATCCATCAAAGCTGATTTAAGCCATGAAACAGCATTCATATTCTTTTCGGTATCTAATAATCCTAAAAGCAATGGAAAAGTGAGTTGTTCTTCTTTTGTGAGATTATGGTTTTCTGGATAACCTTCAAGAACAAAATAATTCCGACCATTAAACTTTCTAGAATTGATTATATAACCGTTTTCCAATAAACTTTCTTTTGCTCTATCAAAAGTTCTTCTGGATATTGCATCAATACCATAATCCGTTTTTAATACTCTATTTAGCGAAGATAAAAGTTCATCTAAATTGAGTTTTTTTTCCCTTAAAAGTTTTATAATTATTTTCTTGTATAGTTTTCTTTTGCTGTAATCTTCCATAAAATTGGATTATTTAATACGAAGATAAATATAACTTTCCCATTTTATGCCAAAACCGATAGTAGTTTAATCACAATAAAATACATCTGATTTAATCTTAAAATCAAAAAATCTATTCATTTCTATTCTAATCATTGTTTTATAAATAACCTGTCATTTTTATTTCATAATTTATATATTTGTATTGTAAGTATTGTGAATGTTTCCAGTTCTTTGGTACCCTCGTTGGTACCCTGTAAAATATATTTTTTGTAAACAATTGAATTCATTGGCTTGAAGCGATATTAAGAAAGAACCTCTTTCTCCGCTAAAACCCCGAAAACAAAATGTTTTCGGGGTTTTGTCTTTTATGGCTTTTCAATAAATTTCAAAAGACTATTGTTCTTTAAAGAAAGTATATCTGTTAAGTCCATAAATTACAACACCCATAAAACATCACTATTTAACTCTTTAATAGCGTATGAATATCAAATTGATCGCCATTGGCAAAACCGACAATAAAGCACTACAAACCTTAATCGATGATTATACCAAACGATTGTCGTTTTACATCAAATTTGAATTGGAAATCATTCCTGATATCAAGAATGTAAAAAACTTGTCCGAGAGTCAGCAAAAAGAAAAAGAAGGCGAATTGATTCTTTCGAAAATCACACCAACAGATCAATTAATTTTACTAGACGAAAACGGAAAAACCTTCTCTAGTGTGGGTTTCTCAGCCGAATTGCAGAAAAAAATGAACTCAGGTATCAAAACCTTAGTTTTTGTGATTGGTGGACCTTATGGTTTTTCAGACACAGTTTATGCTAAAGCACAAGGCAAAATTTCACTATCATTAATGACCTTTTCCCATCAAATGGTGCGTTTATTCTTTATCGAACAATTGTATCGTGGATTTACTATTTTACGCAACGAACCATACCATCATCAATAAACACTAAAAAGAAACATTTTATTGATTTCTATAATTGTAGTTAAAAAATGAATTCTTGTCGAGGCGCATTGGCGTCAAATCCGTTATACTGCAAGCCTTTTATAAAGATTTGATGTTGTAGGTAAGTATCAAAACTACTTTCTTTTGCAAAACCAAAATACAGCGTTCTCGTTTTGTCGCTTGGCAATTGATTCAAATAGTCTTGTAAAGCAGTTTTCTTAATTTCTTTAGCATCTACAATAACAGTATTGTTTAGAGTAAAAAGAATAAAAGTACCAACTTTTGGCCTCTCCATTTTATAGGTCACGTTCGTAAACGAAACGAAAGCCAAGTTTTTATGAAGGCTATCGGCATACGAAAAATAGTTTTCGGAGGTTTCGCTTTTGTGCATGCTTTTCTCTTTTTTAGCTTGCATCTTGCTTACTTGGGGAATAACTAAACGCAGAGGTAATCGTTTATCAATGTTGAATACCCAATGAGTCGAACTAATAGTATTGCTCCTATTCAAATCTGCAATAGTGTCTTTTCCCTTTAAAGCAAAGAAAATATAAACGGGCGAATGTTCCCCGATGCTTGTTACCAATGACTGATTTGACTTAGGTAATTGAACTTCTTTTTTTCCTTCGCAAGCTACCAAAAGAATAGCCAAAACACTTAAAATAACTGATTTCATTATTATTATTGTATTACTACTTTTTGCCATAATTTAATGGTTTCTACTGCTTCTTTTATGTCATGAACTCTCAAAATTGAAGCTCCTTTTTCTAAGGCAAGAGTATTCAAAACAGTGGTGCCATTTAAGGCTTCTTCAGGTTTAATTTGTAATGTTTTATGAATCATTGATTTTCGGGAAACTCCAGCTAAAATTGGTAAATCTAAAGTTTTAAAAACATCCAAATGACGCAACAATTCAAAATTTTGATCAATAGTCTTAGCAAATCCAAAGCCTGGATCTACAATCAAATCTGATATTCCCAAACTACGCGCAACTGCGATTCGTTCTGAAAAGTACAACAACATTTCTTTAACCAAATCATCATATTGCGCAAGTGCACTCATTGTTTGCGGCGTACCCTTCATGTGCATCATAATGTAAGGCACTTGATAATTAGCTACAATTTTCAACATCAACGGGTCCAAAAGTCCAGCAGAAATATCGTTAACAATAGCAGCCCCTTGGTCCAAACACAACTGAGCCACATCGCTTCTAAACGTATCGATAGACACTATTGCTTCTGGAAAATGTTGTACGATAGAAGCCACCACAGGTATCGTTCTAGCCTTTTCTTCTTGAACAGTAACCTCTACAGCATTGGGCTTACTTGAATAGCCTCCTACATCAATAAAAGTAGCACCATCTGTAAGCATTTGTTCTACTCTTTGTAAAACTTCGCGATCATTAGTATAACGACCTCCGTCAAAAAAAGAATCGGGTGTAACATTCAAAATCCCCATTACTTTGGGGGTAGATAAGTCAATTAATTCACCATTGCAGTTGATTGTCATGATTTTGTTGATTGTTGTATAAATTTGGTAAACGATTCCAAAAAAATAGCTTATTTTTGGAGCAATCAGAATACAAATATACACCAATAATGAAGAATACTTCACAAGAATACGATGCGGTTATAACCATTTGTCGGCAATTATTTATCAATAAAATGAAAGATTACGGAAGTGCTTGGCGCATACTAAGATTGCCTTCGCTGACCGACCAAATATTTATCAAAGCACAACGCATCCGCAGTTTACAAGAAAACGACATCCGAAAAGTTGACGAAGACGAAACTGGCGAATTCATTGGGATTATCAATTATTCGATTATGGCTTTGATTCAGCTTGAATTGGGAGTGGTAGAACAACCCGACTTAGACGTAACCGCTGCTACCACTTGGTACGACACCAAAATCGAACTTACCAAAACTTTGATGGAAGCTAAAAATCACGATTATGGCGAAGCTTGGCGCGAAATGCGAGTGAGTTCGCTTACCGATTTGATTTTACAAAAACTACTCCGAGTGAAACAAATTGAAGACAACAAAGGCAAAACATTAGTTTCTGAAGGCATTGATGCCAATTATCAAGACATGATAAACTATGCTGTTTTTGCGCTAATCTTAATGCAATTTCATTTGAAAAAATAAATTATTCCCCACTATGAAAAACATTCTTACCCAATTCTCCCGACTTTTCGTTGGAATTTTATTTATCATTTCTGGATTAATCAAACTCAACGACCCGGTTGGATTCTCTTATAAACTAGCCGAATATTTTAGTGAACCTGTTTTTAATATGCCTTTTTTAGAACCATTTGCTTTAGCAATTGCATTGTTTTTGGTAATACTAGAAGTAATTTTGGGTGTGTTATTATTAATTGGTTACAAAACCAAATTCACCATTTGGAGTTTATTAATTCTAATTGTTTTATTTACCTTTTTGACCTTTTACTCCGCCTATTTTGATGTCGTGAAAGATTGTGGTTGTTTTGGTGATGCTTTAAAACTAACGCCATGGCAATCCTTTACGAAAGACATTGTTTTATTATTTTTTATTTTAATACTATACTTTAATCAAAAATTAGTACAACCATTATTTGGAGTAAAAACACAAAATGTTCTTGTTACCCTTGCAGTAGCACTTTGTTGCTTTATGGGGTATTGGGTATTGAATCACTTGCCTTTAAAAGACTTTAGACCCTTTAAAGTAGGAAACAATATCAACGAAGGGATGCAAATTCCAGAGAATGCTCCAAAAAGCGAAGTAGAAATGGTTTTTATCTACAAAGTAAATGGCGTTCAAAAAGAATTTACAGAAAAAGAGTTAATGAATATCCCAGCAGGCGCCACATTTGTTGACAGAATTGATAAAGTAATCAAAGAAGGCTACATTCCGCCAATTCATGATTTTACTATGGAAAAAGACGGTGTAGACTATAAGGATCAATTTTTAAAAGATCAAAAATTAATACTTATTGTAGCTTATGATTTAAACAAATCCAACGCCGAAGGAATGGCTAAAATGGAGGCTTTGCATAAAAAAGCTTTGATTAAAGGCTATAGAGTAATTGGAATGACTGCTTCTTCTCCTGAGCAAATTGAGAAAGTAAAAAAACAGTTTGGTCTCACTTTCGATTTTTATTTCTGTGATGCTATTGCGCTTAAAACCATTGAAAGAGCCAACCCTAGTGTCGTGATTATCTCGAAAGCAGTAGTCAAACAAAAAGTTCATTACAACGATATTGAAGATTTAAAGCTATAATCCCTTCAAAATCAAACAACAAAAAAGAGTGTCCTCCATTAAACGGAAGGCACTCTTTTTTTTGTAAAAGCTAGATTTTCTTTTAAAAAGGTATCGAAAAACAATTTTAGAATTTTAGTTTTAGCACCAATCTGAATGAATCACTAAAGAGCACTCGCATTTTACGACAAATCCCCTATTTTATTAACGATAACGTTATTGTTGTATTTTTTTAACAAAAAAACAACTAAACTAACAATCCGAGCGGTGCCTAGATGAAATAGTTTCTTTAAATTTGTAGGCAATGAAAAAACCAACAATATGAAAAAAATAATCGCTCTTTTTATTGCTTTTGCTAGTTTTTCGTGCACTCAAGCTCAAAAATCAGCATTTTCGTCAGTAGCTTTAAATGAAAAATTATTAGCAGCAAATGACAGTCAAGTAGCTTTTAAAGATGTTTTAAAAAAACATAAAGGCAAAACAGTAGTCATTGAAGTATGGGCCTCTTGGTGTGGTGATTGTGTAAAAGCAATGCCAAAATTAAAAGAATTACAAGCCAATCATCCAAAGGTAGATTATGTATTTATCTCTATGGATAAAACCGCTGATAAATGGAAAACGGGTATTGAAAAACACGAAATCAAAGGCGATCATTATATGGCCAATGACCAAATGAAAGGTGTTTTTGGAAAAGCCATCGACCTCGATTGGATTCCGCGTTACATCATTATCGACAAAAAAGGGAAAATCGTGCGTTACCGTGCTATTGAAACCGATTTTGCAGCCATCGACGAAACATTAAAAAGTTTAAAATAAAATAATACAACCTTTAAATACAAAAAAAATGAGAAAGAAGATTGTGGCAGGAAACTGGAAAATGCATAAAAATGCAGCACAAACCCAAGAATTATTGACTGACTTACTAGCAAAAATACCTACTGAAACTACTGCAGAAGTAATTGTAGCACCAACTTTTATAAACTTAGCGGCTGCGGTAACCAAATTAGAAGGAAGCGCTATTGAAGTTGCAGCACAAAACCTTCACCAAGCGGAAAGCGGCGCTTTTACAGGTGAAATTTCTGCTGATATGATTAAAAGTGTGGGCGTGAACCACGTTATCTTAGGACATTCTGAGCGTAGAGCTATTTTCCACGAAACTGATGCTTTGATTGCATCAAAAGTTGATACTGCGTTAGAACACGATATGACGGTAATTTTCTGTTTTGGTGAAGAATTAAAAGACCGTCAATCTGGAAATCATTTCAACATTGTGGAAAACCAATTGAAAGATGGTTTATTCCATATTACAGCTGCTGATTGGGAAAAAGTAGTTTTAGCTTACGAGCCAGTTTGGGCTATCGGAACAGGAGAAACGGCTTCACCAGAGCAAGCACAAGAAATGCATGAATTTATTAGAGAAACCGTTCGTAAAGCCTTCGGAAGCGATATCGCAGAAGACCTTACCATCTTATACGGTGGAAGTGTAAAACCAGACAACGCGAAAGAAATTTTCTCTAAACCTGATGTAGACGGAGGTCTAATTGGTGGTGCTGCCTTGAACGCAACTGATTTCTTAGCGATTGTAACTGCTATCTAATCCAATCATAAAGTAAGCAATCCGAAATCTTGCTGCTGAATCTATAAAAAACCTGGCCAAATCGTCAGGTTTTTTTTGTATATTATAAATACTAGCCAAGAAAATAAGTTGTTGTTATTATATAAAAACACGATAAATAGAAACCAAAAAGTATTCAATTCGACTCATAATTCTAAATGTGAAGAAAAACCATTAAATTAGTATCTTTGAAATCTAAAATGTGTAGGTATGAATGCTAATGAAACCATTTTGAACCAAAAACTAGAATTAATCCAGTGGCTTTCAACTATTGAAGATACTGCTATTATTCAGAAAATTATGGATTTAAGAAAGAAAGAAAGCACAGATTGGTGGAATTCTATTTCTGAAAATGAGAAACAATCCATTGAACTTGGTCTAGAAGATGCAAAATCAGGCAAACTAAACGAGCATTCTGAAGCAAGAGCATTATATGAAAAGTGGTTATAAAATTCTATGGACCGATAACGCACTTCAAGAATTAGAAGCTACACTAAATTATCTACAAGAAAAGTGGACTGCAAAAGAACTTAAAAATTTAGCAGTTGCTCTAGAAAAAACATTACAACTTATCGCTCAAAATCCATATATTTTTCAAGCCTCAGTTGAGAAAAAAGAAATTCGAAGAGCTGTTATTTTACATTTAAATACCCTTTACTATCGTATTTCTGAAAACCGAATTGAAATTTTATCTTTCTTTTCCAATCGACAAAGCCCCAAAAAAAGAAAATTAAAATAATCTTTTCAAAGTCTCAAATTATCTCGGTGATAATAGCCTTGCATCACCGAGATATTACATCCTATTTTACCTAAAATCGAATTTGGTATTGCAACAAAACTTGGTTGTAATCGTATTGTGCCGAATTGGGAATACTTTTGTTGTAATCTACAAAAAGCCCCACCAACGATAACTTTCCAATATAATCTTCTCCCAAAATATAACTCGCCATAGGTGTGTAAATTCGGAGTGGATTACCAGCTTTCACTAGATTCTCGAGGTATTCATAGCGAAACGAAAACTCTATGCCTATTTTTTTGTCTACATCTATAATTTTTCGAACCAAAGGAATCACATAAACACCTTGCATTTCATAATCATTCAATTCTTTTGGAACAAGTTTCGAAGCAGTATACGCATTCAAATTCGAGCCTCGTTTATATTCTGTATCCAAAGCCAAGCATAATGTTGGACTAATTTTTTTCTCAAACTGCAAATCGGCACCATATGCCTTAGAGGATTGCCCATCCCAACGCGAAAAACCAACATTGCCACCCAAATTAACGTACTTGCCTAACTTGTATTCTAACCGAAACATATGATGCTTGGCATTATCGGAGTCGGCGACTTGATTTTTTCCATTTCCGTTGACAAAACTATAATAGTACTTGAGCGGAATTTTTAAATCTGATAAGGAACCGAAAACGGCGGCACCTATCTGAAAACTTTGCCAGCCATTGTTCCCAAAAAGAGTGTACTGATTGGACCAATTATAAGATTTTAAAATATCTGCTGGGTACAAATCTTCTAAGCCAAAATAAGGACGAAATTGCCCAGCTTGAATCGACAAATAGTTATTGGCTTTGTATTTCAAATTAGCCAATTCTAAAACACGGGTTTGTGGGTTGTTTTTAAAATCAGCTAAATTAATCAGCACTTGAGCCGTAATTTTATTGATTTCGAACTTGGCTTGTAAGCGAACATAACGAAGGTAAAAACCATTATCTGAAGCCTTATCATCGGTAGTGTGATTGCCATTCATATCCACATTAGAGGAAAATGTTTTGGCATAATCCCCTACAAAAAGAACAGCATAACTGGCTTTTTTGGTTAAGAAATCAAGCTTTTTATCTGCAGCTTGGGTTTCTTTGGGTGGTTTTAAAAGTGAAGGTTGATTTTCGATTTTCTTTTCTGATGGTTCAGTGCTTTGACTATAGCAAAGCGAGGTGAAGAATGCCAAGGGAAATAGCATCCATTTTTTGAATTCAATAAGCATTTTTTTTAGTATTTTGAAAGAAGCTTTAGAGGTAGTTAACCCGATTTTTTAAGAAGGAACTGCTTTAGTTTCTTGTAAAAGCTTCTGTATTAAAGAAACCCTAAAATTAAAACACAGCACTCGCCTATTCTATGATAAAAATCAGGAAATGGCTTTTTTGCTGTCTTTTAAATACCAAAATAAATGCAAGAAATATCCTCAATAAACTTGTGGTATTTACAAGCAATTGATACATTTGAAAGAACACTAATTATAGATTCTTTCTTCAATAAAAAGCGTTTTGAAAGAAAAACAAAAAAATGATTTATGGCAAAATGGACAACAGAAAACCCTGCTTTTGTAGACACTTGGTTTTCATTATTTCGATTAGGGCAGACAAAAAAACAATTCAATGCTGCGGATACTATCAAAATGTCGGAGCTTACATTTTTCAATCCGTTATCAAGTAAGGATAATCTAAAAATTGAAGCCACATTAATTGCCGATACCATTGATAAAGTTTTTTCGAGTTGGGGTGCCAAACTAGAAAATTCTATATCTAGAAATACAGCCATAAACGATATGATTCAGATTCTTTTAGATGAAGATAAAACAATAAAAGATTTGGCTGAAAAGAATGACGAAAACTATTTTTTTACAAACGAAATTAAACTCGAGAATGAATCGTAAACTACTATTTTTTGTCCTGATTCTATCTTCATATAGCGGATTGAATGCACAATCGTTTACAACTATTGCATCCAAAGACAAACTACTGCAAGAAAACAAAGTCATAGAAAAAGTTGATTCTCTAAAAAAGCAACCCGAAAATTGGGGGCTTTTATTAGATTTCATGGAGTTAAAAATCCAAAAAAAAGACACTTCGTATCTAAAATGGTTGAATAACTTTGATTTGGATTTGAAAACCTTTCAAAACAAAGATTCTACTAAATCGGCTTTAGGATTTGCCTACAACCTCAACATCGAAAGAGCAAAAATCACTGAGAAAGGCCATATAAAAAGAGGAAAATCAATATCACTAGAGACAAAAGGGAATGTATCTTTTAACAAAGAAGTCAATCCCTACAATTTTCTAAACACCAAATTGGCTTTAAATCTCTTCCGAATTGGAGGAGGCGTAACCGTAACCACAACCCCAAATGATTTGGTTTACTACGCCAATTTACGCAGAAAGCTCGCTACCTACGAAAGTTCCGAAGCCATACTAAATGCCCCAGAATGGCATGAAATGAATGAAAAATTCAAACTCAAAAACAGTTGGATTCTCAAATATGATTTGAATGCAGGCTTAGAATCAAATCAAGATTTTTCCAAAAAACAAAGCACGCTAGGTATGCGATTGGGCGGTAGCTTGAAATCTTGGGATAAAAACAACATCGCATCAAAACTCAATATACTTGATTATCCTTTTGCTTTCCTCAGAAAATTAACCCAATACAAAGGAATGCTGCATTCGGGCATTACCCTTCCTACGCTATTGTTCGGTTTTGATTATGTAAATCCGATAAAAGATACATTACGAAAAAAAAGTGACCCTAATCTAAAGCCTTTCCCACGTATGCATTTCGAAGCGGGTTTTAGAACCGTACTTACTGAGATTTCTTCCCAAACACTCTTTTTCAATAGTTCTTTTAAATACTTCAAAGAAATTAATGCCTCGAATGAAATAAAAAATAATAGCTTTGATTCGTTTTCATATTTCACAGCAGCTATCGCCTCTTCAAGTGGAGTCTATGTAAGCTACTCCAACGGAAAACTGCCTTTTGACAGACGAAAAGAAGCCGTGTATGAAATTGGATTCAAATACCAATTGGACTAGTAGACCAGCTGCTATTCTTTATTTAAGTTAAAAATTCTAATCGAAAGTTATGCTTACTAAAGTTCATCATATCGCAATTATTTGTTCCGATTATGAAAAATCGAAACGTTTTTATATTGAAGTATTGGGATTAGAGATTATTTGTGAAATTTATAGAGAAGAAAGAGCGTCATACAAACTCGATTTAGCACTCAATGGTGACTACATTATTGAACTTTTTTCGTTTCCCAATCCTCCTTCAAGACCTTCACGCCCTGAAGCTACGGGTTTGCGTCACTTGGCTTTTGAAGTCGATGATTTGGATAAAATTGTAGACCATTTACAAAAAAATCAAATCGAAATGGAAGCCATTCGCACAGATGAATTCACCAACAAACGCTTTCTTTTTATTGCAGACCCTGACCAGTTGCCCATTGAATTTTATGAAAAGTAACTAGGATAAGCAAAATCAATGTATATTAGCTTATTCATCAAAAGATTGCAATAAAACGCTTTTGACCAGTATAAAACATCATAAGAAACCTGACCTTTTACCTTTTAGATATGAAAAAAACAATTTGGACTTTGCTAGCCCTAACCTTATTTGTACAAACACATTGGTCCCAAAAATCAATCGAAATACTAAAGAAAGAAGCAAATACGAGCATTGAAAAAGAAAAGGCTACTTACAAGAAAATAGCTTTGAATATTTGGGATTTTGCCGAATTAGGATACAAAGAAACAAATAGTTCTAACTTACTCGCGCAACAATTAAAAGAAAATGATTTCTCCGTTACTACTGGTGTAGCAGGGATACCTACAGCTTTTGTTGCTACGTATGGCTCGGGTTATCCTGTGATTGGGATATTAGCAGAGTACGATGCGCTTCCTGGATTATCACAAGATACCTCGCCTACCAAAACATTGATTCCGAATAAAAATAATGGTCACGGATGTGGACATCATCTATTTGGAACTGGCTCCATTGCTGCTGGTATAGCCATCAAAAATCTAATAAAAGAAGGCAAATTAAAAGGGACAATAAAAGTCTTTGGATGTCCTGCAGAAGAAGGCGGAAGCGGAAAAGTATATATGGTGAGAGAGGGGCTTTTCAACAATGTTGATGTTGTCTTGCATTGGCATCCTTCGGATAATAATTCGGTAACCTACACTAGTGCTTTGGCTAACAAATCGGCTAAGTTTCGATTTTATGGGATTTCATCGCACGCGGCTGCTTCTCCAGAGCAAGGACGTTCCGCTTTGGATGCTGTCGAAGCTATGGATTATATGGTCAATATGATGCGGGAACATATTCCGCAAGAAACAAGAATTCATTATGTCATCACTAATGGTGGCAAAGCACCAAATGTGGTTCCAGAATTTGCAGAAGTGTATTACTATGTGCGTAACCCAGAAAAAACTGTGGCGGTCAATGTTTTTGACCGAGTAGCTAAAGCAGCAGAAGGTGCCGCTTTGGGAACTGGAACCCGTTCCGAATATGAAATCATCGGAGGTACTCACGATTTGCTCATCAACAAAACATTGGCCGATGCCATACAAATCAATTTAGAAAAAGTTGGAGGCGTACAGTATACACCGGAAGAAATAGCTTTTGCGACTAAAATTCAAAGCAGTTTTATCGACAAAAAACCTCCTATTGCCAACGCGGCTAAAGTCAATCCGATGCATATCGAGAAAAATCTAGGCTCCACCGATGTAGGTGATGTAAGTTATACCGTTCCGACAGTTGGAATCGAAACTGCAACTTGGGTTCCAGGAACTGGAGCACACAGCTGGCAAGCCGTAGCCTGTGGCGGAACCAATATAGGTATCAAAGGAATGCTTGTGGCTGCCAAAACACTTTCGTATATGGCCATCGATTTGTTTACGAATCCATCTTTGGTTCAAAAAGCCAAAGAAGAATTCAAATCCAGCAAAGGCGACTATGAATACAAACCTTTACTTGGTGACCGTAAACCAGCCTTGAATTATAGAGATTAAAAAAATCCCCTAAACTTTTTAAAATAGTTTAGGGGATTGTTATTTTTATTTTATTTTCAATTCACTACGAAAGCAAATCATACACCTGATTGGCAATCTCCACTTCCTCATTGGTTGGAACCACCAATATTTTTGTTTTAGAACTTGGCGTATTAATTTCTCTGATTTCTTTAGAGCGAATACTGTTTTGCTCTTCATCCAATTCAAGACCAAAGTAATCCATATCAGCACATACTAATCGACGAATATAATCTGAATTCTCTCCAATTCCTGCTGTAAAAACAATAGCGTCCAAACCATTCAAAACAGCGGCATACGAACCAATGAATTTTTTAATTCGGTACGCGTTCATTGCTAGTGCCAACTGACATTCCTTATTACCTGCCTCTGCATTACTTTCTATATCTCTCAAATCGCTGTAGCCTGTTAGGCCCAACATTCCACTTTGTTTTTGAAGTAAAGCATTTACTTCATCTGTAGAGTAGCCCAACGATTTTACCAAATAGAAAATTATCGATGGGTCCACATCACCGCTTCGAGTTCCCATAATCAATCCGTTCATAGGTCCAAAACCAAGCGTGTGGTCTATACTTTTTCCATCTTTGATAGCCGTCATACTACAACCATTTCCTAAATGAATGGTAACTATTTTGTCAGCTTTATGCTTAGCCGTTTGTGTTAAATACTGAATGGCTTTTTCAGAAACATACTTGTGGCTGGTACCGTGAAATCCGTAAGCACGAATTTTATGTTCTGACAATAAATAATTCGGAATAGGATATTTATAAGCCTCAACTGGCATTGTTTGATGGAAAGCCGTATCAAAAACCGCCACTTGTTTGGCCGACTCAAAAATTTGTTCTGCCACAATAATCCCTTCCAAATTAGCAGGATTATGCAACGGAGCCAATTCAAAAAGTTGTCGGATTTCCTCTTTTACTTCGTTTGTAATTACTACCGTATTCGAAAAAGAACTTCCTCCGTGAACCACTCTGTGCCCTACTGCTTTAATTTCTGAAGTAGACTGAATCACTCCAACTTTTTCATCCATCAACAACTGCGCAATTTTTTGCAAACCCACTTTATGATTGGCAATTGGCAATGACTCCACAATTTTATTCGTCGCTGTGGTGTAGGTCAAATTAGAAGTATCCAACCCAATTCGGTCAATCATTCCACTACAAATTACCTTTTGTTCTGGCATTTCTATCAATTGATACTTTATCGATGAACTTCCTGAATTTATAATTACAATTTTCATATATGTAAATTTTACTATTTTGTTTGGCTTACCACTAAGCCTATTTATTTCATTTTTTGAAGCGGCAAAAATACGCTTTCTTATGGTCAAAGTCCCGTCATCCATTATAATCTTTTGCCCCTAAAAAATCGGGGCAAAAGGATTTTCATTCCTACCAGGGCTAAAAGGCAACAACTTACCTTTTGGTATACATTTACAATCCTTGTGCTTGTATAGCTGTAATTACCACCGTATTGATGATATCATCTACCGTACAACCTCTACTCAAATCGTTAACTGGTTTGTTTAATCCTTGCAACATTGGACCAATCGCTAAGGCTCCAGTTTCTCTTTGAACGGCTTTATAGGTGTTATTTCCTGTATTCAAATCTGGAAAAATCAATACACTGGCTTGTCCAGCAACTTGCGAATCTGGCATTTTACTTTTACCCACACTCATATCTACCGCAGCGTCGTATTGAATCGGTCCTTCAATTTTAATATCAGGACGTTTGGCTTTTACAATTTCGGTAGCCGCTCTTACTTTCTCCACTTCATCCCCTTTACCAGAAGTTCCTGAAGAATACGACAACATCGCTACTTTAGGGTCAATTCCAAATGCCAAACTCGAATCCGCCGATGAAATTGCGATTTCTGCCAATTGTTCTGCGGTTGGATTCGGATTAATCGCGCAATCTCCAAAAACAGAAACTCTATCTTCTAAACACATAAAAAACACAGAAGAAACCACAGATGAATTAGGTTTAGTTTTGATAAATTGAAGCGCTGGCAAAATAGTGTGTTGCGTAGTATGCGCCGCTCCCGAAACCATTCCGTCAGCGTGTCCTTTGTACACCATCATCGTACCAAAATAAGACACATCTTCCATTAAATCTCTTGCCATCGCCAAGGATACATTTTTTGCTTTTCGCAATTCATAATAGGTGTTTACATAATCCTCATAATGTTCTGATTCCGTTGGATTAATGATGGCCACTTTATCAAAATCAAATTCTAAACCAAGTTCAGCTACTTTGCTCTCCACTTGTTTTCGGTTACCAATGATAGAAATATCAACCACATCCATAAGTTGCAAACGCGAAGCCGCAATCAAAATTCGCTCGTCATTTCCTTCAGGCAGTACAATATGTTTGCGGTGTTTTTTGGCACGTTTTACCAAATTGTATTGGAACATCTTTGGTGTAATACCATCTGATTCAAAAGAGGTAAACTTCTCAGCCAAAGCATCGATATCTACATATTTTTCGAAAGTAGCAATCGAGGTTTCAATCTTCTGTGTATTGTTGGCATAAATCTTAGACTTAATAGCACCAATTTGATTCGAAATATTATACGTTCCGCCTTCTACCGTAAGAATAGGAACTACCGTTGACAATCCTTCTATCAACTTCAAAATACTTTCCTCCGGCATAATATTTCCCGTCAAAACAATCCCAGAAACCGAAGGATAATTAGCCGACTCATTAGCTTGTAAGGCTCCCAAAATAATATCGGCACGGTCACCCGGCGTAATAATCAAACCATTTTCTTTGAGGTGCAATAAATAATTTGGCAATTGCATCGCTCCAATACTGTAACTTCCCGTTTGGTTGTTCAAATATTCATGACCAAATAATACTTTGGCACCAATCTCATTTACAATTTCTTGTACCGTTGGATTGTTCAAACTAGAAATTAATGGAATGGTATTGATGAGCACCGAACTTGGTAGGTTCTTTTTCAAATCATTCGTAACCAATTCAATGTTTTCGGGTTGTACTTTATTGGCAATTACTGATATCACTTCAACATCTTTTACTTTGAAAGTATCGTAAGCCAAATACAAACTATCTACCAATTCTTCTAGTGTTTTGCCAATACCTGAACCAATGATGATAGTTGGGATACCTAGATTTTTAGCAATAAGAACATTAATCCCTAATTCTATAGCGGTACCTTCTCCAATAAAACTTGTGCCTTCTACCAAGACAAAATCAAACTTTTCTTCCAGTCGTTTGAATTTTTCGATAATTACATCAAGTACCTCTCCTATTTTACCTTTGTTCTTTTTCTTGATTAATTTACTCTTCGTAAAAGCATAAGCATCTTCAAACTTCATATCCAATCCAAAATGAGAAATCACAGTTTCGATATGATTGTCAAACTGTCCTTCCTCAAAATCCTCAATAATGGGTCTAAAGTACCCCACGCGAGCAGTTTTACCAATTAACAACTGCATTAATCCTAAACTGATAATCGATTTACCACAATTTTGTTCGCTAGTGGCTATGTATATTGCTTTATTCATTGTAACTATTTTTAATCATTTTTCCTATTCTAAAATCCTCTATAAACACTAAAACCAACGCCTCTTTTTGAAGTAAATTACCATTGAAATACCAATAGCTAACATCAATAGTAGTATATAAAAGTAACCGTTTTGATAACGCAGTTCTGGCATATTATCAAAGTTCATCCCATAAACGCCTACTATAAAAGTCAGCGGAATAAAAATTGCCGATACTATAGTTAGCGTTTTCATAATCTCATTCATTTTGTGCGATTGTGTTGTAAAAAAGAAATTCGAAGCACTTTCTAACAATCCCATATCCGAATCTATTTGTTCCAAAAGTTCTAATGTTTTTTGATACAAACGAGCAAAAAACACAAAACTATCGGGTTGCATCACATTAAATGTATTATCGTCTTTTATGCTTTTTATATCATATAACGAATCGCGTAGCGGAATAATGGCACGTTTTAAAAAATTGAAATTGTCCCTATGTTTTTCTATTCGCTGCAAAATTATTGGGTCAGAACTTGTTTTAGATAAATTCATAATCTCTTCCAAACGGTCTTCTTCATTTTCAATAGTGATATAAAAATTTTCCATTACAGCATCGAGCAAAGAGTACAAAAGATAATCCGTTTTTTTGGTCCTCAAAATAACCGAGTTCTGACGAATGCGTTCTCGAATATGAGTAAAAAAATCCGAACGCTTTTCTTGAAATGAAATGAGCAAACCATCTTTCAACAAAAAACTAATTTGCTCAACACTTATATTATCTGAATGCTCAGTCGGTAATATCGATTTAATATTAAAAAACAACCTATCGTGAGACTCTTCCAATTTTGTTCTTCGACTGGTGTTTAATACATCAGACAAAACATAATTATCAATCGAAAAATGAGAACCTATCGCCTTAATCAATTCAAGATTGTTTAAGCCATGAATATTCAACCAATTATTTTTAGTAGTATCAACCAACTTATTCAAGTCTTTGAATTCAAAATCCACATACTCAGAAAAGCTAACTTCATCATAAACAAATAGTTGCATTTCTGACTCTTTGTTTTTGTGAACACCCGTATATTCTAAACTATTGGGCTGTACTTTTCGTCCTTTACGGTATTTTATTTTTCTCATGAATTGAATTTATCTAGTAATATTACGAAAAATAAATTAATATTTAGCTGAATTCAAGTCATTTGACTTTACAAATTACAGAACGTACTGTGTCTACACTAGTTATATTTTTGACAAAAATAAAGCAAAAAAAGAGTTTAGTTTATGAGAAAAATCAGGTTTTACATAAATTTATAATTGCCGTCAACAATTGTTAATCTTTAAATTTTAACTTACAAAACTACTTATTTTTTGATTTTTTTTAATAGGTTTGAAGCTAGAAAACAATTTCATTGTAGAGTTTTCAAAAAAAATTATCAATCTATTACCACTAAAAAATTCAAATCAACATGTCAAAAACCAAATTGCTATTACTTAGTACGGCACTTCTTTTTTGCTGTACCGAAGTAAGTTTTGCGCAAAGCAAAAAAAAGAAGGATGCGGGTAAAGAAGCTCCGAAAGTAGAACAAAAAGCTCCTGAAAAAAAAGGACCTAAACCGTATAACAAAGTAGTCGACTCTACGGCAGTTACTCAAAAAGGACTTTTCAATATTCACAAAACAACCGATAATAAGTTTTTGTTTGAAATCAACGATACGCTTATCGGAAAAGAAATTATGACGATTACACGTTATTCTAAAACTCCAGCTGGTGGAGGTGTTTTTGGAGGTGAAGAAGTAAATCGTCAAGTTATCAAATGGGAAAAAGGATTGAACAACAACCTTTTGTTACGCTCTATTACACACGTAATTACTTCTCCAGATGAGGACAAACCTATTGCTCAAGCAGTAAAAAATTCATCAGCAGACCCAATTATTGGTAACTATGAAATTTTAGCCTTCAAAAAAGAAGGAAAAGAAACTACAGGTTATGTAATTGATGTAACTCCAACATTTGAATCGGATTTACAAACTTTCTCTTTGGACCCTATCAAAAAACAATTACTCAATATTCAAGGGTTTCAAAAAGACCGCTCTTTTATTCAAAAAATGAGCAGTTACCCAATTAATGTTGAAATCAAAACCGTAAAAACGTACGCTACTACTGCACCACAGTTATCGTTGAATCCAACACCTAGAATTGGAACCAATTTACCTGCTGGTTTGGATGCAGGAGTGGTGACTATTGAATTGAATACTTCGATGTTGTTGTTACCAAAAGTACCTATGCGCAAAAGAACTTTCGATGCTCGTGTAGGTTTCTTTGCCAACCAAATTGATGTTTTTGAAGAAGAATCTCAAAAATCGGATACCGAAATTTTTGCTGTTCGTTGGAAATTAGAACCAAAAAACGCCGATGATGCTGCCAAACAAAAAAGAGGCGAATTGATTGAACCGAAAAAACCAATCGTGTACTATATCGACCCTGCTACTCCAATCAAATGGAGAAAATTCATCAAACAAGGAATTGACGACTGGCAAGTAGCTTTTGAAGCAGCAGGTTGGAAAAACGCTATTCGTGGTGAATATTGGCCAGAGAATGACCCAACGATGAGCTTAGAAGATGCTCGTTTCTCAGTATTGCGTTATTTTGCTGCCGATATCCAAAATGCATATGGGCCAAACGTACACGACCCAAGATCAGGTGAAATATTAGAAAGCCATATCGGATGGTACCACAACATCATGAGTTTGTTGAGAAACTGGTATTTAATCCAAACTGCTGCGGTTGACCCAGCGGCAAGAAAAAAACAATTTGATGACAACCTAATGGGCGAATTGATTCGTTTTGTATCTTCTCACGAAGTAGGACATACTTTAGGTTTACGTCACAATATGGGAGCAAGTACCGCTACTCCAGTAGAAAAACTTAGAGATGCTGCTTTCCAAGAAAAGAATGGCCACACTTCTTCTATTATGGATTATGCGCGTTTCAACTACGTAGCACAGCCAGAAGACGGCGTAAAACACTTATTCCCAAGAATTGGTGATTATGACAAATGGGCTATCAAATGGGGGTATTCTTATTTTGCTGACGCCAAAGATGAAAAAGCAGAAAAAGCCATCTTGAACGAGATGACCAAAGAAGCCTACAAAAACCGTCGTTTATGGTTTGGAACAGAGGCTAGTCCTTATGACCCAAGATACCAAACCGAAGACATTGGAGACAATGCTATGAAAGCTTCTGCATACGGAATCAAAAACTTAAAACGCATTTTGCCAAACTTAATCATTTGGAGTGCCGAAAAAGGAGAAAGCTATTCAGAACTAGAAGAAATGTACAATGCTTTGACAGGACAATTCAGACGCTATATGGGACACGTGACCAAAAACGTAGGTGGTATTTATGACACACCAAAAACCTATGACATGTCTGGCAACCAATTTGAAGTAGTACCAAAAAGCATCCAAAAAGAAGCAGTTACCTTCTTGAACACTCAGTTATTTGTTACACCAAAATGGTTACTAGATACTAACGTTTTATCTAAAATTAGTCCAGAAAGTGGTGTAGAAGCCATCAAAGCAATGCAAGACGGAACCCTTTCTAACTTATTGGCTGGAGACAGAATGGTGCGTTTGATGGAAAGCGCAAGTAGTAGCCCTGAAAACTATTCTGTAGATGAATTAATGACCGACTTGAAAAAAGGAATCTTCTCAGAATTAGCTGGTGGTGCCAAAATAGACATTTACCGCAGAAACATCCAAAAACTGTATGTAGATAAAGTAATTGCTATGCTAAAACCAGGCAATGCAGTAGTACGTTCTAACAGTGTAGGTGCGGCTTACGGTATGAATTCAAGAACCGTAAATTTAGCACAAACCGATTTGCCTTCTATCGCTAGAGGACAATTGGTAGGATTGAAAAATGAAATGAAAGTGGCTGCAGCGAGAATGGACCGTTTGAGTAAATTCCACTTATTGGATTTAGTAGCTCGAATTGACAGTGCTTTGAATCCAAAATAACAAGTACCATTTTAGTTGAATATCAAAAGGTCTCGTTTTATAGCGAGACCTTTTTTTGAAGGATATCAAATAGTTAAATCCTGTAGGTTTGTATTTTGAATTCTGATGCCTACAAAGTCAAAAAAAAGACCTTACAGAAAAACCATAAAATAGTCCATTTTGTCAGTTCGAGCGCAGTCGAGAACCCTCGATATATCTCGATTACGCTCGATATGACAAAAAACGATAAGACTATATTGAAATAAAGGTTGTATTACTTTTCCTTTTCTACATAATCAAAAGCAAACCATTTGCATCAAAATCTGAATCTAGGGCACAAAAAAACCGAGCCATTACCGACTCGGTTCACATTGCCAAAAAGTAGATTACTTTTCCGTTATCACTTTGTAGCTTAGATTGGTAAAAACCCCTTCCGTTACATTTACCATTTCAGGCGTTACAATTTCTGTTTGTAAGGTACCTACTTTCTCATTTTGAAAACTAAAGGTACCTGAGATTGTTTTTTTATCCGCATCCATAGCCGTAATGGTTAATTGACCACTAACTGGAGAATGCTCGGTAAACGTACTATTCCCTATCAGATACGTATTTAAAAATAACGCATCATCATTATCAAACGAATAAGTGCGAACAGGCATTCCTTTGGTAGTTATCTCGCTTGAAAAGGCTAATGACAGCATTTGTTTACCATCTTGAGCACTGATGTCAAATCGCTGCTCTCCAATAGATTTTGCTTGTATCAAAGAAACATTAACAATCTTTGACCCTTTCCAAGGCGTTCCGTTAATCGTTGCCGTTATAGTTCCCGATGCACTACCCTCTGAAGAATCTTCATTACTACAGCCTACAAAAAACAAGGCCATAATGGCCAAACCCATTCCAATATATTTTTTCATTTTAAATAAATTTATTTTAACAAATAAAAGATTATTATTTTGAAAAAACAAGATGAATTATAAAAAATAACCTACTAATATATAAAAATGAAACAAAAAAAACCGAGTCAATAATGACTCGGTTTCAATCTTAATACTTAGTACGAAGTACTTAATACTTATTTTACTTCTTCGAATTCAACGTCTTCAACATTGTCTCCTTGTGCTTGAGCTTGTGGCTCAGCAGCAGCCTGACCTTGTTCACCTTGAGCGTACATCGCTTCAGTTGCTTTTTTCCAAGCAGCGTTGATGTTGTCAAGAGCCGTTTGAATAGCTGGAATGTCTTGAGATTGGTGCGCCATTCTCAATTCAGTTAAAGCGTACTCTACAGCAACTTTGTTATCGTCAGATAATTTATCTCCAAGCTCTTTCAATTGAGATTCTGTTTGGAAAATCATACTGTCAGCTTCGTTCAATTTCTCTGCTCTTTCTTTTGCAATTCTATCTGCGTCAGCATTTGCTTCAGCATCTTTTTTCATTTTCTCGATTTCTTCAGCAGTTAATCCAGAAGAAGCCTCGATACGAATATCGTGAGATTTACCAGTTCCTTTGTCAGTAGCCGATACTTTGATGATACCGTTAGCATCAATGTCAAAAGTAACTTCAATTTGAGGAACACCTCTTGGTGCTGGTGGAATTCCGTCTAAGTGGAAACGACCAATAGTTTTGTTATCCGCAGCCATTGCTCTAGCTCCTTGCAATACGTGGATTTCAACAGATGGTTGAGAATCAGCAGCCGTAGAGAAAACTTGAGATTTTTTAGTTGGGATAGTAGTGTTAGCTTCGATTAAAGTAGTCATTACACCACCCATAGTTTCGATACCTAAAGCCAAAGGAGTAACGTCAAGTAACAATACATCTTTTACATCTCCAGACAATACACCACCTTGGATAGCAGCACCGATAGCTACAACCTCATCAGGGTTAACACCTTTAGATGCTTTTTTACCGAAGAATTTTTCAACTTCTTCAACGATTCTTGGGATACGAGTAGAACCACCTACCAAGATAACTTCGTCAATGTCAGAAGTAGACAAACCTGCATCTTTCAATGCTTGTGCTACTGGAGCCATAGAACGTTTTACTAAACTATCTGCTAATTGCTCAAATTTAGAACGAGATAATTTTTTCACTAAGTGTTTTGGTCCTGAAGCCGTAGCTGTAACGTATGGCAAGTTGATTTCAGTTTCTGCAGAAGAAGACAATTCAATTTTTGCTTTCTCAGCAGCTTCTTTAATACGTTGTAATGACATTGGGTCTAAACGTAAATCAATACCTTCTTCAGCTTTGAATTCGTCAGCTAACCAGTCAATGATTACTTGGTCAAAATCATCACCACCTAAGTGAGTATCACCATTAGTAGACAATACTTCGAAAACTCCGTCTCCTAATTCCAATACAGAGATATCAAAAGTACCTCCACCTAAATCGTAAACAGCAATTTTTTGGTCTGTTCCTTTTTTATCCAATCCGTAAGCCAAAGCCGCAGCAGTTGGTTCGTTGATGATACGCATAACTTTTAAACCAGCGATTTCACCAGCCTCTTTTGTAGCCTGACGTTGTGCATCGTTAAAGTAAGCAGGAACAGTAATAACTGCTTCAGTTACTGTTTGACCTAAATAGTCTTCAGCAGTTTTTTTCATTTTTTGAAGTGTCATAGCTGACAATTCTTGAGCAGTGTACAAACGACCGTCAATATCCACACGTGGCGTATTGTTGTCACCTTTTACAACTGTGTAAGGAACTCTTTTTGCCTCTTCTTGAGTTTCAGCAAAAGTATGTCCCATAAAACGTTTGATAGAAGCAATAGTCTTAGTTGGATTAGTTACTGCTTGTCTTTTTGCAGGATCACCCACTTTAATTTCTCCACCTTCTACAAAAGCGATGATAGATGGCGTTGTTCTTTTTCCCTCTGCGTTAGGAATAACAACTGCTTCATTACCTTCCATTACAGAAACACAAGAGTTGGTCGTACCTAAATCAATTCCGATTATTTTACCCATTTTTACTATATTTAATTTTAATTGTATACTCGTTTTAACAACTCGAGGTCGGTAAGTCAAGGACTGTGCCAAGCCGATGTCAGTCTATAAATTGTCAGTTTGCCCCAAAAATGGCGGAAAAAAATATGACAAGATGACATTTTCAATTCCAAAAATCAAAATTCAAATTCAAAATTCCAAATTCCAAATTCAAAATTCAAAATTCAAAAAACGTTACCCTGAGCGCAGTTGAAGGGCAAATCCTAATTCTTAAATTTCAAATTCAAAATTCAAATTCAAAATTCAAATTCAAAATTCAAAAAACGTCACCCTGAGCGCAGTCGAAGGGAAAATCCTAATTCTTAAATTCCAAATCATAAATCCTAATTCTTAAATCCCAAATCCCAAAAACGTCACCCTGAGCGCAGTCGAAGGGCAAATTCCTCCATTACACAACTATTTAGGAGCTTAATCCTGCTGTCCGCTATATCTGTGGCTCTGAACCCCAGAGCCAAAGGATGCCGCTCCCATCAGGGCTAGAAACGTTATGCGAAGAAATTTCAATTTTTAAAATACAAATCCCAATTTTTGCAGTCATAGCTCCCCTCTTGAGAGGGGCTGGGGGTGTGTTTTTTTTTTAACAACAACCATAAACTTCAAATAATAAACCAATATCAACAAACCCTCAACAAGCAAAAGATTTGCAATGAAAATTTTATATATTTGAAAAAACAATAAAACGAGATAAGACTGCGATTATCTAACCAAGTTTGGGCGTATAGTAGCGACTATACACTAGTTAGCGGTCAGTTGTGAAAAAAAACGTAGAAATGAAAAAAAAGCATCTTTATTTTGTAGCTGTAGTTTTTCTAACTCTTTTGAGTTGTAAAAAAAAGCAAGTAATTATTTCAAATGCTTTTGAACATAAATGGTATTCTTTAGATGGGAATTTAACAATAAATTCAAACAATACATTTGAATTCAATCGTTCTGCTTGTGTTTCACATTCGATATCGAAAGGAAAGTGGAAGATTAATAATGACACTTTAGTTTTAAATAGTTTTGAACCTAAAGGATGTTATTATATTGAAAGTTTTATACTTAAACCTCCTCCACCTCCAAAAGATACGATTGCGAATGATAATCATAATATCGAAAAGACAAAAAAAGATTGTACGCCAAATATTGGCTATGTAATTTTTAGAAACGAAAAATTTTACATTAAAGATTCACTACTAATATCGAAATCATTTCCTTATATAAAAAGTAAAAGACCTAGTGGAATTTACAATTTTAAAAAAACAAAATTTTAAAAAAACCTAAAGACTAAAATTCGTAAATTGGAAAGTAGAAATTTTAAAAGTTTGTGGAAGTTGAAACACAAAACTGAATTAAAGATAGGAATTGACAAACATTATAAAGAGGCAACCGAACCGCTAACAGCTACTACAACGGATTTGGGCAATTGGCTTAGTGGAAAAATGGTTTTGTATTTGGCAGTTTAGTGATAACCGAAAAATAAATCTTACTTTAGTCCCAAACCCGCTGTAGTACCAGAACGTTGGCTGCAAAGTCAACGAACTCAAATTTTATATTATGATTAAAAAATCAATAATTCTACTTTTATTAATCTCTTCTTTTTTTGCATGTAATAAAAAAACAAAACCTGATAAGAGCGTAGAATCTAATAAAGAAAATACTTCAACCAAAAATCAAAAAATTGGAAAATCGTTTTTTGATTTTGATAAAGTTGAACATTATTATAAGAATATATCCGAAAATGATGCTACCGATTTACACTTAAAAGAGAAACTATCACAAGAAGATAAAGAGTTGTTAGACATAGTAGCATATTCCAATATGAATCACACCGACTCTTTAGAAAAGTTTAATTTTGAAAAGAAAATAATCAAGAATTCTAAATTGAATTCAATTAATGCTATTTTTAGCGAAAAACTGTGTGATAGTGGATATGCAGCAGCGTGTGTGCCCATATATCGAGATATTTTTATCTTCAAAAAAAATGAAAAAGTAGTTGGAAAGGCGAAAGTGTGCTTCGGATGTCGTTTGTTTTATATCGAAGGTACGAAACAAAACACGGAAAATTTTGGACAATGTGGAGATTTTGAAAAGTTATTAAAATTAATTAGATAAATGCCATCTGCCAACACACGCTACAAGCAAGTTCGGCAATTGGTTTAATTTGAAAATAGTTTGTATTTGATGCATTTGTTTTTAACTGAAAGATTACGCATCTTTAATCCCAGCCTGCGTGTAGCGCGGGAACGTTATGCGTGATTCTTAAACCTCTGCATATAGAAGAACTACTAAAATTTGAAATCTTGCTCGAAAAAAAAGAAAATTTACAGAAAAATATTTTTACAGTAATACAATTACTTGAAGCTAACGAGGATTTTGAACTCGCTGAAATCTTACGAAGTGCTAATATTACCGCCGAACAAACAGGATATGACAATTGGAATGGCGGGATATATTTTTATACCATAACTATTGCAATTTCTGTAGAAAGATTCGTAAAACTCCAATCAGTTGAACTGAATGCAGAATCTACCATTCAAGAAAAATTAGAAATAATTTTACGCCCTTACGAACAAATCAAAATTGCTGAAATTATAATTGTTCCTGAATCGGGACAAACAGATTTATTGAATATTTCGGTAAACCTTACAGGATGGGAAAGAATAGACAGAAGTTTAAAAGAAATAAAAGATAGAATTAAAATAGCAAAAAACGAAGAACAGTATCAAGCTATTGGCTTACTATGTCGTGAAACTATTATATCGCTTGCTCAAGCTATATATGATAAAGATAGGCATCCTACAATTGACAATGTTGCTCCGAGTAAAACTGACGCAAACAGAATGATTGAAGCATATATAAAAGCTGAATTTGCTGGTTCAACAAATGAAAATCTTAGAAAATATGCAAAAGCATCTTTAAGTTTGGCAAATGAGGTTACTCATAAAAGAACTGCAACAGGAAAAGATGTATCAATTTGTGCGACAGCAACAATTTCACTTGTAAATTTAATCGGAATATTGGAAAATAGACATTAAAAGAACCACGCATAACAGCCGTTTCTCGCAATTGCGAGTTTTGTGGTAAGTTCACGTTCACGTTTAGCAAGAATTTTTATCTTTAACAGAAAATAATTCGTTCCGAACTTCGCAACTGACGAGAAGCGGCGGAACACTATGGGCAAGCTTCAAATGAACTACTAAAATAAAACATGGAGAATACGATATTTTTTGGAAATGGAATAAATAGGCTAAGTCCTGAGAACATATCTTGGTCTAATCTGCTTAATGATTTAAAAGAGACAAGAACGTTTGATAATGATAGTTTGCCAAACACAATGATTTACGAAAGAATAATTCTTGAAAAACCAAATAATCATTCAGACATACTTAACGATGAATTTGAAGCCAAAGCAAAGATTGCTGATTTAATGGCAAATATTAAGCCTCATCAAACTTATATTGATTTGTTTAATATAAATGCGGAAAATTATTTGACAACAAATTACGATTACGCCTTCATTGATAGTCTCAAAGAACTAAATGAAGTGAATTTTCCGATTTACGAATATAGTTCTGAAGATGTTTATAGTATTAGGCGTTTGAAACGAATCTCAAACACAAATGAAAGGAAAAAACATTTTTGGCAAATTCATGGAGAACTTAGAAAACCAGCAACAATAATGCTTGGTTTAGACCATTATTGCGGAGAAATTGGAAAAATAGATAACTACATCAAAGGGACTTATAGATATACCGAGCATAAAGAAACAATTACAGAAATCTCTATTGCAGATAAACTTCTAAATAAAAATTTCAGTGGCTCATCGTGGATAGAGTTGTTCTTTAATTCAAATATTCACATCATAGGCTTTTCGTTAGATTATGCTGAAATTGATTTGTGGTGGATTATAAACAAAAGAGCTCGAATGAAAAAAAGTGAATTAGGTTTATTAATAACAAATAAAATTAGCTTTTATTGTGAAGATATTAATGAGCATTTAAAAGGTGTATTAGAAAGTATGGATGTAACAATTGAAATTATTCCGTCATCTAGTGGAAAGAATAGATATAATGATTATTATAAAAAATTGACGGAAGTATTAAATAACAAAATTAAATAAAAGCCGGCCCATAACAGCCACTACAACGGATTTGGGCATTTGGTTTAATGGAAAAATTGTCTTGTATTTGGAATATTTGGCAAATCCGAAAAATGGGCTTAATTTAATCCCAAACCCGCTGTAGTACCAGAACTTTGGCAGTAATATTGCCCAAAAAAACGAAAAATATGAAGAGAATATTTGCAGTTAATCTAATAATATTATTGACAAGTTGTTCTCATTATTTGACCAATAATGAAGGATTTGTTCGCCCACCAAAAAACTATAAATTTAGTTACCAAAGAAAATCTGCAAAACTAACTAACACTAAAATAATTGACACAACTGCAATATACTATTTGACAAATAGTAATTATTATAGAGATACAGATACTTATAAAAATAGTGATAGATATATTCGTTTTTATGCAAACGGTAAATTCAAAATTCAAGGAACAAAAACATATCCAAAAATTGAAGATGTAAATAATGTGGATTACGGAATTGTAGGCTATTTTAAGGTTAAAGGGAATGTTATAAAACTACAAATCTACACCGATATAAACGCAGGTTCAGACCAATTAGAATTTGGAATTATTGATGAAAATAGTGATTTAATTTTGCTAAACGAAAACCCAAGAACAGACTTTTGCCTTGGATATTCTGAAAAAAATATAAGAAAAAAAATTAACGAAATATCAGTTTTCAGAGCAAATCTTAATCCGAAAATTTATAAAAAAATAAAGTTAGAAGGAATGACATATAACAAACCTAATTGGTAAAAAACACTACTGCCAACAGACGCTACAAGCAATTTGGGTATTAAGCTTATTTTGAAATTGGTCTTGAATTTGGAATTATTTGGTAAATCCTAATACGAGGCTCAATGCAATCTCAACCACTTTGCAGTAAAAGTATTTTAGCAACAACAGTATCTCATATTTCAAAACACAAAGTGATTTTAAAACAAAAAATTTTATTTTAAATGACCATCCTAATAATTGCAACTTTCGTAATAGTTATCATTTTAATGCTAAACACTCAAGGAATTTCCAACTATTTTCAAATCCGTCAAGAGCAACAAGAAATTGATTTTAAAGAAAGAACGAATTTAGATTTATGGAAGTTGATTAAGTTATCTCCTGGTATAACTTGGTTAGGTTCGGACCAGTTTCACTTCAGCAATCCAGAATTCTATTTTGATGATGCTTATTTGTATTTAATCGATTATGATAAAGTAACTGAACACCCGATTGGAAACATTATTGAAGTTACAAGAACTTCCTACAGTGAAAATGATAGACGCATTTGGAAAATAGTTATCAATGAATCAGACAACCAAATTATTTACAAAATTGTTACTAACCAATCTTTAACAACTAACAATTTTAGCCTTTTTCTAGATAAAGTAAATGAAAATTCAAATTCGGTAGTCGACTCTGAATGGTTAGTGAATGTATAACAAAGGGCTATTAGTAAGAAAGTATACAGTATATAAAACAATATAAATTCAGTAATTTCATTTGTTAATCAAAAACTGAACTATTAAAAATACTATTACAATTAAAAATCGAAAATAAATTAAAAAAAATGATTAGAATTACATTAACGTTTTTATGTCTTACTATGACATTATTAACATTTGGTCAAGGAAAGAATCAAGAAAAATGGGAAAAAATTATTTCCGAAATGACAAAAGCAAATAAGGGCGATACAATTTCTTTAAGGTCAAAAAAAAGTTTAGAATGGTCCGATTTTAAAATGTCCCCTGAGGTAAATAAAGACTTGAAAGCACATTTAGAATTGATTTTTGGCGTTTATTCCAAAAAAGTAAACGTTTGGACGGGAGTTATCACTGTAGAATCATATGGAGGGATTAGAAGGGATTTATCGTGGGTTAATCCACAGTATACATCGCAACAACACTTAAATTATTTTCAATTGAAATACGAGATTGCACATTTTTTTGCAAAAAAATCAGAAAAGGAGATTAACAGCCGAAAAATAAATGCTGGAAACGTAAATAAAATCAATGGAATCATTGAAACCTATTTAAATGCCAGAGATAAAGCTCTTAGTGAGTTTGATACAGAATCTAATTTTGGCGATAATGTAGAAGTAGTTGATAAGTGGAGACAGAAACTCAATAATAACGAGATTTAAAAGATTATGAATTTGTAACTATAAAGAAAGTAAACAATTATATTGTATTTCATTTTATGAAACAGCACTATTCAAAATGAATACTGCTGTTTTTTTTATGTTATGAAAATCAAAACCCCTCGCCTAGCCCTGATGGTAGTGGCATCCTTGCTTGTCGGGGTTCGACAAGCAAGATATAACGAACAGCAGGACGACTCGTGTGGTGTGCACGAATGTGGTGCTTCGAGAAAATATTCGCTCCATTTTAAAACGAAAGATACTTGCTTTGAATTAAAAGTTTAAAAGGAAAAAAAATCAATACAACAGTAGTCGAGATTTTCAATCCGTGTTCACTGCAAACCAATTATTGCTCTAACAAAAAACAGCTTAAGAAGTTATAAAACGGCTAAACTCTAAAAAAAAGTAAATAAATCAAAAATAAAGTTGCAAAACTAAAAAACACTTTTATCTTTGTAAACTAAATATAAAGAATATATAGTTATGGCATTTTCACTTTCTTATTCTAAATCTATTTTGGTATTGGCTTTTATTTCTGATAAAATTAGAAGAGGCGAAACAGAATATATTTCCACCAAAATAATGTCTGAAGCATTAAATATCCCTAAACCTACATTAGCTGTTATATTCAATAATTTAATCCGTGCAGGGATTTTAGAATCAAAAGAGGGCATTAATGGAGGGGTAAGATTTGCCAAAAGTGCAGAGAAAATAACATTATTAGACATACTTATTGCTATAGAAAATCAAAAATCTCTTTTCCAAACCAGCTTTGAGTTAGGAGCGAAAAGTAAACGACCAGACGACTTAAAAAAAGCAGTAATTAATGCTTTGGGCAATGTTGAAGAAGTAATGAAGACCGCATTGAACCAAATAACTTTAAAAGAAATTTTAGACGCAGAGTAATTTTTTTTGACCTAAACTAAATAAACAAAATATGAAGTATATTTTAATTATAACGATTTTAGCATTAGTATCCCTATCACTAAATGCACAAAGCCTTTCTATTTTTTCAAAAGCAACAAAAAGCAGTTGGTATAAAGATTTTTTGAATCCAGTAATTGAAAGCATCACTCAGAAAACGAACAATAAAAGTATTCTTGATATTGGCACAGGAACAGGAACGCTACCGGCAATGTTGATTAAAAAGGATTCCAGTCTGCAAATAATTGGTATTGACATTGACCCAAAAATGATTAAGGAAGCTCGAAGTAGATTGTCTCACAAGAATGTTTCCTTTCAAATTCAAAAAATGAATGCGCCATTAGCATTTACAAGTGAACTGTTTGATGTTGTTACTTTCTGTTCCGTATTATTTCTTGTAGAGGATACCATAAAAACCAAATTAATGAACGAAGCATTAAGGGTTTTGAAACCTAATGGTCAAATTATCATCCTGACTCCTTCTGGTACAAAATCGATTTCATCATCTTTTATTGAAGTATGGCACTATCCTTTTTCGGGATACAACTTCACGTTTCCTATTTGGAAGATAGCTACAACAGGAAGCGCTAGAAAATGGCAACGAAACAAATGGCTAGAAAATTTTGCTCACAAGAACCAATTAAAACACACCAATGAACTCACATTTAACAACAATGCTACTCTTGAAACCATCTCAAAAAAATAACTAATTATAAAATGTAAAAAAAATGACAACAACACTTATCGAAGGCATTCTCGCTACAGTTTTTACCTTATCTGGTACTATTATTTATGTGTTTAAAGACCAACTTAAACACAAATTATCTTGGTTAAATAATTTTTCACCTTCTATGGTTAAATTTATTTGCTTCTCAAAGATTCTGGGGGCTTTAGGACTACTACTTCCGATTCAATTCGGTTTTTATCCAATTCTAACCCCTTTAGCAGCTCTTGGAATTGCTACAATTATGATATTGGCAATGGTGTATCACTTGCAAAAAAAAGAATACAAAGACCTCCCTGCTACCCTCATCTTTTTAGCTTTATCAGTTGTAGCGGCTTACCAACGCTTCATTCTATATTAATTAAATCGTAATCCTTAATCCTTAAACACAATGACCACAAAAATGAAAACAATCACATTTTTACTTCTAACAACTATTTGTTTAACCACAACAAAAATTGCTGCACAAGCCCTGAATGAAGTATCCAAAACTACTTTTTCTATCGAAACTGACCCCGCTACGTTTATACTAAAAGGATATGCCTTTCATATTCGGATACAACCCAAAAATAGCCAACATTTTATAATTGGCGCAGGAACGTATGCTCTTAACTTACCCAAACTTATGGTAAATATGAATTCAGATAACAAAGACAAAGGTTGGAATGTGAGAATTCAAAACGCCATTTCAATATTTGGCGAATATTATTTTAAAGAAAGTAATAGAAAATGGTTTGTTGGCCTACAAACAGGGATTCAGAATTTCAAAAACACCAACGACAATACCGCTACTAAAGAATGCAAATACAGTAATTTATTAATTATGCCTTCTTTAGGATACAACTGGCATCCGTTAAAGAACAATTTATATGTAAAACCTTGGATGGGCATTGGATATAGTACCAAAATTTCTGGCCAAACTTCTATTGATAATTTGAAGTATACAATTTCTCCCCTAGTACCTTTTCTAACCATACACCTTGGTTATACATTATAATTGAAAAATACGGTATAATGAAAGAACTGTTTTTAGAAGGACTGAGCATCTCTTATGCTTTTGCAGGTTTTGTTTGCTGTATTGCTTATTTTCCCACAATACGAGATTTGTATTTTTATAAAAAAACAAACGTTAATACCACTACCTACTTTCTTTGGACAATTACGGCATTAATCACATTACTTTATAGTTTTTATATTTTGTCCGATGTCTTATTTAGAATTATCTCTATTGCAAATTTTGTGCTTTGTGCAGTGATTTTGTATTTAAGTCTATCGAAAGTCAGTAGGGATGAACTCGCATCAAAAAAAGAGACATAAATGACTTCTATAATGAAAAATACTGTAAAACGTCCCCTTGCCAATTGCATTTTTAACTCGAATACCATTCTCAGTTTGGAGGAAACTTTTTGAATCAATGCTCAACTTCACCCGTAAAACCTTTAAAAACAGCTTACTGTACTTTTTTAATATAAATTTTATTATTTTTGAGATACGACGCGTTGAAAATGAACAAGCTGTTATTCTAAAACGGTTTTTAGAACCTTTTTATGCCATCACAGTCAGTATATTCGAATGAAATAAACCATAAATGCACTACCTATGAAAAGATTTTTTGTTTTATCAACTCTTTTGTTTTTTGGTGTTACATCATTTGCTCAGCCAAAGGACAAACTAAAAATTTCGACTATTCCTTTTGACTTGCATTGGGACAATACGCCATTGTCGTATTCGATAAAAAATAATGAATTGGTTATACTCGCGGGAGAAAAGACAGATATGTTTCGGGACCCCAATGTGACGTACAACACAGACAATGCTCCAAAATTACTATTCAAAGCTGATGAAAATTTCATACTCACGGCTGCCATAGAGCATTCTTTTTCGAATAAATGGGACGGTGGCGCTTTGGTTATAAAAAGCGACAATGTGAATTGGATTAAGTTTTGTTTTGAAAAAGACTATACCGGAGCCAAAAGAGTGGTTAGTGTGGTCACAAAAAACATATCCGATGATTGTAATTCTGTCGAAATTACTACCAATAAAGTGTTTTACAAAATAGCAAAAGCGGACAATGTGATTACCTTGTATTATTCTACCGATGGTGGGCGTTGGTTTTTGGTGAGACACCTACAATTTGATGCCAAGGCAGGCTTTGAAGTTGGATTTTTGGCGCAATCGCCTGTAGGTTCAAAATGCGAAGTGAAATTTTCCAATATTCAGTACCAAGCTAAAAAGATAAAAGACCCTTATCTTGGTGAATGATACACTATACCATTCCAAACAATAGCCTTTAAACAGCAGTATTCTAAAAGAGTATTGCTGTTTTTTTTATGTTATGAAAACCAAAACCCCTCGCCTAGCCCTGATGGCAGTGGCATCCTTGCTTGTCGGGGTTCGACAAGCAAGATATAACGAACAGCAGGACGACTCGTGTGGTTGGCAAGAATGTGGTGCTCCTAGAGAACATTTACATTAACAATTCAAGTGTTTTTTTTACGACAATTTACTTTTAAAGAATTCTAAAAAGGAATAACAATAGGTTCCTTTTTTTGTAAGCTGTCTGCATAAAAAAGAAATAGTTTTATTAGATTTACTACTCTTAAGAAAGATAAAACGAATTAATTCAAGGGCTTAGAATAACGAAGAGACTCGTATAAAAGGCTTCTAGATTTTTAACAACTATTTTGAAAAGCAGAAAAAATGGGACTATTTAGCCAATTCTTTGGAAAGAAATCAGACAATTCAAACCATAAGCAATCGAAAGTGTCTGCAAAGGATTTAAACATTACTACAAGTGAAACTCCTGAAAAATTCATTCATTTGAAAGACGAAATCGTAGCATTTCTAATAGACAAATTACAAGATATTAACTTCTTAGAAAGAGAAATATTCGCGCGAAGTCAGAAGTTGAAAAATCCTAAGGAACCCAACCAAGTACAACCTGGGGAGACCGAACTGTGGGACGAATATGCCGCTCGCTACAAAGAACTACTTACCCCAATCGCTTTTAACCCTTTGGCAGGAGGTAGTAACTCTTTTGGGAATCCAGCAAAATACGATTATTTAAGCAATCCCGATACTGAAATTTTCTTCATAATGAAATCTTCAAATCGCGCAGTAATAGAAACACGCTATAAGTATGGTTTAGGTGTAGTACAAAAACATCAATTTGTACTAAAAAAAGAGGCGGAAAACTGGAAAATTGAGTCCAAAAAATACGGCTTTGATAAGGAAACTACTTGGTATAAAGATGCTATCTAGAAACAACAATAGCAATTTAGGGATTTAGGCTTCATCATTAAATTAAAAAACTACTCGAATGGAAAAAATTGAGATTTACTCTAGTAAAAAGAAATCATTGGTTTTATTGTTAGGCTCTATTGTATTTGTTGCACTAGGTTTTTGGCTAGTCATAGAAGCAGAGAACTTTACTGGTTGGAGGGCCAGAAATCCAATGTTGACTCGTGGTATTGGAGTGGCTTCGATTCTGTTTTTTGGATTGGGTGCATTTATAGCATTAAAAAGAGTCATTACATCTGAAATCGCTCTGATTATTGCTCCCGAAGGATTGAACGTGAATCCAAAGAAATCATTGACAGACTATATCAAATGGAGTGAAATCAGTGGTTTTGATGAAATCAGCATTCAAAGTACAAGAATCATAATTATTGGTGTTAAAGATTCGGATTATTGGCTCGAAAAAGAGACCAACGGATTCAAACGTAAATTAATGCAGTTTAATATTAATAACTACAATTCGCCTTTCAATATTTCAGCCACTGGACTTACAATTGACTCAGAGGAACTGATAGCAATCTTAATCAAGTATTATGAACAACACAAAAACGAATCATAATAGCGACACTATTGAAGAACCAAAAGTTTAGTAAGAATTCTTTTTTTATTGCAATTTAAATCCAGTATTTTTACTAAAATCCTCACATTCATTTTTTTTTAAACAACACCCTATACTTGCTTGTGAAACTAAAATTCAAAACACTATGAGACATCTATTTTCCTTAATCCTCTATTTGACTTTTTTTGGTTATTCCTATTCCCAAGCTACAGTTTCTGGATACTACATTACTAAAATTAATGATAGTATTACTACCCAAATAAAAATACCAAAATCAATTTTTGGAACAGTAGACTTTTCAAAGTTTTTGTTTAAAGTTGAAGTCAATGATGGTCCTAACGAAACCAAAAAGCTTAAGCCTGAGGATATAAAAAGTTTTGGTTTTATGTATGACGAAAAAGCATATCAATTCTTTTCAAAGCCAACCATTACTGAAAACAACCTAAGATTCCTTGAACCTTTAATTATTGGTAAAAAAACTAGTTTGTATCAGTTTCAAACTGTAAATCAAAACGGAGCGCCACTTGGTACCTTTTTTACCTTTGAAAAATCAGACGGTACTTACCTCTTTTTAAATACCGGAATAGGAAACTTAGAAAAATATAGAAGTACGCTAAAAGATTTTTACAAAGACAATCAGAAGTTACAAGAATTGATTGACACCAAGTTTCAACTTAAAAAAAATCTAAAAATTGATATAACGGAAATTGTACAAGCTGCCAATAAGTCGTAGCATAATAAACTGTTACCCGAAATAGTTGCTATTACCTCACCGAATTTTACTAGAATAAGCCATTATCATAAATATAAAAAAACTATTGCTGTTTTTTTTATGTTATGAAAACCAAAACCCCTCGCCTAGTCCTGATGGTAGTGGCATCCTTGCTTGTCGGGGTTCAACAAGCAAGATATAACGAACAGCAGGACGACTCGTGTGGTGCGCACGAATGTGGTGCTCCTGAAGAATAGTCGCTCTATTTTAAATCGGAAATACTCTGTTGGGTTTCACTTTTTAAATCTTCTAAAAAAGTTGTCATTTTTCCCTTAAAAACTATTGTTTTCATTAAAAAATTAGCACATTTTCAATATACTGTTAATTTTATAAGAATCTCTAAATTCATTTGTTACAAAAAATGCATTTGAAATAAAGTTGTAAACACTAAAACGTTGTAGTAGAAACCTCAACTATGACATTCATAATTTGGACCTATTTTTTTGATAAATTTAACAAAAGTTTAATGTTTTAATTACCAAAAATTAAATTATGAAAAAACTAGTACTATGGCTTATCCCCCTTCTCGTCTATGGTTTGGGAGCGCAAGCACAAATAAGCACTTCTTATTTGTGGCATTTGCACCAACCCACCTATTGGGGTGATGTAAGCAAGAAAAACCCCAATCGCTACCAGATAGTTAAAGAATCACAGGATTTAAAAACATCGGGAGCCAACAACGACAAGAACGGACTAGCCCATCCTACCAATAACTTGGTAGAGATTTTTAGCACTGGTGACCGTGTAGCAGCCTATCAATTTGCTCCAAAAAATGCCATTTCCTCGATAGCTGATTTACCCAAAGCTGGGGCTCAAATCACTTACGGAGGTTCGTTGATGGAAAACGTACAGGAATTAGCCCAAGCCAACCAATGGGGCTATTCGACCTCGTGGACACAAAACATTAAGGATGCCAAAGGCTGGAAAACTTCGGGAGGATTCCCAAGAATGGAAGTGGTTTCTTTTACAATGCACCACGCCTTATCGCCATTGCTGAGCGACGAAGCCTTGACCAAAGAAATCAAAGCGCACCAATACTACAGTGCTCAATTGTTTGGTACCCACGATTCGAAAGGCTATTGGCCAGCAGAATGTGCTTTCTCTGAAAGAATCATCAAAACCTTAAAAGAGTGCGGCATAGAGTGGTCTGTGATTGCCAATAGCCATCTCTCAAGGACTTTATCCGACTATCCCCTAAAATACGGTTCTGGCGGGACGATGTGTGATGTTCCTAACAAAGCCGACCAAGTAGATACAAAAGGAAATACTTGGTTTTCTGCTCAAAAAGATGCCCGTGGTGGACAATTCGCTATTCCTTACTCGTATTTGCCTTATAAAGCCAAATATATCGATCCTGAAACCGCTCAGGAATACAAAATTACCGTGGTCCCAATGGCAGATTACGAAAGTTATGAAGACGGCTACTCTGCCATTGGCACAACTCTAATTGATCCTATTGCAGCCAAAGCTTCAACCTCTCCAAGACAACCTTTGGTTTTATTTGCTCATGATGGCGATAATGCCTGGGGTGGCGGTTCATCGTACTATAACGAATCGGTTACTGGTTTTTCGCATGCCTCGGCAGCCAAAGGAAATAACGCTACAACGATTCCACAATATTTACAAGATCATCCTGTCCCAGAATCTGAAGTAGTGCACGTAGAAGACGGCGCATGGGTAAATGCCGATGGTGATTTTGGTCATCCGCAATTTACCAACTGGCTTTGGCCTTTTTTTGATCCTGTTACCAAAAAATTCAACCCTAATGGCTGGACAGAAGACATGATGAACCAAGCCATAACTACCGCTGGTGAAAACCACGCCATTATGGCCGAACAACTCGAAGGAAGCAATCTCCGCATTAGCGAAATCGTAAATCCAACAGCAGCGATAAGTCCAGCTGAAAAAGCATGGCATTTTTTGATGGCCGGATACGACAGTGGGAATGCCTATTATGGTTTAGCCGAAGATTTAGAAATCAAAACAACCTTGGCTGTCAATCGCTGTGTGGAGTTTGCACAACCTACACTTAATGCTCACCCAGGCGTTGACAACACTAAACCTTCTGTTTTTATTCCACAGCGATGGCCTTATAATCCCGGAGAAAAAGGATATGGAGCGCCTTATGCTTACAAAGAATTCTTGAATTCAGCTGACTTTACAGTATACACTTTTGCCTATGATGTAAGCGGGATTGAAAGAGCCGAACTAAAATACCGTATTGATAATGACGGAAAAAATAGTTTAAGCTCCAATCATAATGATACGTATGCTGGTGGAACTGAAGTGGGGTCTTGGGTAAGTTTACCAATGACCGAAAGAGTTTTTCCTAAAGGAAATGTAACTAATAGTACCCAAGCCGATTTGTACATGCTGCCTACGGTAATTGCTAATCAATACCATGCAGAAATTGCAGGACTTTCAGAAAAATTAGTGGATTATTACGTAGAAGTAACCGATAAAAAAGGAAACGTAACCAAATCAAAAATTCAACATGTTTGGGTAGGTAAAAATCTAGATGTAGCTCCAAAACTTACGTTTACGCCAGACATTACAAATTCACCAACAACAGTCGACGTAACCATAAAAGCAACCGATAGTACTGACCCTTCCCCAAAAATCTATTACACCATTGATGGTAGTGTTCCAACAACTGCATCAGCTAGCGCAATTAGCAGCAAAACCATCACCATCACCCAGACGACCACTATAAAAGTGTTTGCCGTGGATAATGAAGGTAATATTTCAGAAACTATCACCAAAACTATCTCAATTGGGGCTTTACCTGAATTTACCGTTTATTTCAAAAAACCAACCAATTGGAATGCAGCTGTAAAAATCTATTATTGGTCTCCTACAGGAACAGCGCCAGTTGTAGCCTATCCAGGAGTAGCTATGACTAATGATTGTGGAGATTGGTATAAATACACCTTCCCAAGTACAGTATCCGCTTCGAACTTACTTTTTAACGACGGTACTTTAAAAACTGGCGACTTAACTGCAACCGCAGGAATTAAATTTTATGATGGAGCTTGGCTAGCTAGCGAACCTGCTAACCGTTGTAACGTCACTCCTATTGCACCTGATTTGACCATTGCTCCCGTTGGCGGTAATTTTACTACAGGCGCTACAGTGAATGCAACAATTACAGCAAATGATGCTACCTCAACCATTTACTATACGCTGGATGGTACAATCCCAACAACGGCTTCGCCTTCAGCTGTTGGAAGTAAAAACATAGTCATTACTGCTACTACGGTGCTTAAAGCCTTTGTAAAAAACACCGCTGGAACTAGCTCTGCTATTAAAACAGAAACGTACACTTTTAGCACTCCTGGTACCTTTACGGTGTATTTCAAAAAACCAACCAATTGGAATGCTGCTGTCAAAATTTACTATTGGTCACCAACAGGAACAGCTCCAACAGTAACTTGGCCCGGAATTGCGATGACTAAAGATTGTGGAGATTGGTACAGTTATACTTTCCCATCAACAGTTAGTGCTTCAAATTTATTGTTCAACGATGGCACTTTAAAAACTGTTGACTTGTCTACTACAGCGGGAATCAAATATTATGACGGCGCTTGGTTAGCTGGAGAACCTGCCAATAGATGCCCTGTTATTGTTCCCGATGTGACTATTGCACCAGTAGGTGGCAACTTTACTACTGGTACCACAGTGAATGTAACACTTACAGCCAACGAAACTACATCAACCATCTACTACACCCTCGATGGAACGACGCCAACCATAGCATCGCCTTCAGCTGTTGGCACTAAAAACATTGCCATTACCAACACTACAACACTTAAAGTTTTTGTAAAAAATACAGCTGGAACCAGCTCTGCTGTCAAAACGGAAACCTACACTTTTAGTACTCCTGCTACATTTACGGTGTATTTCAAAAAACCAACCAATTGGAATGCAGCAGTAAAAATTTACTATTGGTCACCAACAGGAACTGCTCCAACAGTAAGTTGGCCTGGAATTGCGATGACCAAAGATTGTGGTGATTGGTACCAATATACATTCCCGAGTACGGTTTCGGCTTCTAATTTACTGTTCAATGATGGAACTTTAAAAACTGCCGACTTATCTACAACAGCCGGAATTAAATACTATGATGGTGCTTGGCTGAATGGAGAACCTGCCAACAGATGCCCTACCATAGCTCCTGATTTAACCTTTTCAAAACTTGGAGGTAGTTTTGCTACAGGATCCACAGTAAATGCAACCTTAACGGCCAACGAAACCACTTCGACCATTTACTATACCCTAGACGGAACGACGCCAACTACGGCTTCGCCATCTGCAGTTGGAAGTAAATCTTTTGCCTTTACTTCAACTACTGTCTTGAAAGCTTTTGTTAGAAACACAGCTGGAACGAGCTCAGTAATTAAAACAGAAAGCTATACGTTTAGTACTGTACCAACAATTACCGTATATTTTAAACCACCAACAAACTGGACCGTAACTCCAAAAGTATATTACTGGAGCGCTACACCAAGTGGTAGTATCACTAATGCAGTCTGGCCAGGAGTAAATATGACAGCAGACGCCAATGGTTTTTATAAATATACTATCACTGGACCAACGGCAATAAATCTGATTTTTAATAATGGTTCAGGAGGAAGTACTAACCAAACTCCAGACTTAATTGCAAAAACGGATGGATTTAGTTATACTTGGGGAGATCCTGCGGATAAAACTTTAGGTATAAATACCAATAAAGTCGAAACCACTAACGTAATTCGCGTATATCCGAATCCAGTGAGTCATACTTTGCAAATTCAATCTGTGATACCTGCTAATCATTTTATAGTTTTCTCTTCACAAGGAAGTACTGTACTTGAAGGAAAACCAGAAGACAACACTATCAACGTTAGTCAACTAAGTGATGGTCTTTATTTTATTCTCCTTCGCTTTGAGGATGGCCAAGAAACAATGCAGAAAATACTAAAAAGATAGAATTCATTTCAATCTATAAACAAAAAAGTGGGCTCAAAAGCCCACTTTTTATATTCATAATAGTTTCATTCATTACAAATCAAATCGATCAGCATTCATTATTTTTACCCATGCTTTAACGAAATCAGCAACAAATTTTTCTTTATTGTCATCTTGAGCATATACTTCTGCATAAGCTCTTAGCACAGAATTAGACCCAAAAACCAAATCAACGCGAGTAGCCGTCCATTTAGTTGCTCCAGATTTTTTATCTACAATATTGTATAGATTATCTCCGGCTGGTTTCCAACTATAATTCATATCTGTTAAATTAACGAAAAAGTCATTGCTAAGCACTCCTTCATTATTGGTAAATACACCGTGTTTTGTTCCTTTATAATTGGTTCCAAGAACACGCATACCTCCAACTAAAACAGTCATTTCGGCTGCAGTTAATCCTAAAAGTTGTGCTTTATCCAACATCAATTCTTCAGGTTCTACAACATATTTAGCTTTCATAAAATTTCTAAATGCATCATTTGTTGGCTCTAAAACTTCAAATGATTCTGCATCTGTCATTTCTTGACTAGCATCTCCTCTGCCATAAGCAAATGGAACTTTTACTGTAAATCCTCCCTCTTGAGCTGCTTTTTCGATAGCTGCACTTCCACCTAAAACAATTAAATCTGCTATACTAACTTTTTTGCTCAAGCTAGACTGAATTGCTGTCAGTTTATTTATAACATTTTGTAGACGCTCTGGTTCATTTCCAATCCAATCCTTTTGTGGCGCTAATCGAATTCTTGCTCCATTGGCTCCACCTCTAAAATCCGAACCTCTAAAAGTTCTTGCACTATCCCAAGCGGTATTGATCAATTCAGCTCTTGTTAATCCACTATTCAATAAGGTAACTTTTAATTCTTCAATTTCTGCCTCGCTTAAAGTATAGTCAACTTTTGGAATAGGATCTTGCCAAATCAAATCTTCAGCTGGTACATCTGCACCTAAATATCGGTCTTTAGGCCCCAAATCACGATGGGTTAACTTGAACCAAGCTCTAGCAAAGACCTCTGAAAAATACGCAGGATCATTGTAAAAACGTTCCGATATAGCACGGTAAGCCGGGTCCATCTTCATTGCCATATCCGCATCAGTCATAATTGGATTTCTTCTAACCGATGGATTGTGTGCATCAAATGGTTTATCTTCTTCTTTGATATTAGTAGGCTCCCATTGCCAAGCTCCTGCTGGACTTTTTGTTAATGCCCAATCGTGGTTCAATAATAAATAAAAGTACTCATTGTCCCAACGTGTAGGATTGGTGGTCCAAGAGCCTTCTAATCCACTCGTAACCGTATCGCCAGCATTTCCATTACCTTTTGGATTTAGCCAGCCCAAGCCTTGATTTTCGATAGCGCCCGCTTCTGGTTCTGGGCCTAATTTTGAAGCATCGCCATTTCCGTGTGCTTTACCCACAGTGTGACCACCAGCTGTTAATGCAACTGTTTCTTCATCATTCATTGCCATTCTCTGGAAAGTAATGCGAACATCATGTGCAGTTTTAAGAGGGTCAGGCTGTCCGTCTACACCTTCAGGGTTTACATAAATTAATCCCATCATGACGGCTGCCAACGGATTTTCTAAATCACGCTCCCCAGAATATCTAGTTCCTTCACTTCCACTTTTTGCCAACCATTCTTTTTCTGCTCCCCAATACACATCTTTTTCTGGGTGCCAAATATCTTCACGCCCACCAGAGAAACCGAACGTTTTTAATCCCATTGACTCATAGGCCATATTTCCTGCAAGAATCATCAAATCCGCCCATGAAATTTTATTTCCATATTTCTTTTTTATAGGCCACAACAACCTTCTTGCTTTGTCCAAATTACCATTATCAGGCCAACTATTTAAAGGTGCAAATCGAATATTTCCTGTTCCAGCACCACCACGTCCGTCAGAAATTCTATAAGTTCCCGCTGAGTGCCACGCCATTCTAATCATTAATCCGCCATAATGTCCCCAATCTGCAGGCCACCATTCTTGACTAGAAGTCATAAAAGCTTTCAAATCATTTTTTAAAGCCTCTAGGTCTAATTTTTTAAATTCTTCTGCATAATTAAAATCTTCCCCCAATGGGTTGGTTTTTCTATCGTGTTGATGAAGAATATCTAAATTGAGTGCTTTAGGCCACCAATGGTTATTATTAGTTCCTGAAGCGGCACTTTTGGTCTGTGCACCACTAGAAAAAGGACATTTTCCACCTTCACTAAAAGAATTGCTGTTGTTTTCCATAGTATGTTTTATTTAAATTGATATCTTAATGAATGCTAATTTACCATAGTTTTATCTTTTGGTTTTTCAATTTTAATAGATAAAAACTATACAAAAAGTGTAAAACATTATGTATAAAGATATTAAATAAACATAAACAAAAGGGAATCAATACGCTGGAAAATGCAAATAAAAAACCTCTTAGTAAAAAACTAAGAGGTCTAATTATTAGATAAACTACTATTTAAATAACTTCTGAATTCAACTTACTATTTTTTCGACTAAAACTAAAATAAATAACCAAACCAATTAACAACCAAATTCCAAAATATATCCAATTCCACACACTCAATTCAGCCATCATATACAAACAACAAATTAAGCCTAATAATGGAATTAATGACAAATTCTGCTTGTATGCCCAAACACACAATCCTATCAAAGAGAATAAGAAAATCCACATGGGTATTTTATGTTTAAACAAATCAAAACCACTTTCGTACTTAATAGCGTCTGAAACTGGTAATCCAGCCACTACGCTTTCATATTTAACATCATCTTCTGCATGTTTGCTCAATAAGTTTTCAAGATCAGAAGAAGCTTCCGCTGCTTTTTCTCCTTCTAATGCAATTAAATAATCAGAAACCAATTTAGTTTCTTCTTTATTCAACGAAGTAATAATAGAAGAAGGTGAATTTACTTGCGTCTTATTAGTAATAAAATCCATAGTTGCTTTTTCATTGAACCCAAAAGCAAAAACAAGACCTATTATCAACAAAATTGGCATAATAAACTTTGAATTAACATAAGGAGTTTTGAATTTCCCGCGTGGAATATCTGTTTTATTTTGCAAAGACAACACACCTGCACATACTAAAACAAAAGCGAATAATGTTCCGATACTACACAAATCTGTAACCATTGTCAAGTTTAAAAACAAAGCTGGCACAGCTACTACAAAACCAGTAACTATTGTTGCAAAAGAAGGTGTTTTAAATTTAGGATGCACGGTAGAAAATTTCTTTGGCAACAAGCCATCACGACTCATACTCATCCAAATACGAGGTTGTCCCATTTGAAAAACCAATAGAACACTCGCCATAGCAATTACAGCTGAAACAGCAATAATTCCAGACATCCATTTTAAATCTAATTTATCAAATACAAAGGCCAATGGATCACCAACATTCAATTGATTATAGCTTACCATACCTGTTAATACTAGCGCAATTGCAATGTATAACAATGTACATAATATTATAGCCCACATCATACCTTTTGGTAAATCGCGTTGAGGATCTTTACACTCTTCTGCAGTAGTAGAAATTGCATCAAAACCAATATAGGCAAAAAACACAGCAGAAACACCTTTCAAAACTCCTGTAATACCATTAGGAGCAAACGGAGACCAATTAGCAGTGTCAACATAAAAAATACCAACAGCTATCACCAATAAAACGATACATACCTTAATTGCAACCATTAAATTACTTGCATTTCGAGATTCTTTCATTCCACGGTACACTAAAGCAGTAATCAAAACGATAATCAAAAGTGCTGGTAAATCAGCTACTAAATGGAAAGAACCAATAGTTGGAGCAGTTGTCCAGGCAGTATATGCCGCTTGAGTAGCAGCAGATAAATTTTCAAAAGACTTTCCGCCTTGCATTAAAGCCGTCGCGTCTTTAAAACCATTTGAAGCTGTCAAATAATCCATTTGAACCCACTGTGGCATCGTAATCCCGCCGCTTTCTAAAAGTCCCGTAAAGTAATCACTCCAAGATATTGCTACTGTTATGTTACCAACTGCATATTCCATAATCAAAGCCCAACCAATTATCCATGCAATCAATTCACCAAAAGCTACATAAGAATAAGTATAAGCACTACCTGAAACAGGCACCATTGAAGCGAATTCAGCATAGGCAAATGCTGCAAAACTGCAGGCTACTGCTGTAAACAAAAATAAAAAGATAACCGCTGGACCACCATCTGCACTTGCCTTTCCAATGGTACTAAAAATCCCTGCTCCTACAATAGCAGCAATACCAAAAGCGGTAAGATCACGAGCTGTTAAGTGCTTTCCTAAAGCTTCATGCCCGTCCAAATTATTTTTCTCAACTTGCTTTAAAATGTCTTGAACTGTCTTTTTTCTAAATAAACCTTTTAATGCCATTTTTTAAATTTTATCGGTAATGGTTAGTTAATGTATGCTTTGCAAATAAATGCTTTTAAAACTAAAAATTAAATTATTGAATCATAAAAATTAAAACAACCCATTTAAAAAATTGTTTTATCTTTAAAAAAAGCAATAAATAAAACAATTTATTTTTTATTGCGTTAAAAAAGTCAAATATATACATAAAATAGACATACAGAAAAAAATTTGTGTTTTTATGTTTATAATTTACTAACATTTAATTCACACTGGTATAAAAATACTAATATCCTTAGTATCAAGATTACAATTTTGATTTTTTTTGAAAAATTGAACTATAACAATTGAGTGAAACGCGTGATTCAACAAAATTAAAAGTTTTCTTCTTGTTAAAAATCAGACTACAATCTTCAAATACAATAAATAATCCTCTCTTTTGTGTCAAAAAAATAAAAGATAAGGAATAGTTATTTAAAAAACACATCTACATTTTTCAAGAATCAATTTTATACTACTTTTGAACCATTACTCAACTTTAATTATCTTCTATGAATCCAAATATCCAATCTTTGATAAGCGTTTCGCAAAAATCAGTACGAAATATTATTGGTCTTATGTCAGGGACATCACTTGATGGATTGGATGTTGCTTATTGCAAGATTTCTGGATCAGGAACCTCAACTAAAGCAGAAGTAGTGCATTTTACAACTTTTCCTTATGACGAGGAAACCAAATCTGAAATAAGAAAAGTTTTTGCTCAAAAGACAATCGATTTTCAGCATTTAGCTTTGCTAAATGAATGGATAGGCATAAAACACGGTAAAATCGTCTTGGATTGTTTACAACAATGGAAATTAAATACTACAGATGTTGACTTGATTGCTTCGCACGGACAAACCGTTATGCACGCTCCTAAAAGTCTCCACCAAAAAGATAAATTTCCAAATGCAACTTTACAAATTGGCGATGGAGACCATCTTGCTGTAACTACACAATGCATCACAGTCTCAGATTTTAGACAAAAACATTTAGCTGCTGGTGGAGAAGGCGCACCTTTGGCAGTGTATGGAGATTACTTTTTATTTAATTCTACTACTGAAAATAGAATATTACTCAATATTGGTGGAATTGCAAATTTCACATTACTCCCTAAATCAGGTTCGTTTGACTCCATTTTTGTGACCGATACAGGCACAGGAAATACGCTAATAGATGCCTACACTCGTTTACACTTTCCAGATCTTGATTACGATATAGACGCAACCATTGCAAAAACTGGTAATGTGAATCAATCCTTATTAGAGCAATTAAAAAGTGATGCTTTTTTTAGTGCAAAATTCCCAAAAAGTACAGGTCCCGAACTTTTTAGCCTTACATTTCTTGACAATGCGCTAAATCAATCTAATACTACATCATTAAAAGTTGCAGATGTTTTGGCAACACTAACGCTATTTACTGCAGAAACAATAGCTGAAGCTATCCTAAAAGTAACAGCTACACAAATCGATAAAAACACCGCAACAACTGTTTATGTCTCAGGTGGCGGTTTTCACAATCCGTTAATACTAAAATACTTAAAAGAGCTACTACCATTCTCCATTGATTCAACAACTTCTCTTGGAATTAATGGAGATGCTAAAGAAGCATTGTTATTTGCAATCCTTGCCAATGAAACCATTTCTGGAAGCTTAAACAGTTCTAAAAAAAATAACGGCATCCCAGCCGTAAGTATGGGAAAAATCTCATTTCCTAGATAAACAGCATTTTTACTCCGTTAAAAAGCAATAGCGTTACTATTAAATTAATTATTTTATGTTAAATAAAATCCACCCTGATTTTAGAATAGTATTATTACGCAAGAAATTATCTTACAATTAATTCTTAAAAAAAATAAGAAAAATAAAATTTTAGCACCCTTTTACTACAAAAAAGGTTAAATTTTAACATTTGCTAATTCTCTTAAGCCAGAATTAAGATAAAAGTGATTGTTTCTTCGTAAATTTAATATAGAAAAACAGCCCACTACAAGCCATTTTACAGACGATCTAATGTAGAATTTTGAACTAAAAAATAGAGGCATCTATTTTTTTACAACTATTTAAAAAACAAAAATTTAAATAGTATGTTTCTTTCACCGAATCACTGTTTCATTTTTAATAATACTACGAAATGAAAAATAAGAAAGAAAATAATAGCTTCAATTGTTATCTATCAAATGCCAAGAGTTACGGACAACTTATGGATTATAACAATGAATCAGAAGATTCAGTTCTAACAAAAAGAAAACTTGTTGTAGAAATTAACACCTTAAAAAAATCACTTTCTGACTTACAAATCGAGAAGGAGGATTTAAATATGCAATTACTTCAGCAATTCAAAGAATTGAAGAGATCTCAAAAAAACCTTAACAAAGACTTTCATAAAGGATTAGAGGAAATGATGTTTATCCTTTCACACAAAGTGAGACTACCATTAACCAATATTTTAGGTTTAGCTAACTTATTGACTAATGTTGATAATTCAAATGATGAAAATCTTGCATACATTGAATTACTCAAGGCATCAGCCAAAGATTTAGACAATATTACAAAAGAGCTTGGTTCTTTCATTTATGAATTGAATCACAAAAAAGAAACCACTTCCAAATAAGGAATTCATATAACACGCACTATGACTTAAAAAGAAAACAAAAAACCACCTAATCATGAAAACAATCATCCTATTACTCGTAACCGCACTAACATTTGCGCAAAATGATAAAGAAAACTACCTTTCATTTTCTGGCGCTTTAGATGCAAGAAATTTAATATCAGGAAGTAACCCAACTAATAACGAAAGTGCTTTGAACTATCTTTTACAATTTGCAATGGTTTCAAGGAATTTCGAAATTAATGTAGGATATGAGCGCTTTTCAATGATTCAGTATAGCAAAAACACCATCGGATTTGGTTATCATATTCCACTTAATACAAGAATTGGTAATCTTAATATAAAATCAACAATAATTCCATCTATCGAACCTACATTAATTAATAGATGGGGAAATTGGGGAGGTGGAATTTCTTACGAACAAAAAAGTTCTCACATATCTGCAGGAGCCAACCTAGCCTACAGAATACATTTATCAGATTCAATTGCAATAGAATATTTATTTAATGTCCTACCAAGAGTAGACCTTAGTGCTATGTATGGAAGCGCTAGCACAAAAGAGAAAAAAAGCGCCAATGGAATTCCAATAATTGGCAGTAACTATTTTAAACTTGTATATAAAATTGGAAGATAAGCCCTAAATAAAAAGAAGATGAATTTTAGCCTTTTTTGCCCAAAAAATAAAACCTCATTCAGAAAGTAGTTGAATGAGGTTTTATTTTTTCATTTCCCAGATTGAAATAGAAAAAAATCATTTCCAGAAAGCCTTTCCATAAACCAATCAATCAACCTTTAAAAGAATTTATTGAATAATAATCCTTTTTTCTAAAGTAAAAAAAACTATTTTTGAATGCATTATAAACGAAAAAATAATGACCAAAAATAAAGTATTACTTCTTCTATTTATTTTATTACTATCTATCATCACTAATGGAATTGCTCAAAAAAAAGACCATTATCCAAAAAATGAATTTAGAGGTGTTTGGATAGCTACAGTCGTAAATATTGACTGGCCTAAAAAAAGCAATGACTCCGTTGCTAAACAAAAAGCGGATTATTTACAAATTCTTGATACCTATCAAAAACTCAATTACAATGCAGTTATCGTCCAAATTAGAAGCGTAGGAGATGCCTTCTATCCTTCAGAATTAGCTCCTTGGTCTCGCTTTTTGACTGGAAAAGAAGGAAAAGCACCTACTCCTTATTACGATGCTTTGGAATGGATGATTGAAGAAGCCCACAAGAGAGGATTCGAATTCCACGCTTGGCTTAATCCTTATCGTGCCACTTTCGACTTGAATAAAGCGCAACTTAGCCCTAATCACGATATTTTCAAATATCCGCAATGGATGATTACTTATGGTGGAAAAATGTATTATAACCCAGCTTTACCAGAAGTTCAAAATCATTTAGTAAAAGTGGTGGAAGAAGTTGTAATGAAATATGATATCGATGCCATCCATTTTGATGATTACTTTTATCCTTATAAAATCAAAGGAGAAGAATTTAACGATGCTGATTCTTTCAAAAAATACGGCAATGGAATGAATCTTGAGGATTGGCGTAGAAACAATGTAACTACATTTGTAAAAAGCATTCACTCTGCTATTAAGAATCATAAACCTTGGGTGCAATTTGGCATTAGCCCTTTTGGTGTTTGGAGAAACAAATCAATGGACCCTAAAGGCTCTGACACACAATCTGGACAAACTAATTATGATGATTTGTATGCCGACCCTATTCTTTGGATGCAGAACAAATGGATAGACTATCTATTGCCTCAATTGTATTGGAGCATTGACCACAAAACGGCTTCTTATGCCAAACTACTAAAATGGTGGTCAGAAAACACAAATGGTGTTAATCTCTATATGGGAAACAGCACCTACAAAATCAAAGGTGATTCGGATAAAAAGTGGAACAACATTCACGAAATTCCCAACCAAATTGACTTGACCCGAAGCTATGCTAATGTGCAAGGAAATGCATTTTATAGCGCAAAATGGTTTATCAATACTCATCAAAACGTGACACAATTGCTACAAAATCATCAGTATAAATATCCTGCTATTCCGTTACCTGTACCGAATTCAAAACACATTGTAATCGATACACCAGTAGTCAATAAAATTGAGATAGATTCGACCAATTGCACTTTTACTTTACAAATACCTTTGAATACAAAAATTCGTTATGTAGTGGTGTATGGTGCCAAACGAGACTCTAAAATCGACCTTCAAGAAGCCAGTCAAATTATGAAGAAATATTTTGTTGACCCAAAAGCAACGATAATCAATTTTAGTATTCCACTAAGCGATGTCGATAAGAACAAAGCTTTTGCCCTTACTTTTATTGACTTTTATGGCAATGAAAGTAAAGAAACCATCATTGATTTACCCAAAGAAGACTAACCCAACCATTTCTACCATTCTATGAAATCAGAAAAAAATCCTTGGTATTGGATACCACTTTTGAATTTTGCATCAGGTTTTCCGTATGCCATTATCATCTCAGTATCTGTTTTGATGTACAAAAATTTAGGCATCAGCAATGAAGATATTGGAATGTACACTAGTTTACTCTACTTGCCTTGGGTGATTAAACCGCTTTGGAGCCCATTTATCGATTTGCACGCTACCAAAAGAAAATGGTTTTTGGCGATGCAATTGGTCATTTCGATTGCTTTTTTAATCGTTGGATTAACCATTCCGATGCAGCATTTTTTTGTATTGAGTTTGGCTTTATTTTGGGTGGGTGCTTTTGCTTCTGCTTCTAATGATGTGGCTATTGATGGATTCTATTTATTGGCGTTAACCAAAGACAAACAATCTTTTTTCTTAGGGATTCGCAGTACTTTTTACCGTTTATCGATGCTTACTGCCAATGGTGTAATTGTACTTTTAGCTGGATTCCTAGAAGAAAAATACGGGGACAAAAGCAAAGCTTGGTCGTATACTATGCTTGTGGTGGCTTTGATTATGATTTTCATCACGGTCTACAACTTTTTTATGACACCAAACCCAGAAATTGAACAGGAATACATAAAAAGTAATGCCAATCATAAAGGAAGTTTTACCGAAGTATTCGCTACTTTTTTCCAAAAGAAACAAATAGGATTGATTCTGACATTTATATTAGTATATCGTCTTGGAGAATCACAACTGATGAAGATGCTTTCCCCTTTCTTGATTGATGATGTAGCCAAAGGCGGAATGGGATTAAGCACCGAAGATGTCGGGATTATTTACGGAACTTTTGGAGTTGCCGCTCTAGTTATTGGCGGAATCATTGGCGGAATCGTCATCTCGAGAGACGGTTTAGGAAAATGGATGCTCCCAATGATTTTAACGATGCATTTGCCAATTATTGGATTTGTTCTTTTAGCCCATTTTCATCCTAGCTCTATACTTTATATTTACATTACTGTAGTTTTGGAGCAGTTTGGATATGGCTTTGGTTTTGCGGCTTTCTTAATGTATTTAATTTATGTAGCCGAAGGAGAATCCAAAACCTCCCACTACTCTATCGCTACTGGATTTATGGCTTTGGGAATGATGCTTCCCGGAATGGCAAGTGGTTATATTCAAGAGTATTTGGGCTATGGCAACTTCTTTATTTGGGTATTTTTAGCAACAATTCCCGGAATTATTTTATCTCGCTTTTTGATTTTTCCTTATGATTTTGGAAAAAAAGAAACAGAAAAACAGTAACACAACGAATGACAACCGAACAAAAAATAGGACAATTCTTTTTTCCTGCCGTATTCATTAACGACAGCGAAGAAAACATTCAGGCAACAGAACAATTGATTCGTGAATACAATATTGGTGGTTTGACCTTTTTTCATAGTCGAGCTAGTGCGGCTACCAATTATGAAGGCAACAAAAAAATTGAATTCAATGATGAAAGTTACGAACGTTTAAAAGCCTTAATTGTTCGCTACCAAAAAGCGGCAAAAACTCCTCTTTTGATGAGTATAGATGCCGAATGGGGTTTGGCGATGCGTGTTGAAAAAACACCTCAATATCCTTATGCCATTACACTTGGAGCTATTCCTGTAGGGGACAAAGAATTGGTCTATGAAATAGGAAAACAAATTGGAAAGGACTTACAATCGGCTGGTATACATTACAACTTGTCTCCTTTGGCAGACATTAATACTGACCCAAACAATCCCGTTATTGGGTATCGCTCTTTTGGAGAAGACAAAAACAAAGTTGCCAGCTTTGCTTTGGAGTATTTGAAAGGAATGACGGCTGCGGGAATTTTGGGTTGTTTAAAACACTTCCCAGGTCACGGTAATACCAATGTAGATTCGCATTTAGGATTACCTGTTCTAAATGAAAACTTAGACGAGTTACTATCTAATGAGTTAGTTCCTTTTATTAAAGGAATTGAAAACAAGGTCGACTCCATAATGATTGGGCATCTGGCGGTTCCAGCTCTAAATAACGGAGAAAATACCTCGGCTACACTTTCAAAAGCAGTGATTGAAGGTTTGCTTAGAGAACGATTGGGATACGACGGTTTGGTGATTTCGGATGCTTTGAATATGCATAGTGTTTCCAAACTGTACCCAACTAAAGGGATTTTGGAATGGGAAGCTTTTAATGCTGGAAACGATGTATTGTGTTTTGCAGAAAATGTGCCCGAAGGGATTCAGGAAATTTTAAAAAGAGCTGATATTTCAAGAATTGAAGCCAGTTTTGAACGTATTTGGAAATGCAAAATACAAGCTGGATTGATTACTGAAAGTAAGATTGAAGCAACTGATTTAGATTGGAAATCTACAACTATAATCAACCAAAAATGTGCAGAAAAAGCGATTACTCTAGTCAAAAAAGACAGCACCTCGTCCATAACTGACTTCATTAGCAATGGTGGAAGCGTGGCAAAAGTGAGTGTTTATAAAGACTGTGAGAATCCATTTTTTGAAGGATTAAAAGATACCATTCAGGGAGATTCTTTTTCGGTAGCATTGGGAGAGGAAAATCTGGAGGAAAAACTAAAGGAAATAGTCAAATATGACACTTTGGTTATTGCTTTATTTGTACCGAAGGCCAAACCATTGGCAAAATTTGAAATTGAAGAGGCAATTATTACTTGGCTAAGTGAAGTGGTGTTGACTAAAAAAGTGGTCTTTCATTTGTTTGGAAATCCGTATGCACTGCAAGTGCTTCCGAATATTATGGCGGCCAAAATTGTTGTCGTAGCCTATCAAGACCTTATTGAATTTCAAGAAGTAGCGGCTCAAAAAATAGTATTGAACCAAGCATACGAAGGAACTTTACCCGTCACTTTGCTTTTGAAATAACTAAATGTAAAAAATATAGAAACGATAGTTGTAAGCTATCGTTTTTTTTTGACTAATGCTCACAAGAAAGTTCATTGCTGCTTTTTAGCCCCGATGGGAGCGGCATCCTTGCTAGACGGGGTTCGGCTAGCAAGATATAGCGGACAGCGGGACTTTGTTTCCATAAAAGCCTAAAGTTTCCTGCTCCTAAAAATTAGCCAAAATTGACCTACAAACCACTAGATATCAATATTTTAAATTATCTACAACGTTTTCGTTAAAAACTGTTATTTTTTTACAAAATAAGCAACTCCTATCCGATTATAGTTAATTATAATTAAAACTTTGAGCAACTCAGATACTTACTAATTACCTTTGCCGAACAGAAATAAACAAAATTTTAAATCATAATCATTATGTCATTAGTAGGTAAAAAATTTCCAAGTATTGCGGTTGATGCTATCTCTGAAATGGGAGACAATTTGAAAATCAACATTTTTGAAGAAGCAGTAAACAACAACAAAAAAGTATTGTTGTTCTGGTATCCAAAAGATTTCACTTTTGTATGTCCAACTGAATTACACGCTTTTCAAGCCGCTTTACCAGAATTTGAAAAAAGAAATACAATTGTAATTGGTGCTTCTTGCGATACTAACGAAGTACACTTTGCTTGGTTGAACACACCAAAAAACAATGGTGGTATCGAGGGAGTAACGTATCCAATCTTGGCTGATACTAACAGAAACTTGGCTAACATTTTAGGTATTTTGGATATCGAATCTACTAGCTACAGCGAAGAAACTGATTCTGTAATCCTTGAAGGTTCTAACGTAACGTACAGAGCTACTTATTTGATTGACGAAACTGGAAAAATTTTCCACGAAAGTGTTAACGATATGCCATTAGGTCGTAACGTAAACGAATACTTGCGTATGGTAGATGCTTACACTCACATCCAAGTAAAAGGTGAAGTTTGTCCTGCTAACTGGGAAGCTGGTAAAGAAGCAATGAATGCTGACAGAAAAAGTACTGCTGAATACTTAAGCTTAAACTAATAACAAGCTCCAAATTTTAAATTCCAAATTCCAATGTAGTTCGTTTTAGGACTATCAAAAATTGGAATTTGGGATTTTAAAAATTGAATTTTAAAATTTAAATTATGTTAATCGAATTAAACGAAGATACGTTAGGTGCTTTGGTAGCACAAAACGAAAAAGTAGTGGTTCAATATTCGGCTTCTTGGTGTGGTAATTGCAGAATTATGAAGCCAAAATTTAAAAAAATGGCCACTGAAAACGAAAACCTAACGTTTGTTTTGGTGGATGCTGAAAATTCACCTGAATCTAGAAAGTTAGCTAATGTGAGTAACCTACCTACTTTTGCTACGTTTGTTGGAGGAAAATTAGTTAACGAAACACAAACTAATAAAGCAGAAGTTTTAGCCGATTTAGTAAAAGAAATCGCTTAAGAAAACGCGTTACTCCTACTTCCAATTATTTTCAATCTTTATACATTTATTCCAATGAAATTACCTGTTATCAAACACCTGACTCAATTTATAGAAGAAAACGACCAAGATTACATCATTGAAACTATAGAAGTTTTAGAAGCACTTACAGAAGTTCCTTCTTTGAAAGACGAAGAGTTGGATGTGATAGGTGAATTGATTTCGAATATGTATGGTGCTTTGGAAGTAAATAAAATGGTAAAAACAGGTACAGATAAAAAAGAAGCTTTGAACACGTTCATGAAACGAGTTTTGGGGTCAATTGATAAATAGGTTCTGTTTCTAAAACTTAAAAAGCCTGCAAAGACAAAGTTTTTGCAGGCTTTTTTTATTATATATTTCTTCACTGATTAACCTAGCTGATAATTATTGCAACTTGCATTCAAAAAAATTTTTTACTGTTGAAATACCATTATTGTTTGTACAAAAAAAATTAAAACCATTTAAAATACTATTTTTGTTAGTAATTTAGAGTCAATTATTTACGTTTTTTAATCTATCAAGTATGAATACATTATTTACAGATAAAATGGCTAGTGTATACGATGCTATGTATCAAACTTTCATTGATTATAACGAAGAATATGACTTCTACAATACCATTATTCAGAAATACGGAAGTCAATCAACTCTAGAAATCGGTAGTGGCACAGGAAACTTAGCACTTCGTTTTTTTCAAAACAATCAAAAGTATTTGGGGCTTGACGCAAGTGAGGATATGATTGCAATTGCAAAAAAAAGAACTTCTAAAAGTACGTTTATTCATGGCGACATGAGAGAGTTTACATTAGAAAATCCAGTTGATTCCATCCTCATCACAGGCCGCTCTACTAGCTATTTAATTTCTAATGAAGACGTCTATTATTGCTTTGATTCGGTTCATCAAAATCTTAATAACGATGGCGTATTTGTGTTTGACTTTATTGATGCAAATAGGTATGTTCCTTATTGCGAAAACAATAAAAGCATCATTCATAAAGCGAATTGTGAAGGAATCCTGCATTACAGAGACAGTAATTGGAAACTTACCACGGCGGATAATTTTTTGATGGAATGGACTGCAACTTATTACACTATCCAAGATAACGAAAAAGAAGTGATAGCAGAAGATTTTTCTACGGTTAGAGTTTTTACTTTAAATGAAATTGAGCTTTTCCTTTATATGAAAGGATTTGAAATTCTTGAAGTAATAGATAGAAAAACTTATGCTTTTGATACCTATGTTATTGTTGCAAAAAAGAAAAAAAAAGTAGTTTTAAAACAATGAGTTTTACATTTTTCTCTCAATTTTTGCAATGATTTGTTGTTCTTCATCAGTAGCTGCTAAACCAGAGAAATCCCAATAATTAGTTAGAATACTATTGCCTTTATTAATCAAACTTTTGTCTTTAAAAACCTGAGGCTCACGATAGGTATAATTTTGATTACTAAAATTAGTCGTTACTAAATAATTTCTAACTTCTATATTCTTAGTTTCCTTTTTATACATTTTCTCAAAACCAATTTCTTCCTTTGAACTTACTAGGAAATAATTAGTATCTTCAACTCTATAAGTAGTTTTCACGTTAGACATATAAATATTCTTAGCGCCTTTTACCGCTTTTCCAGAATTTCTGGCCAAACTAATTTCTGAAATTTTAGAGCTTACCTCGATAATTAAATTTTTCTGATTATCATAAATAATCTTAAACTCATCTAACAAGCCTTTGGAGTTATCTAGTGGAGTTGCGGTCAAAACATAATAAGCATCGTTTTCAGAATAAGAACGCACCAAAAAATAGTAACTGTCCTTAGCTTTAGGGTCCAAAAGTGGAGCTAAATACTTAAATGTATAATAATTTTCCATTATATTATTTAAGTTGTATCCCAACAAATCAGCACTAACTTCCTCTTCGACAACACCAAAAGAACGATTTTGCTCAACAAGAATGGTAGAGTTTAATTTTTTTTGGTCCCCCACAATTTGAAAATTCAACAAACCGTCAGTGTAATAGGAATACACACCGTTAAGTTTAAAAAACTCTCTACAATACACCTTTAAACGTGCTGGTACATTAAATTTTTTAATAGAATTTGCAACTAATGATTTTAAAATTTTTTGTGGATGTTGACGAGTAACTACCAATTCATCTAACTTATTCAAACTACTTTTCAAATAAATGATATTACCATTTTGCTTGAGAGTAGCCGGACGAACCGTCATGCCCACATAAGAAGGATGTGACAACTGAATATTTGAATTTCCGTTTACAATAAAACTAACTTCCCCTTCCTTATTGCTTATAAGAATTTGTTTCGTTTTAGCCACTAAAACAGTTACATCTTCCAAGGGAAGTTGCGTATCCATATCCTTAATAATCAAAGTTCTTTCTATTTTTTGAGCTAGAACAATTGAACTAACTAGTAATAAAAAGACAAGTAGTGTTCTCTTCATAAGAAGTGATTTATGTCTTAACTAAAATTCAGAAACTTTTAATATTTTAGATAAAAATAAAAAAATTGTTGATAAAAAAAATAAAAAAAGAAAAATATGTCTATAAAGCCGACTTTATTTTTTAATTCTGCACCCAAACAGAAGAAAAAGTAAGAAAATAATAATAGTTATTAACATTCTAAAAAACAAAAAACCTGAGCAAAACTCAGGTTTTTACAAACTATATATATTTTGAAACTATTCGTTATGCAAAAACGATTGTCTGTTCAACAATGTTTCTTCAGATTCTACATGGTTATCATCAGGAATACAACAATCAACAGGACAAACAGCAGCACATTGAGGTTCATCATGAAAACCTTTACATTCTGTACATTTTCCTGGTACTATGTAGTACACTTCGTCAGAAATTGGAGTTTGTGGTGCCTCAGCATCAATTTCAGTACCATCTGGTAAAATTACTTTTCCTTTTAGTTTGGTTCCATCTTTATAACGCCAATCGTCTGCGCCTTCATAAATTGCAGTATTTGGACATTCTGGTTCGCAAGCTCCACAGTTAATGCATTCGTCTGTAATAATAATTGCCATCTTTAACTAAATTTTTTAATTAAAATTTAAAGTGATTGTTTTTATAATAAAAACAACTGTTGTCATTAGCTTCTAAAAAGCTTATTTTTGCGCAAAATTACAATCAAAAGATTTCATACACAAGCAATATGACATTAGAAACAAAAAAAAGTAAATTTGTTGAATTAGGAAAATTCTTGAGTCAATTTTCTTCTATAGAGAATCCCTCGAAAAATGATGTTTTGGGCAACGATTTATTTTTTGACGAATGTCTTAATCTAATTGCTCTTTCTCAGTCGCATAATGGTTGGTACACTCCTGAACAAGTCTGTTTTGCTTTTCAATCTTGGTCGAAAGCATTAATACAAGAAAAACTAGACCAATGGCTTTCTGCATATGATTTTACAGACAGACAACCCAAAACCGTTGCGTTGATTCTTGCTGGAAACATACCTTTGGTAGGTTTTCATGATTTCTTATCGGTATTGATTTCGGGACATAATGTTCTAGTAAAAACCTCTTCGAATGACCAGCATTTACTTCCTTTTATAGCGAAATACCTAATTCATATTGCCCCTGAATTCAAAGAGAAAATCACTTTTGTTGAAGGAAAACTAGAAAACTTTGATGCTGTTATCGCAACAGGAAGTAATAACACTGCTCGCTATTTTGAATATTATTTCAAAGACAAACCATCCATTATTAGAAAAAACAGAAACTCTGTAGCATTGCTTACTGGTGAGGAAACTCGTGAACAACTAGAAGCTTTGGGAGAAGATATTTTCCGCTATTTTGGTTTGGGATGTCGCAACGTATCAAAACTTTTTGTGCCAAAAAACTATTCTTTCGATGCTTTTTTTGAAGCCATTTTTAAATACAAAGAAGTTATTGAATATGAAAAATATGCCAATAATTACGACTACAACAAGGCGGTATTTTTGATGAGTAATTTCAAATTACTTGACAATGGCTTTTTGACCATAAAAGAAGATAATGGTTACAGCTCTCCTATTTCGAGCACTTTTTATGAGTTTTATGACAACATCGATGAGGTGGTAAAGCGTTTGCAAGACGAAGAAGACAAAATTCAGTGTATAGTTTCTAATAATTTAATCTCCAACAGTATTCCCTTTGGGCAAACCCAAAGCCCTGAATTATGGGATTATGCTGATAATGTAGATACAATTTCATTTTTACTAACAATAAAGTAGAAAATTGTATAATTATTTCGAATAATTCAGCTTGTTTTCAAGTATGATTGTCGAAATTTGCATTTTTAAATTTTCGGATACTTACAAACCATGAAAAAACACAACTACAGCGCAGGACCATGTATTTTACCACAAGAAGTTTTTGAAAAATCGGCACAAGCCATTTTAGATTTCAACAACTCAGGATTATCAATTTTAGAAATTTCCCACCGCAGTAAAGACTTTGTTGCCGTAATGGAAGAAGCGAGAGCTCTTGCTTTAGACTTATTGGGTCTAACAGGCAAAGGCTACCAAGCTTTATTCTTGGCCGGAGGAGCTAGTTTAGAGTTTATTATGGCGCCTTACAACTTGATGAAAGAAGGAGGCAAAGCGGCCTATTTAGATTCTGGAACTTGGGCTAGTGCTGCCATTAAAGAAGCTAAAACTTTTGGTGAAACGGTAATCGTTGCATCCTCAAAAGAACAAAACTACAATCATATTCCAAAAGGGTATACTGTACCTGAAGATGCAGATTATTTTCACTGTACGAGCAACAACACCATTTTTGGAACACAAATGAAAGAATTTCCAAAATTGAATATTCCAATCGTTTGTGATATGAGTTCGGATATTTTTTCACGTGTTTTAGATTTCACTCAATTTGATATTATTTACGCAGGTGCTCAAAAAAACATGGGACCAGCAGGAACAACTTTAGTAGTGGTTAAAGAAGAAATTCTTGGCAAAAACGGTCGCGTGATTCCAAGTATGTTGGATTATGCTAAACATATCAAAGCAGAGAGTATGTACAATACTCCACCAGTTTTCCCTGTATACACTTCGCTATTGACTTTGCAATGGTTGAAAAACTTGGGAGGTGTAGCTGCCATCGAAAAAATCAATAATGAAAAAGCGGCTTTATTGTACAATGAAATCGACAGAAATCCATTGTTTAGAGGAACAGCTGCTGTAGAAGACCGTTCCAATATGAACGTAACTTTCTTATTGAACGACGAAGCGCATAAAGACACTTTTGACGCTATGTGGAAAGCTGCTAATATTTCTGGTCTTCCAGGACACCGTTCTGTAGGTGGCTATAGAGCGTCTATCTACAATGCGATGCCAATAGAAAGTGTTCAAGTTTTGGTTGATGTTATGAAAGCGTTGGAAGCAGCGGTTTAATCGCTTAAACCAAATTTTCTTAAAAGCACACTCCCCTAGCCCCGATAGCAGTGGATATCCTTTTCTATTTTTTCTTTAAAAATAGAAAAGATAGTAACGGATAGCGGGATTAGCTCCTAAAAAAATAAAAATATAGTATAGTTGATTCTTTGCTACAAACAAGGAATTAGAGAAACAAAATAAAAACAAAATGAAAGTATTAGCCAATGACGGAATTTCAAAAAGTGGAATTCTAGCTTTAGAAAAAGGTGGTTTTGAAGTAATCACTACAAAAGTGGCGCAAGAACAAGTAGCCAATTTTATTAATGAAAACAACGTAAGCGTTATTTTGGTAAGAAGTGCTACCAAAGTGCGCAAAGACATTATCGATGCTTGTCCTGGTATCAAAATTATTGGACGTGGCGGTGTTGGTATGGATAATATTGATGTGGACTATGCAAAAAGCAAAGGGATTCACGTAATCAATACTCCTGCTTCTTCCTCAGAATCGGTAGCGGAATTGGTTTTTGGACATTTGTTTACAGGAGTTCGTTTTTTACACGACTCGAACAGAAATATGCCTCTTGAAGGCGATACCAATTTTGAAGGTTTGAAAAAAGCCTACGCTAATGGTACTGAACTAAGAGGAAAAACTTTAGGAATTGTAGGCATTGGACGTATTGGTCAAGCTACTGCAAAAATGGCTTTGGGATTAGGTATGAAAGTTATTGCTGCTGACAGCTTTATTCCTCAAGTAGATGTGAAAGTAGAATTTTTTGATGGGCAATCTATCACTACTACTATTGTTTCTCAATCTTTGGAATCGTTGTTTCAAGAAGCAGACTTTATTACTTTGCACGTACCAGCACAAGACGGATACATAATTGGTGAGGAGCAATTAGCTACTATGAAAGATGGCGTAGGAATTGTAAACTGTGCGCGTGGTGGTGTAATTGACGAAGTAGCTTTAGTAAAAGCTTTAGACAGTGGAAAAGTTGCTTTTGCAGGTTTAGATGTTTTTGAGAGCGAGCCAAAACCAGAAATGGCTATTTTGATGCATTCTAAAATTTCGTTGACACCACATATTGGTGCAGCTACAGGAGAAGCACAAGACAGAATTGGAACAGAATTAGCCTCACAAATTATTGCATTGTTAGGATAATTTTAAGCCTTCAACATACCAAAAGGGTAATTTATTAACAGTAGTTATAAATTACCCTTTTTTATTTAAATTTGAGAATACTTTAAATCTAAAATCCTATGCTTGAGCAATTAACACAATTAGTACAGCAATTTGGAGAGGATGCTGTTGTAAAAAACAGCGCTATCCCAAATGAACATAACGAGGCAGTTATGCAAGAGGCGGGTAACTCCATTTTTGCTAGTTTACAAAAAATGTCTTCTGAAGGAGGAGTTGAGCAATTGGCAGGTTTGTTGCAAGGCAATAATGCTCAGGATAGTTCGAATCCTGCAGTCCAACAAATCACACAACAACTTACTGGAAGTTTGAGTGAGAAATTCGGAATAAGCGGAGAAGCTGCTTCTGGTGTTGCTGGAGATATGATTCCGAAAATACTAGGAGGATTGATGGGCAAAGCCAATGACCCAAACGATAGTTTTCAAATTTCGGATATTATTGGCGCAATTGCTGGTAATAGTGCACAAGCTGGCGGTATTATGGATACCATTTCTAAGTACGGAACACAATTTGGTTTAGACCAAAATGCAGATGGTAAAGTAGATATTAGTGACGCCATGGATTTAGCAAAAGGCAGTGGCGGAATTGGAGGAATACTCGGTAAATTATTTGGTAAATAAAAGCTAAAAACATAGAGAAAAGCGTCATTTCCTTAAAAGAAATGACGCTTTTTTTATGATAGAATTTACATTTTTCAGGCTCAGATTTTGTAAATTTCGATTTCAATAGTTAAGCCATGAAAAAGATAGCTTTTATAATCGTGCTTATTGCAGTAATTGGCGCTTGTTCGACTCCAAAAAACAATCTCGCCTCTCTTCCTGCCACCGCTGCCGTTAAAGGAGACACGGTAAGAATTGCAAATGATTCACTTGAATACGAGGTTATCATTATTGACCCTGGCTTTAGCACTTGGCTGAATTCTATTGCACTTCCAAGAGGTTATTATTCGCAGTTTTATTTAGAAAATAAGAACCGATTTTATATTACAGAATGGAACAATAGAGCGCAACAACCGTTACGATTTGACCCAAATTTATATGAAATGACAATAAATTATGACCCACAGATAAATTATGGATACGAAGTGAATTATTTAATCTACAATTATATGATTTATTTCCAAAATCGATACCAGCAAAGGCTATTTGGCAATGTCCCGATACGATAATCTTAGTATATTTGTACAATTGACACTTTAGAATGAAAAAATTAAAAGAACGTTGGGGAATAGAAAGTAACTTTCAATTAACATTAATTTTTATTGTTTTTGCAATCACTGGTTCAGCATCCGCATGGTTATCTAAACCGTTTTGTTATTGGTTAGGTATTACCAAAGCCGATTTAGGACTTTGGTTCACTCCTATCCGACTCGTACTTATTTTTCCTATTTATCAAGTACTTTTAGTTTGCATAGGATTTTTGTTTGGTCAATTTCGATTTTTTTGGGCTTTCGAAAAAAAAATGCTCCGAAGTATGGGACTCGGTTTTCTTTTCAAAACATAAAAAAAAGCTTCATTTCTGAAGCTTTTTTTGTTGGTATTAATTAAGAATTTTTCTGTTTCTTGATAAGATAAGTGTATATCCAAGTCAAAGTAAACGTGGGAATAACATCCGAGAAAGGAAAAGCTTCTTCTATAAATGTAATCGCTCCTGCTACTTTGCCTACACTTCCTTTGTACATCCAGGTCATCAGAAAACCCGCTAAAGGTGCCCAAATAACATCTGAGAATTCACCAATCAATGGAATGGAAAAAGAGACCATCCCAATGGCATCAAACAAGATACTTAAAAATAAATGTCTTTTTTTTAGAGAAGCTTCAGCGCTAATTTCTGCTTGGTTTGTCATTTTTTAATTTTTGAAAAAGTCCAAACAAAAATAGTGCCTTTTATTCTTGCTTAATCATATTGAAGAAATCATTTCTATTTTCTTTTTCGTTAAAAATCCCACCATATTGAATGGTAGAGGTAAAACTAGTTTCATCTTTGATTCCACGGCTTGAAACGCACAAATGCTTGGCTTCCACAACAATGATAACGTTATCCGTCTCCAAAACAGTTTTTAATTCATTAAAAATTTGCATAATCAAGCGCTCTTGAACTTGGGGACGACGAGAATAATAATCAACAATTCGGTTTAATTTTGACAAACCAATCACTTTTCCGCTAGAGACATAACCAATGTGTGCTTTACCCACAATTGGCAAGAAATGATGTTCGCAAGTAGAGTTGAAATTAATGTTGGCTTCAACCAGCATTTTGTCATAATGGTAGCTATTCTCGAAAACCGAAATTTTGGGTTTGTTTTTAGGGTCTAACCCACTAAAAATTTCTTGAATGTACATTTTAGCTACACGAAACGGGGTACCGCTCAGGCTATCATCTGTCATATCCAATCCCATTTCTTCCATAATGGCGTGAAAATGATGCTCAATTCGTTCCATTTTCTGGGCATCCGATTTTACAAATGCGTCAGCTCTAAGAGGTGTATCTGCACTAGTGGCTTGGTGATTATCACCTAAAATTTCAATTAATTCTCTGTCTAATACTGTGTTCATATTTTAGGTGTTATTTATTTTAATAATCTAGTAAACGATTCAGAAAGTTTGTTCATTTTGGGAGTAATGACGTAATGACAATACGATTGTTGCTTATTGAGTTGATAATAGTTTTGATGGTACGATTCTGCAGGATAAAACTTTGAAACTGGTGAAAGCTGAGTAACGATAGGGGAATCAAAAACTTTAGCTTCTTCTAATTGCTGGATATAGGCTTCAGCAAGTAACTTTTGATTGTCCGAATGATAAAAAACTTCACTACGGTATTGTGTTCCTACATCGGCGCCTTGTCTATTGAGTGTTGTTGGATTGTGTGTAGCAAAAAATACTTCTAAAAGAGTTTCAAAAGCAATTAAGTCTTCATCATATGTAATTTGAATAGCTTCTGCGTGTCCTGTTGTACCTGTACATATTTGTTGGTAGGTTGGATTTTCAACAGTACCTCCAATATAACCCGATACTACTGATTCTACTCCTTTGAGCTGTAAAAAAACAGCCTCGGTACACCAGAAACAGCCTCCAGCAAATGTTGCAATTGATTTATTCATTAAAAATTGAATTATAATTTTGTTTAACAAAAATAGTGATTAATTAAACAAAAAAGATGATTTAACTAAATATTAATAAATGTTACTATAAAGAAATTTTATAATAGTTGAGTGGCAGACAAAATCTTTGTTTCTTTGTAAAAATAGATTGGAATGATACTTGCAAAAAACATACATAAATTCTACGACCAACTTGAGGTTTTAAAAGGAGTTGATTTACATATCACAAAAGGAGAAATTGTATCTATAGTGGGAGCCTCTGGTGCTGGAAAAACCACTTTACTTCAAATACTTGGCACTTTGGACAGACCGACTTCGAATGAAAATTCAAGTTTGTTGATTAATGGAGAAGATGTCTTGAAAATGAACGACAAAGCTCTGTCTCGTTTTAGAAATTTAAACCTAGGGTTTATTTTTCAATTTCATCAGTTATTACCCGAATTTACCGCATTAGAAAATGTATGTATTCCTGCTTTTATAGCTGGAAAAAACAAATTAGAAACAGTAATTGAAGCAAAGAAATTATTGGATTATTTAGGGCTTTCGCATAGACATCATCATAAACCAAACGAATTATCAGGTGGTGAACAACAACGAGTGGCGGTAGCTAGAGCATTAATCAATAAACCCGACATCCTATTTGCAGATGAACCTTCAGGGAATTTGGACACTACATCAGCAGAAAATTTGCATCAACTCTTCTTTAAACTTAGAGACGAGTTGGGACAAACCTTTGTTATTGTTACACACAATGAGGAGTTAGCCAATATGGCAGATAGAAAATTAGTGATGGTTGATGGGCAAATTAGTGCTTAACGATTAGGACCCAAAAAAGCATTTATTAAAAATATGACTGAGGCTGAACTTAAAGACTTTCTTAACGAAAAAGTACTACAATACAACACCCTAGATTTTATAGAAAGTGATCCTGTTCAAATTCCGCATTTATTTACTCAAAAAGAAGATATCGAGATTGCAGGTTTCTTGAGTGCCACTATTGCTTGGGGCAACCGCAAAATGATTATCAAAAACAGTATCAAAATGATGGATTTAATGGGGAATTCTCCATATGATTTTGTCTTATCGCATTCAGAACATCATTTAGAAAAACTCAATACATTTGTTCATCGAACCTTTAATGGACAGGATTTTCAATCTTTTATCAAAGGATTGCAACACGTTTATAACAATCATGGTGGTTTAGAATCTGTTTTTGCAAAACATCAAGAGGCAACAAGTGTCCAAAAAAGCATACATGAATTTAAAAAAGTTTTTTTTGAAGCGAATCAACCTCAAAGAAGCCAAAAACACATATCCGACCCGCTGAATAACTCCGCAGCGAAGAGAATTAACATGTATTTGCGGTGGATGTGCCGACATGATAAAAAAGGTGTAGACTTAGGTATTTGGAAAAGCATTTCCCCTTCCAAACTATCGTGTCCGCTTGATGTACATTCTGGAAATGTAGCAAGAAAACTAGGCCTTTTAACCAGAAAACAAAATGACGCTAAAGCACTTTATGAACTCGACACTCAACTCCGACTTTTAGACCCTAAAGATCCAGTTAAGTATGATTTTGCCTTATTTGGCCTAGGAGTTTTCGAGGACTTCTAAAAACATAATACCCTATATTACAGAAACTTATTCCTATTTTTATTACATTTGGTATACAAATGTTTATATGGATACATTTCTCTATAATATTAAAAACTTTGCAATTCCAATCCTTCTTGTTGGAATTCTTTTTGCTAGTATTTTTTTAATTTTTAAACGATTACACAATCAATGGTCGTTCAAAAACAAAAAAAAATACCGCACATTCATACAGCATTTTTTAATTGAAATCACAATTGAAGAATTTCACAAGCAAAAAGTAAAACAAAAACTTCAACTTTTTAGACATAGCATTCCGTTTAATAGCGATTGGTGCAAAGAATTGATTATTGATGAAATGATTCGGTTGAAAAAGAACCTTAAAGGAGATAAGCTAATTATAATAAGCCTTTTGTATAAAAGCTTAAAACTAAATCAATATTCTTCAAAATTAATAGGTGATTTTAGAGCTTATAAAAAATGCATCGGTTTTTATCATTTTATGATGATGGAGTACAGAAAAGGAAAGCATTTGATTACACCATACCTGCAAAGTAAAAATGACTTAATTCGCTCCAATGCTAATGTTACATATATTGCTCTAACCAATCTAAGTGAAGAGAATTTAATCTATACTCCCGAACGAATATCCAAATTGAATGTTATAAAAATCATGGATATTATTTACTATAAGAAAAAAGAGTATCCAAAAAGTTTAGATTTTCTTTTATCATCAAAAAACATATCATTAATAAAAATAGGCTTAAAAATCAGAGCCTTTTACAACCACAGAGCAGACACAGATCAAATTTTGCAACTTCTCTATCATCCATCTGAATCAGTACAAACAGAAGTGCTAAAAACGATTAACAAGTTGCTTCTTGTTGAAGCAGAAGATAAACTTTTAGAAATTATCACAAGCCATTCCAAAAAATTTCAAATTAATTGTTATCGATGTTTAGCCAATATTGGCACAATTAAAACAACAAATTTTATAAGTGACACAATACATGAGATTAAAGATGTTGACATACAATTGTCAGCCATTTATTGCATTGAACAATTAAACCCTATACAAGCAGAACAACTAGCTTCAACCAATTTTGAGTTGCAAAAAATGTTAAAACATGTAAAAACAGTATGGAAATAATCAAAAGTTTAGTAGCATTAGTTTTATATGGTTATGAGATTTTCATTGCACTATTCTCATTATCGTATGTGGTTTTTTATTTCATATTAGCCATACTATCCTACATCGCAATAGCAAAACATGTTCATAATAAAAAGCTGTTAGAAGATGACATTGTAACAAGATCAAACTATATGCCTGGTGTATCTGTAGTGGCTCCAGCATTTAATGAAGGGGTAAATATTGTCTACAACGTAAAATCGTTACTCTCGCTCACCTATCCTAAATATGAAATCATCATTATTAACGATGGTAGTACTGACGATACTTTAATAAAATTAATAGATGAATTTGAACTCGAAAAAGTGGATTTTTATTATCAAGAAAAAATAAAAACCAGACCTGTACGAGGGCATTATAAATCAAAAAATCCAATTTATTCAAAGCTTTTAATTGTAGATAAAGAAAATGGAAAAAGTAAAGCAGATGCATCGAATGCGGGCATAAATTCGTCACAGTATCCTTTATTTTTATGCACGGATGTAGATTGTATTCTCAAAAGAAATACAATTCTAAAACTAGCGAAACCATTCATAGAAAACGAAACAAAAGTAATTGCTACTGGCGCTGGTATTCGCATATCCAATTCGTGCGAGATAAAAGATGGTTTATTGATAAAAGTTCATTTTCCTAAAAAATGGTATCCCAGATTTCAAGAGTTAGAATATGTACGTTCCTTTATTTTTGGAAGAATGGCGTGGAGTCAAATCAATGGCTTGTTACTCGTCTCTGGTGGATTAGGAATGTTTGATAAAGAAACAGTAATTGCAGCTGGAGGCTATTGGCACAAATCCCTAGGCGAAGACATGGAATTAATCACTCGCATGAGAAAATACATGCATGAGAAAAAAGAGCCTTTTTTGATAAAATACATCCCGGAATCACTTTGTTGGACAGAAGTACCTGAAACCCGAACTGTTTTTATAAGACAGCGCGTAAGATGGGCCAGAGGATTGGTTCAAACCTTATACTTACATAGGAAAATGTTTTACAATAAAAAATATGGTAGAACCGCTTTTGTAACATTACCTTTCTTTTTTGCTTTTGAATTTATGGTACCAATCATCGAGCTATTGGGAATTTTTGTACTTATACTAACCTATGTTTGGGGCTTAATTAATTTTGAATTCCTAATTATCATGACAGCTTTTGTCTATTTGGTTTATTTATTCATCACCTTGGTCTGCATTTTAATTGATGAAATTTTGTATCGCAGTTATGCAAACTACAAAGAGCTTCTTATTTTGATAGGAATGGCAATAATTGAACCCCTCGTATACCATCCTTTAACCATTTATACCTCATTAAAAGGATATTGGGACTTTTTTAATCAAAAAGAACAAAAATGGGGAGTTATGGTTAGAAAAGGATATGAACAACCCAAACAAATCTAAAACTTATGAGACAATCCTATAGATACCATTATTATACTTTGATTTTGTTCTTCTCTTTAGGAACACTATCTCTTTGTGCCCAAAAAATGAATACCGATAGTTTGCTCGTCTCCATTATAGCAGACATGAAAACCTCCAATAACTATCAAAAGAATATAGAAAAATGCTTGTTGGGAAAAAAAATAGCGCCTGAGTATTTAGATTTTCAATTGCTACTAGGAAGAAATTATGAATTCATCAAACAAACAGATAGCGCCCGATATTACTACAAAATGGTACTAGATAAAAACCCGAAATACGAAGAAGCCTTTTTGTATCTAATCAACTTAAATATCCATGAAAAAAAGTATAATGAAGGATTAGCTACCACAGAAAAAGCCTTAACTCTATATCCAAAATCACTAGTTTATTATCAAAAGAAATCAGAAATCTATGGTTTACTTCAAGAGCGTGAACAACAAATAAAAAGCTTAAAAGAAACCCTTGAAATATTTCCTAACGATCCCCAAACCCTCTCGGAATTTGAACAGATAAATCAAGAGAAGAGAAACAACAGGATTGGAGTTAACTACAATTACACTGCTATTGACCGAAAAGAAATTGGACCTTGGCACTTGCTCAACTTAGAGTATGTTAATGATCAAAAATGGGGCTCAATAATTGGTAGAATTAGCTATGCTGAGCGATATGCTATCAATAATTCCATTTCAAAAGGAATGCAATTTGAAATAGAATCGTATTACAAAACCAGCAAAAGAAGCTATACTTACTGGGATGCTACTTACAGTAACGACCTTGTTTTTCCTAAATACAAACTGGGTGGGTCTTTCTATTTAAATTGGGAAAAAAGTTGGGAAGCCGATTTGGGAGTCCGTTTCATCAAAACCCAAAATCTTGATGTTCTCACATTGGTAACAGGAGTTTCAAAAACAATCGGCTCTTATTGGTTGTCTGTAAAGGCTTATCTTAACAATAACAAGAAGAAGTACAATCCAGTATTCACATTAAACAATCGGTATTACTTTAATACAAAATACGATTATGCCACACTAAATATAGGTTTTGGAACGTCTCCTGATGAAAGAACCACTATTGCTCAATTGCAAAACCGACTCAAATTATACTCCTACAGAATAGGTGCAGGATATTACAAACTGTTACTAAAAAAATTCGTTACAGGTATCCAATTGAACTACAATTACCAAGAATATATCCCTAATGAGTTTCAAAATGAATATGAGCTATCCCTTTTATTACACTATAAATTGTAATTATGAAACTGAAAATAGCACTCTTTTTAGTAATGAATGGATTTGCTTCCTTAACTAGTAGTATGGCACAATCTAACACCATCCAAATTTCGAATCAGCAAAAAAAAGTAGCCATTATCTACTCTTCTGCTGAATCTAAACTTGCTGCTGAAATACTCTATTCCTATTTAGAAAAATCATTACCCAATACCTTTGAAATAAAAGATAAGGATATCACAAAAACCGATGCTCAAATTATCCTTGAGATACAAAAAAACAATAAAGAATTAAAAGATCAAGAGTTCATACTAAAAAGTAACTCACAAGACATTTCCTTATTTGCTACCAATTTAAAGTCCTTAAAATATGCTGTATATACACTATTAGAAAAGTGGGAATTCAGAAAATTTACCGCTACAGTATCCTATATACCAAAACCTGATGCATTTATCTTTCCAAAAAATTTTTATCAAAAATACCAACCTTCATTTGCTTACAGAACCTTATTGTACCCTGATTCTTATGATCAAGCTTTTCGGGAATGGCACAAATTAGACTGGTTCAATGATGATTTTGGTCTTTGGGGACATACTTTTGATCGATTAGTACCCCCAAAAACACATTTTAAAACCAATCCAAAATTGTTCGCTTTATATGAAGGAAAACGGAGAGCGGAATCATTATGTATGACAAATGACACAGTAGTCGAACTAGTTTGTAGTGAACTAAAAAAAGTAATCGCCGAAAAGCCCAATGCCCGCTATTTTTCTATCAGTCAAAATGATGATGTGATTTATTGTGAATGTACTCAATGCAGTAAGCTCAACAAAGATCACGGTGGCCCACAAGGTTCTCTGTACACTTTCTTGAACAAAATTGCAAAGCGATTCCCTAAAAAACAACTATGTACATTGGCCTACTTACATACCTACAATCCACCTATAAACTTAAAAATAGCATCAAATATTACAACATTATTTTGTCCAATAGAAATGGATCGTGGCAACCCAATATCGTTAAAAAACAACAATAAACCAGTGGCTAACGCCCTTGCAAGATGGCAAAGTGCTAGCAAAAATCTTTTTGTTTGGGATTATACGGTTCAATTTGCCAATTATATGTCGCCTTTTCCCAATCTATCTTATTTTGAAGAGAACTATACAACATTTAAAGCAAACAACGTAAAAGGCCTTTTCGTGCAAGGATATGCTGATGTCCCCGGTGATTTTAGTGAATTAAGACAATACCTTTTGGCAAAACTTTTATGGGATGCTTCTATTGATGTTAAAGCTACTACAGCTGACTTCCTAAGAGGTTTTTATGGCAAAGCTGCCTCAGAAATTGAAAATTATTTGAAGCTATTATCCGAAAATCAAAAGAAGAGCAAGGCATATCTTGATATTTATTCAGGTCCAGTGCAAAATAGAACCACCTATCTTACTCCTGAGGCTATGAATCAATATGATAAATTTTTAGAAAAAGCTTGGCAAGCTGTAGATGAAGATAAGACGATTCAAAAAAGAGTAGAAAAATTAAGACTTGCCTTAGAATACACCTATTTTGAGCAAGCCAAGTTTTATGGCGCAGATGCTCACGGATTGTTTATAACCAACAGTAATGGGGAAAAAATTATTAAAGAAGGATTAAATGAACGTGTGCAGCGTTTTACACAAGAATGCAAAAATGATGGAATTTATGAACTCAGTGAAGGCGGTCCATCACCCGAAACCTATTACAAAGATTGGTTGAATATTGCTCAAAACACATCGCAACATCTAGGAGAAAAAATGACAATCACCCAAATCACTCCACCAGCAAATGAATATTCAGGAAAGGGAGAAAAGGGATTATTGGATGGAATAAAGGGATACAAAGATTTTAATATCAACTGGATGGGTTGGTACGGAAAAGACCCAGAGATAATCATTGATACAAAAAAAATAAACTATTCAACTCTCAAAATGGGCTTCCTAGAAGACCAACGGCATTGGATATTTCCACCAAATAAAGTCACTATTTTTGGATTAAAAAACAACAAATGGGAACTTATCACATCAAAAAAAGAAGAACATTTAACTGAAAATTACGACATTACAACAAAAAATTGGGAATTTAACACTACTATTTTTAGTAATTTTGACACCATTAAAATCAAAATAATAAATCAGCGGAGCCTTCCAGAATGGCGCAATCGGAAAAATAAAAAACCGATGGTAATGCTCGATGAAATTGAATTTTTCTAACTAACAGTATACCTTATGAAAGCAATTCCAGAACTATTGATAGTAGAAAACGATGAAATGACACTTGAAATTCTAACCATCCTGCTTACAAAGGAGAATTATCACGTTACAATTGCTCACGATACAAATGAGGCCATAGCAATTGCTAAAGAGAAAAAAATCGACTTAGCAATGGTTTCCATAATTGTCCCACCAAGGTCTGGCTTTGAAGTAATCAAATTCTTTACAACCTATCAAAAAGACGTTCCAGTAGTGGTTTTGTCAACATTAGCAGAAGAAGAAAACACTGTAGAGGAATCCTTTTTATTGGGTGTAGCTGACTTCATTGCGAAACCTTTTAATCCTAACGAACTCCTTCTTCGCATTAAACGATTATTGTAGAATAGTCATAAAAAATTAAACATTCAGTAGCATTTAAGCCAATTTTAATGCACTTTTTGACCATTTTTCAATAAATAAAAAAACTACAAATTGGTTAAGAAACAACAATAAATTATTAATTAACAAATGTTTAAGATGTTTTCCCTATCTTTGAAATCGAGTAACTCTTTTAATTATGAAAGAATTCTTGTTCAATATTGCTCCAAACTCTTATACACTACTACTCATTACATTCATTGTTTTGGTAATTCTGTTGGTATTGCTACGCCCACAATTCCGAAAATACCATCAAAAACAACAAAAAAAAGCCCTCACTTATATCAAACATTTTTTAATAGATGTTGTCAATAATTACAATAACAAAGAATATATTAAACTCAAAATAAAAGAGTTAAAGAAAAAAATTCCATTGCAGCGTAATTACTGCAAAGAAATGTTAATAGATGAAATGATTCTCATCAAAAAGAAACTAAGTCCAGAAGAAGCAGAAACAATAACGTTAGTATACCGAACACTGAAACTGCAAAAATATTCTTCTAGTTTAATCAATGACAGTAAAATCTACAAAAAATGTCTTGGTTTTTATCATTATCAAACTATGAATTATTCAAAGGGCATAAACAAAATAATGCCTTATTTAAAAAGTAAAAATCAGTTACTTCAATCCAATGCAAGTGTTGCTTACCTTTCGTTAACTAATATCGCAACAGGGAATACCCTTTACCAAAGCAAAAAAACAATCAAACGAAATAAAGAAAAAATAGAAAACCTTTTTTACATACAAAAGTATCCCTATAACAGCAATATCGATTTTTGGTTGAAAGCAAAAAAAACATCAATTTTATTGTTAGGACTAAAAATTGCCGCTCATGAAAGCAATGGAAACGACACCAATGCCATCATCCAATTACTTTCATACAAAAGTAATACCGTGAAAAAAGAAGCGCTAATAACCATAAAAAAACTTCATCTACAAGAAGCCGAAACCACACTACTTTCTTTATTTGAACAATTCACTCCACAACTTCAAGAACAAAGTTTACAGACGCTTGAAGTAATTGGTTCAAAAAATACAATAGATTACCTGCAAGATAAAATGTCTTTTTTTGAGAGTAGTGAACTAAAGAATAGTGCAACATATTGCTTGGAAACGTTATTAAAAAAAGATATAACTATTTCTTCTCCAAAAGTGACCTACTAACTACAATCCAAGAAAATAGTATTTACAGCTTATATTAGTATCTTTGCAAAAAAAATAATGCAAATGAGCACTTTCGAGCAATTCAATCTTCCCAAATCCTTACAAAAAGCAATCGATGAAATAGGATTTACCTCTCCTACTCCTATTCAGGAAAAGACTTTTTCTGTAATTATGTCTGGAAGAGACATGATGGGAATTGCACAAACAGGAACTGGTAAAACCTTTGCTTACCTAATTCCTTTATTGAAACTTTATAAATTCACTCATACCAATACCCCAAAAATTGTAATTCTAGTACCTACAAGAGAGTTAGTGGTACAAGTTGTAGAAGAAGTAGAAAAATTGACAAAATACATGTCGGTGAAAACACTTGGAATCTATGGTGGGGTAAACATCAATACACAAAAGAAAGCAGTTTATGAAGGAGTAGACATTTTAGTAGGAACTCCGGGTAGAACTATGGATTTGGCTTTGGATGCCGTTGTTCGCTTTGATGAAACTCAAAAATTAGTAATCGATGAGTTTGACGAAATGCTCAACTTAGGGTTTAGAACGCAATTAACGGCTCTATTGGCAATGATGAAAACCAAACGTCAAAACATATTATTCTCTGCAACAATGACAGATGAAGTAGATACTGTTTTGAATGATTACTTTGATTACCCAGAAGAAGTAACCCTTGCTGCCTCAGGAACTCCTCTTGAAAACATTACACAAGTTTCATACAATGTTCCTAATTTTAATACAAAAATCAATCTTCTTAAGTATTTGTTAGAACAAAATGAAGACATGACCCGAATACTAGTTTTTGTGAACAACAAAAAAATCTCGGACATGCTTTTCAATCGAATAGATGAATTGTTTGAAGGCCAATTTGGAGTCATACATTCCAATAAATCACAAAACTATCGATTAAGTACGATGGCAGAATTTCAAGAAGGAAACTTGAGAGGCTTAATCACCACCGATATCATGGCAAGAGGATTAGACATTTCGAACATTACCCATGTAATCAACTTCGAGATGCCTGAGCTACCAGAACTATACATGCACCGTATTGGTAGAACAGGAAGAGCCGATGCCACTGGAACAGCCATCAGTTTTATTACTCCTCGTGAAGAAGAGTCTAAAATTGAAGTAGAAGTTTTGATGAATATGGAATTACCGATAGCTAATTTCCCAGAAGAAGTTGAGGTTTCTACCAAATTAATCGAACCCGAAAAAGACCGTCAACCCATTAAGTTTTTAATGAAAAAAGTTAAGCTTGAGGGAGATGGCGCTTTTCATGAAAAAAGCAAAAAAAACAAAAAAGTTAATCTTGGTGGCCCATCAAAAACCAAAAAGAAAACACATGGTTCTGTAAATAGAAACATGCTTAAAACAAGAGATAAAAAAAGAAAAGACTCCAACAAATAAGCCATAAAAAAAGCCACGAATTCACAAATTAATAAAATTGGTGAATTCGTGGCTTTAACTTTTTTGTTTTAAATAGATTACAAACGCTTTTCAAAAAGCAGATGAACAGGTTCGCAAACCGAAATTCTTTTTCCCGTATCGGTCAAACTTCCTGTGTTTTTATCTCTTCTAAAAACCACCACTTCATTACTCGCTTGATTGGCAACAAGTAATAAACTACCCGTCGGATCTATTACGAAGCTTCTTGGACCTTTACCTAAAGTACTTACCGCCTCTTTAAACTCTAATTTTCCGTTTTTCAATACTTTAAAAATCGAAATAGTATTTGCTTCTCCTCTATTCGTAGCATACAAAAACTTTCCATCTGGTGATAACGTAATGGCAGCAGAACGAAAATCGCCTTTATAATCTCTAGCCATTACTGAAGTATCGTCTACCAAAGTCAATTCCCCTTTAACAAAACTATAAGTCAACAAACCACCATCTAGTTCATTCAAAACATAAACATATTTTCCGTCTTCATCAAAAGTCAAATGACGTGGTCCCGCTCCAGGCTTTACACTTACACTACTTTTGAAAGTCAAAATATCTTTGCTTGCATCAGCATTATAATTGTAAACATAAATTTTATCAGCGCCCAAATCAACAGCCAAAACATATTTTTTATCAGATGAAAAAGCCACCATGTGCATGTGTGATGCTTCTTGACGTTCTTTATTTGGACCACTACCTGATAGTTGTACTACTTGTTTAGCATCGGTCAAACTACCATCAGCATTCTTAAAAAAAACAGTAATATTTCCACCAGAATAGTTAGCAGTAATTACGTTTTTATCATCTGTAATAACATGGCAAGGATCAGCTCCTTTAGTCGCCTGCTTATTCAACACAATCATTTTGCCCGCTTTACCGTCATAACTAAAGGACGTAACTGTACTTGTCGCCCCAGACTCATTAACGGCATACAAATATTTATTATCTGAAGAAAGCGCCAAATAACTAGGATTCTGAATATTAACAGTTGAGCCATTCAATAAAGAATTTCCAGAATTAACATCGAATTTAAAATTATAAATTCCTTTGTTTTCGCATTTATTGGTATAAGTACCAACAATCAAGTGATAGAGATCTTGCTGAGCGCTAACTGTCGTGACAAAAGAAACAAAAAGTAGCACTAAAATCTTGCTTTTCATAATATATGTATTTTTTAGAGTCGCGAAAATACTCATTATTTTGATATAGTAAGGCAAATATTCGCTTTTTGAAAAAACCAAACAAGCTGCATTATTTGTAGGTACAAATTCGTATTTTTGAAGGGTCAAAAAGAGCTGCTAAGTAATTTTTGAAGCACAAACAATAGGAGAATTTGTTAGCATCGTCCCGCTCTCCGTTATATCTTTTCCTTTTTAAAGAAAAAAGAAAAAGGATGTCACTGCGATCGGGGCTAGAAAGTCACAAAACCCTTTTCTGTAAACATCAAAAAACAAACATTACTAACCAAAGACCAAAGTAAACCTTCCATAGAATGCATTTTAAACACCCTGAGATTCTATACTTTTTATTCCTTTTATTGGTGCCCATTTTGGTGCATTTATTTCAGTTAAGAAGATTCAAAACCGAATATTTTACCAATGTCCGCTTCTTAAAAAAGCTAACAATTGAATCTAGAAAAAGTTCTAAAATCAAAAAAAGACTCTTACTAGCCACTCGATTATTGTTACTTTCCGCTCTAATTTTAGCTTTTGCACAACCTTATTTTGAAGCAAAAGACCATAAAAATGCTAACAATGAATTGTATATTATTTTAGACAATTCCTTCAGTATGCAAGCCAAAGGAAACAGAGGTGAATTACTCAAAAGAGCTGTTCAAGAACTATTAGAAGAAACACCAGAAAACAGCACTTTTTCACTTTTAACAAACGAACAAAATTTTTGGAATACAGATATCAAATCAATACAAAACGACTTACAAAACCTAAAATATTCTGCTATTCCATTTGACTTAGATGCTCAATTAGCCAAAATAAACACTCGAAAATCTATTTATAAAAAAGACATTATTCTCATTTCAGATGGCGTTGGTACACAACAAAAACAAGACAATAAAGAGGAAATTTATTTTATAAAACCAGAAGCCGAACAAAAAAACAATGCCGCTGTAGACAGTGTTTTCATCAATCAAACACTCGATAACTTTTATGAAATCACAGTCAGTATTAAAGGTTTTGGAGAGGATTTAGCCCCATTACCAATTGCGCTTTACAATCAAAACAAATTGATTGCAAAAACTATCGTTACGTTAGATACGAAAAAGAAAAACGTAAATTTTACTATCCCAAAACAAGAGTTTAATGGCTATGTCACTATAAACGACAAAGGATTACCTTATGATAACGAATACTTTTTTAGCATTGCTAAAAACAAAAAAACAGCTGTTTTAAGTATTGGAGAGCCTCAAAAAAGCGGCTTTCTTTCTCGAATTTACACCCCAAATGAATTCAATTTCATTACCTCAGATTTACGTTTGTTGGATTACAATAGTATAGAAAAACAAACGACTATAGTCCTTAACGAACTTCCTGAAATTCCACAAGCACTTCAAACCACCTTGCAAGCATTTGTCAGCAAAGGAGGCAATTTAGTAGTCATCCCTTCAGAAAGTAGTACTGTTACAAGCACCAATTCTTTCCTAAAAAGCATAGGAAACATACAAATGGTAGCTTCTGATAATAGTAATCCCAAACAAATCACTAAAATCAATTTTGACCACCCTCTTTTTAGCGGTGTATTTGAAAACAAAATCACCAACTTTCAATACCCAAAAGCCGAAAAATCTTTTGTAGTAAAAAGTTCTTACCCGAGTATTCTTGCTTACGAAGATCAAACGCCATTTTTAACATCTATTGCCAAATCTACTGGAACGGTGTTCCTTTTTTCGGCACCTTTAAATACAAAAAACAGTAACTTTCAACAATCTCCATTGATTGTTCCGGTGTTTTATAAAATGGGTATAAACAATAAAAATGCCTTATTGTATGCCGCAACCATAGGAAACAATGCTCCTTTTTGGGTAAATACAACACTAACCAAAGAAGCCGTCCTTACAGTTAAAGGAAAAAATGAACAATTCATCCCCATTCAACAAATGTTAGACAACAAAGTAAAAATAACATTTGCTGATTTGCCTAAACAATCTGGTAACTACACGATTTTTAATAAAAATGAAGCACAAGAAAGTATTTCATTTAATTATGCAAGAACCGAAAGTGATTTAAGTCAAGTAAATACAAATTTGGAAGCAAATTTTGAAAGTATAGACAGTATAAGAAGCGTTTTCAATACGTTACAAACCAATAGAACAGACCAACAAATTTGGAAATGGTTTCTTATCTTTGCACTGACCTTTTTACTTATAGAAATGGCCATCATCCGATTTGTAAAATAACTAAAGTTAAAAAAAACTTATCTTCCAGACCCATGAAAATTCTCCTTAGAGCAGCAACAATTATCGATTCTAAAAGTCCATTTCACAACCAAACTATGGACATTTTAATCCAAGACGGATATATCAAACAAATAGGAGTTGCACTGACAACAAGCGGAGCTCAAGAAATCCAATTGCCAGAATTGCAAGTTTCTTCTGGATGGTTTGACAGCAGTGTTTCTTTAGGAGAACCTGGTTTTGAAGACAGAGAAACCATCAGCAACGGATTAAATATAGCTGCGAAAAGTGGATTTACAGCCATTGCCTTACAACCTAATTCTCATCCTATTATTGACAATCAAGGACAGATTAATTTTGTGCTAAACAAAGCAAAAGATGCCTTAACGCAACTCTATCCAATTGGTGCTCTAACCGTGGGTAGCGAAGGAAAAGATATGGCGGAGCTTTTTGATATGAAAAAAGCAGGCGCAATTGCCTTTGGGGATTATAACAAGAGTTTAGACAATGCTAACTTGTTGAAAATCGCTTTGCAATATGTACAAGATTTTGATGGACTAGTTATTGCTTTTGCACAAGACGAAAAAATAAAAGGAAATGGAGTTGCTAACGAAGGTTTAGCATCAACAAGATTAGGATTAAAAGGCATTCCAACGCTTGCTGAAGAATTACATATTGCAAGAAACTTGTTTTTATTAGAATATACAGGAGGCAAATTACACATTCCAACCATTTCAACACAAAAATCAGTTGCTTTAGTAAAAGAAGCCAAAGCCAAAGGTTTACAGGTAAGCTGTAGTGTTAGCGTACATCATTTAGTACTAAACGAAGACCTACTAGATGGTTTTGATACTCGATATAAAGTAACGCCACCGCTCAGAAGCGAATCGGATAGAAAAGCGTTACTAGAAGGAATTCTCGATGGAACAATTGATATGATTACAACTGATCACAATCCTATTGACATTGAACATAAAAAAATGGAATTTGACGGCGCTAAAAACGGTACTATTGGATTAGAAAGTGCTTTTGGAGCGTTGTCTACTGTATTGCCAACAGCTGTAATCATCGAAAAATTAACCGCAGGAAAAACAACTTTTGGAATTCCGTCCCACTCCATCAACGAAGGAGAGCCAGCCAATTTGACTCTTTTTACTACCGAAGGAGAAAGTATTTTTACCAAAGAAACTATTTTGTCAAAATCTAAAAACTCCGCTTTTCTTGGACAAAAATTACAAGGAAAAGTGTATGGTTGTATCAACCAAGGTCAAATGATTTTGAATCAATAATTATCCTAAATCCCAACCAAAATGAGCACATCAGACAACGGAAAAAATATAGCCATTGTAAGTTATCTTACCATTATTGGCTCCATTATCGCCATTTTTATGAACTCCGAAAAGAAAGATTCTTTTGCGGCTTTCCACATTCGTCAAGCACTAGGCATTTTTGTTTCTTTCTTTTTAATTGGCTATTTCATTGGCTATTTTGATAGTTGGATGATTTCGTCAGCCTTTTATGTATTCTATTTTATCCTTTGGATTTACGGTTTTGTAGCGGCATTACAAGGAGAAGCCAGACTTATTCCGCTTTTGGGAGAACAGTTTCAAAAGATATTTAAAAACATAGAATAACACATCAAATACATTTCATGAATTTATCCTTAGAGTACAAGATAAGAGAGCCTAAAGTTGTTTTAGCAGAAAATCCAGTATTGATTTTATTACACGGTTACGGCAGTAATGAAGCAGATTTATTCTCTTTTGCATCAGAATTACCAGAGCATTATTATATCATTTCAGCTAGAGCGCCTTATGATTTACAATACGGAAGTTATGCTTGGTATGCCATTAATTTTGATGCCGATCAAAACAAATTTTCAGATAATGATCAAGCACGCGAATCTCGTGATTGCATTGCGAACTTTATCGACGAATTAACACAAAATTACCCTATCAACAAAGAAGAAGTAACGCTCATTGGTTTTAGTCAAGGGGCCATTCTGAGTTATGCTGTAGCACTTTCTTATCCAGAAAAAGTAAAACAGATTGTGGCTATGAGCGGTTATTTGAATCCTGATATCATTGCGGAAGATTACTTAAAAAACAACCTACATTCGTTGCGCATTTTTGCATCTCACGGAGTAGTAGACCAAGTGATTCCTGTAGAATGGGCCAGAAAAACTGCTCCTTTTATGGAAAAATTAGGCGTTGCAATAACTTATAAAGAATACCCCATCGGACATGGTGTTTCGCCGCAAAATTTTTATGATTTTAAAAATTGGTTGCTATAAAAAAAGGTGCTTTAAGCACCTTTTTTTATGATTATTTATTATACAACAACGACTGATTGACTTCAAAAGAAATACTTTCATCAGTGTTGACAAAGTATTTTATAAGGACTTCTCCCCAATATTCGCCATCGCTAAAATCAGCAATTATCCATCGGTGGTTCAAAATTCTAACTTTGTTTATTACAAATTTATTAGGCCCAATTGGATCTTGTCCTGTGTAAGGATTTCCTTTAGGACTATTATTAAAGTCTAATAACTTTTCGGTCACAACAGGAATCAATTTTTCAATTAAAATTGTTTTATCTGGATTGGTTGCTTCAAAATAATTTTGGGCATTTTCGTTTTTACCCAAAGAAAAATAATTGGCATCATCCAATTTTAGTTCCACTTTTTTGATACTATCTCTTAGTTTTGCAGTGACTTTGGCGAATTTTTCTTGCTCGAATTTTACTTCTTTGTTCAAAAACATATAGGTATAGATATTGAATAAAACAGCCAATATAAAACCATAAAGCAACAGTGATTTTTTCATTTTTAAAATTATAAATTAAAGGGTAATAACTAAATTATCATAGGCCAAAAATACATTTTCTGGCAATTCTTTTTGGACATCTTCGTGAAAGCCTAGCAAATGACTAATATGCGTCAAATATGCTTTTTTAGGTTGCACTAAAGCGATAAAATCGAGGGCTTCCTGGAGATTAAAATGGGTGTTATGAGGGGTGATACGCAAAGCATTCAAGACCAAAACGTCAAGATTTTTCAATTTTTCAACTTCTTCTGGAGCTACCGTTTTCACATCCGTCAAATAGGCGAAATCATCAACTCTATATCCAAAAACCTGCAAATCGCCATGCATAACATCTATAGGAATAACCGTTTTACCACCCAATACAAAAGGTTGGTTATTGATTACTTCAATCGTTTTTACCGAAGGAGCGCCTGGATATCTGTTTTCGGTTTCAAAAACGTAATCAAAACGCTTTTTCAAATTTTCGATTACGCGTTGATGAGCATAAATTGGCATTTCGCCTTGTCTAAAGTTAAACGGACGAATATCGTCTAAACCAGCAGTATGGTCTGAATGTTCGTGAGTAAATAAAATTCCGTCTACTTTTTGACAATCTGATGCCAACATTTGCTGTCTAAAGTCGGGACCGCAATCGATAACGTAAGAATGATCTTCCCACGACATCCATAGAGAAACGCGAAGCCTTTTATCCTTATAATCAGTGCTTTTACAAACAGGATGGGTACTCCCAATGATTGGAATTCCTTGAGAAGTGCCAGTGCCTAAAAAATAGATGTTCAAAAGAGTGTTATTTTTTTACAAAAATAGAATTATTTATGATTCATTTCGAAATCGAATTAATTAACTTTGTCACAAAACACCACTATTTAGATTCAAAATGGATACAAAAAAAATCAAACTTAAGGGAGATAAAGTCATTGAGCAAATACCATCCATCAAGGATAAAGCACTTCGAATAAATCTCAACGAAAATATTTACGGAACATTTGCTGAAATTGGTGCGGGACAAGAAACGGTAAGACATTTTTTTAGAGCAGGAGGTTCTTCTGGAACCATTGCAAAAGCGATGTCGGCTTATGATAAAGATTTTAGTGACGCTGTGTACGGAATCGAAGAAGACGGACGATATGTAACCGAAAGTCGTCTTAAAAAAATGTTGACTTTTGAAGGAGAATTGATTGAAGAACGTTTAAGCCGCGTTAAACACCCGAACAAATTATTCTTTAGCTACGCTAATACTGTCGCAACCATCGATTTTGCAAAGCAATTCAAAGGCCACGGTTGGGTGGGTATTCGTTACCAATTGGATCCTTCAGAAGCGTATAACGAAATCATACTTCACATTCGTTTTAAAGAAACCGACTCTCGTTTACAACAAGAGACTTTAGGTATCCTTGGTGTAAATTTAATTTATGGCGCCTTTTACAAATACAACGATCCAAAAAAATTACTACGCTATTTATACGATCATTTAGACAAAGATCAATTAGAGATTGATACCATCAACTTTTCAGGACCACGATTTGCAGAAGTTGACAACCGATTGATGAGTTTACAATTGGTAAAAAACGGGATGACCGATGCGGTAATGTTCAATCCAGAAGGAAAAAACATCTTACCTGCAGCCATTTTATACAAAAAGAACATTTTAGCTTTTAGAGGTAGTTTCCGTCCTGTTACTAAAGTAAATATGGACATGTATGAAAACTCCATAAAAATGTTTTTGGAAGAAAACAAAGTAGAAAAAGAAAACACCCAAGTTATTTTTGAAATTACGCTATCGAATTTACGTTCAGATGGTGAAATTGACGAGAGAGATTTTATGGACAGAGCTGAGTTGTTATGCTCTTTGGGTCAAACCGTAATGATTTCTAATTTCCAAGAGTATTATAAAGTGGTAGAATACTTTGCTAATTATACCAAAGCCCGTATGGGATTAGCGATGGGAGTTAACAACTTGGTTGATATCTTCGACGAGAAATACTACCGTCACTTGAGTGGTGGAATTCTTGAAGCATTTGGTAAATTGTTCTATCGTGATATGAAAGTGTTCTTGTATCCAATGCTTGGCGAAGAGGGAGAAGTTATTACCTCAGAAAATCTTAAAGTACATCCAAGAATGAAAGAATTGTACAAGTTCTTTAAATTCAACGGAAAAGTGGTAGATATTACAGATTACGACCCGACTATTTTAGAAGTATTCTCAAGAGAAGTACTCAAAATGATTAGCCAAGGAAAACCAGGATGGGAACCTATGTTGCCTTCTGGTGTGGCAGAAATCATCAAAAAACAACGCTTATTTGGTTACGATCCAGAAAAAGTATTACAAGCATAAGAAACATCAAAAGCCAAGTCTAGACTTGGCTTTTGTATTATTAATGGTTCTTTTTCCAAACTTTATCGTGATATGGCAAGTATTCAGGTAATGCCGCTGAACCATACCAAGGAAAGACCTCGGCACTTAATAATTTTGCCTTAATAGCTGGATCGGTTTCTAATAATTGATTTGCTTCTTCAATCGTGGCAACATTCAGGATAAAAATGCCTCTCAAATTGGCCTCATTTTTACCCATTGGCCCAGCCACAATCAGTTTTTTAGCATTTGCTAATTTAGCAATATTGGTCATATGTCCAGCAAAACAATCCGCTATGAATTGCTTATCTTTAGTGGTATTGGTTCCTGTTTTTAGCAATACAAAAACATAGTTTTTCATTCCATATTCATCGGCACCAAGTTGTTGGGCCAATGTAGCATCATATTTTGAATTGTCATTTTGAGCATAGCTTGATGTAAATGACAGAAGTATTGTAAAAAGTAATAGTGCTTTTTTCATAACTAGGTTTGGATAAAATAATGGGAACAAAAATTTAATAAATATACTAAATTATATTACTAGTAATTTTTGTTTTTGGCAAATTACCCACTACTACTTATCCAATCCATTTTCTTTGAGCCATTGACTCATAACCTCAGCAATCACTAAATTATTCAAATCAGAAAATGGAAAATGTGTATTTCCTTTGATGCCCATTTCTGGTAAATGAACAACAGTTACATCACCTCCATATTTGTTTACAACATCACGCCATAAACGGGCCATTTGAAGACGCACTCTCCATCCGTCGGCTCCTGGGTTATCCGAAGGAGTTGTTGGAATATTATCCCCATAATAAATAACAATAGGCAATTGAGTAAGTTTCAAAAAATCTTTCATAGGAACAGCACTCGCTTCTAAAGCACCTGCAGAACTTGTTAAAGCTGACGGAACTTCTCCTTCTGGAAATAAAAATCCGCTACCAGGTTCATAAGAAACAATTGCTTTTACATTTTGATTTTTCACGGCGGTTAACCATCCCATTCCGCCAGAATGAGAATGCGTAACCAATATTGCAGGGCCAATTTTATGAAACAAAGCAGCGATCGCATCTGAATTAAGCTGACTATCAATTGATCCAATATTGGGCGTCATCGCTCTAAAATATTGATTTAGCGTTTCGTTATCTCTGGCAAACTGCACCCCTTCAAAATAATTAGGCCATACTCCTACTCGAAAAACATCAAACCATTGTTGCTCATCAGGAATAGGATTGATAACAGCTGGAACAGTACTTCTACCCGCATTACCCCTTCTCGGCTGATTAATCAAATACACTGAAAAATTCTTGCGTAAAAAAATAGTCTGATAGCCCTCTCGTCCATCGGGTGTGGTTTCCCAAGTTTTGGAAAATTGACCAATTCCGTGCCACATCACAAGCGGAAACTTTCGGGCCTTTTGAGGAATTTGGTAAAAAACATAAGCGTGGTCTCCTCTGAAAGTCTGTCCTTCAGACGTGGGTTTGTAGGGATTAAATGTACCTGGATTAGTAATGATGGTTCCTCCTACAGCAAAACTTCCCTGCTCCTTTACAATTAAATATTTTTTTTCTTTTATTGCTTTAGTTGAAGAACAACTTACCATAAAATAAAAGAAGAAAAGAAATAAAAAACTCTTTTGGTATAACCATTTCATAGCGCTCTTTTTTGGTATTAAGGTCCTAGCAATTTAGTAAAAGATAACGAACCTAATTTCCAAGTAGTATTTTCTTTTACATACACTTCGGTTACGATAAATGGGTTCGTTACTTCATTGCCTCCTACCACGGCCAATAAGGTAATTTTGTTTAAAAGTATGGCTGTATTTCCAATGATGTTTACCGTAACTTCCAAAATATCGGCTTTTTTATAATGGATTCCTCCACTTTTAATTACATTGATTTCTTGTGTTTTGCCCCAACTTCCTCCCATATGAACAAAAACCGATTTGTCATCAAACAAAGGTTCGAGTTTGTCTACATTTTTATCGGCCATCCATTGCCACTTTTGCTTGGAAAGTGTTATTATTTCTTGTTCTGCCCCACTAGCATTTTGCGCATAAGAATTGCTTGCAAATAGCATAAACATCAGTAATCCGAAAATTGTTTTTTTCATCATTTGAATAATTGTTAGTTAGTATTTTTATTTTTCTATTTCTGAATTTGATGTGTATCTCGAACACTGCTGAATGTTAACGCCAAAAGTTTCCAGTTTTTGCCTTTTTTTTGATAAACTTCTGTAACTGTAAATTCCGTGGTCACTTCGCTTCCTCTGACGATAGCCTCAAGGGTAATTCGATTCCAAACAATTGCCGTTTTATGAAAAAATTCCACTGTTGCATCGTGAATTTTAGCTGTTTTGTACCAAATTCTCCCGGTTTTAATCACATCCAATTCTTCCTCTTTATTCCACGTACCACTCATATGAACAAACTTTGACTTATCGTCAAACAAAGGTTTTAACTTCTCTACATTTTTATCTGCCATCCATAGCCACTTTTGCTTAGAAAGGTCCAAAATTTCTTGTGCTATTGCTGAATAGGTTTTGGCATTAGTATTTGACTTATTGTCTTGTGCCAAAGAAAATTGAAAACAAATTATGACAAGAAAACTTATTACTACTTTTTTCATATTCATTTTAATTTATGATTTATTAGATTCAAATTGCTAATGACAATTAACTAATACACTTCATGTCTACAAGAACTCATTAAGGCATCGCTCCTCATTTAATTGTTTACTAGAATTAATTTAACCTTTTAATTTTAACTTGGTAACAAATTTCCATCCTGAAATCCAAGGTATTGGTATATAGATTACTGAAAATACTACCAATATTACTTATTACAACAAGTTATCTCCCAATGACTTCAGTAAATACATAAATTTGTAGTTCAAAATAAAACTATTATGCACAAAGTAGTTCAATTCAACACGATTAGTGAGTACAACACCTTTAATAACAATCCAACTTTACACCCTTTGATTAGTGTTATTGATTTTTCAAAAGCTAACGAAAGGTCTTGGGAAGGAGAAAAGAGTGTAAAAATTTACTATGGTTTTTATTGCATTTTCTTAAAAGATATCAAATGTGGTGATTTGCGTTATGGTTGTAATTATTATGACTACCAAGAAGGCACATTGGTTTTTGTAGCGCCAGGACAGGTTATGGAGATAGAAACCGATGGCAAAGTATACCAACCCAAAGGATATGCTTTAGTATTTCACCCTGACTTATTGCACGGAACTTCTTTGCTTAAAAATAATACTGAGCATACTTTTTTTAGTTATAAAGTCAATGAGGCCCTGCATTTATCCGAAAAAGAAAGACAAATTGTATTGGATAGCTTTTCAAAAATTGAGTACGAACTTCAGCTTGGAGTTGATAAACATAGCAAAAAGCTCATCGCCTCGAACATAGCATTGTTTCTGAATTATTGTGATCGTTTTTATGATCGTCAATTCATAACCCGAGAAAATGTAAATCGTGGCATTTTAGAAAAATTTGAAACCCTATTAAATACCTATTTTTCTTCGGATAAACCCACTAGTATTGGTTTTCCGTCTGTGGCTTATTGTGCAGATGAACTTCATTTATCGGCGAACTACTTTGGGGATTTGATAAAAAAAGAAACGGGGAAGTCAGCACAAGAATACATCCAAAATAAAATTATTACTCTTGCTAAAAATAGGATTTTGGAAGACCACTTAAGCGTAAATGAAATCGCGTATGAACTGGGGTTTAAATACCCTCAGCATTTTTCGCGTTTCTTTAAGCAACGTGTGGGTGCTACTCCAAACGAATATAGAAATAGCAATTAATGGAGAAAAAAAACGCATTCAAAGAAGTCGTAAATAGAATCTGAACAAAACAAGTAAGCCAAATGACACTGATCATTTGGCTTGTTAGCTACAACTAAATTTGTTCTTATTTCAAAATCTGTGACGCGTGTACTTTTGTTTTTACGTCGGTGATTACTTCTTCTATGATTCCTTTTTCATCGATGACAAAAGTAGTTCGATGAATGCCATCGTATTCTTTTCCCATAAACTTTTTAGGTCCCCAAACGCCAAAAGCTTGAATCACAGATTTGTCTTCGTCTGCCAATAATGGGAATGGAAATTCGTATTTGTCTTTGAATTTAGCTTGCGCTTTGGCACTATCGGCACTAACACCAAGTAACGCATAGTTTTGCGCTTCAAATCGGGCGTAATTATCTCTTAAATCACAAGCCTCGGCAGTGCAACCTGGCGTATTTGCTTTTGGGTAGAAAAAAACAACTAGTTTCTTTCCAGCATAATCTGCTAATTGATGTGTTTTTCCGTCTTGGTCAACTCCTGAAAATGATGGAGCTTGGTCTCCTTTTTGTAATGTGGTCATAACTTTTTTATGGTTTGTGGTTTATTGTTTAAAATTGTTGTTTATGGTTTATGGTTTAAGGTTGTTTTTTTTGTGGTTTGTGGTTTGTTGTTGATTGTTTATTGTTAAAAGTTTAAAGTTGTTGTTGATGACTTCTACTTTCTACTTTCTGCCTTCTGCCTTCTGATTTATGATTTGTTTTAGCTATTCGTAATCGTTAAAGAAATGCGTTATGCCCCAGATGGTAGTGGAAAGCCCGGACTGAAAAACTGTTATTTTTTCTTGATAAAAAAGAGCGACCAACGGAAGCTCCTTTTTTGTCTTAGAAAAATACAGTTTTGAAGGAGGACTTGTAACGTACAGCTGGATTAGGCACATTATAAAAAATAGGCTATTTTTACCTTTTATAAAAGTAGTAAAATGACCAAACAGGAGCGCGTAACATTTGTTATAAATACGTTAAAAGAATTCTACCCAACGATTCCGATTCCCTTAGATCATAAGGACCCTTATACTTTATTAGTTGCTGTTTTGCTTTCAGCACAATGCACAGATGTGCGGGTAAACCAAATTACACCGCTGCTTTTTGCCAAAGCGGATAATCCGTATGATATGGTGAAATTATCGGTAGAGGAGATTAAAGAAATCATTCGTCCGTGTGGTTTGTCGCCTATGAAATCAAAGGGAATTTATGGTTTGTCTGAGATTTTAATTGAGAAGCATAATGGTCAGGTGCCACAGAGTTTTGAAGCGCTAGAGGAATTGCCTGCTGTGGGACACAAAACGGCTAGTGTAGTGATGTCCCAAGCTTTTGGTGTACCTGCTTTTCCGGTTGACACGCACATTCATCGGTTGATGTATCGCTGGAATTTAACCAACGGAAAGAATGTAGTTCAGACTGAAAAAGATGCCAAGCGATTGTTTCCTGAAGAGCTTTGGAACGACTTGCACCTGCAAATTATTTGGTATGGCAGAGAATATTCGCCGGCGAGAGGTTGGGATATCGAGAAAGATATTATCACCAAAACAATTGGTCGAAAATCTGTTATTGACGACTATTATAAAGGGAAGTAAATAACTTGGCAAAAAAATATAAAAAAGCCCAAAATCGAGAATGATTTTGGGCTTGCTTTTTTTAGTGAAGTGCTAAAAAAGTGCTGATGCAATTCCTAATTGGATATAATTTCAAAACTGCTAGTCTTTGTTTTTAGGACAGTTAATGTTTTGGAATAATTTAAAAGAAAAGAAACTACTTCTTTTTTTGGTTTTAATTCTTTTGAAACTGCATTTTTTTTAGAGTAAATTTTGGCCATATACAATGAATATAATTAGTGATTATACTGATAATCAAAGTACAACGGCAAATTTTACCTTTTAGTATCAATTCGTTAAAATAATTTGATGTTTGTCGATAACTTTTCTCAAATTAAGCAAAGCATATCGCATTCTTCCTAAGGCGGTATTGATGCTAACCCCTGTTACTTCTGAGATTTCCTTGAAACTCATATCTTGGTACATACGCATCATTACCACTTCTTTTTGATCATCGGGTAATTCGTTTATGATGCGACGAAGATCCATTTCGACTTGGGAAGCTACCAATTGATTCTCGATAGTTAGCGAATCATCGGACATTACGGAAAAAATCGAAAAATCTTCGGTCTCTCTGTAAAGTGGCATTTTTTTGTTTTTTCTAAAATGATCAATAATGAGATTGTGCGCAATACGCATTACCCAAGGTAAAAACTTGCCTTCTTCGTTATACGAAGTAGATTTTAAGGTACGGATTACTTTGATGAATGTATCTTGAAAAATATCATTCGCTACATCACGATCTGGAATTTTAGAATAAATGAATCCAAAGATTTTGGATTCGTGACGTTTGATTAATAGTTCTAGTGCTTTTTCGTTACCAGAAACATACTCTTGAACTAAATACGCGTCGGTGAATTGTTTAGCAGCCATAGTCTTACCTTTTAGTTTAGTTTTAAATTTGGGGAAATTCTCTAAAAAGTAGTTTTGAACTATAGGCTTTATTGGTTTTGGTTAGTTAATGGTCAAATTTAACAAATTTTTATCCTAATAAACAAATAAAAAGTGCAAAAATTAAGAACTATCGTTAAATAAATAATAGAAAAAAGCCTGAATTCTTAAAAATAAAACCAGGCTTTCCTCGTTCAGCATTTTTGGATATAACTTGTTTTTGGAAAAAGTTATTTCTTAAAAAATTATTGATATACTTTGATGTAATCAATATAAAAATAATCCGGAAGTGCCGCATCGTCTACTATTTGTCCACCAAAATTACCTCCTATTGCCAAATTGGCTAGGAAATAAAACGGTTGATTGTACGGCCAAGTGTTTTCATTCTTTTCTTTGGGTTGAAAAGTGTAGGTTAATTGATTGTCTACATAGAAAGCAATTTTGTCCTTATCCCAATCGATAGCATACAAATGAAAGCCTTTTTCGATATCTGGAATCGTAGTTTTCTTGGTATTTATGGTGTTACCGTGACTGTCTTGTGTATGCAATGAATTGAAAATAACGTGAGGTTCACGGCCTACGTACTCCAAAATATCAATTTCACCGCATTTTGGCCAACCTGCTTCTTTGAAGTTAGAACCCAACATCCAGAAGGCAGGCCATAAACCATTGGCCACAGGTAATTTGGCTCTAATCTCAAATCGTCCGTATTGGAACTCTTTTTTGCTTTTGGTGTTGATTCTAGTCGAAGTGTATTTATTGCCTTCTTTTTTAGCTTTAATTACCAAATTCCCTTTCTCAATCGCGTGATTCGAATCGGTGTACAATTGTCGTTCGTTGTTTCCCCAACCGCAATTAGGACAACCATCGCCAATTTCGATATTCCAAACTTTTTCGTCAAGGGTTTTTCCGTTAAAATTTTCTTCCCAGACAAGTTTTCGTTGCGTTTGCTGAGCGAAACTACAACTCACCACTCCTACTATTAGTATTATATACTTTTTCATCCCTAAAAATTAATTCGTTATTGTTTTACCCAGAGAGAGGGTAAATCATAAAATATAAAGCGTTGATTTAAACTTGTATTTCTAATTTTTTTCAGGTATCCTCATTAAAGAGTATACGTTCGAAGTAAAAAAAAAACACCATTAAAAATTAATTCATCTTGCAGCAGTAATGAAAACGAAATACAAGTTAAACCAACTACTAACTCCTTTATTATTGGGCAAATTGAAAATCTGCCTGTAACGTTTGTGCTGAACTTCCGCCAACAAATACTTTGAAATCACCAGCTTCAGCTTCCCATTTTGCATTGGCAGTATAGAATTCGATTGTTTTTTCATCAATCGTAAAAACTACTTTTTTGGATTCATTGGGTTGCAACTCTATCATTTCAAATCCTTTCAATTCTAAAACAGGTCGCGTAACACTTGCAAATAAATCCCTGATATACATTTGAACCACTTCTTTACCAGCCACTTTACCAGAATTGGTAACCGTAACTGAAACTTCAATTTTACCGTTTGTTGTAAATGAAGGAGATGATAATTTCAAATCTGAATAGTCAAATTTGGAATAACTCAATCCGTAACCAAATGGATAAAGAGGCGTGTTTTTTTCATCGATATAATGCGACCAAAAAACACTTTCTGGTTCATTTGAAGAAGGTCTACCAGTGTTTTTATGATTATAGTAAATAGGAACTTGAGCTACATTTCGAGGAAACGTCATTGGTAATTTTCCGCTAGGATTGTAATCGCCATATAAAACTTGAGCAATTGCGTTACCGCTTTGTGTTCCTAATTGCCAAGCTTCAACAATAGCTGGAATATGTTCGTCTGCCCAAGGTAAAGCCAGTGGACGTCCATTATTTAAGACTAAAACAATTTTTGGATTTACGGCATAAACCGCCTCAAGCAATTCTTGTTGCACGCCTGGCAAACCAATATCAGTTCTACTGCGTCCTTCGCCAGATTGCAAACCGTGTTCTCCAAGAACCATTACCACGACATCCGCATTTTTGGCAGCAGTAATTGCCTCTTCAAAACCGCTTTTGTCTGTAGTATTGATTTTGGTTTCAAAAACAAATTTAGGTTCCCCTAAAGCTACATCGGCTCCTTTGGCATAGGTCAACTGATTGTCTTTGTATGCCTGTAATCCTTCTAAAACAGAAACTGCGGTATTGTCATCGGCTGCAATACGCCAACTACCCAATGGACTAGTTTTATCTGCCGCAAGTGCACCGATTAACGCTATTTTTTGACCTGATTTCTTAAGTGGTAAAATCTCATCTTTGTTTTTTAACAATACAATTGATTTTTTAGCCATTTCTAAAACCTGTTGATGGAATTCAGGTTTACCTACAGTTGCTTTTTCATATTCCTCATTGCAATATTTATAAGGATTATCGAATAAACCTAAAACAAATTTGGTTCTAAGTATACGTTTTACAGCTTCATCGATGGTGCTTTCTTTCACTTTTCCTTCGCGAACAAGCTGAACCAAATGCTCTACATAAGCACTAGATTCCATATCCATATCAGAACCTGCATTGATTGCCAACTCGGCAGCGTGTTTTAAATCTTTTGCATAACCGTGCGCTTGCATTTCCATAATAGAACCCCAGTCAGACACCATAAAACCTTGAAATCCCCAGTCTCCTTTTAAGATTTTTCGTTGCAAATAGGCATTACCTGTTGCAGGAATTCCATCCAATTCGTTGAAAGAATTCATAAACGTTCTTACTCCAGCATCGACTGCAGCCTTAAAAGGTGGAAAAACTATATTTTGTAACGTAGATTCGCCAATATCGACTGTGTTATAATCTCTACCAGCTTCGGCAAAAGCATAACCAGCAAAATGTTTAGCACAAGCCAAAATGTTTTTGTTGCTACTAAAATCTCCTTGAAAACCAACTACTCTAGCTTTGGCAATCAAACTTCCAAGATATGGGTCTTCGCCAGCACCTTCCATTACTCTACCCCAACGTGCATCGCGAGAAACATCTACCATTGGTGCAAATGTCCAGTTGATTCCAACAGCTCCAGCTTCTTCTGCCGCCATAGCTGCCGATTGCTGAATGGCTTGTAAGTCCCAACTCGCCGATTCGGCCAACGGAATTGGACTGATAGTCTTATAGCCGTGAATTACGTCAAAACCAAATAACAAAGGAATACCCAATCGGGTTTGTTCTACGGCAATTTTTTGTAGCGTTCGAACTTCTTTTACTCCTTTTACATTGAGCATCGAACCTACTAATCCTTTCTTTAAATTTTCGTATTTTTTAGCGGCTTGACCTTCTTTTGGTGAAGGACCAGTAACATCCCAAAAACCATTGTATTGGTTTAACTGTCCAACTTTTTCCTCCAAAGTCATTTTCTTTAATAAAGAAGTAACTTTTTTATCCAAGATAACTGCAGATGCCACGGGTTTAGTTTGAGCAGTTACAGAACCGAGGTGTAAACCTGCAATAACTAAAGCCATTACAAGTTGTTTTTTCTTTGTGAGTATCATAAGCTCGCTGTTAAAAAATAGAAGATTGATTGTGAATCAATCTTCTATTGGTATTAGTATTTTAAATTATTGGTACACTCTAATGTAATCCACTTCCATAGTAGATTGCGTAAAGGCTGGGTCAATTGTTCCTCCAAAATTTCCACCCATAGCCACATTCATAATCAAGAAAAAGTCTTTATTGAATGGCACTGTGTTGCTGTTTGCAAATGAATGAAATAATTTATCATCTACATAAAACTTTATTGACGATGGGGTCCAAATGGTTTTATACACATGAAATTCTGTGGAAGCATTAGTAATTGTAGTACTAGCTGTATTCGCATTTCCACCAGAATTCCCAGGATAATGCAAGGAACCGTGAATTACATTCTGTGAGTTTCCTACATGTTCCATAAAATCGATTTCACCACAAGCAGGCCAAGAATTTGTTTTGTAATCTTGCCCTAAAGACCAAACCGCAGGCCATGTTCCGCCACCAGCAGGCAATTTAGCTCTAAATTCAATTTTGCCATAGGTGAACTCATATTTGTCCTCAGATTTTAAACGTGCTGATGTATAAGTAGAACCTTCTTTTTTCGCTGTAATTTTCAATACTCCACCTTGAACAACTACATTCGAAGCGCTATTTGTATAGGTTTGAGATTCATTATTACCCCAACCGCCAGCACCTAAATCAAAGCCCCATTTGGTTGCATCTGGAGCTCCATCAGTGTTGAACTCATCAGACCAAACTAAGTTAGTATAATCAGTAGGTCCTGTAGCTTGTCCAGGAGGTGTAGTTGTAAAAGTATGATACCAAGCTAAGAAATCATTACCTCCCATTACCGCTCTAACTACCATACGATTATCCGTAATAGAAATGATTTCATAAGAACTAGTACCAATGTAATACCCCATAAATCCGTTATCAGAAATAGTCATCAAGGTACCTCGAGTTTGAGTAGCAGCGTTTGGATTTTTGGTTACAAAAGACTCCGATGGACTCAAAATAACCGTTTTTTGTCCACTTGTGTCTAAAGCTCTACAGTCATCATTTCCTCCACCAATAAAAGCAGCATTATAGTAAGTTTGCCCTTGGTTATCCAAATTAAATTTCAATTGATCTCCTGCAACAGAAAATGTCATCACACTATTGTATAAACAAGTAGATGCTTTTTCATTAGCTGCGGCACCATAGAACGATGGATAGTAGTTTTGAGTTCCAAATTGAGCATCAGTATGTGAAGTATTTGGACCAACGCCCAAATGACCTACTTCAGATTGAGCCCAATACCATTTTTTAGATGAACCACCAGTTAAGAATTTCACAGCTTCTTCATCTTTGAAATTACTAAACACAGTAACCTCAACAGTAGTATTGGTCGTGATACCTCCTTTTCCGCTCGCTAATACGGTTACGGTGTAAGTATTCGTTCCAGGTTTAGCAAAGCCTTTTTCAAAAATACCACTTGGAGCATTTTGAGAAGTTCCATCACTAAAAATGTATTTGTAGGAAATTGCATTGTCAGCAGTAGCTGTAAAAAGCACTTTTCCTGACCCGTCTCCGTTGGGAGCAGTAGCAGATTTACCTACGATATCTACTTTTACAGCTAAATTCGTAGGAGTATCCAAAGAGCCAAACTCTACATTATCGTCCTGACAATTTACCATGAGTAACAGTAAAAAGGCAGCTGTTATATATTTTAAAATATTTTTCATTTTTGAATAGTTTTAGTTGGATTGTTTGATGTCGTCAAAGTAATAAGTAGTACCTGTTCCATTCACACCAAAATCAGGGAATAAAATCACTCTGTCATATTTATTAGACGTACTAAATGCTCCGAAAGTAGTAAGATCAAATGTTAGTACTTGCCATGCATTAGCTACTGTAGTAGTCGCTTCAACCTCAACAAAAATTGTTGGATTCCCATTGCCATCTTTTGGTGATGTAGAATCTTCCATCTTGAATAAAATTTTAGCACCAACTTTTGGCGACCAAACAGTCACTTTTACTTTGGTTCCTTTTGTAAAATCTACAGTAGAATCAAGATTTAAACTAGCTCCTGCCCAAACTTGTGCTCCAGATGGTTTATCTATTTTAACCACTTTATTGGATACATTTGCTCCTGTTTTATCTGGATTATTAACTACAGAAGCTGGAATCGCTCCAAAATCTGAAGCACCAAAACCACTCCAAGCATAAGTTATACTGGCTTCAAAATCAATAGGCATTTGAATAGTTTGTGTAGGTGCTTTATAGAAATAAATATTATCTATAAATACTGAACCTTTTGCCCATGGCGTTCCAACAAATTTCAACTGAAAAATATCTGCTACTGTCAATCCTTGGCTTGTAAATGCTGAAATTGGAATATCAATACTTGTCCATTGATTGGCTACAAGATCTTTCACTACAGGTTTCTCACCATTAGTTTTACTAATCAATGAGGTTTCAATTTTTGCCAAATCAGCTGTCCAAACATCCATATGAATGTATTCCATTCCTGAAACATCGATAGTTGTTCCATCAGCTAAAGCAATTCCTTGGTAACTCAAGTTGATATAGTTTAACATCTTATCTCCATTCAAATCAAACTCCGTCCAACTACTACCTTGACCTGCTTGTCCCCAATCTGGGAAGAAATTAGTTCCTGCTACATTGGTATATTTAGATCCGTAAAGAGAAATTACATCAGTAGCTTGTCTGTTAGGTGGTGTTGGTGCTGAAGTAAAAGGTTTGTTCACAACAGTAACCGTAAAATCTACTGAATATTCCGTTGTTTGTATGGCAGCACTTTTAGAAACCACACGAATTTTGTATACTCCTGGTTGATCATAAATATATGAAACTGATTCCCCATTATTTGCCGAAATAGGATCCGGTTTTCCTGCTTCTCCAAAATAAACATCATAGAATAAAGCAAAATCAGCTGTGGCTTTCACAGTAACTTTTTTAGAAACTTGCAAATCATTTTCTATAGTAACAACCAATTTTTCTGGTGCTCTAAAAGCAACAACTACTTTTTGAATTACTTCGGTTCTTTTTCCGTCAATAGTAGTTCCAACAATTTTGGCATCGTAAACACCTTCTTTATAAATATGATCTACAGTACCACCTGGGGAAACGTATCCAGGAGTAGTTGTTCCATCACCATAAAAAATTTCATATCGAGTAACCCCTTCACCTCTTGGCAAGAAAGTTACTTTTCCTGTATTATCTTGTGTAACTGTAGTTAACGCAGATATATTACCAGGAGCGTTGACACTACTAACATCTATAAGGTCATTTTCGTTAGTACAACTTACTATCAAAATAAGTGCTAACATGCTTAGTATATAAACTATTTTTTTCATCGTTTTTATATTTTAGTATCCAGGGTTTTGTTGCCAATTTCCATTTGAAAATTGAATTTCTTCAATAGGTAAAGGGAATAATTCGTTTTTACCAGCAGTAAATCCTGGGATTTTTCCAGCTGCTTTACCAGTTCTCACCAAGTCAAAGAAACGATGTCCTTCACCCAAAAGTTCTACTCTTCTTTCTGCCAAAACAAAGTCCGTCAAAGCTGCTCCAGAAGCGGTAATATCATGATTGGTATCACCAAAAGCACGACGACGTACTTGATTCAAATACAATCTAGCTTTAGCATCATCAATTCCACCTCGGCTGTAAGCTTCAGCTGCCATCAGCAACACATCAGCATAACGAATGGCTCTGTAGTTGTTTGGATTAGTCAAATTCAAATCTCCTGCAGCATTCGCACTTCTTTTTCTTGGTAAATATTTTCTATTGAAATAACCTGTGTGTTCGTTTCCTTTACCAAAAGTAGCACTAGTACTAACTGCCCAAGCCTCAATATCAAGGATGGCTACATCTTTTCTTCTGTCACCAATTTCGAATGCATCAGCAGCTTCTTTTGTTGGTACATTAAAACTAAATCCTGGAGAAAAAACACTACCTGAATAGTTTCTAATACCATTAAACCCAACTGCTACATTCCCTTCACTACATTGTAAACATCCAAATCCAGCTCCTTCAATATCTGTATATTGAACCTCAAAAACAGATTCTGCATTGTTTTCACCAGCTTCTTCAAAAATAGAATTATAGTCTGTAACTAATGAATAAGTATTAGCAGTAATAACGCTTTCCAAAGTAGTTGCTGCTTGCGTGAATTTATTTTGATACAAATACGCTTTTCCAAGCAAAGCCAATGCTGCACCTTTGGTAGCACGACCTTTTTGAGAAGGAACAGCAGCCAAATTAGCCGAAGCATAAATCAAATCCGCTTCAATAGAAGCATATACTTCTTGAACTGTCGCTCTTTTGATTGTTTTTTCATCACCAATTTTGAAGCGAGCGTCACCTTTCATCGGAATCCCTCCAAACCATTTTACCAATTCAAACTGATAGTAAGCACGAAGAAAACGAGCTTCAGCAATAATTTGATTTTTACCTGAAAAATCAGTTTTGTCTTTGAACTCTAAAATATAATTGGCTCTTTGAACCCCAGCAAACATCCAGTTCCATAAATCACGTAAATTACTATTTACTGGTGTATGAATCATATCGTCAACTTGTTGAAAACCGATTACATCCGTTGGACTTTCACCACCAGCTAAAGTATTATCTGAGGCTATTTCACCTAATAAAACATTTAAATAGGAAGATTGTAATAAATCGTAAGCAGCTACTAGTGCTTTGTCATAATCATCCTTAGAATTAAAATAATTTTCCGAATCTATAGAGTATTCAGGGGAACGATCTACAAAATCATCCGAACAAGAGGTAACTGTAAGTGTGGTAACAAATACGGTTGCTATCGTAAAAAAAAGATACTTTTTCATTGTAATTGCAATTAAAAATTAATGTTTAGTCCAAACAAATAAGTTCTTGGAATTGGATAAAATCCATAATCAATTCCTCCACCTATTGGCGCACCATTTGATGCCCCTGGATCGTAACCTTTGTATTTAGTAAACGTATATAAATTGTTTACCCCTGTATATATTCTGAATTTTGACACTCCAATTTTTTCAGAAACTGTAGGACTCAAGGTGTATCCCAATTGAACATTTTGAATTCGGATGTAAGAAGCATCTTCTACAAAATAATCTGAGAATACATTATTTGCGGTCGCTCCTGTAGTTACACGAGGAGTAGTATTGGTAGACCCCTCGCCTGTCCAACGATCCAAAACATAATTCAATCGATTAGCGTCAGATAAAGTTCTTTCGTAGTTGCGAACCATATCATTTCCAACAGAAGCAAAAGTGTAAACAGCAAAATCTAGGTTCTTATAATTCAATTGCATATTGAAACCCATTGTGGCTGCTGGAATTGGATCCCCAATATTGGTTCTATCATTAGCATTGATAATACCGTCACCATTTACATCAACATATCTTATATCACCAGGTGCTGCATTTGCTCCTAAAGCAAGTTGTGATGGATGCGCATCAATTTCTGCTTGATTTTGAAAAATTCCATCTGTTTTATAGCCAAAGAAATATCCAATTGGTTTCCCAACTTCCATTCTTGATGGAGCGGGTTGTCCTACTCCAAAAGAGCCTCCTTCAATAAATCCTGTACCATTATTTACTTCTAAAACTTTATTTTTAAGGAAAGTCACATTATACCCTAAACTTAATGAAAATTCATTTTCAAAGGTATGCTTATAATCTATGGCAAATTCAAGACCTGAATTTCTTACACTACCGGCATTAATGGTCGGTGAACTAGCTCCTGGAGCAAATACACCATTAATACCCGAAACAGGAATATCTCCAATTAATAGGTCAGCTCTAGTATCGATAAAATAATCGGTAGTAATGGATAACTTACTGTCGAATAGTTTTAGATCCAAACCAACATCAAATTTCTTAGCTTCCTCCCATTTCACAAACGGGTTTGGCAATTGACCTGTTGCTGTACCATTTACTAGAGCGTTATCAAAAACATAAGTAGCTTCTCCAGCAAGTAAACCTAAATATCCATTATTTCTTATTTGGTCATTCCCTAAAGTACCATAACTAGCTCTTAATTTCATGAAATTAAGTGTTTTGGATTCTCCATAAAAAGGTTCATCTGAAACAATCCAACCTGCGGTAAATGATGGGAAATAACCAACTTTATTTCCAGGCCCAAACTTAGTCGAAGCATCACGTCTAAGCATTGCAGACAATAAATACCTTCCTTTGTAGTCATATTGAATTCTACCAAAATAAGAAAGCCTTCTTTCATCATATACATAAGAACTGTTAGTTTTAGCATCTAACGTTCCTGTAGTTAGTGATATATCAGCGAAATTCCATGAGTTATTTGGCACATCAAACCCAGTTGCAAAAAGACCATTTCCCCATTGCTTGTAAATTGTATTTCCGATAACACCAACAATATTGTGATCTTCACCAATTTTTTTAGTATACGTTCCAAAAATATCAAATGTAAAATCATTGTCGTTTACAGTACCCTGAGTTACTGAACTTCGCTGTACATCAAAAACTTTACCCCCGTAGCTGATTTGTTTAGCAAAATTTTTAGATTCACTATTCGATGTATTAAAACCAATAGTGCTCGAAAGAACAAATCCATCAAACAATTTATAATCCAATCCAAAATTACCATTCAATTTCTTGAAATTATAGTCATTGTATGTGTTCTCAATTTGAGCTAATGGGTTAATAATTTCAGTACCTAATCCTGCAGTACTTGGCACTAAAGTAAAATTACCATTCGCATCATAAGGTGTTAAAGTTGCGGGGGTATTCAATGCATTGAATAAAACTGAACCCAATCCATTTTCATTTAATGTTTTTCTATTAAAGTAAGTATAGATAACATTCGTTTTCATTTTCAATTTATCGCTTAAATCTGCACCTAGAGCAACTCTAGCAGTGTTTCTTAAAAAACCCGATTTATCAGCACCAACAATACCTTCTTGGTCCAAGTGAGAACCACTAACAGCATAAGTTACTTTTTCAGAACCACCAGTTATGGAAATATCATGATTGATAATAGGAACTCCTGTACTGAATACTTCTTTTTGCCAATTGGTTCCTTTTCCTAAACCTGAAACATTTGGATAAGGAATAGTTTGACCACCATTTGCATAACTTTCATTCAATAACAAAGCATACTCTGTAGCGTTTAAAGTAGGCAATGTTCTTGATGTTTCTTGAAAACCTACATAAGTATTAAAGCTTACCTTAGTTTTGGCGTTCTTTTTTCCTGTCTTGGTAGTAATCAAAATCACCCCATTAGCACCAATAGTTCCATAAATGGCAGCTTGTGCATCTTTCAAAACAGTAATGGTTTCGATATCATTAGGATTGAGCAGTCCTAATTCTCCAACATAGCCATCAATAATAGTAAGAGGTCTATTTTCACCATTGGTAGCAATACCACGTATACGGATATCTAAAGCGGCACCCGGCGAACCCGACTGAGTCGTAACATTTACCCCAGAAATAGTTCCTTGAAGTGCTTGTTCAACCTTAATTGGCTTAATAACATCCAAAGCTTTGGCATCCAGAACCGAAACAGCTCCTGTTACCTCTCTTTTCTTTTGGCTTCCGTAACCAATAACTACAATTTCTTTAAGTTGACTTGCTTCTTCTTCCATTTTTACTACCAATGACTCACTTCCTTTAACAGTTACTTGAGTATCTAAATAACCTACATAACTAAAAACGAGTACAGCATTAGTTGGAACCTTGCTCAACTTAAAGCTTCCATCAAAGTCTGTTGAAGCACTTTGTGTTCCATTTTTTACCCTCACATTTACACCCGGAAGTGAGGAGCCGGATTTGGTATCGATTACCTTTCCATTGATTTCATTCGTTTGTGCATAACCCAAAGAGGCCAGCAAAATGAATGCAATTACTACTAGTTTAGATTTCATAATATTTTGGTTTTGTATTGAATCCTAAAATTACTACAACTACAACGTGATAGTTAAAAAGGAACCTCTACAAAAAACATACAAAACAAAAAAAATGGCTTTTATTTAAGTAAACAGCAAAAAACAAGCGTGTTTATTAAGAAATACACATTGGAACTTGTTCTTAAAAAAAATAAAAAACACCACAAACAATACAAATGTTGTGGTGTTGTATAGGTAAAAAGTCGCTTTTTTATAAAAACTATACGGTTAAAATGTATTCTACAAGCCCTTGTTCATGTGGTAAATCCATTTTTTTACGCAAACGATATCTTTTTATTTCTACACTTCGGACCGAAATGTTAAGTAATGGAGCTATTTCTTTAGAAGAAAGATTCATTCTTAAATAAGCACATAGGCGCAAATCATTTGGAGTAAGGGAGGAATGCAATTGTTTTACCCTCTTTAGAAAATCTTTATCGACACTATCAAATGCTTCTCTAAACACTTTCCAAGAATCCTCTTCGGTTATGTTTTTATTAATGGTAGAAATTACAGATTTAATATTCGAGGTTTCGCTCTGTGCTGTTTTCTTTAAATCTTCTTTAATAAAAGCCAATAATTCATTTTTGCTATTCAAACTCATTGTAGAAACTGCCAATTCACGACTTTTTGAATCTACGTCTTGTGAAAGTTGTTCATTGCGTAAGCGCATTAACTCTTGTTCGTTTTCTAATTCTTTAATTTCTAATAAAAGGTTGTTTTCTTCGATTAATTTGGCTTCTTGCTTTTCATAAAAATTTTTGTAAGCTCTATGAATATAGAATACCAAAACACCAAATAATACTAAATAGATAATTACAGCCAAATTCGTAAGGTACCACGGTTTTAAAACTGTAAAAGAATAAATAGCTGTATTTTCTAATAATGTATTCGAAAATTTAGCTCTAACTTTAAATACATAGTCTCCTGGTGGTAAATTTTTAAAATTAACAGCAGAACGTGAACTCCATTTACTCCACCCTTCTTGAAATCCTTCTAATAAAAACTGATATTCGGCATTGATATACTTATTGTATTCAGGCACCGTAAAATTGAATGCAATATTGTTTTGTTTATAATTGAATTTTCCATCTTCCGGAATAGCATAGTTATAAGAACCTTCGTTCAAACGATTTACTGCAATGTTCGTAATGGCAACTTTATAATTTTTAAAACTCAAATCATTCAAATTCAAAGTATAGTAACCATCAACTGTTCCTATGAGGAAAACAGAATTTGAGAGTTGCGTACAATTCTCATAACCCAACATAGAGTTCGTTAATGAAGCTGGAATCGGAATTACATTATCCTTTAATTGATTACTCAATTTACTTAAGGATAAATAATGAATATAGTTCTTAGTAAATAACCACAATCTATTAGAATCAACAATCATTTGACCTGAGGTATACTCATCTTTGCTAAAAACAGCGCTCAATAACGGGTCTTTTATGAATTGCTTAGTTTTGGGGTTCAACTTAAAAATTCCTTCCTTGTAGGCATAATAAATTGAGCCGTTGAATTGAGATAAACTAGCATTTTTCCCTTTTTTAGGGTTGGAATAGGTGTAAAAAGGAGCTGTTTTTGTCAATTCTTTATTCAAATGTAAACGAAAAACACCTTTGTATTCGTGGCTTATATATACTTCAAGACCTTTAGTAATTTCAAAACTTTTGGCTGAATAATCAAAACCCGCTATTTTGTTTTTAAACACCCATTGATTATTGATTTTTTGAAGTAGCGAAATCCCATAATAATTGCCTTGCAACAAAAGGTCTTTTCTGTTAGGAATAGGACAAAACTTCCAAGTACCGGAGTTTTTAAAAATAGGAATGGCAGTTCCTCCTTGTATCAAAAAACTTCCTGAATCATGTCCACAAAACAATTCTCCATTCCATTCAAACAAGGACCAAACTTGTCCTTTAGTTCCGTTTATAAACTTAAACTCTTCATTAGAATAATAATTTTTATAAAAAAGCCCCTGATTGGTCCCTACATATAGCTTTCCTCCTAAAAGTTTTGTAGCATAAACAGTACCCAAAATCCCTGTATTATCAGTAAAACTTTTAATAGGAGATTGCAAATTGATACAATTGATGCCGTTGTCTAAACCAATCCACAGATTTTTGTCGGCATCTTCAAACAAGGATAAAGCCGTATTGTTACTCAATCCTTTGGTTTGCGAAATATGATGCTGAAGTTTTCCGTTTTTATCAATTATAAAAACACCATTAGAAACTGTTCCAACAGCAAAACTTCCATTGGATAGTTGTTGACTATTATAAATATTATTTGCAATTAGCTGATGGTCAACTTCGGTTACAAATCGAGAAACGGTCTGATTAATTAAGGTATAAAAACCATTCCATTGTGTTTGTATCAAAAGTCCTTGGTCTACGGCGAATACATTGATGATTTTATTGTTTTTCAGTACAGGGCCATTCGAAACCAAACTTTCATTTCCACTAACAATTTCAAAAAGTCCATTAGAAACGGTCTGGTAATATATCCCATTTGATGTTCGATAAGCTTTCAAAATACCGCTTTGGGGAGCAATTACTCTAAAAGTTTCTTTTTTAGAATCATAAATAAAAATTTTATTCAATGATTGAAAAATAATCCATTGGTCATAATTCAAAATATTCCAAAACTGCTCATCCTCTTGAATTTTACTTTTAATCTTTTTGCTTAATGAGGTATAGTGCAATTGTCCATTTTTTTTGCGTACCCAATAACCAAATTCCATATAACAGCCCGTATAAATTCGTTGTCCAATTACTTTTACTGAACGAATAATTGTTTCATTTGGTGATGGGTACAAATCCCATTTAGAACCATCAAAAGTGAGTAACCCCTCATTATTGGCAAAATATAAATATTGATTTTGGTCCTGAGAAATCATCCAATTCTGATTGCCAGCACCATAAATATTAGGTGCATATTTTACAATTGGTGGCAATTCTTGAGCAAAAAACTTGATGACCGAAAATAGTGTTACTAGTAGTACTGCTTTTTGTAATCGCATAGCTAAATTATTTATGTAAAACTATAACTTAATATTATAAATTCTAAATAAATCGGCAGAAACAAAAGATTCACAACACAAAAAACAAATAGCATAGCGCCTTTTTTAATCAAATATGGCTAAAAATTGTGATTCGTTCAACCTCAACAAACAGGGCAAAATTGATTACTTTTGTGCAAATTCATTTTACTATGCCGATTGAACTTTCTACTATAGACCCAAAGCAAAATATCATCATTAAAGGTGCTCAGGTTCACAACCTAAAAAACGTGGATGTTGTAATTCCAAGAAACAAATTGGTCGTGATTACAGGACTATCTGGCTCCGGAAAGTCAAGTTTGGCTTTTGATACGCTTTATGCAGAAGGACAACGCCGATATGTAGAAAGCTTATCTTCGTATGCACGACAATTTTTAGGGCGATTGGATAAACCCAAAGTTGAATACATCAAAGGGATTGCTCCAGCTATTGCTATAGAACAGAAAGTAAATACAACCAATGCCCGCTCAACTGTAGGTACCTCAACAGAAATTTATGACTATATCAAGTTGTTGTATGCGAGAATTGGCAGAACTTATTCTCCAATATCTGGTCAAGAGGTTAAGAAAAACACTGTAACAGATGTGGTCAATTGTGTTAAAGAATTAGAATTGGATACTAAATGGTTACTCCTAGCACCTTTACATGTAGAGGAAGGACGGAAACTACAAGATAAATTAAAGATACTACAACAACAAGGCTTTGCAAGAGTACTTGTCGATTATGAAATGCTTCGTTTAGACGATTTCATTACTTCTATTGCCGACAAAAAAGAGAAAGAGTTAGAAAAATTAACCATCGAACTTATCATAGACAGGATTGTAGTAAAGAATGAAGAAGAGTTTTACAATCGATTGGCAGATGCAATTCAAACTGCTTTTTATGAAGGAAAAGGAGAATGCTTTTTACAAGAACTCAACCAAAATAATCGTTTTAGCTTTTCTAATAATTTTGAGTTGGACGGCATTACGTTTTTAGAACCAAATGTTCATCTATTTAGCTTTAATAATCCCTATGGCGCTTGTCCCTCTTGTGAAGGTTACGGAAACATTATCGGGATAGATTCAGAACTTGTTATTCCTAACACCACACTTTCTATTTTTGAAAATGCCATTTACCCTTGGCGAGGAGAAAGTATGAGTTGGTTTAGAGATGAGCTTGTCAAAACCGCATACAAATTTGATTTTCCAATTCACAAACCTTATTTTCAACTCAGCGAAGAACAAAAAGAGTTATTATGGACTGGTAATCAATATTTTCAGGGGCTCAATGATTTTTTCAAAGAATTAGAAGAAAAAAATTATAAAATTCAAAATAGGGTGATGCTTTCTCGTTATAGAGGTAAAACCAAATGCCCTACATGCAAAGGAAAACGCCTTCGTCCAGAAGCATCCTATGTCAAGATAAACCAAAAGACAGTATCGGATCTTGTTGATTTACCAATAAAAAATCTAGTCGATTTCTTCAAAGAAATTCAATTGGATGAATATGAAAAACAAATTGCAAAACGTTTATTGATTGAAATTAATAATAGATTGTCTTTTTTGACCGAAGTAGGATTGGATTATTTGACCTTAAACCGAAACTCGGCAACTTTATCAGGTGGAGAATCACAACGAATTAATCTAGCCACATCTCTTGGCAGCAGTTTAGTAGGGTCCATGTATATTTTAGATGAACCCAGTATAGGCTTGCATCCTAAAGATACCGAACGTTTAATTAATGTGTTGCTTTCGTTACGCAATTTAGGCAATACCGTAATCGTGGTGGAGCATGATGAAGATATTATGAAAGCCGCCGATATGATTATTGATATTGGTCCTGAAGCTGGAACCTTGGGAGGAAACTTAGTAGCCCAAGGAACGTACGCAGAAATCCTCAAAGCAGATTCGCTGACAGCTAATTATTTAAGTGGCATTAAAACTATTGCAACTCCTAAAAAAAGACGTGCTTACAAGAATTACATAGAAATAATTGGAGCAAGGGAAAACAACCTGCAAAATATAGATGTCATCTTTCCATTAGATGTACTTACCGTTATTACAGGCGTATCTGGAAGCGGAAAAAGTACTTTAATCAAAAAGATTTTGTTTCCTGCTATGCAAAAAAAGCTAGAAAACATTGGTGAAAAAGCAGGGCAATTTTCAGAAATGAAAGGTTCATTTTCCCATATTAAACATATCGAATATGTTGATCAAAATCCAATTGGAAGGAGCTCCCGATCTAACCCAGTAACCTATATCAAGGCTTATGATGACATTCGCGATGTATTTGCAAAAGAGAAATTATCAAAAGTAAGAGGATACCAAGCCAAGCATTTTTCTTTCAATGTAGATGGTGGTCGATGTGAAACTTGTAAAGGTGAAGGAACCATCAACGTAGAAATGGTTTTTATGGCTGATGTACAATTACCATGTGAAACATGTAATGGGAAACGATTCAAAAAAGAAATTTTAGAAGTTACTTTTGAGGAAAAGAGCATACACGATATACTCACAATGACAATTGATGATGCCATTTCCTTTTTTACTCAACACAAACAAAATAAAATTATTCAAAAACTGCAACCTTTGCAGGATGTTGGTTTAGGTTATGTACAGTTAGGACAATCCTCTTCAACTTTATCTGGTGGAGAAGCACAACGTATAAAATTAGCTTCTTTTTTAGTAAAAGGCGCCACCAAAGAAAAAGCCTTGTTTGTTTTTGATGAACCAACTACTGGTCTTCATTTTCATGACATCAAAAAATTACTTACTTCATTCAACGCTTTGATTGAAAAAGGACATTCTATACTAGTTATAGAACACAATTTGGATTTAATAAAATGTGCCGATTGGATTATTGATTTAGGTCCAGAAGGCGGAGAAAACGGAGGAAAAGTATTAGCCGTTGGAACACCAGAAGAAGTAGTTAAAAATAAAAACTCTGTTACAGCAAAATACCTAAAAGATAAACTATAGTAAAACTGAAAACGCATTAAAAAAGCCACGAATCAAGTACTTATGTACAAATATTCGTGGCTAATTTTTATAAAGCAATTGATTAAACCTAACCCATATAGCAATTTTCTTGAAATACATTTCCATCTTCATCTAGACCAACAACAATCTTTTTAGCCTTTGAAATGTGATTCAAATAAAGCCAAACAATAGACCAGATTCCTAAAGTAATACAAGATAATTTAAAGTTTAATCTGTGGTCTACCTTTTGTGGCTTTTTAGATAAAACAGCGAAAGGTAATGCATCATTTCTTTCCTCTAAGATAAATCCTTCTTCTAATTTAGAATTAATAGATTTTGTAAAAATGGTTAAATCTTCTTGGTTTAATGGTTGGTTACTTTTCATAGTTCTAAGGTTTTAAAGTTAAAACTCAATCAAAAATTAAATTTTAATACTTGACAAATTTACCCTAGAATATCAGTATTCACAATACCCACATTTAGTGATATTTGTTATAAAAAAACAAAATAAATCATAACTAACTGAAAAACAGTATTTTATAAAAATAATTCAGAAAAAGAATTAGATGAATGACAAAAAAACTCGTTAAAGTACATGTAAAAAGACAACTATTGAACTCATTTTAGATTATTCCCTATTCATCCTTAGTTTTAACTTGAAAAACGGACGGCTGATAATCTCTAGATAAGTAGGACTCTGGGATAGTCGTATGATTCCCATCGCGAAGGGCTTTATAATGCGGTGACATAATTTCGATGCCTGCTTCATTAAAACAATCTTGAATGTTTTGATGTAAATTTGAGTAAATGAGCGGTTGCTTAGTGGCTTCTTTGGTAAAAGCATTGATTTCATACGAAACATAAAAATCATCCAAACTGGTTTGTAATACAAATGGTTTGGGCTCTTTCTCAATCAAGTCTGTACGATTTGCTGCTTCGATTAGGGCTTTATGCACTTCACGCCAAGGTACATCATAACCAATCGTAACCGTGCTATGAATCACTAATCCCTTAGTATTGGTTCTCGTATTGGCTGAAAAATTTATTGAGGAACTCGATAAAACAGTGGCATTGGGAATAGTAATATCTTCCATTTTTGGGGTGCGTACCCTAACTACCAAGGCCGTTTTTTCTATCACCTCACCGTTTACATCGCCAATCTTGATAAAATCTCCAATCTTAAAAGGACGCATATACGTAATTACTAATCCAGCCACCATATTAGCAATAGCATTAGAAGAACCAATAGAAAACAAAACACCAACAAATACGGTAACTCCTTTGAAAATGGGCGACTCAGAACCTGGGAGGTACGGAAAAATAATGACTAACATAAAAGCATACAACAATACTTTTACAATGTTAAAGGTTGGTTTAGCCCAATCGCTGTAAAACCCATCAATGTTGATGTTCTCTTTTTGGATTTCATCTACAAAATATTTGATAATTTTTAGAGCATAGCGAAACAATACTACAATAACGATGATGGAAAACAGATTAGGTAGGAAGTCAATAAAACTCACCAAGGCGAATTTGGCGGGTTTCATAATCCAATGAATCAGCGTCGTTGTGTACCCCACAGTTGATGGAAACACACTAAATAGCAAGGGTAACGAGAGGTAAATAACAAAAATAAAAACTATGGTACGAATGATTCCAATAATGCGTAAGGTAAAATAAAGCTGGTTTGATGGTGATAAAATGTGAAAATTCTTGATTAAAATCCCTTTGAAATATTTATTCTCATTGCGGATTAAAAAATATTTGAACTTTCGAAAAACTACGTTTATACCAAACAAGAGCAAACAAATACATCCAATAAATAGTAATTCTAGCGCAATGCGTTTCATCCACTTAATAGGGGCGTTGTTCTCTTTGGCTTTTAGAATAGATTCAGCAATTAGCTTTACATTTTGCGCTGCTAAAGTTTGGCTGTCTTTGCCTACAGATTGAGCATCAAGCGTGGTTATCGACATTATGATAAAGGCTTCTTTATAAACGATATCGAGCGTAATATCAGCTGGGACGATTTTTAAAGAATCTGCTTCGAATAAAGGGTCGCTGTAAATTTGTTGAATTCTTTCAGCAATGGCTTTAGCTCTTTTTTCTGGAGAAAAACTTCCTATTTTGTTATGGATAAAGAATAAAGTGTCCTTAAAAGGAGCTACTGGATAACGCTCTCTTATAGTCGGAATAGCATCTGGTTTTATGGTTGTAGCAGTCTTCCCATCAGGTTTGGATGCTGAATTTTGCCCCCACAAAATAGTAGTAAAAATCAATGAAATGAAAAGGATTCTAAAGGCTTTCGTGCGGTTCATAGTAGTTGAATGTCTTTGAATTAAACTATACGATTTCATTGTAATGCTAGCAAGAAAGCCAAATGCTTCCTTTTAGCCCCGACAGCAGCGGCATCCTTTGCTTTTTTTCTTTAAAAAAGCAAAGATATAGCGGATGGCGGGACGATGTGACCAAAAAATCCTTTGACCACTGCTCCTAAACATCATTTTTATGAAATCTTGCTTAACAAATATAACGACAAAACAACATACTTTTAACAGAATTCCTACTATTTAAACCGAGTGAATGCTATTTTTTTATTTTTAATTTAACAAAAAGCGTATCAATAGCCTGATTGATTTCGGGAGAAATAACCATTTTGTAGTTGGCATAAACATAGACTATTGTTAGCAAAATCGACTTTAACATAATCCCAATTATCGGATGAAATGGAAATTGCCAAAAGTAAAAGAGAAGAAAAATAACCACCGTAAGACCTAATGATTCTAAAGTTGGTTTGCTAAATGGATACAGATGCATTCGATTGACCACAAAATACAATTTGGCAATACTGTACGCGGTAATGGACAACAAAGTAGCAAATGCGGAGCCAATTATGCCATATAAAGGAATAAAAATCCAATTGAGTAAAAAGGTTAGCACCGCCAACATTACGCCCAAAAACAACACCATACGATAATACTTGGAGTTGAAAATAATGGCGTTATTGTTTCCTAATATCAAATCGAAATACTTTGAGACACCAATCATAAAAACGACCATAATTCCGCCCGCATATTCTTGGGGCAACAATTCATACAACTGATTGATATTGACAAAGATGCACAACATCACGAATCCGCCCACCATTTGCAGATTGATAGAGGTTTTTTTGTACAACAAATTCAATTCGTCGTATTTGTTTTCGTGCATTAATTTGGCTGTAATTGGGTACACGATTTGATGCATAGCACGACTAGGAACTGAAATCACCAAAGCAATAAACGTTGCCACAGAGTAAATCCCAATAGCTCCAATATCTAGATATTGATTCAGCATAATTTTATCTCCGTCGAGTAGCAAATTTGCAACACTACCTGACAAAATAATATAGAAAGAGTATTCAACAATTCCTTTTACGTGTGCTGGAATCACCCATTGAAAAACAGGTTTTTTAATTCGGAAGGCGTAAAACATAGTAACCAAAAAGGCTATAAAATAAATACCTGCCGTAAGATAAATAAATTGTACCGCAGTAATCAACTTAAAATACATAGCCAAAAGAGCCAGCAATGAAAACAGTCGCAAACCGACTTCTTTGATAAAATTCCCAAAGACTGAATGCATATGTACTCTTGCCCACGCATAAAATATTTCGAAATACGCCATAGACAAGCCTACAAAGGGTATCATCCAAATAAAATCTTTTACAATTGGATTCTTTTTGGTTACGAAAAATAGAATTTCATCATAAAAAAACAAGCCAATTAAAATCAGAGGGATACTGAAAAGTAAGGGGAACAAAACGGTAAAAGACAAAAACTGATTTTTCTCCTCTTCGGTTTTGCACTGAGAATAAAACTTCACTAAAGTATTTTGCATTCCAATTGCAAATAAAGGCATCAACACATTAGCACAAGACAAAATGTAATTAGAAAGACCATAATAGGTTTTGCCTAAAATAGGAGGAAATAAAAACAAGGTACTTATCCCCCCTATTCCAAAACCGATGTAAGTTATTATAGTGTTCTTTAATGATTGATTTAAAACAATGCCCATTATTCGAAGGTAGAATTTAGAAGTTAGAGGTTTGAAGCTACTATTTTGAGGTTAAAAGAGTAGCTAATTCTTTGGTTAAACTTTTTCTGGAATATTTTTGTAAACCAACAGGATTCGACTGCAATTTTCCTTCCAAAAATTGTTGATAGTAGGCTAAAATGGTCGCTTTTAATTGCTGTTTTTTATCATATTCAAAGAACACACCAGTATTGGTTCCTGTAATAATTTCGGCAAAATCAGAGTCTTTGGGACCTATAGCGATAATTGGTCTTCCAGAAACCATATATTCGAAAAGTTTCCCCGGAATGATGCTTTTGGTATCTTCTGAATCAATTTCGATTAACAATAATACCTGCGATTTACGTTGATGCGCAACAGCTTCATCGTGTGATACATAGCCCAAATTATTCAAATAGTCATTGAGTCCAAATCGGGTAATCGTATCCAATACTTCCTGACTTACAGCACCCATCAATTTAATTTCAAGTTGCTTTTTAAAGTCAGGGATTTCGGCAAGTAACTCTACTAAACTTTCCCAAAGAATCAGTGGATTACGTTCGGATAAAAACGAGCCAATATGTGCCAATGTGAATTTGGCATCTAACGTTTGTGGCGCAACATTTTCAGTATCATACCCATTCGTAATAACTTCAATTGGTTTTGAAGTAATGGCTTGAAACTCCGTTTTAGTCGTTTTGCTAGTTACAATTATCGTATCAGCAACATTCAGTACTTGATGTTCTAATTTTTTATGCTTTTTGGCTGCATAACTAGACAAACGCAAGGCTTTGTGATAGCCAATAGTCGTCCAAGGGTCACGAAAATCGGCGAACCATTTGACGTTTACTTTTTTTTGCAACTCCAGTCCAATCAAATGCAAACTGTGCGGAGGACCTGAAGTAACGATAGTATCGATATTATTTTCAGCAATGTATTTTTCTAAATAAGCAACAGAAGGTTTCACCCAAAAAACACGGGCATCTGGAATGAATAAGTTCCCACGTATCCACAATAAAAACGCTTCCAAAAAGGATTGCTTTTTTTGATTAGGAATGATTCCAGAGCTTATTTTTTTGGTTTTATTTTTAGAAAAAAAAGAGGCCAATTGATAGGGTTCAAAAATACTTTTTTTCAAAATAATGGCTTGTTGCGACACTTCTTTTTCTAAATGAGCATCGACTATAGGATAAGTTGGATTTTCTGGAATATAAACAATCGGCTGTATATCAAAATCTGGCAAATATTTCACAAACTTAAGCCAACGTTGCACCCCTGGCCCACCGGCTGGCGGCCAATAATAAGTGATGATTAAGAGTTTTTTGATATCTTTCTTCAAGTTATTTGTTATTCAATTTATTTAATTCCTCAATATCCAATTGATCCTTTAATCGATTCGTCGCTTTTTTTGCCAGTATCAAACTATCATAATCAATGAAATACACAGGAACTTCGTTTAAGTAAACAATTGTTGCATTTTGAAGTAGTTCATCAAAATTTGCATTTTCCAATCCCTTAATAGATGTCATTACATCCAAACGTAAATCATACGAAATTGTAAAATCTGTATATCCCGCTACAAATTGCATCGTTTCAATTTGAGGAAAGTCTCCTATTCCAATTTGTTTAAAAGCGGCTCTAAGATTGATTCTATTGTCAATGGTATCTTCTATCAGTATATCAATATCCCCAGTGTTTCTTGTATAGCCATAAATATTTACAGCAAGACCTCCAATAGTTAGATAACGAACATTTTTTTCGTTGAATATTGTCCAAATATTTACTATTTCTGGAAGCATTATTTTTTCTGTATAACTCTAGGTGCGTGTTTTAAAGCATATGAAAGTTCAACCAATGACATAAATCGTTCCAATCGCTCCAAATATACTTTTTGCAATTCAACCTTTTTAGTATCGATTTTAGCTTTAGTTTTCATCTCTTTCTTTACTCTATTTTCTTGATTTTTTTCTCTCTACATATATCCCTCCTACCAAAAGCAATAGCATTCCAATAGAACTAATCAAGGCTATAAGACTTCCCGTTTGAACCACTTGTGGCTCGAATTTGAATTCAACTTGGTGTTTACCCGCTGGGATTTCAATGGCCCTCAATACATAATCTGCTCTTAAAATTGGGGTTTCTTTACCATCAACGTAGGCTTTCCAACCTTTAGCATAATACATTTCAGAAAATAGCGCTAAACCAGCATTAGCATTAGTTGAAGTATACGTTAGATGATTCGGTTTGTAGGCATCCAAAGTAATTACCGCTGAAGCATCTTTTACAAAGTTTTTATTTTGAATGGTAAACTCTTTCGTATTGACAATTGCTACGTTTTTAGAATCGAATTTATCCAAAGCTTTCATTTCTTCATCAGCAGAAGAAACTGCTTTTACTTGATTTACAAACCAAGCGTTGCCATTGGCATTAGGATTAACGGTTGGGAATTCTTTGCCTTCTTTATCGGTCTGAATGATGTATTTTACATTTAAAAAATCTAAAACCTCAATATTATTTTTAGCGATTTGATAGTCGAATAACTGCTGAATTCTTCTAGGCTTAGCCGCGTGATAACCTCCCAAAGATTTATGAAAATAAGAAGCTCTTGCGCTTGATAGATTTCCACTTACCTCAAAAACTCTATAATTAGAAGGGTCTCTCAAAATTTGAATATCAGCAGGAGTTTCTTGAAATGGAGCTGCCACTTCTCTACCATTCATAAAATCTTTTCCTGAGACATACTTTTTATCCACGAAGAAAAGATCAAAAATCATCAAAATCCCAACCAAAATTATGGCTGTGTTTTGTGCCAAACGCTTTTGGGTATACAACCATAAAACCGCAGCGATAACGACTATAAAAAAGGCAGAACGCAACAAATCGGCAGTATACAAACTCATACGATCTGCTTTTAATGCGTCTACAAATCCCGGACCATAGTTTTGCAAATACAATCCATCATTGCTACCAGCATAACTCCAAGCACCTTTACTCACAAATAAAATTATCATAACACCTAAACCAAATAGTACAGTGTGCAAAATTCCTTTGGTTTGTTGTGGCTTTTCTAGAGTAAAAAAGGATTGTAATCCCATAATGGCTAATACTGGAAAACATAATTCCAGAATGACCTGAATAGACGAAACGGCTCTAAACTTATCATACATCGGAATGTAATCAATGAAGAAATCTGTCAATAAAGAAAAGTTTTTTCCCCAAGACAAGACTAAGGCAAACATAGCGCCTCCAAAGAATACATATTTGATTTTTCTTTTATCAATAAATAATGCTAAAACCGCCAAAAAGAAAACCACAACTCCAATATATGCTGGAGCTGCTACAATTGGTTGATCTCCCCAATATGTTGGCAATCCATTAGCAAAATCGGCAGCTTGATCTTCAGGAACACCTTGACCCACCATAAATTCAAACATAGCACTGTCTTTCCCAAGAGCTTCACTATTCGAACCACCAAAGAGCCTTGGAGCAATCAAATTGAAACTCTCCATAATACCATAACTGTATTCTGTAATGTATTCGCGAGACAAGGCGATGTCTTCCGTTTTCTTTGAACCGTCTGGATTAAACGTCAATTCACTTTTCCCACGAGTACTAAAAGCAGCATATTCAGAAGTAGCTAGTAAATTGGTAGCATTTGCTCCAATAGCCAAAATTCCTGCAATAGCCAATATTCCAAAGCTTTTGCCAAGGTCTTTATATTGTTTCTCTTTGATGGCTTGATACGAATAATACCCTACCAAAATCAACAAAAGCAACAACAAATAATAGGTCATTTGAAAGTGATTTGCATTAATTTCTAGAGCTGTAGCAAACAACGTAACCAAGCCTCCCAGAATATATTTACGCTGAAAAACAAGCATAAAACCTGCAATTACCATAGGCATATACCCAATAGCGTGGGCTTTGGCATTGTGCCCCACTCCCAGAATAATAATCAAATATGTAGAAAAACCAAAGGCAATCGCACCAAAAAAAGCCTTAAGCGGGTCGATTTTTAAAACCAATAAAAGACCATAGAATCCTAGATAGTATAAGAATAAATAATCGGCTGGTCGAGGTAAGAATCGGATAGCATCATCTAGAGCACCGATGTAATCGTGAGGATATTTTGCGCCTAATTGATAGGTAGGCATTCCACCAAAAGCAGAATTTGTCCAATAAGGTTCTTGATGTTCGATGGCTCTAAAGTCGTTTTGCTCTTTGGCCATCCCAGTAAACTGAGCGATATCGGACTGGAAGATTTGTTTTCCTTGTAGAACAGGATAAAAATAAATTAAAGAAATAACTACAAAACCTAAAATAGCTAATGCGTGCGGGTAAAATTTATTTATAACTTTCAATGGATTCAGATTTGAATTAGATTAAAAAATGGGCTTCAGCGCACAAATTTAATCTATTTCTTCGTAATCCACATATTCTCCCACTTTTTTGGTTTCTTTTGGATTTTTGGAGCGAGCCGTATCTACAATAATCTCGTCTTGATTATTGTATCTTCTATTATTTTGAGCATATTGTTGCTGTGTATATTGCTGTTGCGCATATTGTTGTTGATGCTGAAAATTTTCACTGGCTTTCTCTACCGCTTTTTTAACTAAAATCGGCAAAAAAAGTTTAGCCAAAAATTTAAAAACATAGTAAAACATAATCATGTAAAACAATGTTCTTACAAATCCACTAAATGAAGCTAGTTGCATATCTAAAAATTTTTCCAAAATTAGTAAATCAAATGGTCAAATTTAAAATCCTAATCTTAAATAAATAATAAAATATAGTACATTTGGTTGCGTTACTATTTTAAATCAAAAGAATATAACTATGTTCCCAATCAAAAAAACTCTTTTAATCGCTTTATTTCTAACCCCTTTTGTTCACTACGGGCAATATACCGATCAGATTAACTCCAATCGCCCTGGAGAAACCATGTCGGCTTATGGTGTGGGCAAAAATGTCATTCAAGTAGAAACTGGTGTTTATGGTATTCAATCCAATCATAGTTTATTGAACTATGATGTCAATGGCTTCGGTCTAGACGCCACGATTCGTTGGGGAGCGTTTTTGGAAAGATTAGAAGTTATTGCTGATATTCAATATCAAAATGATCAGCTAAAGACTGACCTCACAACCACAAATCGAGCTAATTTCAAACAGACCAATTTAGGAGCAAAATACTTAATTTATGATCCTTTTAAAAATTACGAGAAAAAAGTAAATTTTTACAGTTGGAAAGCCAACCAACGTTTTAACTGGAGACAGTTCTTACCCGCAGTTTCTTTATTTGCTGGAGCCAATTTTGTTTTCGAAGGAAACCCTTATGCCTTTACATTAGAATCTAGTATCTCTCCAAAAGTAATGTTGATTACACAAAATCATTTTGGCGACGGAAGATGGGTTTTTGTAACCAATATTATTGCTGACTACATTGGAACGGATTATCCAACATATGGTTATGTGATTACTTTAACTCGTGGTTTTAGTAAAAAATGGTCTGGATTCATTGAAAATCAAGGATACAAAAGTGACTTTTATAGCGACGCCATTGTAAGAGGAGGTGCTGCTTATTTACTGAACAATAATTTTCAAATTGACGCTTCTATAAGTACTAGTCTCAAAGACACCCCGAGTCTTCTCTATGGTGGCTTTGGTGTTTCTTGGCGCTATGATGGTTTTTACAAAAACGCAATAGCAAAAATGAAAAAAGAAGACAAAAAGAAAAAAGCAACCGACAATCAAGAACAAGAACGAAGAAGAAAATCAAAATACGACTAACAAACAAGCCCTTAATTGGGCTTTTTTTATGGACAAAAGTTGGCTATATTCGCACCTACACTTTACACTTTATAATCCATGATTACGATTCACGAAGCCAAAAGCAAAAAAGAAATCACCGAGTTTATCAAATTCCCTTTTTCTCTCTATAAAAACAACAAATATTGGGTACCACCATTGATTGCAGATGAATTGGAAACTTTTGACAAGACCAAAAATCCCGCTTTCGAAAATGCCGAAGCGTATTTTTTTGTTGCCAAAAGAAACCAAGAAATTGTTGGAAGAATCGCAACGATTATCAATTGGGATGAAGTCAATAATCAACAGAAAAAAAAGGTTCGTTTTGGTTGGTTTGATGTTATTGATGATATAACAGTAACCCAAGCATTACTTGAAAAAGTGTATGAACTAGGACGCAAAAACAACCTTGACTATGTAGAAGGTCCAATGGGCTTTTCAAATCTCGATAAAGTCGGCGTGCTAACCGAAGGTTTCGAAGAAATTGGCACCATGATTACTTGGTACAATCATCCTTATTATGCGCAACACTTTGAGCAACTAGGCTATGTAACCGAAAAGGAATATGTAGAAAACAAATTCCCTTTTTCGAATGTAAAACCAGAAACTTTCGAGAAAGCAGAGGAATTGATTAGAAAGCGATACCAATTAAAAGCCATCAATTTCACCAAAACCAAAGACGTCCTCCCGTATGTGGACAAAATGTTTGATTTATTCAATGAATCGTATGCCAAACTTTCCTCGTTTGTAGCGATTACAGATATTCAGAAGGAATATTTCAAAAACAAATACATCAATTTCATCAATCCAGAATACATTAAATATGTAGAAGACAAAGACGGAAATTTAGTCGCTTTTGCCATAGTAATGCCAAGTTTTTCAAAAGCGCTACAAAAAGCAAAAGGCAAATTATTCCCTTTTGGTTTCCTTCATTTATTACAAGCAAGAAAAAACAGCAAAGACGTTCTTTTTTATTTAATTGGTGTACATCCTGACTACCAAAACAAAGGAGTTCACGCTATTATTTTTAAAGAATACCATACCACTTTTACCGAAAAAGGCATTCAAAACTGCATCCGCACACCCGAATTAGCAGACAATCTAGCCATTCAATTGCTATGGAAAAATTTCAATCCCACCATTCATTGCAGAAGAAAAACGTTTAGAAAAGAACTTCTTTAAGAAAAAAGTAGCCAGTGGTCAGTTTTTAGTCCTCAGTTTTAGTCCTCAGTAAAACAAACAAAAAAATCCATTCGCCAAAAAAACGAATGGATTTTTTGTTCCATTAAACTTAATCAATTGATTAGCAAACTGATTTTTGAAATATCACTAAAAGTGGGTATTTTATTTATTAAATAAATTCTTAATTTTATTCATATTAACTTTAACCAATAGTTTTATGATAAACAAACAAACAAACAAACAAACAAACAAACAAACAAACACCATCATCATTGCTTTAAGGAATTAATACTTATAGTATTAGTTGGTCTATTTACAAGTTGTGAGAAAGATTTGTATGAAAATGCAATTCAACAAGATAATAAAAATCTTATTGTAAGCGATAAGCCATTTGAAGAATTGTATTCTAATGAAAATTTTAACAATGCATTTTCTAAATTAGGCAAAAATAAAACCTCCCGAAGTACTGCTCTTCAAGGTAAAAACGCTGTAGAGGAAAAATATGACTTTACATTTTCTAATTTACCTGCCAAAGTTATAGAAGCGAACAACAAAATAAGTTATACTTTTTTAATTTTTTCAAAAAACACTAAAAAAGAGTCTTTTGATAATTTAGTAATAGAAGTTGACAGCCTTCAACAGGTAAGAGCTGCAATAGTTAAATACAATCCAAAAACTGTAACTACAACATTCCGCAATCATGTTTACTTTGAGGGGGATATAGAAGTTCAACCAATTTTGTCTGAGTATCCCAAAAACAGTAAAACATCTAAAACGAAAGAATATGAAATTTTTTGTATTACCGAGGTGGTTTCGGCTTGTTCAAAAGTCCCTTATGACTGCCATGGTGATATATGCGGATACACATCAGTAGATATTTGCCTTTTAGCAGGAGGAGGCGGTGGCGGAATCGTAAGTTTTGGACCTGCTGGATCAATTAATAATACTGGTGCAATAAATTACGGTGGAGGTAGTTCAACATCTGGTACCTCTGGTGTTCAAACAAATTATATTACTACCATTCCTGTTTATGATGAATTACAAAAACAATTTGTTACTAGTTTGGGTAATCTGGGTAACAATTTTTCACAACTTAATCCATTAGCTCAAAAAATTGTATTTGAATATTTGAGTTATAACGAATTCGAAGATCCCATCAAAACAAATGTAAAAGATGCTTTGATAAACATTGATTTAGATTGGTTGAAACAACAATCGGCTTTGAATCAAATGAGTTTTATGAATTTTTTTATTAAAAACAACTTTTCATTAAGTAGTAAGAATTTTGTAAATGATATGATTATTGAGTTTAAGGATAGCGAAATAACCGATCAGTCAAAAGTTTCAGAGGTATTTAATGTAACTTCATACGTCTATCAAAACAATTACTTCAACAAAAGTTTTGACAGTAATTTTTATACTGCTGTAGACACCGACTCTTCCCTTAATTTAACAGATATTAATACAGCATTGACCTTTTCGAGATTATTTTTGGTACATTGTGCAGTATTAAAAAAGGAAAACCCTAATTGGTCTTATACAAAAGTTTTTGCTAGAGCTTACGTTGACACCGTTCAAGTTATGCTTGACATAGTTGGATTAGTTCCTGTATATGGGGAAGTAGCCGATTTAGCAAATGGTGTTATTTATACCATTCAGGGAGATGCACTAAATGCATCACTCAGTTTCGCCTCTACTGTTCCTGTCGCGGGATGGTTTGCCTCGGGAATTAAATTTGCAAAGCGCTCTGATGGCTTAAAATATTTGGTAACAGGAACAAACAATTTTATTAATTTTGGAACATACAACAGTACTAAATTTAGAGCAGTTCTAGGCATTGCAAAAGGGGATGCAACTAGACAAGCCCATCATATCATTTCTAGGGCGTCAAGGATTCTTGAACATCCTGCCATTCAAAAAGCCGCAAAAGCAACCACCAATCAAGGCTTTCATATAGATAGTGCATTAAACGGAATTCCGGTTGCCACTTGGAGAAACCAACCTAATCATAATAGGTATAACGATAAAATAATAGAAAAATTAGAAGCCATACCAGCTAATTTATCTGCAAATGGCACTTATTCAAAAGTCTTGGAAATAATAAAAGATGTAAAAGCTGTAATTGTAAACAACCCAAACACCCACTTAAACGATTTAAATTTTGACATATGAGATATTTTAGAATTCGACGTGGCTTAAACACCAAAATAATGGGACATCTTCCCCAAACAAAAGATGTTATTCATCATTGTGATGTTTGGGAGACCCCCACGTTTATAGATAATATTGGATATAATAAAATTGATTTCAATCCTATTGTCTCAAATCTTATACTATTTCCTAAAGCTAAAACTACTGATTTACTAGATGGAGGGGGGATGGGTTTTTCATTAAAATTTGTAATGAGCGACAAACTCAAAAACATTCTTGAGAAGTATAGCGAAAATAGATTTCAATTTTTTGAATGTCCAATATTTCATAAGGAAATTGAGTATAAAAATTATTACATTATCAATCCATACAAAATAGATATGGAGTTCATAGATTATCAAAATTCAAAATATACATATAAAAAAAGAGATGCTGAAGGGAATAGAAATTTAACAGAAATTAGTTTTAAAAATTTTGAGGAATTCAAAGAGTTCTTAAAAATTCTTAACCCAATGGATGAATTTACTATTAAAAATATTGCATTAATAAGCAGTTTAGAAGAACATTTCTTTGCCTTAGAAAATGTAGAAGGCGGCAGAGGTTATTTTGTTTCTGAAAAACTGAAACAAGAAATAGAAGTAGCAGGATGTACTGGAATAGAATTTCAACCTATTGAATTAACATTTCACGAATGGAGTGTATCTGGAGGAGAAAGAGATAAAGTGTATGGAAAATCGTGGTAAATATCGTATCAAAACAATTGATTAGTTCAAAAAACAAAAATATCTTGCTACAATTTTTTAAAAAAAAATCCATTCGCCAAAACGAATGGATTTTCTATATAAGTGAAAACCTAAAAAATTAAGCTTCCATATCTACTGTAGTGCGTGCTGCAATTTCTTTATACGTACCGCTAACTAGTTTCTCACGAATCGCTTCGAAAGCCGCCAAGGTTTCTGCAATATCTTCTAAAGTATGAGAAGCCGTTGGAATCATACGCAACAAAATAATACCTTTCGGGATTACTGGATAGACTACAATCGACAAGAAAATACCGTAGTTTTCTCTCAAGTCGTTCACCATCACCATCGCTTCTGGAATACTTCCTTCTAAGTAAACTGGAGTAATACAAGTATTAGTATCTCCAATATTGAACCCTTTTTCTTTTAATCCGTTTTGTAACGCATTAACATTTTCCCACAATTTATCTTTAATCGCAGAAGATTCACGCAACAATTGCAAACGCTTCAAAGAACCAAGAGTTTGTATCATTGGCAATGCTTTGGCAAACATTTGAGAACGCAAATTGTATTTCAAATAATCGATAATGTCTTTATCTGCTGCAACGAAAGCACCAATATTCGCCATAGATTTAGCAAACGTAGAAAAATACACATCAATTCCGTCTTGACAACCTTGCTCCTCACCTGCTCCTGCACCTGTTTTTCCAAGCGTTCCAAAACCGTGTGCATCATCCACCAATAAACGGAAATTGTATTTCTCCTTCAAGGCCACAATTTCTTTCAATTTACCTTGTTGTCCACGCATTCCAAAAACACCTTCAGTAATGAACAAAATTCCTCCACCTGTTTCTGTCGCCATTTTAGTAGCACGTTGCAGGTTTTTCTCCATACTTTCTAAATCATTGTGTTTGTAGGTAAAACGTTTACCCATATGCAAACGCACCCCATCAATAATACAAGCGTGTGAATCTACGTCATACACAATGATATCGTTTTTAGTCACCAAAGCATCAATGATAGACACCATTCCTTGGTAACCAAAATTCAACAAATAAGCCGATTCTTTCATCACAAAAGCAGCCAATTCTTGCTCCAACTGCTCGTGATATTTCGTGTGTCCGCTCATCATACGCGCACCCATTGGGTAAGCTGCACCAAACTGAATTGCTGCATCTGTATCAGCCTGACGCACTTCTGGATGATTGGCCAAACCTAAATAGTCGTTCAAACTCCAGTTCAATATATTTTTTCCTTGAAATTGCATTCTTGGTCCCAATTCTCCTTCTAGTTTAGGAAAAACAAAATACCCTTCTGCCTGAGAAGCCCATTTTCCTAAAGGACCTTTATTGTTTTGGATTCTTTCGAATAAATCTTTTACCATAATATAATGACTTAATACTACATTTTTATTAAGGCGCAAAATTAAATATTTAAAATTTATAATTACTCCCAAAATCCTTTTATTTTACTTAAAAAAATGGTCTTTTTTAGACGATTATTTTCAGTAGCAAAATCCTGCTCTTCATTACAAGCTCTTGTAGCTAAACCGTATTTTACTAAAGCACTAGCAGGAGCTTCTTTTAGTCGCTCTGCTAGCACAAGTAAAATATTCGGTTGAGCCACAAGAGGCTTTTCATTTCTATCAGGGCTAGACAAAGTGCTAACCATAAAGTTTGTATCTTTGAACACCAAAGCATCAAAAATGTCAAACAACACCAAAGAATTAAAACTAGCCGTCCTTATTGACGCCGACAACGTGCCGTATAGCAACATCAAAGGTATGATGGAAGAAATCACCAAATACGGCACTCCTACCACCAAACGCATCTATGCCGATTGGACAAAACCCAATTCTAATGGTTGGAAATCAGTTTTATTAGAACACGCCATTACACCCATTCAACAATACAGTTATACTACTGGAAAAAATTCCTCCGACTCCGCTTTGATTATCGATGCAATGGATTTGTTGTACTCCGATAAAGTTGATGGTTTTTGTATCGTTTCTAGCGACAGCGATTTTACCCGTCTCGCCATTCGGTTACGAGAATCAGGTATGAAAGTCATTGGAATAGGTGAAAAGAAAACACCAAACGCCTTTATTGTTGCCTGCGACCGTTTCGTGTTCATAGAAGTTTTAGAAGGCGCTACCAAAAAGAAAAAACCAAAAGCCACTACCGCTACCACTCCATCTGACACCAAAAAAGTAGTAGAAAAAGAAACGGCAATCAAAATAGACAACCCAACTATTGACCTTATTGAAGATGCTATCGATGCCATAAGCGACGATGATGGCTGGGCATTTTTAGGTGATGTGGGAAATCTAATCGTCAAAAACAAACCCGAATTCGACCCAAGAAGTTATGGCTTTAGCAAACTTACCCCAATGCTCAAATCCCTAACCGACATACTCGAAATCGACGAAAGAGATTCGGATAAAAAAGGAATTAAACACGTCTATGTAAGGCTTCGTTATTAAAATAAAAAAACTGCATCTCAATCGAAATGCAGTTTTTTTTTAAAAAGAAATTGTACCAAGTTAACTCTTCAAGCTACTTAAGTAATTTTCAGGAAGAAATTCAACTTTACCCGTTTTTAAATCATACACAGCGCCAACAACCATAGTACTATTATCCTTTGTAGACTTGGTCAAAACGGGCTCTAAATTTTTCAATTGCTCCACTTGCATCGCAACGTTAATCTTTACTGCATTTTCAATCTCGTCACCGTGCTGATGTTTGGCCAATTTTGCAGCAGGCTTTATAGCATTAATTAAGCTTACTATGTGCCCTGGAACTTCTGGTAATTTACAAGCTGCCGCTACAGCACCACATTGGGTATGACCTAAAACCACAATTAATTTGGCTCCCAAAACCGCATTAGCAAACTCAATACTACCAAATGAAGCATAAGAGGAAACTTGACCAGCGGTTCTTACAATAAACAAATCTCCCAATCCTTGGTCAAAAATAATTTCGCTAGGCACTCTAGAATCAGAGCACCCCACAATAACCGCAAAAGGCTTTTGTCCCGAGGCCAATTCCTTAATTCTATTGACATCTTGGTGAGGTTTTATACTCTTCCCAACTACAAACCTACTATTTCCTTCCTTTAAAGCAGCCAATGCTGTTTCTGGCGTAACTTGTGCACGAACAGAATAATAAGAAAGCATCAAAAATAAACCTAAACAAACGCTCAATTGTTTCATAACTTTTACTTTTAAAATTTGATGTAAAACTAAAAGATATAAAAACATAAACATAGTTAATGTTTTTGATTTTAATCATAAAAACATTTAATATATAAATTTCAAAAAAGAAGAAGTTCATTTAAGTACATCTAGAAAATAATATCTTTGAAACTAAAAATTAAAGAAATGAAAATAGTATTCGCCACCAATAACGAAAACAAGATAAAAGAAATCCAAAGTATGCTTCCCGAAAACATCACGATTGTGAGCCTTGAAAGCATTGGTTGTTTTGAGGAAATTCCAGAAACTGCTCCTACTATCGAGGGAAACGCTATTATGAAAGCGAATTACATAACCGAAAAGTATGGTTATGATTGCTTTGCTGATGATACTGGACTTGAAATCGAAGCGTTAAACAACGAACCTAGTGTTTTTTCTGCTCGTTATGCTGGAGAACAACGTTCCGCTGAGGATAATATGAACAAAGTATTACATCTTTTAAATGATAAAAGTAACCGAAACGCTCAATTCAAAACGGTGATTTGTTTGAATCTTAAAGGCAAACAATACTTATTCACTGGCATAGCCAAAGGAAACATTACTTCAGAAAAAAAAGGCGAGGGTGGTTTTGGATACGACCCTATTTTTCAGCCTGAAAATTACAAAGAGACTTTTGCAGAACTTTCACTTGAAACCAAAAACAAAATCAGTCACCGTGGTATCGCCACACAATCATTACTTGCATTTCTGAATACAACTCATTAACAATCAAAATTGTATCATTTTTTATAACATTTTTTACAATTTCTCGCCATAATTTCACATCTAAAAAGACTATTAAAACATAAAAATCAAAAATCAAAAAGCTAACTTTCTGACAATCAAATCACAATAATTCATTAAAACTTAAAATAGCATTAGTTAATCTGAGAAATTAACAGTAATTTTGCACCCTATTTTAAAAATACATAATGAACAAATTTGAACAATTAGGATTGAATGAATCGTTACTGAAGGCGATTTTAGATCTAGGATTTGAAAATCCGTCAGAGGTACAGGAAAAGGCGATTCCCCTATTATTGGAAAAAGACACAGATATGGTTGCGTTGGCTCAAACAGGGACAGGGAAAACGGCAGCTTTCGGTTTTCCGCTAATCCAAAAAATTGATGCCGACAACAGAAATACACAAGCATTAGTTTTATCGCCAACACGCGAACTTTGCCTACAGATTACCAACGAGTTAAAAAACTACGCAAAATACGAAAAAGGTATCAACGTAGTAGCTATTTATGGTGGAGCTAGTATTACAGAGCAAGCTAGAGAAATTAAAAGAGGAGCACAAATTATTGTAGCTACTCCAGGAAGAATGCAAGACATGATCAATAGAGGTTTGGTAAACATCAAAAACATTGATTACTGTGTACTTGATGAAGCAGATGAAATGTTGAACATGGGATTCTACGAAGACATTTGCTCTATTTTATCAGATACTCCAGACGAAAAAAGCACATGGTTATTCTCTGCAACCATGCCAGCCGAGGTAGCAAGAATTGCAAAACAATTCATGAGCAGCCCAGTTGAAATTACAGTGGGAACTAAGAACTCAGGTTCTGCAACTGTATCACACGAATTTTATTTGGTAAACGCAAGAGATCGTTACGAAGCGTTGAAACGTTTAGCAGATGCTAATCCAGACATTTTCTCAGTAGTATTTTGTCGCACCAAAAGAGATACGCAACAAGTAGCTGAAAAATTAATCGAAGACGGATACAGCGCTGCTGCATTACACGGAGATTTATCGCAAGCACAACGTGATGGGGTAATGAAATCGTTTAGAGGAAGACAAATCCAAATGCTAGTAGCTACCGATGTAGCCGCACGTGGAATTGACGTAGACAACGTAACTCACGTTGTAAACTACCAACTTCCTGATGAAATCGAAACCTATAACCACCGTTCTGGACGTACTGGTCGTGCTGGTAAATTAGGTACATCGATTGTAATCGTGACCAAAAGTGAATTGCGCAAAATCTCATCTATTGAAAGAATCATCAAACAAAAATTTGAAGAAAAAACAATCCCATCTGGAATTGAAATCTGCGAAATTCAATTATTGCACTTAGCCAACAAAATCAAAGAAACGGAAGTAGACCACGAAATTGACAACTACCTTCCAGCAATCAATGATGTATTAGAAGGTTTAAGCAAAGAAGAATTAATCAAGAAAATGGTATCGGTAGAATTTAACCGTTTTATCAACTACTATAAGAAAAACAGAGATTTATCTAGCCAATCATCAGGTTCAGACCGACGTGAACGCGACGATAGAGATGGTGCTTCTAGAGGAAACAATAGCGGTGCTACTCGTTACTTCGTAAACATCGGTTCTAGAGATAACTTTGACTGGATGACTTTGAAAGATTTCTTAAAAGAAACTTTAGACTTAGGTCGTGATGACGTATTCAAAGTAGATGTAAAAGAAGGATTCTCTTTCTTTAATACAGATGCTGAACATACTGATAAAGTAATGGACATCTTAAACAATGTACAATTAGAAGGACGTCGTATCAATGTAGAGATTTCTAAAAATGATGGTGGCGGAAGACGCGACCATAATGGCAGAAGCTCTGGAGGTTTTGGCGGTAGAAGTTCTGCTCCAAGAAGAGAAGGAAACTTTGCTCCAAGAAGAGAAGGCGGATTCCGTAGCGACAGAAACTCAGTTCCAAGAGAGGGAGGATTCAGAAGCGAAAGAGGAAGTGCTCCAAGAAGAGAAGGTGGTTCAACAGAAAGAGCCCCAAGACGTTCTGAAAGTTTTGGCGACAGCCCAAGACCAAGAAGACCAAGAAGAGACTAACATTCCTTTGTTAATTTTCTTATAATAATACTGAGAAACTACAAAATATTTAATTGCGATTTACTACTTTTAAAACTTTAAATTCGTATATGAGATATTTTGTAGTTTTCTTTTTTATGCTACTTTCAGTTAGCAGTTTCGCACAAGAAACCAACCCTACTTTAAAAGTTTCTGGAACCATCGTTAACGACAGTAATGACCAACCATTATCTTACGCTAACATCATCAACGTCAACAAAGTAAAAGGAACTACTACAGATACTAAAGGAAATTTTGAAATTGAAGTTTCACAAAGTGACACCTTACACGTCTCATTATTAGGTTTTCAATCCATCAAAGTTAGAGTTACAAACGACTGGTTGAAAAATAAAACTACCGTAATTAAACTTACAGAAAAAGCAATAGCCCTAGAAGAAGTGGTTATTCGTCCTTTTCACCTAACTGGGTATTTAGAAGTAGATTCAAAATTGATTCCAGTAAAAGAAAACTTCAGATACAGTATTTCAGGATTAACCGCTGGTTACGAAGGCGGACAATACTCTCCTGATGCTTTTGGAAAAGTACTTGGCTCGATTTTTAATCCAGCAGATATGTTGTATAACTTTTTTGGTAAAAAACCAAAAGAATTACGACGTTTAAAGGATTTAAAGAAAGACGATACGGTACGCAAAGCATTAGAATCTAAGTACGACAGAGAGATGATTGCTACCTTACTAGGAATAGACAAAAATGAAATCCCAGACATCCTAAAACGATGCAATTATTCGGACGCATTTATCCAAACAGCCAATGATTTGCAAATTATGGATGCGATAAGTGGTTGCTATGAAGAATATAAAATCTTGAAGAAAAAATAACTACTCTTCTTTATTTTTTCGGAGCTTTTTGATGCGTTTAGTTGCCTTCTTCACTGCATCTTTAACAGCCGTTTCACTAAATGGTTTGATTACAAAATCAGCAGGATTATATTCCGAAGCTTTAAAGAAATATCCTGGAAAAGCAGTGGCAAAAATAATTTGAAAATCAATCGTATCCAATTGATCCAAAACCTCAAAAATTTGTTTTTCTCGCATGTTAATGTCTAAGAAAACAATATCAGGTTTTTTGGAAACAATCTCAGACAAAGCTGTTTCCATAGTTTTGGCAACACCAACAATCTCAAGTTTTAAGCAATGCGTAGAGATGATTTTCTTTAAAATCTCAATGTTGATCATTTCGTCATCAACAAGTACAACAGAATATACGTTCATAAAATGGTTAGGAATAAATGGTGGTATTTTTATTCTAAATAGTTTTTAAATATAATTAAAAACTGCAACAAAAAAACAAGACAGAATTACATTTATTAAGAACTTATTGTTAATAGAATGTCTTAACCCCATAAAACTAGAAAATTGAATTTTATGAAAATATAATTTCGTATTCTAAAATCTTGTCCTACTTTTGCTCCTCGAAAAACAATACAATTGTTGTGAAAAAAATTGGCGTATATCTTTTAACCCTCACATTGCTATTCCCTATTTTTGGGAATATAGTGATATACACCCAATTTAAAGCCAATCAAGAGCAAATCATCAAAACCATTTGTGTACAACGAAAATTAGTCAACAATACTTGTAATGGTCGTTGTGAATTACAAAAAAGCCTAAAACAATTTGATGAGAATGAGAAAAAAATGGAAAACATCCTGAAAGAAAAAGCAGATTTCGTTTACCTCATTCATTCAGCACCTACATCATTTGCAAGTAACAACACTCCGATAACTTCAACAACCAAGTTGAACGTTTTTCATACGTCTGGAAAAACCATTTCCAAAACAAATTCAACTTTCAGACCTCCCTCCTTTTTACTATAATCTTATTCAAAATCCATTTCAATCTCAATTGAAATGCATCGCCTTGTATGAAAATACAATGCCTCGCAATGATTGCCTCTGAAAGATTTCGTGCGTTTTAATTCGAAAATGCACTACTCTCATTTCAAAAAAGAACATATATCAAGTTCTTTTTCAATACAATCATGCAAAAAAACAAATGAATATCATAATAGTAAAAAACCAACTCATGAAAAAATATATTTTAAAAGCAACTTTAGCTTTAGCAGCAATAATTACAATAACAGCTTGTTCTAACGATAACGACGAAGCAATCACAGGAACAGGAGCTTTAACACTTGAATTTGATAACGCTTTCAAAGCAAATGACCTAATTCTAACTTCACAATCGAATACAACAGCCAACAACGAAGTATTGAAAATCAGCACAGTAAAATACATCGTTAGTAACATTGTGTTGACCAAAGAAGACGGAACAACGTTCACTTACCCAAAAAGCGAAAGCTATTTCATTATAGACGAAGCTACTCCAGCTAGTTTAGAAGCTCAATTAAAAAACATTCCAGCTGGTAACTACACCAAAGTAAAATTTGGAATTGGAGTAGACAAAGCACAATGGGAACTTGGTGCAACAGGACAAGGCGATTTCTTAGCCAAAGCACAAGCAGCAAAAATGATGTGGAGCTGGACTGCAGGATACAAATTCTTAGCTTTCGAAGGCACCTTTACTTCAACTACAGTAACAACTCCAACTTCGTTTATGATTCACACTGGACAAACAGGAACCGATTACAACTACACTGAAATCACTTTGGATTTAGCTACCAAAGCATTAGTGAGAACCAACATTACCCCACAAGTACATATCATCACAGATATCTCTAAAGTGGTAGACGGAACCAACACCATCAAATTGACAGACAACAATATGGGTGGTATGGGCGCTATGATTATGAGTGGTTCAAAATTAGCTTTAATCACCGCTAATGTTAACCAAATGTTCAAAGTAGATCACGTTCATAACGACTAATCCACTTCACAAAAAGCGATTGAAAGTCTTTATCTATTAAGAATAAGGAGCGAATCATCAGGCATTTTTGTCAACAAGATTCCCGCCATCATTCCAAAACTTGTGAGCTGAACGCCAGCTCACAAGGTTTTTCCCTTCTGTCGGGGCTAGAAGACCAACATTTAGGATGTTTTGGAAACATTCAAAAGAAAACTGCTTTCAATCGTTTTTTCACCAAAATCGCTAACCCAAGTTATCGAGATTCCCTTTTTAACAACAAAATGTACACATACAAATGAAAGCAAAATACCTATTGTTGTTCATTTTTCCTATTCTTTTGAGTTGTTCCAACGACAACGACGAAGACTATCAAAATGTACCTATCGACTTCAAAGTCCCCTCCAACTTTCCGCCAGTTGCCTATAATTTTGCCAATAATCCATTGACAGAAAAAGGATTCGAATTAGGAAAAAAATTATTCTATGACGGACGATTGGCTTCAGACGGAATCGTTTCTTGTGGTTTTTGTCACGAACAAGAAACAGCGTTTACGCACCACGGACACACCGTAAGTCACGGAGTAAACGGTGCTGTAGGCACACGAAATACGCCTTCCATTCAAAATTTAGCCTATCAAACTACCTTTATGTTTGATGGCGCTACCAATCATTTGGACTTACAAGCCATCATCCCTTTTACCAGTCCAATAGAAATGAATGGCGATTTCAACAAAGCGCTTGCAATGATGAAAAATGACCCTGAATACCGAAAGTTATTCAAATCCGCTTTCACTGACGGATTAATTAATTCTGAAAATATGCTAAAAGCCTTGGGACAATTTATGGTAATGGTTACCTCAAGCAATTCAAAATTTGATAAATTCAGAAGAAATGAAGGAGGCATCACACTCAGCACGACCGAAAAAGAGGGCTATGCTGTTTTTAATGCCAAATGCGCCTCTTGTCACGCTACAGATTTAATGACCGACCATTCTTTTAGAAACAATGGCCTACCCGTAAATCCAGCAGTAAACGATGTGGGACGTTACCGAGTGACAGAACTAGCCACAGATTTATACAAATTCAAAGTACCAAGTTTAAGAAACATCGAAAAAACAGCACCTTATATGCACGACGGACGCTTTGGAACACTAGAAGCCGTTTTAGATCATTATGCCAATGGTGTAGAAAACTCAACAACTTTGGATCCTATTTTAAAACAAAATGGAAAAATAGGTATCGTACTTTCTGTTCAAGAAAAAGAACAACTTATTGCCTTCTTGAAAACACTAACCGATTACGAATACCTCACCGATAAACGATTCTCGGAATTTTAAAAGTTAGCAAAAATTGTCACTACACATAAAAACAACCCATCAAGAATGAAAAAAATATTCCTATTACTTCTTATTTTATGCCAACAAATAGGATTTAGCGCAACGACAGAAGACCCAATTTCGGGATTTACCTTTCAAAAGATGCTTATAGAAAGCTATGATGATTTTTGTGATGCTTGTGGCTGTTCTGCAAGTGGTGGAAGTATGGGATTCAGTTCTATGCTAAACTCTAATTTTGTTGGAATTCGGTATTTTTATCAAAGTTACTCTAGCCAAGACGGCATATTTGCTAATTCGCCTTGGGTAGACGAGCACTTTAATACCCTTCAAATTTGGAGTAAAATTCCCGTTACAGAGCAATTACAACTTTCGTTATTGGTTCCTTACCAATTTCATAACAGGGAAAGAACTACTGGCAACGAATCCATAAAAGGTTTAGGCGACATCACCTTAATGGGATTGTACACTATCTATAAAACACACAAAGACAGCACTCTTTTGATTCATAAATTACAGCTTGGAGGTGGGGTAAAAATGCCTACTGGGAAGTTTAACGAAACCAACAATGCTGGAAATATCAATCAAAGTTTTCAAGTCGGAACTGGGAGTTGGGATTTTTTATTAGCTACAGAATACATCCTTAAAAAAGGAAAATTAGGATTGCATACTATGGCCAATTATACCGTAAAAACAGAAAACAAAAAGCAATACCAATTTGGAAATCAGTTCAATTATGGCAGCACGCTGTTTTATTTATTTGATACTTCCGCTGTTCAATTTGTACCTCAATTAGGAATTGCAGGAGAAGTTTATGCTACCAATAAACAGTATGGGTTGAATTTACCTAATACTGCCGGAGATGTTTTGTTTAGTAAACTAGGAGTTGAACTAGGAAAAGACAATTTTTCTCTTGGAATTAATGCTATGCTCCCTATCAATCAACACTTGGCCAATAGTAAAATGGAAGCCAATTATCGTTGGAGCATTAACCTGAATTATAGTTTATAACCACCCGATTTTGAAAAAATTTCTTGTAATTAGTTTATCATTTATTCTTATGCTCCCACTTATGGAGCACGCTATCCTATTTACACTATTCAAAATCAATCAAAATGAAATTTCAAAAACGATTTGTGTCCAAAGACAACTCATTAACAATACTTGTAACGGTCGTTGTGAACTACAGAAAAGTTTAAAAAAACTAAATGACAATGAAAAAGATTTTGATAACCGCTTAAAAGAGAATACCCACATCGTTTATGTGAAATCTCTTTTAGAAACCAATTATACTCTAAACGTTTTCATTTTTGTAACCAAGAAAAAGTTTTACAGCGCTGTTCAAAAACCCATTTCAATAGTTTTATATCATTTTCGACCACCATCTGCTACCTTCTACTTTAGTAAATGTTTTTAAACAAAAAAAATCAACTTAAGATTAGAATTTCAGATAAACCAAATGAAAAAATACATTACAGCCTTATTACTAGTAGGGCAAATCGCTTTTGCGCAAAATAAAACCGAAAAAGACAGCACCAAAACCCAAGATTTAGAAACCGTTTTTGTTACCGCCAACCGTACCGCTACCCAACGAAAACAAACCCCAACAGCCATCAGCAAACTGAACGCCAAAACGATAGACGAAGCTAAAGCCGTAGCTGTATTCGAAGTAATCAACAAAATACCTGGCGTATTGATGGTAAATTTAGGAAACGAGCAACACTCTATGGCTATTCGTCAACCTATGACCACAAATGCCTATTACTTATACCTTGAAGACGGCTTACCTATTCGTCCAATGGGAATATTTAACCACAATGCATTACTAGAAATCAACCAATTCAACCTTCAAAACATTGAGGTAGTCAAAGGACCAGTTTCTTCATTATATGGCCCTGAAGCCGTTGGTGGTGCCATCAATTTAATTTCAAAAAAACCAACAATAGACCCAGAATTCAAATTCGGAATCCAAGCCGACCAATGGGGCTACCACCGTATTCAGGCTATGGCAAGTGCGACTGTTGGCAAAGTTGGTTTTCACATAGCTGGAATTTCAAGTTTGCAAAAAAATGGCTGGATGGCTTTCTCTGATTACAACAAAGACAACCTGAATGCCCGTATCGACTTCAACATCAGTCCAAAAACTCGATTAATTAGCACTACTATGTGGGGTAAATATTATTCGGATATGAGTGGAAGTGTAAACGAAGATGCTTTTTACAACAGAACCTACAAAAGCACCACCGATTTCACTTATAGAAAATCCGATGCCTTACGAACTAAATTGGCGCTTGAACACGACTGGAATAGCAACTCAAGTAGTGCCTTGACAGTTTATTTTAGAGATAACAAATTAGGACAAAATCCTTCCTACTCTATTCGTTGGACCACTGGAAAAACTACTGCAACAGGCGAAATCAACTCTAACAATTTCAAAAGTTATGGCGCCATTGCACAACACACCCAAAAACTATCCTTTTGGGACACCAAAATTGTAGCAGGTGTGCTTTATGACTATTCTCCAGTAACCTATTGGGCCTATAGAACCGACTTAAAAGCCAACCTAAACCCAGGTGGATTAACAGTAAACAATTACGAACAAATCGCAGAAAGACCAGACATCAAATTAGTGGACTACACAGCAGACATTTTCAACTCTGCCGAATATGCTCAAATTAGCTTTAGTCCTATTGAACAATTGGTGCTTACTGGAGGCTTGCGTTATGACAATATGAAAGTTGATTATGACAATGCTCTCGATAAATCCATCGGAACCAAAATATACGACAAAGTAACCTTCAAAGCTGGAGCCAACTTCAATCCATCTACTTACTTTGGATTTTATGCCAATTATGCACAAGGATTTGCACCTCCAGGAATCACATCTATTTTTAGAGCCAAACCTGGAACGGGTGGAACCACAGGTAAACCCGCTGAGTTTTACTATAATCTTGAGCCAGCTACTTTCGATAACTACGAAGCTGGTGGTTGGATAAACGTTCTAAAAAACAAATTGTATTTTGATTATGCCATCTACTATATGGATGGTAAAAATGAACTGTTAAGCATCCGCCAACCAGACAATTCAACCGATTTTCAATCTGCAGGAGAAACAAGACACAAAGGAGTTGAATTTGGTTTCAACTACAAACCTTCTGAGCAATTGAACATTCGTTTTGGAGGAACTGTTGCAGAACACACCTTTATCAACTTCAAAGTATCGGATAGACCAACCGATGCATTGAAAAACTTAGATGGTAAAGAAATGCCTCAAGCTCCAAGATGGTCAGGAAACGCTGAAATCAGTTATTATCCAAATTGGTTCCCTAATTTTAGAACAGCTCTAGAATGGCAATCGGTAGGAAGCTATTACCAAGACCAAATCAACACGGTAAAATACGCAGGTTACGATATTTTCAATTTTAGATTGGGCTATCACTATAAATCCCTTGAATTCTTTGGAAACATAATGAATTTAACCGATAAATTATACGCCTTCAATGTGTCCCGTGCCAATCTAAGCACCTCACAACCATCGTATACTGCCGCCGCACCTAGAACCTTCTTAATAGGATTACAATATAATTTTTCATTAAAAAAATAATTAGGAGCTAATCCCGTCATCCGCTGTATCTTTTGGGGCGAACCCCGCCCCAAAAGGATGCCGCTACTACCGGGGCTAAAAAAAACAAACAATGAGCACAACCCACAACAACGAGAAAACATCCAAGAAAAAGGATTCGAAATTCATCAAAAAAGTAAAGCAAAAAATATACGCTTGGCACAGATACATTGGGATTATTACTATTGTGCCCGTTATATTTTGGACACTTTCAGGGATAATGCATCCTTTTATGGCGCATTTTTTCAAACCCACTATTGCCAATGAACAAATTGAAAAAGTAACCATCGACTCGTCAAAAATCAACTATTCCCTTCAAGAAGTATTGCTAAAAAACCAAATCAGCAGCTTCAAAAATTTCCGAATAGTATCTTTTGACAAGACTACTTATTATCAAGTGAAAACTGAAAAAGATTCACTGTTATACTTTGATACGGCAACAGCCAAAAAACTAGAAAACGGAGACCAAAATTATGCACATTGGCTTTCGCGTTACTTTTTAGAAGACCAAGAAAGTACTATCGCAAAAACGGAAGTAGTAACCGAGTTCAATTCTCAGTACAAATACATCAATCGCTATTTACCGGTTTACAAAATCACTTACAATCGTCCAGATGCTATGGAGATTTATGTAGAAACCGCTTCGAGCAAACTAGCCACTTATAACCCAAAATCCAGACAAGCCTTCATTTGGTTTTTTGACACGTTTCATAATTGGGCGTTCATAGATTGGATTAGCAACAACAGCATCCGTATAGTAGTAATGTTCATTTTCCTTGGCATTATCTTCTTCTCAGCCATAAGCGGGATTGTGATTTATGGCTTATTTTGGAAACAATTCAAAAAAACAGACAGTCTAGCTCCCAAAAAAGGAATTAGAGCCTATCACCGTCAAATCGGGATTTGGTTTTCGTTCTTTACCTTAACCTTTGCTTTTAGTGGGGCTTATCACGCTACAACCAAATGGGAACCTTATGTTTTAGACAAAATGGTGTATGAACCTATTTTTAAAACCAATGAATTACCAACCGCCAATACTGCCTTAGCTATAGATTGGAAAAAATTGGAAAACACCAGTTTGATTCGTTACAATGACAGCATTTATTACCGTTGCGAATTACAATCCAATAACAAAACTGCTACCGAAAAACCAAAATGGGGCAACAAAAAAGCACAACCCGTTAGCGAAATTGTGTACATCAACAGTGTCACCAACAAAGTACGTCCCAATTTAGATGTAGATTACGCTACTTATTTGGCTAATTATTTTGATGACAACACTCAGAAAGCCGCTTGCTGTGAAATGGACAACACCTCTGCCGAACCTAACTGCGCTATAAAAGAAGCTAAACTATTAGAAACCAAACAGCTTACAGAATTCAACAGTAGAGAATACGGTTTTGTCAACAAACGTTTGCCAGTAATCAAATTAGCGTATGACACTCCAAATAAAAAAACCTATTTCATAGAAACCGCCACCTCCAGATTAGCTGCTCTAGTCGAAACATCGGACAAAATAGAAGGCTATTCGTTTGCCATTTTTCATAAATTCTTGTTTATGGATTGGGCAGGAAAAAGTGTTAGGGATTTGTCTACCGTTCTAGTTGCCTTGGTTATTTTGGTAATTAGCATTTTAGGCTTAGTTTTGTTTTTGAAAAAGAAGTAGATTCCTCCCTTTTAAAACAACATTTAATCAAAGTATCATTCTCCCAATTGCATCTTGTGATTGGGAGTTTTTTTTTAAAGTTGTAATGGCAGCAAATTAACCTACCTTTACTAGATTCACTAAAACAAGTAATTATGGCAAAAAGTCTAAATGCTAAAAAAACAGCAAAAAAAGAACCGCTAAAAACGGCTAAGGAAAAGAAAGAAGAAAAACGAGATAAAAAAAATAGTCCCAAGAGAGACTAGAAAAAATGAATTAGCAGCTTTTTTAATCTATACTACTAAAAGCTGCTAATAAATAAGTAAAAAACACTAATGAATTGGAATACTAGTATTATTCTAAAAGAAAAACATTCCTCCTAAAATTCAAAAAAACTACACAAAAAAACTAACAAACTCCTTTCTTTTACTAAAAAACCAACTAATTTCTTCTACACCTCCCCTTTGTTTAGTATTTTTTTTTTCATTTATTTTTTTATTATTTAAATGTAAATGCTAATTTTTTATTAAGCCCTCACTCAACTTGTTAAAATTGATATTCTTATTTTAACAAAATGTTATTTAGACTAAATTCACTTAAAAAATCATATTCATAACTAAAAATGAATTTGATTAAAGTAAAAACAAAACAAGCAATACATTACCCAAAAAACACTATGTATTTATGAGTTTAACAACATTAACGATAGCCTTCAAAAAACTTAAAATGTGACATATATCAACAAAAAAAAGTGATTCTCATCATTTATAATTTGTAGCAAGTAGGAGTAGATTTGTAAAAACACTAAAAAAAATGAACCCCTCTCCTCATTACGAAAATGATTTTATAACTATAAAAACATTGATAAAATCAAAAAAAATAGAAATTAATAAAATCAGACAAATAAAAATAATTGAAAACAAAACCTTCTACTATGTAAAATACGCAATACTCACAACCTACATTACGACCCTTATCATTTGTTTTGTTGTATTCAAAATTCATTTTAACGAAATACAGTGTTTTCTTATGATCTGTATTTTGATTTTTTTATTGTTTTACCTGCTTCGTATAAGAATAGTTTATGCCCAAATCACAGACCATTCAAAATCCTACAAGGTACTTTTGACAAAAGAAAATGACGAAAAAATATACCAATTGATAACCCAACTAGAAATATCCCATTTTAAAAAAAATATTTCTAATAAATAATAAAATCAATGAACCTAAACAACCCCAACTACCTACTTTTCATTGCTATAGTTTATGGTTTTATTGTTTTGAAAAAACATAAAAAAAAATGAAAGAAATATTATATTCCCATTTCGAAGATTTTATTGATTTAACAGAATATGAGTTTGAATATATTTATTCGCATCTTAAAATAAAAAAATACAAAAAGCATCAATTTCTTTTTCAGGAGGGAGATGTTGTTTCCTTTGATTATTTCATCATTAACGGCATTGTAAAAACCTATTTGGTCGACGTTGATGGTAAAGAACGAATTATGGACTTATCGTATGACAATCTATGGATTAGTGATTACCCCAACTTATTTGAACAATCAACAACTAATTTATATGCTAGCTGCATAGTAGACACTATCGTCTACTGTATATCAATAGAAGATATAGATAAACTTAGCGAAGAAATTCCAAGCATTCTGAAGTACTTTCGAATAAGAGGAAGACAAGGAATAATCAAAAGAGAAAAAAGAATTACCTCTTTACTAATGTTAAACATAAAAGAGCGATTAGAAGTTTTTAAAAGTGATTTTTCGCCTATTTTTAACAAACTACCCAAATCAATAATAGCTTCCTATATAGGTGTTTCCAGAGAAACCCTAAGCCGATTGAATAAAAAAAAAAGAAATAATACCCTTTACCCATACCCATTTCTTTCTTTACAAAAATCAAGAAAAAAAGACCTTATTTTGCAATAAGGTCTTTTCAATAATTATCAAATACCTATTATTTTAAAGGTATTGAAGCTAAAATTTCTAAGAAGAATTTCCAGAATTTCTGAGAAGAACTAATACTTGCTCTTTCGTCTGGCGAATGGGCTCCGTGAATCGTTGGTCCAAAAGAAATCATATCCATATCTGGATAATTGGTTCCTAAAATTCCACACTCTAATCCTGCGTGGCAAGCTACGACATTAGGTTTAGCATTGTTTTGTTTTTCATAAATACCAACCAAAACATCCAAAATTTCGGATTTTGGATTAGGCGTCCATCCCGGATAAGCTCCAGAAAACTCCACTTCGCAGCCCATCAATTCAAAGGCAGAACGCAAAGCATTCGCCAAATCCATTTTAGAGGACTCTACCGAAGAACGGGTTAAACATTGCACAGTCAACTGTCCTTCGCCTACAATTACTTTGGCAATATTGTTAGACGTTTCTACAAGATTGTCAAAATCGGCACTCATACGATACACGCCGTTATGAGCCGTATATATCGAACGTACAAAATAAAACTGCGCTATAGAAGGCATTACTTTGGCGGGAACCTCAGTTAATTTTTCAAAAACAATTTCTAAGTTTGGCTCAGTCGTTTTGAACTCCGCTTTAATCTCGTTTACGATTTGTTGCATATCAAATACAAAGGCTTCGTCATAAACTGCAGCAATAATCACTTTCGCAACACTTTCTCTTGGAATCGCATTACGCAAACTTCCTCCAGCAATTGACGCAATTTGTAATCCGAAGTTATCAAAGCCGTCAAACAACAAACGATTCATTATTTTATTAGCATTCCCCAACCCTTTGTGAATATCCATACCTGAATGTCCGCCTTGCAAACCTTTTACCGTAATACTATAGCCAACAGAACCCTCTGGCGTATCCTCTTCGTCGTATTCGGCTGTTGCGGTTACATCGATACCACCTGCGCATCCAATGTCAATTTCGTCATCTTCTTCGGTGTCTAAATTCAATAATATTTGACCTTGTAAAATCCCGCCTTGCAGGTTCAAAGCACCTGTCATTCCTGTTTCTTCATCAATAGTAAACAAGGCTTCAATAGCAGGATGTGGAATATCAGTACTTTCTAAAACAGCCATAATTGCAGCTACACCCAAACCGTTATCGGCTCCCAATGTCGTTCCTTTAGCACGCACCCAGTCGCCATCAACATACATCTCAATGCCTTGAGTTTCGAAATCAAAAACGGTATCGTTGTTTTTTTGGTGTACCATATCCAAATGGCCTTGCAACACGATAGGTTTACGGTTTTCCATTCCTAGAGTAGCCGGTTTGCGAATGATTACGTTTCGGATTTCGTCTTCAAAGGTTTCTAAACCCAGACGATTCCCAAAATCTTTCATAAATTGGATTACTTGCTCTTCTTTTTTGGAAGGACGTGGTACAGCATTCAAATCAGCAAATTGATTCCAAAGTGCTTTAGGCTCTAAATTTCTTATTTCTTGACTCATTATTTTGTAGTGTTACTTATTCGATTCCCTCTATCCTATCTTTAAAAACATTTACTAGTTTGTGAGTCGCATTCATTTCTAGAACGCTATCCCAAACTTTACAAATGTTCTCGTGAAAATCTTTCATCTTCATATTCCCAAATCGGATATGAATTACTTTTGGAGGAGGATTGTTTAACATCATTTTATTAGAAAAATCAACATCTTTGGTAATTATAGTGAGGTTGTTTTCCTTTGCATATAACCAAATTTGTTCATCAAACCATTCATCGTTTATATTCTTTTGATGAATAAAATTGTCTGAATTCCAAATGGAAAGGTGGTACGGCAGATTGGCGTCTATTAAAAATTTTGGCATTTAGGCAACCTCTTTAATAGTAAAATTTCTGTTCATTAATTCGGATGCAAATTTAAGACAGGCATCAATATCTTCGTTTTCGAGGCTTGGATATTGCAACAAAATTTCTTCTCTAGAATCTCCAGAACTCAAAAACCCAAGAATAGTATTAACGGTAATTCTCTTGTTTCTGATGGTAGGTTTTCCGTTGCAAATTCTATCGTCAATTGTAATTCTATCAGCAATAGTTTCCATAGTGAAGTATTTTAAGGTTCAAATTTACAAAAAAAGAAAGTGCACGACGGATTTAATCCTTATTTTTATGCCAAAAGTCAAGCCTTGAAAAGAAAATACCTTTTACCGCTATTCCTCGTATTTCAAATAGTACTACTTAAAATCATTCGATTTTTTCCAGAATTCATCGAACGTTGGTACAGCAATGGCCTCTATGTCTTTATCTCGAAGTCCTTAAGAATCAGTTTAGGAAAAGTTCCTTTTTCGTTGGGCGATGTTTTGTATGCTTTGCTAATTATTCGGGCGATTCGTTGGTTTTGGTTACTCAAAAAAAATAAAACAATCCAAAGTGTAGCACCAAGACAAAAATGGAAAGAAGTCTCGCTTTCTATTTTAAGTTTTTTATCTGTAGTTTATTTTCTTTTTCATTTGCTTTGGGGACTCAATTACTACAGAGAACCGCTGTATGAAAAAATGAAAATTGAAAAAGAATATTCAGATGCCGATTTAGCTTTTTTTACTCAAAAACTAATTGCCAAAACCAATGAGATTCAGTTGAAACTAATGAGAGACAAAAATCGTAAAGTAGTTGTCCCTTATTCCAAATCTCAATTATTTCAAATGAATACGAATGGATATCGAAACTTGGCTCGAGAACATTCGATGTTCCGATACAGCCATTTGAGTATCAAGAAATCGCTTTTTAGTATTCCGCTGACGTATATGGGATTTGGTGGCTATTTGAATCCGTTTACCAATGAAGCGCAAGTGAATGGTTTGGGCCCTTTGTACAGTTTTCCGATGACTGCGAATCACGAAATGGCGCATCAAATAGGTTTTGCCAGTGAAAGTGAGTGCAATTTTATTGGTTTTTTGGCTTCGATAAAAAATAAAGATGCTTACATTCAATATTCGGGGTATAGTCTGGCCTTGCGCTATTGTTTGCGGAATTGGCAAGCACGTGATGAAAAAAAAGTGGCTCAATTTTTAAAAACGCTTCATCCTGGAGTAGTAGCCAACTTTAAAGAAAGTGAAACCTTTTGGAAACAATACGACACTTTTATCGACAAAGGATTTCATATTTTTTACGACAACTTCCTAAAAATGAACCAACAAAAAGACGGTATGGAAGGCTATAGTAAATATGTGGATTTGATGGTGAATTATTTTAAACTACATTCGTTGTAACTCGTATTTCTTATGAAAACAAAACGCGTAAAATAGCCCCGATAGTAGTGAAAATCCTTTTATGGCAGTGTTTGCCATAAAAGATTGTAACGGATAGCGGGACGACTCGTTTTTGTGCTCCTAAAAGTTGTGCTCCTACTAAAAAATATATTTATTTGTAACAAAAATTGGTTTTGAACCACTAATGTTTATATGGCCGATAATTTAGAACAATCCTTTGTATCGCAATTGCAAGCAAACCAGAATATCATCCACAAGATTTGTAGGTTGTATACGTCTGGTGAGGATGCGCATAAGGATTTGTTTCAGGAAATTACTATTCAGTTATGGAAAGCTTTTCCAAAGTTTAGAGGCGACAGTAAGTTCTCTACTTGGGCATACAGAGTCGCTCTTAATACCGCCATTACGCTGTATCGAAAAGACAAAAGAGCAGTGACTACAACAGAATTTGAAGCAAGGCAACATTATACTCCAGAAGTTGAATATGACTATGAAGAGGAAGAACAATTAAAATTAATGTACCAAGCAGTTTACCAATTGAACGATATCGAAAAGGCTTTAATCTTTATGTATCTTGAAGACAAAGATTATACTGAAATATCCGAAACATTGGGAATTAGCGAGGTCAACGCAAGAGTAAAAATGAATAGAATTAAAGGAAAATTAAAAAAAATACTAAATCCATTAGCCTAATGAAAGAACTGGATTTGTTAAAAAAAGATTGGCAAAAGAACGAGACTTCTTTTGAACAAGTAACCGAAAAAGATATTTACAGGATGATTCATAAAAGGTCTTCTTCTATCGTGAAGTGGATTTTGATATTGAGTATTTTGGAATTGATTTTGTGGTCTGTTTTATCTATTGGTGTCAACATAGATGATTATTTCAAAAAAATGAAACACGAGGAACTATCTGTATATTTCGATATATATAATTATGCCAGCTACCTCATAATTTTTACATTCATTTATCTTTTCTACAAAAACTACAAGATAATTTCGACCACGGCCTCTACTAAACAACTGATGCGTGACATTATTAAGACTAGAAAGACTGTAAACTACTACGTCTATTACAACCTTGGACAATTAGTACTATCGCTATTCATTGGTTTTTATATTGCCTTTAAATACAATCCAGAAACAGTTGTACTCACTGATAAAATAGGCAGCAATTATACCGTGATGATTGTTACTTTCTCAATCTTGATAGTATTTATCGCATTGATATTAGGAATATTTTGGTTGTTCTATCGTCTGATTTACGGTCGACTATTGAGACGTTTGTTGGACAACTATAAAGAATTAAAGAAAATAGATTTATAAAAAAAAGCGGTCAAAATTTTGACCGCTTTTTTTTATATTAATATTCCCATTTTCGCATTTTATCGAGTTCTTTTTGAGCTTCCAACTCTTCAGCTGGAATAACTTTCAAAAAGGAAGGATGCTGCTCGATGGCATATTCTACTTTTTCTACAATCTCTTCTATGGTTTCGTTATCATAATCAATCTCTAAAGGTTCTTTAATGATAAACGATTGTAAGATTCCTTTCTTTTTTAATCGTAAGCCCTTTTTGTCAAAGGAACGTCTAAAGCCATCAATTACGATTGGAACCACAATAGGCTTGTGTTCTTTTATAATATGTGCAGTTCCTTTACGAACGGGTTTAAATGATTTTGTTGTTCCTTGAGGAAACGTTATCACCCAACCATCTGCTAAAGCTATCTTGATATTTTCGGTATCATTGGGATTTACTTCTCTTTTTTCGGTAACATCTTTTCCTTTGGAACGCCAAGTTCTTTCTACTGTTATCGCACCTACATAGGCTAAGATTCTAGGAAGTAATCCTGCATGCATTGTTTCTTTGGCCGCAACATAATATATATTCATTTTGGGTTGCCACAAATAACAAACGTTTTTGATGGTATCGTCTCTTCCGCTTAAACTCGCGTTAAACACATGAAACATAGCTACAACATCAGCAAAATAGGTTTGATGATTGGAAATAAACAACACATTAGTATCTGGTAAATTTCGAATAATTTCTGAACGCTCAATTTGTAATTCGTTGAAACCACGATACCTTCTGTGGGTAATAACACCAAAAATTCGGATTAACCATTTCTTTATAAAAAGTATATGACCAAAAGGATTCCTTTTAAATAATCCCATAATAATTCTTTTTTGAAATTGGAGTGCAAAGATACGACATATTTTCTTAACGTTTAGAAAACGCTAAACTTGCAATAATTTTACAATAAATCAAGAAAAAATGAGCTTATTTATGATTTTTCAAACACAAAACGCAAAACCTCTTTTAACTCGCTCAGCATCATCGCTGTAGCTCCCCAAACTATATGTTCATTGATTTTGAATGCTGGAATTGCAATATCTGTAGCATAAGAAGTCGTCAATTTCGTCTCATGTAAAAGCGCATCACTTAAAAAATCAGACAATGGTAATTCGATTATACTCGCCACCTCTTTCGGTTCCAAAACAAAATGCAAGGCCTCGTTTGCAATTCCTAAATATGGATGCACTAAAAAATTACTAGGCGGAATATACAAAGGAGAAAAAGGTCTGATTACTTTTATTTGCTCACGTGATATTCCAATTTCTTCTTCGGATTCTCTCAAAGCTGTAGTTTCGTATTCCACATCTTCATTCTCAAACTTACCACCAGGAAAAGCAATTTGAGCCGAATGCACGCCTTCATAGGAATTTCTTTCAATCAATACCAAATGCGTTTGCTCTTGTTTTGGATACAACAACATCAAAACCGCTGCTTTTCGTGGATTTTTATCTGCATAACTAAACGCTTTCAACGATTCGATTCGCTCTTTTGGCGCCATTTTTATATGTGAAGCAAAAGCAGGAAGCGGAGCCTCAAGTATTTGAGGGATATATTGCTGAAAATCTTGAAAATTCATAGGTAAAACTTATTTTTGCAAGCATTCCAATAAATATACTATAGTTTTGTTTGGAATACAAACCAAACTTTCTAAATTCAATTCAAATGTACAGTAAAGCAGAAAATCAGCGGTTAAAACACGATTTTTGGGTAGCCTTCGCCGAGAAATACCCCAGAAAATGGGTATTGTATGATACCAAAATTAAAGATTTCTCTTTTAAATTTTTCGCAGATAACAAAAAAGCTCAAGTACTCATTGATATCGAGCATCGAAATGATGACTTACGTTCTCAATATTTCGAAAAACTAGAAGCTTTGAAAGGTATTTTGGAAGATGAATTCATCAAAGATTTGGTTTTTGAAAAAGACTACACTTTAGAAAATGGCAAAACCATCAGCCGCATTTGGGTTGAAAAAAATGGGTACAGTATGAGTAATCGCAATCACTGGGACTACATTTTTGACTTTTTCTTCGAAAAAATGAATGCTTTAGAACTTTTCTATCTCGAATATGATGAGTTTATAAAAGATATTGAGAAAGGGTAAAGGGTCTTGGTTTATAGTTTATAGTTTGTGGTTTGTGGTTTCTAAGCTAATTACTATTCACTAATGAAGGACTAATGACTAAGGACTAAAAACTAAATATTATACAAATAAATCCTATTCTCATAATTGATATACAACTGCTTGCGATTGCCTTGTTGTTTGCGAGTAATAATCATCAAAGTGCAGGCATCACCATTTTCGTCTTTGCATTCAAAAGAATAAATGATATCGGTTTTGTTTTCTTCAATTTCTGCATACGAAAGAATGTTATACAATTGAAGCATTGGGGTATAGACTACAATTCGATGTTTAGAAGTATCTAAAGTAATTGGGATATTGATTAAATCCAATTCGGACCAATCTCCCCATTTTCCTTTTTCATTTTTCTGTAGAACACTGTAACCCGAAGTTTGAAACTTATAGGTTTGAGCATTAGACAGCTGAAAACAAAAAAAGAGGACAAAAAACAAAAATAAAATAGTAGGTTTTGACATGGGGAGGCGTTTGGGGTTGGAGTTAAAACTGGAGTTGTCCGATTTCAATTTGGGCTTGCTTGAACTCGGCTATCATAGTATCAATAATTTCTTTTACAGGTTGAATTTCGGTAATTAATCCCGCAATCTGACCAATTTCTAATTCGCCCTCGACCAAATCACCTTCAAACATCCCGCGTTTGGCTCTGGCTCTACCAAGCAAAGTGACTAACTCTTCTTTAGTAGGACATTTTGCATACAATTCCTGAACGTCATTGAAAAACTTATTTTTTACCAAACGAACAGGCGCTAATTCTTTTAATGTCAATTGGGTATCCCCTTCTTTTACATTCACAATTACTTCTTTAAAATTATCGTGAGCTGATGATTCTACCGAAGCAGCAAAACGACTTCCTACTTGAACACCATCGGCGCCCAAAGCCATTGCCGCAAGCATTCCTCTTCCTGTGGCAATTCCGCCAGCAGCAATCAATGGAATGCTGATTTTTTGCTTCACCATCGGAATCAAAGTTAGTGTAGTTGTTTCCTCTCGACCATTGTGTCCTCCAGCTTCAAAACCTTCGGCAACAACAGCATCTACTCCTGCATCTTGTGCTTTCAAAGCAAACACCGAACTACTCACCACATGCACCACTGTTATTCCTTTTTCTTTCAAAAAAGCGGTCCAAGTTTTGGGATTTCCAGCTGAAGTAAAAACAATTTTTACACCTTCTTCTATAATGATATTAATTATTTCTTCAACATTCGGATACAACATGGGAACATTCACGCCAAAAGGCTTATTAGTCGCTTTTTTGCATTTTTGAATGTGCTCCCTAAGTACGTCAGGATACATAGAACCAGCACCAATGATGCCTAATCCTCCCGCATTACTCACGGCACTTGCCAATTTATAACCACTGTTCCATATCATTCCTCCTTGAATAATTGGGTATTGAATGCCAAAAAGCTTTATAATTGAATTCATTGAATTGTAAATTAATATTTGATGATTTTTCCTTGAGCAGAAAAGCTTTTCCCTTGAATAGTGTACAAGTATACTCCATTCCACAAGGTTTCTACAGAAAAAGAAGGTGTTGATTTTGTAAAAGGGACCTCCATTATTTTTTGTCCCAATAAAGAATAAATAGTAAGCTGCACCTCTTCTACTGTTGAAGGTAATTCCATATAAATAATACCTTTAGTAGGATTAGGATATAATGAAAAAACAGCCTTCTGATTATCAATTGTGGCTAAAAGACCTTTATTTACAGCCGCACTAAAATCTGGAATTCCGTAGCCTAGTTGTGGCGTTGGAGTCGTATATTTATCTGAAGATTGAATAATCAAATCTCTAATTTCTTTGTTGGTTTTATCGGGTAAAGCTTGCCATAAGCACGCCACCATTCCAGCCAGAATTGGACTCGAAAAAGAGGTTCCGTTGGCCGTTCTGATATTCCCAAATTCATCCGAAACCACAGAAGCTTGTCCTTGCGCCATCACTTCTGGCTTTACCCTACCATCAAACGAAGGGCCAATTGAACTAAATACAGCTCTAGTTTTCGAAGCATTAACTGCACCTACCGTAAGCACCGAAACCGCATCTGCTGGTGCAGCTATATTGGGATTAGTCGTGTTACCCGAATTTCCTGCGGATGCCACCACAAGCATTCCTCTACTAAAAGCAATTTCGGCTCCTCGACTAATAAATGCTGTAGCACCATTCATATCGGCATAAGTATAGCTATATTTAGCATTATCAAAATCAAAATAACCCAACGAACTATTAATGATATCTACCCCCAAACTATCCGCTTTCTCTGCCGCTTCTACCCAAAGCGTCTCTTCAACAGGGTTTTCAGAAGCATCATTTTCGGTAACAAAAAGATAATAAGACGCATCAGGAGCCGTTCCTACCAAAGCTTGGTCTTGATTCCCGCCCATAGTCGAAAGGACTAATGTACCGTGATTGTCTCCAGTATAGTAATTCGCACTTCTGTTTACATAATTATAACCACCCAAAATCTGATTATTATCTCTCAATTTTTTAAACGGTAATTGAGTATCCACCCCAGGAAATCCGGCATCTAAAACCGCTATAATTTTACCACTCCCCGTATAATTTTGCTGATGCAATAAATGCCCATTCAACATCTGAATTTGATTGGCAGACGTACCATAATTATAAGTAATTGCGGTGTTGTATTTTTTCTGAACCTGCTGATTTTTTGACACAGCAGTTGTCTTTCCTGTCGCATTTAAGGACTTATCTGCGAAGCTGATTTTAGTAACAAAAGCTAAATTTTTTAAGGAAGTAATATCCGCTTGAGTACCGCGGACATGCAACGCATTTAGCCATTTTGATTGCCCCATAACTGTAATTCCAGCAGACTCTTTTACAGCTTTTATATACGAAGCAGGAATGGGAACATCTTTGCTGTCCAAAGCGATTTTTTGTCGTGTTCTTCTATCAATGGCACGCTGTGAGAGCATCAATTGAGGGTTGTCCAAATAGTTTTGAACATTGGCTTTATCACCAAAATACACCCAAGCATCTTGTTGTGAAAAAACCAAAAAAGATTGGAATAAGAAAAATAAAAAAACTATTTTTTTCATGCCGAAATGTACTCAAAAAAACATTATGAATTATAATTTTAAGCGTTTTTAGGAGCACAAAATTTGGGATTTCATCACGTTTGGTCCCGCTGTCCTTCCTATCTTTTTATCCCGAAAAAGGATAAAAAGGATATTCCCTCCCATCGGGGCTAGGCGACACTATCTTTTTTTCAGAAGAATTTTTTATAGTTTTTACTAAAGACCAATCAATAAGGCCTAAGAACTAATCACTAAGAACTAATTACTAAGGACTAAAACTAAGCTATAACCCCAGAACCTAACAACTCGTCCTCTTGGTACCAAGCCACAAATTGTCCTTCAGTAATAGCGGATTGTGGTTCGTCAAAAATCACATACATTCCTTTTTCTTCTTGATGTAACCTAGCTTTTTGCAACGGCTGACGGTAACGAATTCTCGCCATTACTTCTTTAGACTCACCTGCTGACAAGGCTAAATCGGTACGAATCCAATGCGTCTCAGAGGCATCAATAAACAATCCTCTTCTAAACAATCCCGGATGATTACTAGACAAGCCCGTGTAAATTGTATTGGTCACCACATCAGTAGCAATAACAAACAAAGGCTCTGTAGTACCACCAACATTAAGCCCTTTTCGTTGCCCCACCGTAAAATAATGAGCGCCTTGGTGCTTACCAACTACCTTACCCATGTCTGTTGTATAAGTGATTTTATGAGACAAAGAAGCTAAAGTTTCAGCTTCATCTGTTGAAGTATAAATTGGGTGATTTTTGTCGATTTGTATAATTTGACCTTCTTTGGGTTGTAATTTTTGTTGTAAAAACTCTGGCAAACGTACTTTACCAATAAAACAAAGTCCTTGAGAATCTTTTTTCTCTGCGGTAACCAATTCCATTTCAGTTGCTATTTCACGAACCTGAGGTTTCGTTAATGCTCCAATTGGAAACAAAGATTTAGCCAACTGTTCTTGCGACAATTGACATAAAAAGTACGATTGGTCTTTGTTAGTATCAGCACCTGCAATAAGGTGATACAACGGTTTCCCGTCTATTTCAGTAGTTCGCTTTTGGCAATAATGTCCAGTAGCCACATAATCTGCTCCTAAACTTAAAGCAATTTCTAAAAAAACAGCAAATTTAATTTCGCGATTACACAAAACATCAGGATTTGGAGTACGTCCTTTCTCATATTCACTGAACATGTAATCCACAATCTTATCTTGGTATTGTTCACTAAGGTCAACCGTTTGGAAAGGAATTCCTAATTTTTCAGCTACCAATAAAGCATCGTTGCTATCTTCCAACCAAGGACATTCATTGGATATCGTTACTGAGTCATCGTGCCAATTTTTCATAAATAGCCCAATAACCTCGTATCCTTCTTGTTGCAACAAATAAGCCGCAACACTAGAATCTACACCTCCAGATAGACCAACAACCACTCTCTTTTTCATCAAAACCCTTTTTTAAAATAGGGTGCAAAGTTACAAAAGATTTAGCACAGTAATTATCTAAGCAAAAGTTAATTCTTTTTACGCTTAGTAAGACCTTCTGGATAACTCATATTTCGTTTTTTCACCAACTTATCTTTTTCATAAAACTCCCAAACGCCTTCTTTTTTCCCCAACACAAAATTTCCTTTGGAAGCAATAAAACCATTAGTGTCCCTAAAAATAGCTGGTCCATTATACTGCCCCTTTTGATAAACAGTTTCTTCTAAAACAATACCTTTATCTGAATAAATTTTGCAACTTCCGTGTTTAAGACCGTCTTCATAATGTGTCTCTTCTGCCACTTTACCATCGGGAAAGTAAACCGTTCTTAATCCTGATAACTTTCCGTTTTTATACCATTCTTTGGTCATTATCGCTTTGGAATTGAAGTGATAATAAATCCATTCTCCTTCAAAAAGTTTATTAACCACCTTGCCTTCACTTACCTTAAACTTATTTTGATTGTAAAAAATAGTATATGCTGAATTGTCTTTTTCGTTAAACTCTCGAGTGGCAATCACATCGGCTGCTTTCGTATCATCAAAATATTTAAAAACACCTACTTCTTTACCGTGCAAAAAAGTTCCTTCATAACGTAACCTTTTGGATTCTTCATAATACCCTCTCCAAAGTCCATTTTTCTTACCATCACTATCCAATTGATTGGTCGTTACTTGTGCCAACAAAGCCGAAATTTGAAAAAATAAAATCAAAAACAATCCCTTATTAATCATATTTTAAAAATTTATCATTGTTAAAAACTATCTGAAATAAAAACATACAACTCTTAAATGTTATAAAAATTGTCTTTAGCAGTATTTACAACCAAAAGTAATAAATGAAAAGAAAGTTACAAGTCTATTTCTTTATTAATATTTGTTTAATAACAATGCTATTAAATTAAACAAAAACAACTTACTAGCCTTGCTATCATTACAATAGCTCAAATAAACAAGTATTAATCAATATATAAAATTAAATTTTGTTTAATCTTTATTAAATAACTTTGAACAACAAAATAACATTAACTCTAACTCAATTAAAAAAAACGATTATGAAAATTGCATCAAAATTAAAAATGGCTTTGGCATGTATTGCATTTTTATCATTCGCAGTTTCTTGCGACAGTGATGATGATAACCCTAAACCAGTAGACAATACTATTACTGGTATTGCGGTAAAAAATTCAAACTTAAAAATTTTAGTACAAGCGTTAACGAGAGCAGAGTTAGCAGCTACACTGCAAGGACCTGGGCCTTATACTGTATTCGCTCCAACAGATGCAGCTTTTACAGCCTTTTTAAAAACCACTCCTTACGCTACAATTAGTGACGTCCCAAAAGATGTATTGACACAAATTTTATTAAATCATGTCGTAAGTGGTACAGCCAAATCAACCGATTTGCAAACAGGTTATATTAAAACACTTGCTAAAGGTGGAGCATCTACAACAAATACTTTAAGCATGTATGTGGATTTGACATCAGGAGTAAAATTAAACGGTGTTGCAAAAGTTACAACAGCTGACGTAATGGCTTCGAATGGTGTTATACATGTAGTGGATGCAGTAATTGGTTTACCAACAATTGTTACACATGCAACAGCTAATCCTAATTTCTCTACACTGGCAACATTATTAACCACACAAAATTTAATTTCAACATTGAGCAGTAGTGCATCACCATCACCTTTTACAGTTTTTGCACCTTTAAATTCAGCATTTGACACAGCAACTACAACTTTGTACGGTGGGTTAACAAGTACTCAAAAAACAGCAGTGTTAACTTATCACGTTATTGACGGAGCAAATGTACTATCTACAGGAATACCTGCATCGTCACCTACTTTAGAAACAGGAATTTTAAGATTTTCTGGCGCAACAATTACCGATGAGCAATCAAGAGTAACAAATATTGTTTTAACTGATGTACAATGTTCAAACGGAATTATCCACGCAGTAAACAAAGTCTTACTACCAAATTTATAAAGGTAAATACTATTCCAAAAACAAAAAACTTCCGCCAAAAGCGGAAGTTTTTTTTATAAAACAATTTTAAAATACTTATTTTTTCTTTTGTTGAGCCGCTTTTTGAGCTTCAGCTTGTTCCATTGCTTCTTGCAATTTGCGTTGGAATCTTCCTTGTTTTTTAGGCTCTTTTAATTTATTCTCTTGAATTTGAGCGTGAATTTTATCTCCATCGATAAAATATCTTTTGATTACTAACATAATTAAAATAGTAACCAAGTTGGAAATAAAGTTATACAAACTCAAACCTGCTCCATAACTATTGAAGAAGAACAACATCATCAATGGCGAAACATAGATCATAATCTTCATCATTTTGGCCATATCTGGCATACCTTCTTGTTGTGGTGCTGCCATTTGTTGATCTCCTGAAGTCATTTTCATATAGAAGAAAATTGCAATCGCTGCCAAAATTGGAAACAAACTAATATGATCTCCATACAATGGAATATGGAACGGTAATTTTACAATTTCATCAAAAGAAGACAAATCATCTGCCCATAAAAACTTTTGTTGTCTTAACTCAAAAGCTGAAGGAAAAAACTGAAACGAAGCCATCAAGAAAGGCATTTGTATCAATGCTGGTATACAACCCGCCATAGGATTTACTCCAGCTTTGTTGTACAATTTCATTGTTTCTTGTTGCTTTTTCATTGGGTCTTTTTTGAATTTCTCACCCAATTCAGCAATTTCTGGACGCAATACTTTCATTTTTGCTTGTGACAAGAACGATTTGAAAGTAATAGGCGACATTGCCAATTTGATTAAAATTGTAAAAAGAATAATCGCAATACCATAAGCAATATAAGAACCTAGGAAACCAAATAAAGGCACGAAGATAAAACGATTGATCCAACCGATGATTCCCCAACCTAAAGTGATGATTTTTTCTAGATTTTGATCGTAACTAGCTAAAGTCTTGTAATCAGATGGTCCTAAGTACCAGTTTAATTTATAATCTAATTCACCATTGGTAAAAGCCAAAGGTAAGTTCGCTTTGAATGATTTTGTAAAAGTAGTATCAACTTTCTCATCATTCATAAGATTGGTAGAAACCAGTTGTGCTTTCTCAAAAGATGTTTTAGAAACTAAAATTGAAGTAAAGAAATGCTGTTTGAATGCAATAAACGTTGGTTTCTCAAGAGTTTCTTCTTCTTTTGCACCTAAGCCAGCGTAATCAACTTTACCTTCTTTATGTTCAAAATAAATCTCAGTGTATTTATTTTCGTAAGATATACTTTTTTCATTTCTGAAAGCTTTCAAATCCCATTCTAAATCCAAAGGCTTAGCTGTATTCAATACTTGGTTCAAGCCTTGAGAACGCACATCAAAACCAATCATATAATCGTTTGGCTTCACTATGTATTTATATTCCAAAAATGAATTTGGACCTGACTTTAACTTCATAGACAACACTTGATCCGCTCCTATTTTGGTTAAAGTAGGCTCAAAAAACAAGTCTTTGGTATTTAAAGTTCGGTTGTCATTGGTTTGCAAAACAATATTCAAATTAGCATTATTGTTTTTTATCAATTCTACCAACTGACCAGAACCTTTTTTGAATTTTTCAAAGTTTTTCAAAGTTGCCTCAGCGATATAACCACCTTTATTAGCAATTTTTAATTTTATCACTTCATTTTCAATCGTAGTAAAATCATTTTTTGCAGAAGGCAAAGTCGCAGAATAAGCAAAATTCCCTAATGTTTTTTGCAAAGCTACCAATTGAGTAGAATCGCCAGTGGCTACAGCAACAGTTGCTTTTTCAACTGCTTTATTTGCCAATTCTTTTGCTTTTTGAGCTTTTAAAACCAATTCTTTTTGGGCTTTTTCAGCCGCAACAACTTTAGGATCGGGTTGGTTTTGGTACATAATCCAAACCAAAATTCCAAAAATCAATATAAAACCGATAATTGAATTAATGTCAATCTTTTTTTCTTCCATTATTATCTATGTTCAAAATTCAAAACTGAAGCAGTTTACTCCAGTTTAGTGTTAGAATACAACTTAAATGCTTTGTTACAACTATTGTATTATTTCTTTTTGGCTTTTACTGCTGCGGCAACAAAACTCACGAAAATTGGGTGAGGATTCGCAACGGTACTTTTATACTCTGGATGGTATTGAACACCTATAAAGAAAGGATGATTTTCAATCTCAACGATTTCTACCAAACCAGTATCAGGGTTCACACCAGAAGCAATCAAACCAGCTTTTTGCAATTGCTCAACATAAGCACTATTGTACTCATAACGGTGACGGTGACGCTCCGAAATCTCGGTTTTACCATATATTTTGTGTGCTAATGAGTCTGGTTTTATTTCACATTTCCAAGCTCCTAAACGCATTGTACCTCCTTTATCCGTTACTGTTTTTTGGTCTTCCATCAAATTGACAACTGGATGAGGCGTATTCTCATTCATTTCAGTAGAATTGGCGTCTTTGTAACCCAAAATAGTTCTTGAATATTCTATAATTGACATCTGCATTCCTAAACAAATACCAAAAAATGGAATGTTGTTTTCGCGAACATAACGAACCGCTTCTATTTTACCTTCGATTCCTCTTTCACCAAAACCTGGCGCCACTAAAACCCCATCCAAACCAGCTAATTTCTCAGCAATATTTGAAGGGTCCAAATGCTCTGAATGAATCGAAATCACATTTACTTTTGTTTCATTTGCCGCTCCTGCGTGAATGAAGGCTTCCAAAATAGATTTGTAGCAATCTTGCATTTCGACATATTTCCCAACCAAACCAATATTTACGGTATGTTTTGGATTTTTTAAACGTTTCAAGAAGGTATTCCAATTTTTTAAATCTGGAGCTGCTTTTTTAGGTAAGTCTAGTTTCTTTAAAGCTACTACATCTAGACCTTCTTCCAACATTAAATTAGGTACTTCATAAATAGTAGAAGCATCGATAGATTGAATAACAGCTTCTCTTTTTACATTACAAAACAAAGCCAATTTGTTGCGAATATCATCTGCGATTTCGTGTTCTGTTCTACAAACTAAAATATCAGCTTTAATTCCGCTCTCCATCAATGTTTTCACAGAGTGTTGAGTAGGTTTAGTTTTCAATTCTCCAGCTGCTGCTAAGTAAGGAACTAACGTCAAATGAATAACAATAGCATTGTTTTCACCTAAATCCCAAACCAACTGACGAACAGACTCGATGTATGGTAAAGATTCGATATCTCCTACAGTTCCTCCAATTTCTGTAATGACAATATCATAATCACCTGATTTGCCAAGCAATTGCATTCTGTCTTTGATTTCATTGGTAATATGAGGAACTACTTGAACTGTTTTCCCTAAAAACTCTCCTCTTCTTTCTTTTTCAATAACCGAAAGGTAAATTCTACCAGTAGTAACGTTATTCGCTTGAGAAGTAGGCACGTTTAAAAAACGTTCGTAGTGACCTAAATCTAAATCTGTTTCGGCTCCATCATCGGTTACGTAACATTCTCCGTGCTCGTAAGGATTAAGTGTTCCTGGGTCAACATTAATATAGGGGTCGAATTTTTGAATAGTTGTTCGATACCCTCTTGCTTGTAATAATTTCGCCAATGATGCCGCTATAATTCCTTTTCCTAATGAAGAAGTCACACCGCCTGTAACAAAAATATATTTCGTTTGATTCATTCTGTTGTTGTTTGTAATGTAGTTGTGTAAAAAAACGTGGCAAAAGTACAAATTTAATTGGAATACTTACCTGCTTCATTCGGGAGATTTTTAGAATTTAACCACAATAAAAAGACACCTCAGGATTTAGAATACTAGCTAAAGTATTGCTCTAATTCCTGAGGTGTCACTTTTATGGTTTAGGGTATTTCTTTTTTATGTTCCGAATTAAATCTTCTAATCCGTTGGCTTTTAACTCATAAATTAATTGCAGTTGTTCGCCCAAAACACCTTTAGGAAACCCTTTATTTCTGTACCAAACGATATAATATTCAGGGATATCAATAAGATACCAACCTTCATATTTTCCAAAAGGCATTTTAGTGTGTGCCAATTGAATCAAGTGTTTTTGATTTTCATCCAAAATAAAAACTAATTGGCTTGCTTAATGGTCATATCCGAATCGTAATACAAAATATAGACGCCTTTATTCGTATAGCCACCGTCTTCTTTTTTATAATACTCAAAACGGTTTTCTACTTGTTCTGTAGCAGTGCTTTCAATGGTTTCTTGAAACGTTTTGTCCTGAGCCATTCGCATTAGTGTATCAAACGTAAGGTCAAAACCTCTTGTTGCAAATGAACTTGGGTACACTTTGTTTTCTTTGCGATATTTTTGTTCAAATATTCGGGCTTCTTCCGTTTCATTTTCACGTGTTGCCGAAGGATACATCAATTTTAATTTAACCAAATTTGCAAATGAAATTTCATCTGTATCCAAAGTAGGATTAGGCTCTAAAGTTACCAATTGCACTTTGTATGTTTTCATAACCCCTAAAAGTGTGGCAATTGTAGATTTAATCATCATTGTACTTCCTGTTTCCAAAATGACATAATTCATTTTTTCTTTATCCAACAAACCTTTCAAAGCTTCAACATTTAAACCACCCGCAGGGGTCAGTGGTGCAATTTTCACCTCTTTTTGGAATTGGCTAAAATAATTTCTTGCAGATTCTTTTTTCTTATCTACAACCGCAATTATATTACCCTCCTTGCTTTTCATAAAATCAAAAGCAGTATTTTTAATTACATCGGCTGCAACTATTGATTGATACAAATTTGGAAATGCCTTTCCTGTCTCTTTTGATAATGGTGAAATTACCGCAACATCAGTTCCACTAAGTAATTCAGCTGCTTTTTCAACATTATTTTGATAAAACGGACCAATAACTACTTGTGCATTTTCTATATTGTTATTTTTGATTAATGACGGAACCTGAGAACTCATTTTGGTCTCTTGAGAATCAAATACCTGAACATCCACATCAATTCCTAATTGCTTTGCTGAATCTATGGCAATCAAAGCACCAGAATAGAAATCCAACGTCATATTCAAAAACTTGTCTTTCTTTAAACGTTCAGTGGTTGAATTAACGGTGTCATTGGCGATTTTTGCCATATTAAATGGAAACAGCAAGACCAACCTCTTTTTATCTGCTGTATTTTGCTTGCTTAACTGCACAATTCCTTTTTTGACTTCTGGTTGCGCTATCAGTTTTACAGCTGCTGGTAACTTAATCAACATTCCTTCCTGAACACCATTTTTCAATTCAGGATTTAAAGCAATTAACTCTTCTTGCGACAAACCTGAAGTTTTGGTCAAACTGTACAAAGTCTCCTTTGGTTTCACTGTATAATTTTGAAAATCGGCTACAACTGCCTTTTTTACAGTAGTTGCAGTAAGTTCTTTTTTGTCGGCATTTACAGGAATTTCTTTGGTTTCTTTTGGACGATTTCCTTTAATCAACAAATTGAAACCAACAGGCAGATTTGATACAATTTCTGGATTTTTTTTCTCTAATTCTTCGATAGTAATATTGTATTTCTTAGCAATCGAAAACTTAGTTTCTTGAGGTTGTACCAAATGAAAAACGGGCGTTACAGTTTTTGGAGCAGCAGTTACTGTAGTAGTTTTGTTAGCAACTCCATTTGGAATAACGAGTGTTTGCCCAATTTGCAAGCCGTCTTTTTCTAAAAAAGGATTCGCTTTAAATAAAGCCGCTTCGGTAACATTATACTTTTTTTGGATACCGAATAAAGTCTCTTTTGGCGCTACCTCGTGCGTTACTTTTTTAGATACAACTGTTGAGCTTGTCACTGTTTTAGACTGAACTTTAGTTCCTGCTTTAGGGATTAACAAAACAGTATTTTGACTGATTCCAGCTTGGGCATCAGGATTTAGTTGATAGATGTCGTAAGGACTTACTTTGTACTTTTGAGCGATTTGCGCTATGGTTTCACCTTTAGCAACTTTATGAGTGGTTGCTTTGTCTTGAGCAAACAAACTTCCTATAAAAAACAACCCACAAAACCAAATCTTACTATAATATTGCATCCGAATAAATTATAAATTAGTACCGTTCAAAGATAGCAAAACGGCATCAAATTTTATTCCAAAATCTGATACCGTTTTCGTATTAATTATTGTAATTTCTATTGAAAAAGAAACTCTACAACTTATTTTATTCCCACTCGATTGTGGCTGGCGGTTTCGAACTAATATCGTAAACCACACGATTAACTCCTTTTACTTTATTGATGATATCGTTTGACACTTTCATCAAAAACTCATAAGGTAAATGTACCCAATCCGCAGTCATACCATCGGTAGATTCAACCGCTCTAAGCGCTACTACTTTTTCGTAAGTACGCTCATCACCCATCACACCAACACTATTTACAGGCAACAAAATAGCACCTGCTTGCCAAACTTTGTCATACAATCCCCAAGATTTTAAACCGTCGATAAAAACTTTATCAACATCTTGCAAAATTTGTACTTTCTCTGGAGTAATATCTCCTAGAATACGAATAGACAAACCTGGTCCTGGGAAAGGATGTCTACCCAATAACTCTGGGTCGATTCCTAAAGTAGCTCCTACGCGACGTACTTCGTCTTTGAAAAGCATACGCAGAGGCTCTACAATTTTCAGTTTCATATAATCTGGTAAACCACCCACATTATGATGCGATTTGATAGTTGCAGAAGGACCTTTTACAGAAACTGATTCAATTACATCAGGATAAATTGTTCCTTGCGCTAACCAAGTAACGTCTTCTATTTTGTGTGACTCATCATCAAAAACTTCTATAAAAGCATTTCCGATGGCTTTTCTTTTTAATTCTGGGTCTGTAATTCCAGCTAGTGCATCATAAAAACGTTGCGAAGCATCCACTCCTTTTACATTTAGCCCCATACCTTCGTATTGGTCTAAAACACTTTGGAACTCGTTTTTACGAAGTAAGCCGTTATTTACAAAAATACAATATAGGTTTTTCCCAATTGCTTTATTCAATAATACCGCAGCTACAGTAGAATCTACTCCACCAGAAAGACCAAGAACCACCTTGTCATTTCCGATTTTTTCTTTCATTTCAGCTACAATTTCTTCTACGAAAGCGTTTGGTGTAAAATTTTGAGGAACTTCGGCAATTTTTACCAAGAAATTCTCCAACATTTTAGAACCATCTGTGGAGTGAAAAACCTCTGGGTGGTATTGAATAGCATAAGTAGTTTCGCCTTCAATTTTGTAAGCTGCAAATTCTACATCGTGAGTACTTGCTAATTTAATACCGTTGGTTGGTAATGCTTTGATACTATCACTATGGCTCATCCAAACTTGGCTGTTCTCAGAAACTCCTTCGAAGAAGGTTTCGTTTTCTTTGATGAAAGACAAATTGGCTCTACCATATTCTCTAGTATTAGAAGCTGCTACTTCCCCACCGCTAAAATGCGCTAAATATTGTGCTCCGTAACATACGGCCAGCATAGGAAGTTTTCCTCTAATTTGAGATAAATCTGGATGTGGCGCATCTTCTGAACGAACAGAAAATGGGCTTCCGCCAAGAATTACTGCTTTGTAAGATGATAAATCACTAGGAAAGTGATTGTAAGGGAAGATTTCGCAGAATATGTTTAATTCTCGAACTCTTCGCGCAATAAGCTGAGTGTATTGCGACCCGAAATCTAAAATAAGTACGTTGTGTTGCATGCGCAAAAATACTTCTAAATTTCGGAATTGAAAAATTGAATTTTGAAAAATTTTTATTTTGCAAAAAGGAATGAAATCTTATTCCTTCACCAAGAGTATAGTTCCCTTAAAACCAGTAGCTAAGTTGTCCCAATAATTTTTAGAAAGTACTTTTTTCTGGTCGTCGATAATGATGATTTCGGCGGTGTTACCACCACTAGTTCCTGTATTTAGCGCCTCGAAATCCAGTTTATTAAAGCCTTCACCCAATAAAATTTTGATATCGGTAAAAGAGTCCCCGAGAAAAACCTGCTCTTTTAGTATCGTCGCATTTTGATATATTCGAAGTAAATCGCCATCTACATAAATAAAATCTCGAACTCTTACAATCACATATTTGGATTTGGTATTGATTTGACCGAAATCGAAATTGCGACGAAGCAAAGGCATATTATTTTCGTTCAACGTTTTATCGACGTCTTTTTGCATCTTTTTTAAGTACTCCTCGCCCACATTGATAAACTTCTCTTTGGGAAACATATCTACATCATTCGACTTTGTTATGGTTGTGGATGCTTTATTGGGATTTTCTGGCGAATTAAAAACGTTGGGTTGTTCTATTTTGGGCAGCTCGGCGGGAGGAATTACTTTTTTCTTTGGTGCTGCAGGAAATTTAGCTGGCGGAATGGGTTTGAATTTTGGACCAAACTCTGCTTGAGCATTTCCTTTGAATGCCAAAACCAAGAATAAAAAAAGGAATAGAAAATGTTTCATTCGCTAAGATGCTTTTGTAATTTCGATTGATTGCAAAGGAAGAATCCCTTTCTGTTTACAAAACTAACTTATTTCTTATTTTATACTAAGGTATTAGAAATATCTTAACATTTAATAGGTATTTTCCAAGTATGTTATCGATGTTCCTAGAAATATATTGAACGATGCATACAAAAACACTCTTTATTTCCTGCTAGCCCCGGGAGGAGCGTCATCCTTTGCTGCCGGGGTTCGGCGGCAAAGATATAGCGTATCACGGGACGATGATGGCAAAAATGTGCTTTGTTACTGCTCCAAAAAAAGAAACAAATGTAACTTTTAACGTATGGTTATCGTTTTTTTATTGAACGATGATTGCCTAGTTTTGTTATTCTATTATAACCAAAAAGTAATTTTAAATTAGGAAAATGAAAAGACAAAATATTTTGACAGGTTCACCTTGGGAGGATAAAATGGGGTATTGCCGTGCGGTTCGCATTGGAAACATCATAGAAGTTTCGGGGACTGTAGCGATTGTGGATGGTGAAAAAGTGAAGGCAAATGATGCGTATGCGCAAACGCTGAACATACTCGAAAGGGTTGAAAAAGTTTTGGAGGATTTGAATGTGGGAATGAAAGATGTGATTCGAACGCGCATTTTTACTACCGATGTTAGCACTTTTGAGGATGTGGCGAGAGCACACTCGGCTTTCTTTAAAGAGGTGAAACCTACGACTGGTTTTTATGGTATTAATCAATTGGTCGCGCCAGAATATTTGGTTGAAATTGAATTTACGGCTATTGCGGCTGAATAGTGCTCAAAATTTATATTGAATGCTTACATTAGCAACATCATTTGCTTTTGATTCTCACTATGACTTTTGACGCGATAAAAAATAAAGGGCTTACGCTACTCCAATGGATTTTCGTTTGTGTAGTGCTAGGCGTTTTTTCTGGGTCGGCATCTGCGATTTTTTTGTTGGCTTTAGAAAAAGTTACACAAATAAGGACAGCTAACTTCTGGATAATTGTATTCTTGCCTTTGGGTGGATTTGCCATTGGGTTGTTGTACCATTACTACGGTAAATCGGTGGTCAAGGGCAATAATTTAATTTTGGAAGAATACGACACACCGCAACAAACTATTCCATTCAGAATGGCGCCTTTGGTTTTGATTACCACCTTACTTACTCATCTTTTTGGAGGTTCTGCGGGACGCGAAGGCACTGCGGTGCAAATGGGAGCCGCAATCTCAGACGGAATGCAACGCTGGTCCAAATGGGCTGTTATTGACCGAAAAACAATGTTGGTTCTAGGAATCAGTGCGGGTTTTGCTTCTGTTTTTGGAACACCAATTGCGGGTGCGCTCTTTGCTATGGAAGTACTGAGTTTTAAAAAAGTAACTTTTAAGACCGTATTTTTATCTTTTGCGGTGGCTTACGCAGCCTATTATACTGTTGAATTATGGCCAGTGGCACACACTCACTACAGCATTCCGATTGTGCCTGAATTTTCACTTGCAACTATTTTATGGACGGTTTTCGCCAGTGTTCTTTTTGGACTTGCCGCACTACTCTTTTCGCGTTCAACTCACTTTTGGGGTCATTTATTTAGCAGAACGATTGCTTACGCGCCTTTTCGACCTTTGGTGGGTGGTTGTATTTTGGCTTTGGTGATTTTTAATTTTTCGGTGCAACCTTATATTGGATTAGGAGTACCAGTGATTGTTGACGCTTTTAGTACGGCAAATCCTTGGTATGCTTTTTTATTGAAAATTCTATTCACTGGTTTTACCTTAGGTACTGGCTTTAAAGGAGGAGAAGTAACACCTTTGTTTTTTGTGGGCGCTACTTTAGGAAGTACTTTGTCGCTTGTTATTCCAATGCCTATTGCACTTTTGGCAGGAATGGGATTTGTGGCTGTTTTTTCTGGTGCCACGCATACACCTATTGCTTGTAGCTTAATGGGAATAGAGCTTTTTGGTTTAGAAAGTGGCGCTTACATAGCTTTGGCGTGTATCATTGCCTATTTTTGCTCAGGAGCAGTAGGGATTTATAAATCGCAAATTGTAAAAGGGCCAAAGGCAGTTTTGTATGAGAACATTAGAAGAAAACTTCCGTTTCGTTAAAATCCCAAATAACTCTTAATGATTTTTACATTAGATAAAAAAATGTAATTTCGCAACTTATGAAATGAACATAACCTCTAATGGAGTTCAACACCAATAACTAAACAATCTGGTCAAAAATGAAAAGGCGAAGCAGTTAATTGGTGTTCTTTAAAAAAATCAAAATTACGAATGACAATACAAGATATTCAAGCAGTTCAAGAGTTATTAGCAACACCAAAAAAAATTGCCATTATTCCACACCGAGGGCCAGACGGCGATGCTATGGGTTCTACTTTGGCGCTGTATCATTTTCTACTTAAAAACAACCACCAACCAGTTGTGATGGCTCCCAATGAATTTCCAGACTTTCTGGCTTGGTTGCCGGGTTCTGAAACGGTGGAAGTTTATGAAAAAGAAAGAGAAAAATGTACTGCCATTTTAAATGATGTGGAACTAGTTTTTACTTTAGACTTTAACGCCTTACATCGTACAGGTGAAATGGAAACGGTTTTGAAAACACTGACCGTTCCATTCATTATGATTGACCATCATCAAAAACCTGATGAATATGCCGCTGTAATGTATTCGGATACGCAATTTGGTTCTACTTGCGAAATGATTTACAACTTCATTACCTATTTAGGTCAAAAATCAAGTATTGATAAAACTATTGCAACTTGCATCTACACAGGTATTTTGACGGATTCAGGGTCTTTTCGTTTTCCAAAAACAACAGGAAACACGCATCGAATTGTGGCCGATTTGATTGATTTGGGAGTAGAAAATACTGTTATTCCAACTTTGCTTTTTGATAATAGTTCCTACAATCGTTTGCAACTATTGGGAAGAGCTTTGCAGAATATGCAATTGATTCCCGAGAAACAAACTTCTTATATTACCCTTACCCAAGCCGAATTGAATGAATTTCAATTTGTAAAAGGCGACACCGAAGGCATTGTCAATTATGGATTGAGCATCAAAGGAATTGTATTTTCGGCTATTTTTATTGAAAATCAAGAAGAAAAAATCATCAAAATTTCTTTCCGTTCTCAAGGTGATTTTGATGTCAATGAATTTGCTAGAAACCATTTTAATGGCGGAGGCCACATCAATGCCGCAGGAGGAAAATCTGAGGAATCGCTCAGTGCTACTGTAGCTAAATTTGAAGAATTGGTACATCAACTTAATCTATAATCGTATGAACAGTATAAAAAACAGTCTTTTAGTCGTTTTATTCGCTTGCTTTCTTTGGAGTTGTGAACAAAACCAAGAAGCCCGCAGACCACTTTCGCAAGCTTCAGGAAGTTTTATGAAAAAATCGATTGAAAGAAATAAAAAACTAGTAGCTTCAGAAGAAGACCGAATTCAAGCGGTTATCAAAAAAAATGCTGGAATAGAATTCTTGGCTTCCAAAAAAGGATATTGGTATCATTTTTCGAAAAGAAATACGCTAGATACGCTTACTCCTAAGAAAGGAGATGTAGCTTTTTACGATTACGAAGTAAAAGATTTGAAAGGAAACATAATTTACACCAAGGAAGAAACACAGCCTCAAACCTATTATGTGGACAAACAAAACATTATGATGGGACTAAGAGATGGAATAAAATTGATGCGTAAAAAAGAAACTTTTGTGTTCTTATTCCCTTCACATATGGGATACGGCTATCACGGTGACAATAAAAAAATTGGCACTAACGTCCCACTATTGTGCACCGTAACTTTACGAAATTTTATGCCCGAAGCCGAACTTAAAAAACAAGAAATGCTTAGAGCCAAAGCTTTATTAAAACAACAAACGATTGCAAAAGATACCCTAAATCAATAAAAAACCTAAAATCAATTTATTAAAATGAAAAAAAGAATTGTTCTTGGATTACTAGTCTTAACGACTTTCTTCTCTTGTAAAAATGAAGAAAAAAACGATTTACCTGATGGTCTATACGCTAAAATTGAAACCAACAAAGGTGATATCATCTTACAACTAGCGTATGACAAAGCACCTATTACGGTAGCTAATTTTGTAACACTAGCCGAAGGAACCAATGAATTCATTACCGACCCCAATTTGAAAAATCGCCCGTATTATGATGGTTTAAAATTCCACCGCGTTATCGAAGATTTTATGATTCAAACTGGAGACCCTTTAGGAACTGGTTCTGGTGATGCAGGTTACAAATTCAAAGATGAATTTTGTGAGTTTAGATTTGACAAAGGTGGTGTTTTGGCAATGGCCAATAATGGACCGACAACCAATAGTAGCCAATTTTTTATCACGCATTTAGAAACGCCTTGGTTAGACGGAAAACACACTATTTTTGGTCAAGTTGTAGGCAACGGAATGGAAGTGGTTAACCAAATCAAGCAAGGTGACTTTATGAAAAAAGTGACCATCATCAGAAATGGTGAAGCTGCAAAAAAATTCAATGCTGTAAAGACATTCCACGATTATTATATTGTTGAAGCTGAAAATCAGAAAAAACTACAAGCCGAATTAGACGCTTATAATGCAAAATTCAAAGCCGTACAAGACCAGAAAGTAGGTGATTTCAAAGCATTGAAAGCAAAAGCTACCAAAACCAATACAGGTTTAGAATACGTAATCACTCAAAAAAGTAATGGTAAAAAACCTGCTGTTGGTGCCAATGTGTACATTCACTATGCAGGATTTTTAGAAAACGGAACTTTATTTGATAGTAGCATTGAAAGTGTTTCAAAAACTTTCGGAAAATTTGATGCCGCTCGTGCCGCAGCCAAACAATACTTACCAATTCCTTTTGAATATGGTAAAAAAGACGGTCTGATTCCTGGATTTATCGAAGGAATTGAAAAATTAAAATTTGGTGAAAAAGCTACCATTTTCATTCCATCTAATTTAGGATATGGTGCTCAAGGTGTAGGACCAATTCCACCAAATGCTAACATTATTTTCGAAATTGAGTTATTAGAGAAAATGTAGTATTTAGTGAATAGTCTAGTCCATAGTGATTAGTAATTAGCTATTACCAAGCACTATTTACAACAGCTAAGTACTACGGAGTAAAAACTAAGGACTAATTACTAAGAACTTAAAACTAATTAAAAAACTATCAATACAAATGAAATCAAAATTGCTTTTTTTGTTATTCTTCGGGATAGTAAGCATCAATGCACAAGTAAAAAAAGTAGCCACTCCTGCTAAAAAACCAGCAGCGAAAGCCGCTGTTAATCCAACAAAAGTTGCACCTGGAGAAGGATTATTTGCTACAATCGAAACCAATAAAGGAACCATTGTTTTGGCGCTTGAATTTCAAAAAACTCCGGTTACTGTAGCTAATTTTGTAAGTTTAGCAGAAGGAACTAATCCTTATGTAAACAAGGAAAAATTAAAAGGAAAACCATTTTATGACGGATTAAAATTCCACCGAGTAATCAAAGACTTTATGATTCAAGGTGGTGACCCAGAAGGTAATGGCTCTGGTGACCCAGGATACAAATTCAAAGACGAATTTACCGATTTGAAACACGACAAAGGCGGTATTTTATCTATGGCGAATTCTGGTCCCGCTACCAACGGAAGCCAATTCTTTATTACACACAAAGACACGCCTTGGTTAGACGGAAAACACACTGTGTTTGGTCACGTTACTGAAGGAATGAATGTCGTAAATGCTATTGAACAAAACGATGTAATTACTAAGGTTACCATTACACGCAAAGGCGCTTTGGCTAAAAAATTCAATGCTGCTAAAGTTTTCACAGACTATTATGCCAATAAAGCAGAGGATGCCAAAAAGCAAGCCGCTATTGATGCCGAAAATAAAGCCAAAAAAGCCGCTTTAGAAGCAGAAGCCATAAAAGCCTATGAAGCAAAATTTGGTCCAGTTATAAAAGCTAAAGCCGATTACATTAGCTCAGTTAGAGCATCAGGAACAAAAACGCCTTCAGGAGTAATCTATCAGGTTATTCAAAAAGGAAGCGATGTAAAACCTGTTGATGGGTCGACCATTTATTTTCACTACGCCGGTTATTTTGAAGATGGAAATATGTTTGACAGTAGCTACGAAGAGGTGAACAAAGCTTACGGAAAATTCGATGCGAACCGCGCCGCTCAAAATGGCTACCAACCTTTCCCGTTCGTAGCAGGCAAAAAAGAAGGAATGATTCCTGGATTTATTGAAGCGTTGAGCTTGTTACATGTAGGAGAAAAAATGATTGCTATTATGCCATCTAATTTGTGCTATGGCGAAAGAGGTGCTGGCGGAGTAATTCCACCTAATGCTAATCTTGTATTCGAATTAGAAATAATGGATAAAAAACCAGAAACGAAGTAATTCTTTTTGGGACAAAACAAAAAAACCTATAACAAGTAAAAGTTATCGGTTTTTTTTATGCTTTAGAAAGGCTTATTTCTTTCCAAATTTCCAGTCAAATTCGTCTTTTTGATTGATAATCGCACCAATCTCAAACTTTACTACTTCTTCAAATTCGGTTTGTAGGATAAACCAATTCTCTTCGTTGAAGTAATTTTCAAACGTATCAAATTCTTCTTGTGTGAATTTGGTTATTCCTTTTGCAGCCAAGTCTTTTTTAACCGATGCAATTGGTTTATCAATAATCAAATTACCAAACAATTCTAATTTTGGACTTGAAGCCACGATATAGCCCAATCTCAACTCTTCTTCTTGATAAAAAGTCAAACGCATTTTCAATTTGTTGTACACCAAAATCACGTTATCATCTTCGTCTTTGTAATTGCGGTCTGGCTTACCATAAATGGCGGTCACATCATTTTGTTTCATCCCGAACAAAAGCTGTTCAATCCCGCTTTTTAAATTTATTTTCATATGAAAGTGTGTTTAAATTGTATAACTAAAGCGCAAAGGTATTTCCATTTTTTGGGATAACCACCCAATTCCAAAAAATAATATCGAAACATTATTTTATATCAGGAGCAGCAACATAAGGCTTTATCAGGCTACATCGTCCCGCTTTCCGTTGCAATCTTTGCTGCCGAACCCCGGCAGCAAAGGATTTTCACTGCAATCGGGGCTAAAGAACAACATCCTGTCTTTTTGGAGAGAGATTACAATTGTTGCTCCAAACTCATTTTTATCTTATCAAACCATTCGTCCTTCAAAATACTCAAAATAATACTATCTCTTCGTATTTCGGAAGTATGTGTAGGCATATGACTTCTCAAAACACCTTCCACCGTACAACCAATACGCTTCATCGCCGCAATACTGCGTTGGTTATTGGCATCAGCTCTAAATTCTACGCGCTCCATTCCTAAAGTCTCGAAAGCAAAACGAAGCAACAAATATTTACAATGCTTGTTGAGTCCCGTTCCTCTAAAATCTTTACCATACCAAGTGTAGCCCAATTGCAGCGTTTTGAATTCAAAGTTGATATCATGAAAACGAGTACTTCCAGCATATTTTCCCAATTGTTTATCATAAACGATAAAGGGAAATTCTTTCTGCGTTTCCTTTGCCTTCAAGGCTAATTGAATATAGTTTTCGAGATTGGCCTGACCATCGGCTTTTACTAACGAGAATTCCCAAGTTTCGGGTTCGTGTAGAGAAATGGGCAATAAATGAGTAACATCATCCATTTCTAGCGGGCGTAACTGCACACGGTCATTTTCTAAAATAGCGTTGGAAAACAAATTAAGGTTCATAGTACTGAATTAGCTTTAAAGATAAAACTTTAAGCGTTGTATCAACCTTAAAAAACCATCAAAAATAATCAAAACTATGTAGCGACCTACTTAGCCCAGACCGTAGTGGAAAGCCCGGAGCAAAAAAAATTGATTTTTCTTTTTCTAAAAGAGCGACTAACAGAAGCTCCTTTTAGAATGTAGAAAAATCATTTTTTTTGTGAGGACTTGTAACGGAGCGCTGGAAATAGCTCCTATAAATTATTCATTGAACTCGTCGTAGCGAACGGGAACTTGAGGGTCATAAACTGGACATTTGAACTCTTCGAGGGTGTCAGCCAATAGATTCATCGTTTTTCCATCGGTGCCATAGCAGTCAATTTGAATGCTTTGTGGAGTGGTTTTGACTTGAAAAGCGCCTTTGCCTTTGGTGTTTTTCCAACTGCTGTCGTCTACTTTTTCCCAAGTAGCGAAAACACTATTCAACCGATTCAAAATAACCTCAACAGGTAAATCTTCTAAACCCTCAACGATTTCTTGCTCGACCAAGGCTTCGTAAACCAAATGATGATTGAGGTAAATGCCCTCTTGATAGCGCCAAAAAAGTAGTTCGTACATAGGGAAAAGTTTAACTGTTTAAGAGTTTTATTGTTTAAAGGTTTAATCGGTTAAGCAGTTAAACGATTAAACCTTTTTTTAGTATTCGAAAGTACCGTATTCGCTGTTGATGGTTAGTTTCTTGGCATCTGAGGCTTCTACTCTACCTACAATTTTCGCATCGACATTGAACGATTTTGAAATCGCAATTATGTCTTGTGCAATAGCTTCTGGCACGTATAACTCCATTCGGTGTCCACAATTGAATACTTGATACATCTCTTTCCAATCCGTTTTGGATTGCTCTTGAATCAATTGAAACAAAGGCGGTACTGGGAATAAATTGTCTTTTATGATGTGCAAATTATTGACAAAATGCAAGATTTTGGTTTGTGCTCCTCCGCTACAGTGTACCATTCCGTGTACTTCGTTAGCAGAATATTTATCTAAAATAGCTTTTATTATCGGCGCATAAGTTCTAGTTGGTGATAAGACCAATTTACCTGCATCGATTGGTGAATTTTCTACAGCGTCAGTTAGTTTTACTTGTCCAGAATAAATCAAGTCTGAAGGAACAGCGGCATCGAAACTCTCAGGATATTTGGCCGCTAAGTATTTCTCGAAAACGTCGTGACGGGCAGAAGTTAATCCGTTACTTCCCATTCCTCCGTTGTATTCTTTTTCATAAGTCGCTTGACCAAAAGATTCCAAACCAACGATAACATCACCAGCTTGAATATTGGCATTATCAATTACTTTGGAACGTTTCATCCGTGCGGTAACCGTAGAATCAACAATAATGGTGCGAACTAAATCACCTACATCGGCCGTTTCACCACCGGTAGAATGAATGGTCACCCCAAAAGTAGCCAGTTCCTGAATTAATTCTTCAGTACCATTAATAATCGCCGAAATCACCTCAGCAGGAATTAGATTTTTGTTTCTTCCGATAGTGGAAGAAAGTAAAATATTGTCAGTAGCACCAACGCACAATAAATCATCAATATTCATAATTAATGCATCTTGCGCAATGCCTTTCCAAACAGAAATATCCCCAGTTTCTTTCCAATACATATACGCTAGAGAGGATTTAGTTCCTGCTCCATCGGCATGCATAATCAAGCAATAGTCTTTATCTTGGGTAAGGTAATCAGGGACAATTTTACAAAATGCTTGTGGGAATAAACCTTTATCGATGTTTTTAATAGCATTATGCACATCTTCTTTGGATGCCGAAACACCGCGTTGTGCATATCTTTTAGAAGTATCTGAACTCATGAAATTAGTTTGTGTTGATGTGGTGCAAAGATACTAATTTGATTTAGGAATTAAGAATCAGTATTTAGGATTTATTCGACTATTTTTTTACAATCAAAATCTCAACTCTTCTGTTGGCGATTCTTTCATATTCATCTTTCTCAGGCAATGGATAAATAGGCTTTTTACTCCCAAATCCTTTATACGAAAGCCTCACTTTTTCAATTCCGTTTTCAATCAAGATATCATAGATTCTCTTGGCCCTTGCCTCCGAAACATCATATTTTCCCTCCTTTTTCTGGCAACATATGTGACCTTGAATTTCAATTTCTAAATCTTTATTCTTTTTCATAACAGAAATTAACTCCAAAAGAGCTGGTTTAGACTCGGGCAATAATTGGTCACTTAGATTTAAAAAATTAATGTTATCTAATTTTAACAAATCACCGACATAAGCCTTACTTAAATTGAATTCAATAGCTGATATTTTATGCTCTTCCTTTTTAATTGGTAATGGTTGGACTTTATGAAATAAAATTTCAACTTTTCGATTTTCACTCAGAATATTGGATTGAAGAAAATCTTCTCCAAGTGAACTCAATTGTATGTTTTTACTCAGCACAACCTTATTTGTCTTCAAAAGAGACAGGACATTATCAACTCTTCTCTTCGACAAATGCATATTATAAATTTTGTTATCAATACTATCACAATACCCCTGAATATTGGTTACTTCAATTTCTTTAGCATTGGAAAGCCAAGCATTGAAATTCTTTTGGGATTCTTCATTAATCACATCCTCATTAGAATTAAAAAAAAAACTAATTTGTCCTGAGCTGATAATGTGAAAAAGTTAATACTGAACAATAATAAAAAACATCGTATAAGCATAAATTTAAGATATAGTGAAACACTTAATTGAAAATTCTAAATTAGATTTACCTAAAACCCAATTTACTATTTCATACATAAATTCCTTCTTATTAACGACAAAAAAACAAAATAGTATAAAAAAACCGATAGATTATAAAATCATATCGGTTTTAAAAAACAAAATTAAAAATGAAGTGGTATTTATTTCCAATCAGGCATATAAGCACCTGTAAAAACGGTTGTTCTTGAATCTGAATCAGACAAACTAACTTTTTGTATGTTTTTTGTAGAGATTCCATCATTTGAAGTATTTACAAAAATTACTTCTGCTTGATTAGGAGAGAATCTCACATCTAAATCATTAAAACCTGAAGACTTTTTGGATAAAATTTCTTGGGTTGTTTTAGTATTTGTATTAAATACAAACATTCGAGAATCTAAAAATCTATACTCAAGATTTTGAAAGCCACTTACATCTCTTGCAAAAACAATAGAACTTTTATTAAAGTTTATATCTAATCCGCTATAAGCTCCACTTAAACCAGTTGATACCATATAATCTACAACACCAGAAGAAGTTATTACATACACATCGACATCGTAACCAATGTTGTTATTTACTTTTAAAACAATAGAACTACCATCATTACTCCAAACACATTCAGAAATAAACTTCCCATTAGGTGTTTGGTAAATTTGAGTTAACCCAGTTCCATCAGCATTAATTTTATATAGTTTATCAAAATTTGGATAAATTATTTGATTTCCTGTAGCATTCCAACTATACCCAACATGTTCCATATTAAATCCAGCAATAGGAACTGTATTGGTAACTTTTTTTATAGATGAACCATCGGTATTCATTGTATATATATGATTTTGAGAACCGTCAGAACTTATATATGCTATTTTGCCAGAATTATTATTTCTTCGAGGACGATAACAATTACTGCTTGAAGAGGAGATTTGTAGTTGCTCTCCGTTGTCGTTTGCTGTAAAAATTACATTATTGGAATTTATTTTTTTAACAAACAAATATCTTCCATTTGGAAAAGGCAAAGTAGTAAACGAAAAAGTCACACTGTTAACTGGCTTATTGATACCATCAGAAACGGATACTTGCCAAAAATATTTAGTATTATAACTTAAATTAGTCAAGTCTAAACTTGCTGTTTTTAAATCAGTATACGTTGTTGTGACATCAGTAGCTGCATTTTTTAAAGTAACTGAATAAGTTAAAGGGTCCTTATCTATATCCGTTGCGGTCCAAGTAAGTTTTGTAGTTATGGATTGATTTGTTGCATTATCATTTGGGGCAGTTAACACAGGGACATCAGGAGCTTTGTTATTAACAGAAGACACTGATAGTTCAAATACAATTTGACTAGTTGAGTTTAAGGTAACATTTGCAGGTTCAAATTTTGCTAGATAACCTTCTTTTTGAGCCTGAAATGAATATTCTCCAGCAGGAACATCATTAATAGTAAAATAGCCTTCACTATCTGTAAATACAGTACTTGTTACTGGACTAGAGGATATTTTTGCATTGGCAATGGGTTCAAAACCTACTTTGTTTACAACTCTGCCTTTTACAATTCCTTTACCCGCATCATCTATTTGTTCCTCACTACAAGCAAAGAATAAAGCCATACATAAAAAAAATAGTATATTTAATTTTCTCATTTAGAATAAGTATAAAGCGTTTACTTCTGTTTTTAAATAAACTAACGTTTTTTTGCTTTTATTTTTTTAGGAAAATAATAGGTCATTCCTAAGCCAAACCTCCAATAATAATCATCTCTGACTCCATTACTGATGTAATCAATATTATCTGTAAAAGCCATATTGTATTCTCCATATAATTTTACTCCAAAATTATTAGTCACTAAATACTCCAAACCACCACCATATTGGATTTTAGAATGGAAATTTTCATATTTTGAATTGAAACCGGTACCTGTACCAATAAACAAATAGGGACTTAAGGCATCATAAGGAAGAACCAAAAATTCTAAATTAGCGTCTAAAGTTGTATACCCAACATCTAGTTTGTTCTTATTGCCCAACTTAAAAACATTTGCTGAGGCACTAAAGCAAAAATTAGGCGTAAAATAAAATTTTGCAGCTCCTCTTCCCATAGGTTTAGCTATTGGATTGGTATAATCGCCATCCATATAAGTTACACCTCCCGTCACTTCGATACCAAAACGACCTCTTTTTTCCAATCGATCTCTACCGTGTAATAAAGCGACTTCCGCTTCTTCTTTCTCATCAGAATAACTGGCAATATAATCATCCACCACTTTTTTAGGTGCAGATGATTTCCAAATTCCTGCTTTTAGCCCTTCTAATACTAGAGAATGAACCGCTTTTTCAATAGCTTCTGTAACAGCCATATGAACGGGCTCGTTAGTTGTAAAACCTGTTTCAACCTCCAATAACCGTTTAAAATTAACATAGCGAAACAAGCTCTGATCTATGGCTTGAGAGAGTATAGTTTTTGAAACATAAACTGACTTAAGAATTTTACCATTAGCTGTAGAAATCATCCTCAAATAGATGCTCACCCGGTCTTGTCTGTACTTTACAGAACCTCCTGCACCAAAGTAACGTGCCCCAAAACCTCCAGTTAAAATATTTGAATCATATGAAATTATTCCTCCCTCTAATAAAACGCCAGCATACAATAAAGGCGTAATTTGAACTTCATTTGGATTTGAACTTTTAGAATACTCTTGACGTGTTGACCGAATAAGATTTCGTTCTTGCAATAAATTCCCAATATTTTCTCTTTCAATTGGAACAAACCATTTAGAATCCTCTAATGCCTTAATCAATATTGAAGTAGCCCCTTGAGTAACGGCGGTACTAAATGTACTCCCAGTTTCGGCTTCTTTATATTGTCCGGTTTGATCTCGAAATTTATATATACCAACAACTACTGGTTCTTGAGGTCTGGGAAGATTTTTCAATAATGAAGTAGCTGGTGTGTTTTCTCCTATAACGGCTTTTTGAACTCCTGTCGGCTGATTAAAATAAGCCCCACAACTAGTCAATAGAATGACCAAAGTCATAAGTAAATACCTTTGGCTTTTCATACTATTTTTTAGGTATTATAACAGTAGTTTGTTCTCCTGTATTGGTATCCAAAATAGTTACACTAAGCCCACCCTCCGAAGGAAAAATATCTACAGATAAACTTCCAAAAGTATAGGAACCTTCTGTAAGACCTGAAGTTCCAAATTGTTGGGTAAAAAGAGATCTAGTAATTTGATTTAATAATTGAGAATTCAAACTCTCCGTAAACCTTTCAAGTTCTGTTTTTTCAACTCTTTCTTGAGATTTATCTTTGAATTTATTTTGGTTTTCAGCAGAACTCATCAACCATTGGTAGTTAAAGGTATCCCCACCAAATGCTGGGTTTCTAGGTTTGTAAACCAAACTTTGTGCAAAAAAAGAAGGACAAACTATGCCAATAAAAAGAAGGGTTAAGATTGCTTTCATAGTAAAAAAAAATAAATTAATATTGAATGAAATATTTGCTTTGTTTTTCTAGTTCTTTAAAATAATAATAAGTCCCTTCTACTGATTCTTGAGCAACCGATTCTAAATACTCGTCATCTGGACGAGCAATAAATTCATAAACTATTGAATTGTCAATACTTATTATAATTTTTGTATTTCTTGCAAAAGTGAATTCTTCACCAATAACTACAATTTTCTTAGCATTTATTCCAATTTCATTATACTTGTAATAATATCGATCATAAAAATCTTGTCCAATTCGTGTTTTAGTTTCGTTGAGCACAACTCCTCGTAACTCAAAACCATCAATAGGTATTTTTATATTGTCTTTTTTTTTTGCTCCCCAAGAACAACTCTTTCTTTGCTAATAATTTGCTTTCTTTCATCAAGAAAAACTAACATAACAATTACTTCATCACCACTTTCGATATTTATTTGAGTAGAAGATAATTTTTTAAACTCACCGGGATTTAAAGTAAACATACCTTCTTGAGCATTATTAGTTTGATTATTACTTATATTATTTTTTTTTATAACAGTTAATTTATAGCTCGCACTTTTTAAAATATCTGAACTATTCTCAGCAGTACCTGTAAGAATAGTATTTCCTTCAATATTTTTTATTTCGATTTTAGCTTTTATCTCATCTTGAACTACTTGAGCATAACTCATATTGATAAAAATAAAAAAGAGCGAAAAAATAAATCTAGACATAGTATTATTTTAAATTGACTACTATAACCGTTGAACCGTTACCACTTTGCGTTATTTTCATATCTTTTGAAAGAGAATTTGTTCCAAAAGAATGAATACTTTGATTGTTCCCTTTTTGAATAAAATCCATAAAAACAGAATGATTGGAATAACCACCAAAATCAACAACAGTGTTATTATTGCCATTCTGCATTATTTTTTGTTGAACTGAAATTGCATCTTTAGAAACAACAATACTATTGCGGTTACCTTGTTGATTAAACCTTATTTCAGATTTATCTGCTATGATATTACTATTTGCAGAATTAAAATTCCCAATTTGTTGTATGTAAACAGCACTATTATTATCAATACTACTTTTTACTTTTTCATACTGATTTGACAATATTTTTTGTGTTTCAGCTTTAGTAAAAGTATCAGCTAAACCTACTTGTGATTGAGCATAAATATTGATCTGAAAAAGAAAAAATAATCCGACACATCCTATTAATTTTTTCATTTTGGGAAATTTTAAAAAAAACTGGATGAATTGTAGTAAACAATCCATCCAGCTAAGATTATTTTTTAGTTAGACTGCAACACTAAAGCAGTATTTGAAGTTCCATTTTGGAAAGTAGCACTAATATGTCCTGTTCCGTATTGCCCAGTACCAGAATTGTTCCCGTTTCCAATTTGAAGTGATCTTGAGAAATTACCTTCACCAAATTGTCCTGATGCTGCAAAATTACCATTACCATATTGAAAACTTTTGGTGTTGTTTGCATTACCTTCTTGTAAACTCCAAGATTGATTTAATTGTCCACCTTGGCTTGCATAAGCACTATTTCCATTTCCTGCTTGCCATTGTGCGGCTAAATTAGAACCATGAGGAGCAAAAGGTACAGAAACTAAACTTACAGCAGAGATGTCAATTATTCCAAAATCAGCGCTGTCAGGTAAATCATTTCCAAAAGTACCTTGATCAATTGCTGCATAGTTACCATCCCCTGCTTGTAATTGGTAAGCCATATCACCTCCTAATGATCCAGGTTCATCTTGCCAAATAATAGCTCTGTTGCCTTCTCCATCTTGCAATTGTGCTGCAAAATTATTCAGATTAGCTTGAGAAACATAGGCATCATTACCATTGCCTGCTTGGAGTTGACTTGATGTATTATTATCACCGCTTTGAACTGACAAAGCAACATTGCTTAATCCTACTTGGTCTTGAACTGCATCATGATTCGTTCCTGATTGATTTACAGTAGCATTATTACTGCTTCCATCTTGTTTTTGCCAAGAGGTATTGTCGTCTCCATTTTGAGTAGCTGTTGCTGTATTACCTGGAGATTGATTTGGACCAGAATTTTGATTTTGAGTAGCATTGTTACGATCACCATTTTGTGTCACACTAGCCATGTTGTTGTCAAATCTTTGAGTTTGTTTTGAGTCATTTCTGTTTCCAATTTGAGATGTAGTTGCTGTGTTTGTTTCTGCATATCCTACACCTTGATCAATCTTAGCATTGTTTCTATTTCCAATTTGCAATACATCTCCAATATTGCTGTCACCTGCTTGCTTCACATTAGACTTGTTTTTCTTTCCATTTTGAGAAACCATAGCTGAGTTACTATGCCCTCCATCCCCAAAATTCATTCCTGATTGATTCACTTTTGAATCATTATCAGTACCTACTTGAGTTACCCCAACCATGTTACCTGTTCCCGTAGAACTTACACTACTTACATTAGCTTGTGCAAATCCAAAAACCGAAACCAGCATCGCTGAGATGCTTAAAATTACTTTTTTCATAATAAATATATTTAATTGGTTATTAATACAACTTAATATGTAGGTTTTTTAAAAAAAGTAATTAGGGCATTCACTTTTTCGTAATAAACATTATTAAATGTTAAAAAAATAAACTTTGTTTATTTGTTGAGTCAAAGATAGGATGGTTTTTAAATACTTCAAAAAAGTAAAAGTCTGTATTTTAGATATTTAACTAACTTTTCGATGAAGTGTAAATCTTGTCGGTCTAACTACAATTCAAAGAAAAATTTACGTAGGTAAAACATTATAAAAAAAGGGAACCTAAAATTAGGCTCCCTTCTATCAATAAGTATTAGTAAAATTATTTAGTAAACAATAACTCTCTGTATTTGGTTAAAGTCCATAATTCATTATCAACTAACAATTCTAGTTTATCGCAGTGGTTACGAATTTCTTCAAAATATGGTTTTACTTTATTACAGTATGCTTGAGCCATTTCCTGAGCATCAGTCAAGTTGTTGGCGATTTTTCTTTCGTTAGTCATTAAAGCAACTTTTGAATTGATTCCTTCAATATGACCTGAAATTTCTTTGATGAGAATGATTTGTTCTTTTGCAACATTTTCATAATCTGACCCAAAAATATCTTTTAGTCCTTTTACATTTTCAATTAAAGTATTTTGGTAACGAATTGCAGTTGGAATCACGTGATTTTTAGAAATATCACCTAAAACACGACCTTCAATTTGAATTTTTTTAGTGTACTCCTCTAATTCAATTTCATAACGAGCTTCAACCTCAACATGATTCATAATACCTAATTCAGCAAATAAATCTAAAGCTTTTTTAGAAGCTCTCGCTTTCAATGCCTCTGGTGTCGTTTTGAAGTTACTCAATCCTCTTTTTGCTGCTTCGTTAGCCCATGCTTCGCTGTAGCCATCTCCTTCAAAAAGAATCTTTTTAGATTGTTTGATGTACTCTCTTATTACATTGAAAATAGCATCATCTTTTTTCATGTCTTTCTCTTCTATGAGAGCATCAACTTCTATTTTGAAGTCTTTAAGTTGTTTTGCAACAATAGCATTCAAAGTAGTCATTGCGTTAGAACAGTTTGCAGAAGAACCTACGGCTCTAAACTCAAATTTATTTCCCGTAAAAGCAAATGGAGAAGTTCTATTTCTATCTGTATTGTCTAAAAGTACGTCTGGAATTTTACCAACTACGTTCAATTTTAAATCTGTTTTTTCTTCAGGTGATAATTTTCCAGCAGTTACACCCTCTAATTCAGCTAATACTTTGGTTAATTGTTCACCAATAAAAACAGAGATAATCGCTGGTGGTGCTTCATTAGCTCCTAATCTATGATCATTACTAGCCGTAGCGATAGAGGCTCTTAATAATTCTTCATAATCATTAACGGCTTTGATAGTGTTGACAAAGAAAGTCAAAAATTGTAAGTTGCTCATCGGCGTTTTACTTGGGCTTAACAAGTTCACTCCAGTATCTGTAGCCAATGACCAGTTATTGTGTTTACCAGAACCATTAACACCTTTAAATGGTTTTTCGTGCAACAACACTTTGAAATCATGTCTTTCAGCAACTTTCCCCATTACATCCATCAACAAACAATTGTGATCTACTGCCAAGTTCGTTTCTTCAAAAATTGGCGCTAATTCAAATTGGTTTGGAGCAACCTCGTTATGACGTGTTTTAACAGGAATCCCAAGTAACATGCACTCTTGCTCAAGATCTCTCATAAAAGTTAAAGCTCGTGATGGAATAGAACCAAAATAATGATCATCCAACTGTTGCCCTTTTGCTGAAGTATGCCCTAATAAAGTTCTACCTGTCATCATCAAGTCAGGACGTGAATTTGCCAAAGATTTATCGATTAAGAAATATTCTTGCTCCCATCCTAAAGTTGCCGTTACTTTCTTTACGTTTTTATCAAAATACTTACACACTTCAGTCGCCGCTTCATCCATAGCTGATAAAGCTCTTAATAATGGAATTTTATTATCTAACGCTTCACCAGTATACGAAATAAAAATGGTTGGTATACACAAAGTTGTACCATAAATAAAAGCTGGAGAAGTTGGATCCCAAGCAGTATAACCTCTAGCTTCAAAAGTATTTCTAATCCCTCCATTTGGAAAACTAGAGGCATCAGGCTCTTGTTGAACCAATTGCGCTCCACCAAATTTTTCTACTGGATCACTACCATCATAAGAAGTTTCAAAAAAAGCATCATGTTTCTCCGCTGTAGTACCTGTTAAAGGTTGAAACCAATGCGTATAATGAGTAACACCTTTAGCTAAAGCCCACTCTTTCATTCCCATTGCTATGTAATCTGCAATTTTTCTGTCAATTTTTGTTCCATGCAAAATGGCACCTTTAACTGCTTTGTAAGCATCCGAAGTCAAATATTGCTTCATTGCTTTATCATTAAAAACATTCGAACCAAAAAGAGATGACTTTCTATCTGATTCCTCAAATTTTACCGGCTTTCTATTCGCTGCTTCACTTAAAGCTTGAAAACGTATTGTAGACATAGTAATGGTTTTTAATTATTATCAATTTATTTTTTAATGTAACAAATATAAGCAATTACACTTTTAGAGCGGAGTATTAAAATTTAATAATTGGACGAAAAAAAAGAAAGAGTAAAAAAACAAACTACCACATAGTTAAGCAAACTGCAATAAAAAATTTATCGTAAGACCTAAATAAAACTCAAAAAAAGAAAAAGCTAATTGGATGAACAAACTACAAGCACAAAACAAGAAATATTCATAAAAACAAACAACTTTCAATACAAAAACCACTTTTTTACAAAAATATAACAAAAAAAAGCAGTTATTTTATATAAAAAACATCTATTTATCAATCGACACATTAATTACTCAATAAAAAAAAGACAATTATTACGAATTTGCATTTTTAGTAGGTATAAAATTATTTTTTTTAAAATATACCCCCTCCAAAATTGCACTTAATTAAAATCCTTCAACAAAAGCATAATTATTACCCCCTATTTTTTAGTAGTAAAAAAAATAAATTTATATTTGACCCAGAAAAAAAATAAAACAAATTCATATAGTTATGGCTAAAATTAAATTAGAGTACATCTGGTTAGACGGATACGAACCAACACAAAATTTAAGAAGTAAAACAAAAGTTGAAGAGCATGAAAATTTTCAAGGAACTTTAGAAGAACTAGGCAACTGGTCTTTTGATGGATCCTCTACTAAACAAGCTGAAGGCGGATCTTCTGATTGTCTTTTAGTGCCTGTTGCCATTTACCCTGACCCAACTCGTATCAACGGATGGTTAGTAATGTCTGAAGTTATGTACGCAGATGGTACACCTCACCCATCTAATGGTAGAGCTACTATTGATGATGAAGATGATGATTTCTGGTTCGGATTCGAGCAAGAATACTTTATAATGGATACCAAAACTCAACTTCCTCTTGGATTCCCAGTTGGTGGATATCCTGCTCCACAAGGTATGTACTATTGTTCAGTTGGAGGAAAAAACACTCATGGAAGAAAATTAGTTGAAGAACACGCTGATTTATGTATTGCAGCAGGAATCAACTTTGAAGGAATTAACCAAGAAGTAGCTTGCGGACAATGGGAATTCCAATTATTTGCAAAAGGTGCTAAGAAAGCAGGGGATGAAATATGGGTAGCACGTTATTTATTGGATCGTTTGACTGAAAAATACGGTTACTATATCGAGTACCACCCAAAACCTCTAGGAGACACAGATTGGAATGGTTCTGGAATGCATGCTAACTTCTCAAATAGTGTACTTAGAACTTGTGGTTCTCAAGAAGTATATGAAAAAATATGTGAAGCTTTCCGTCCAGTAACTGCTGAACACATTGCAGTTTATGGAGCATATAACGACCAACGTTTAACTGGTAAACACGAAACTGCATCTATTCATGATTTCTCTTATGGAGTATCAGATAGAGGTTGTTCAATCCGTATTCCTTTAATGACTGTACAAAAAGGATGGAAAGGTTGGTTAGAAGACAGAAGACCAGCATCTAATGGCGATCCATACAAAATTGCTGCAAGAATTATCAAAACAGTTAAATCTGCTTTGTAATTTCTACAATACTTATACAGAAAGTGCTAGCTATTATAGTTAGCACTTTTTTTATATCTATAAAACAAATCAGAACGAATCATGTAAGCAAACAATAATGTATGATTTAAAAAAATGAATTTAATTTTTATATCTCTTTTTAAGTCAAAATTCAAAAACTATCTTTGTAGCTCATTTAAAACAAACTATTATGTTGATTTGGACTCTCTTTTTGGTTTTTATTATGGGAATTTTAGCATTAGACTTAGGTGTTTTCAATAAAACTCCTCATATAATCAACACTAAAGAAGCCAGCAAATGGACGTTGATTTGGTTTACAATTTCCATGCTTTTCTCTGGAGTAATATATTGGCTTTATAGCAATGGATATGTTGCCAACACTACAGGATTAAAACCTGCTGTTGCTTCAATGAAATTTATTACCGGCTACTTAATAGAACTATCGCTAAGTGTTGACAATATTTTTGTTATTGCAATAATTTTTTCAGCATTCAAGATTCCACAAAAATACCAACACCGTGTACTCTTTTGGGGAATTTTAGGCGCAATAGTTTTTAGAGGACTAATGATTTTCTTTGGCGTATTAATCATTAATAAATTTGCTTGGACAACTTATTTATTTGGAGCATTCTTGCTTTTTACTGCTATAAAGATGTTTTTTGCAGGCGAAGATGACGAATTTGAACCTAAAGAATCTTTCGTATACAAAACTCTTGGTAAAATCATACCTTTAACTTCACACACTGATAAAGAGCATTTTTTTATTAAAATAAATGAAAAGAATCATGCCACGCCACTCTTTGTCGCTTTAATTGTAATTGAAGTAATGGATGTTCTATTTGCTGTTGATAGCGTTCCGGCTATTTTAGCAATAACTTCAGATCCTTTTTTAGTATTTAGTTCTAATATTTTTGCAATTTTAGGCTTACGATCTATGTATTTCTTCTTGGCGAATATGCTTGCTAAATTTAGCTATTTAGAATACAGCTTAATTGCCATTTTAAGTTTTGTAGGATTAAAAATGTTACTGCATGATTATATAGAAGTTCCTGAATGGGCTTCACTTGGTTTTATTGCCTTATCACTACTGACAGGAGTATTAGTCTCATTAAAACTCAACAAAGACGAAGATATTATTGAGTAATTAAAGCACAAAAAAAGCTGTGAATTAAAATTCACAGCTTTTTTTATATTGACAAAAGTTAATTTAATTGTTTAACATTACTATCATTAATGTTATACCTTTTAATTACAGCGTAATAATCAGAATAATCCACCTTGTTATTAACTGATTTATTAATAATTGAAGGATTTGTCCCCGGAACAATAACAATACGGAATTTTTGAGCAGTTCTTAGATTTGAAGGAACAGTATTTAAATTAAAACCATCTAAATATAGTTCAAAATCCACATCCGTAAAATTAAATTTATAAGTAAAATATTGCGTTCCATCATCATAATAAAAAGTTTCTGGAATTTGAGTCCAAACAGTACGGCCATTCTCTACTCCTGTCGCTCTATAAGCTAAAACTACATCACCTGGAAAAAGTGTAAATCCAAATCTTCTAATTCCTCCATTACCATTTAAATCAAAATTAACATTATTAACATCAATCACTTCTGCAATAGTATCTGAATCCACATTGTCATCAGTTGTACAACCAGAAAATGCTATTAGCCCTATAATAGCAAATAATGTAACTATTCTTTTCATAATTATTTATTTTTTAAGTTATGTTATGCTGTGTTCAAAAATCGAACCAAAATTTCAATTAGAATAAAATCAGCTATTTTCTTGATAGTATTTTACTAAAAAAGAATACGTGATATGGTAATGCATTTTCCCAATATTCCCAAGTATGAGCCCCTGGCCGCTCTGTATAATCATGTGCCACTTTATTATACACCAATCTACGATGCAATTCTCTATTGGATTCAATCAAAAAATCATCGACACCACAATCAATAATTAAAGGTAGTTTATTTTCTTTGATAATATCAACCATTCTCAATACAGCATGCTTTACATACATTTCTTGATTTCCGCTTTGCTCGCCAAAAACTGGCTGCATTAATTGAATGACTTGCTGCGAAGATTCTCGGTTAAGCATTGTGCTCATATCCACTGCACCACTCATACTCCCTGCTGCGCAGAATAAATCGGGATGTTTGGCTGATAAATAAAGAGCTCCATGACCTCCCATCGATAATCCTGTTATGGCACGAGCCCGTTTATCTGCAATTGTTCTATATGTTTTATCAACCGCACCAATTACTTCCTTACTAATAAAAGTCTCGAATTGGCTACCTGAATTAACTGGGCTATCAATATAAAAACTAAAAGTTTCGCCTTCTGGCATTACAATAATTATATCGTATTGGTCCGCTAGATTTTTAACTACTTCTTTATTTGGTGTTTTACTTAACCAATCATTGAAATGCCCATAAGCACCATGAAGCAAATACAATACAGGATAAGCTGTTTTGCTTTTTGCATAGGAATTAGGAAGTACAATTGCAGCTTTATAAGTTTTATTCATCGCTACGCTTGCTACTTGAAGGGTATCTACTTTGGCTGCAAAAAGAAATGTGCTGCAAAAAAACAAACACATATAGATAATCGATTTTAACTTTTTCATTTTGTAAAATTTATTTTCTGCAATTTACAAAACTTAAGGTTCAAATTTTTGCAAAAAACGACCGTCTATTTTATAATGGTTTTTAATTCATTACGGTATTGAGAAGCGCTTTTGCCTGTATAGGCCTTGAAGGATTTATTAAAATGACTAAAATTATTAAAACCACTCTCAAAACACACCTCATTTATACTCATTGGTTTTTCAGCCAGAAGTTTAGATGCATGTACAATTCGATATTCGTTCACAAAAGTGGTAAAAGTTTTATTGGTAATTTTTTTAAAGTACCTACAAAAAGAAGGAATCGTCATGCTCACTAAATCGGCAACTTCTTCTAAAGCTATGGGTTCTTGAAAGTGGTCTTTTACGTAATTAAAAACAACATTAATCCTGTCGTTATCTTGTACCTGCAATTCTAAAGAAAAACCAACCGCATTCAAAATAATACTTTCATTAGATTCACTCATCTCTTTGAGTATACTCCAAAGCGCAATCAATCTATCAAAAGGATCTAATTGATGCATCATTTCGATTTTTGCTCCAATTCTAGCTTTACTCTCTCCCAAAAATGCAATTCCAGCTTTAGCTTGCTGTAATAAATTCTTGATTGCAGCCATTTCAGGTATATTAAAAAAGTCATTTCCAACAAAATCAGGCTTCATTTGAATGACCGTCTCTGATTTATTACCTGTTTGAGAATTCGTAAATCCACAATGAGGCAAATTGCTACCTATTAATATAAGGTCACCATCTGTAAAATAAGATAAATGACTTCCTATCTGCCGTTTTCCAGAACCTCCATGAACATAGACCAACTCAATCTCGGGGTGGTAATGCCACAAATGGGATTTGATGTTGCTACTTTCATTATACTTAGCAATTGTAAATGAACTTCCGTAAGACGGAGAAATAATTTCTAAAGCGGCTTCTACTTTTTTCATTTAGTTTCGGTTTGGTCTCTAACAAAGCTAAACAATTAATGATACAATTTTACCTTTTTTAACATATAACGTTTTCGTAAATGATAAAATAGCACACATATCTGAAAACTGTGTTGTCCTTAGTCACACGTAATCAGACTAATTTAGCAAAATAAATAATGACTAATAATTTAAAAAATTGAAAATATGAAAATGATGAATAAATTAAGTTTAGTAGCACTTTTTGCATTGGTATCTTTAAACACATATGCAGTAGACGGAGATTTTTTACTTAACGTAAAAAAAGGAAAAGGAAACGAAATTAGCTTTGCAATGAATGGAGTTCAAAAAGCTACCATCGCAATATTTGATTCAGAAAACAACTTAATTTATACTGAAAACGCAACTGGTCAAAATGGAATTGTAAAATATTACAATTTAGAAGAATTACCAATGGGAACTTATTCTTTAATCGTTAAAACCGACCTAAAAGAAGTAACACATGAAATTAAAGTAGCTGCTTCAAATGTTACTTTAAGCAAAAGAGCTTATTTAGAAGTTTACAAAACTTCATTTGCTGACAAAAATGTTGCTTCAAATTAATTAGTACTTCGACCATAAAAATTCATACTTTTTAAAAGCTGTCATTTTTGACAGCTTTTTTTTTGCGTTAAAAAACACCAATAACTTGAATTTTTATTATCAAAAAGGCGAAAACATAAAAAAAATAGTAACACTTAAGCCAATTCGTCTAATTTTATTAATTTATTTTATCATAAAAAGACAAAAGTGCCTATACTATTTTACCTCAAACCTATACTATATTAACAGAAATAACACTATAACGTTTTCGAAAAGACAAAATAGCACTCTAATAAGCAAATTCTGTTGTGTTAAACTTCTTTTAGTTACATTATTTTAGTAATCTAAAACCTATCAACAACTTAAAACAAGAATTATGAAAACAATCTCAAAATTAAGTTTAGTGACATTATTCGCATTGGCTTGTAGTACTACCTATGCTATTGATGGTGATTTTTTACTTAACGTAAAAAAAAGAAAAGGAATAGAAATTAGTTTTGCCCTTAATGGTCAACAAAAAGCTAAAGTAACTATTTACGATACTTCTAATAAAGTTTTATTTTCTGAAAATGCTGTTGGTGAGAAAGGCATATCCAAAACCTACAATCTGGATGAATTCCCAGAAGGAAATTATTACTTAATAGTGACTAATGATTTCAAATCGGTTAAACACACAATCAAAGTAAATGGAGGCTCTGCTGTTTTAAGTAAAAAACCCGTATTAGAAGTTTATCTGAAAGATGAAGATGATAAAAAACTACTTGACATAAAATAAAAAAAAACTACTCAAAATTAAGACTGTCTTCATAGGCAGTCTTTTTTTTTACGCACATCTCAAGATTTTGAATATCTCATAAAAATTCAACGTATTAAAAACACAATACATAAATTAAATTTGTATTTTTTATTATATTCAAAAAATAACCGTTTTAAGCAATAATTATTAATACAAAAACATCAATTACATCATTTTATTAAACATTTTTAACATATTTATCAATATAACACAAAATTAGTATATTCAAAATTACCCAAGAGCTATTCTATTTTACCCAAAATATCACTATATCGTTTTCGAATAGTGAAAATAACATAATAATTAGAAAATTCTGTTGTGTTATAAATTTGTTTGTTACTATACTTTAGCAATAGAAATTTAACTAACAACTTAAAAACAAGAATTATGAAAACAATCTCAAAATTAAGTTTGGTACTAGTATTTGCTTTAGCCAGTCTAAACACTTACGCAGTTGATGGCGATTTTTTACTTAATGTAAAAAAAGGAAAAGGAAACGAAATTAGCTTTGCTCTCAATGGACAACAAAAAGTTACAGTTTCTATTTATGATAAAGACAATACCCTTCTATTCACAGAATATGCTTCAGGTAAAAAAGGAATTTCTAAAACCTATAGTTTAGAGGAATTCCCAGAAGGCAAGTATATCTTGGTGGTAGAAAACAATTTAAAAACCGTAAAACATGAAATCACTATTTCAAAAAAAGAAACGGTTTTGAACAGAAAAGCAATAGCGGAGGTTTACAAAAACAGTCCAAAAAAATACCTTGCTGTTGCGAATAACTAAAAATTGGTTTTTAAAAGTGTGTTTAAAAAGAAAGGCTGTCAGTATTGACAGCCTTTCTTGATTTATTTCAATAAATAAATAGGATTACATATTCCTTCTGTATTGTCCACCTACTTCAAACAAAGAAGCTGTAATTTGCCCTAAAGAACATACTTTTGTTGCTTCCATCAAATGATCGAAGATATTTTCATTCTTAATAGCTGCTTCTTGTAAGGTTTTCAAATGTTCGGCAACCAAATCTGCATTGGCTTTTTGCAAATTATTCAACATAGTAATTTGGTATTGCTTTTCTTCTTCGGTAGCTCGAATCACTTCCGCTGGAATTACCGTTGGAGATCCTTTAGAACTTAAAAATGTGTTTACCCCAATAATTGGAAACTCACCTGTATGTTTCAATGTTTCGTAATACAAACTTTCTTCTTGAATTTTAGAACGTTGGTACATGGTTTCCATAGCTCCAAGCACTCCACCACGCTCTGTAATTCTATCAAATTCTTGTAAAACGGCTGCTTCCACCAAATCAGTTAATTCTTCGATGATAAAAGCACCTTGAATTGGATTCTCATTTTTAGCCAAACCTAACTCTTTATTAATAATCAACTGAATAGCCATAGCTCTACGCACCGATTCTTCTGTTGGCGTAGTAATCGCTTCGTCATACGCATTGGTATGCAAAGAGTTACAGTTGTCATAAATCGCATACAAAGCCTGTAAAGTCGTACGAATATCATTGAAATCAATTTCTTGAGCATGCAAAGAACGCCCTGAAGTTTGTATATGGTATTTCAACATCTGAGCTCTTTCGTTGGCTCCATATTTATTTTTCAAAGCTTTCGCCCAAATTCTTCTGGCAACACGTCCGATAACTGCATATTCTGGATCTACACCATTCGAGAAAAAGAACGATAAATTTGGTCCAAAATCATTGATGCTCATTCCTCTACTCAAGTAGTATTCTACATAAGTAAAACCATTGGCCAAAGTAAAAGCCAATTGCGTAATAGGATTAGCTCCAGCCTCGGCAATATGATAGCCTGAAATAGAAACCGAATAAAAGTTTCGGACATTTTTTGCAATGAAATATTCCTGAACGTCGCCCATTAGTCGTAACGCAAACTCCGTAGAGAAAATACAGGTGTTTTGTGCTTGGTCTTCTTTTAAAATATCCGCTTGAACGGTACCACGAACTTGCGCTAATGTTTTGGCTTTTATTTCATTATAAATTTCCAATGGCAACACTTGATCCCCTGTTACTCCCAAAAGTAGTAATCCCAAACCATTATTACCATCTGGTAAATCACCTTGATATTTTGGGCGCTCTACTCCTTTTTCTTGGTAAATCGCTTTTATCTTAGCTTCCACTTCATCCACCAAATCATTCTGTTTGATATACATCTCACATTGTTGATCGATAGCAGCATTCATAAAGAATCCAAGCAACATAGGCGCTGGTCCATTGATGGTCATACTCACCGAAGTCATAGCGTGCACCAAATCAAAACCAGAATACAGTTTTTTAGCATCATCCAAGCAACAAATAGAAACTCCTGCATTTCCGATTTTGCCATAAATATCAGGACGAATGTGTGGATCGTTTCCGTACAAAGTCACACTATCAAAAGCTGTCGAAAGTCTTTTGGCTGGTAAACCTGCACTTACATAATGAAAACGTTTATTAGTTCGCTCTGGACCACCTTCACCTGCAAACATTCGAGAAGGATCTTCATCTTCGCGTTTGAAAGGATACAATCCTGCAGTAAATGGAAATTCTCCTGGAACATTTTCTTGTAAACACCAACGCAAAATATCACCCCAAGCTTTATACTTTGGCAAAGCAACTTTGGGTATTTGTGAATGCGACAAACTCTCGGTATGCGTCGCCATTTTGATTTCACGATCTCTAACTTTAAAGGTATAGACTGGATTTTTATATTTATTTACTTTTTCATTCCAAGTCAGAATCATTTCCCAATTGTAAGGATCTAAATCCATTTTTACTTTGTCGAATTGATTCAAAAGTAAATTCAAAAAGATACGGTTTTCATCATGCGGCGCTGTAGCAGATGGCAATACAGACGCGTCATCAATTCCAGCTTTATTGAGTTCTGGCTTCTTATTAGAAACCGTTTCGATTGTTTTATAAATTCCATATAACTTTTGAGCCACTTGCTCTTGACTCAAAGCCGTTTCATCATATTTACGGTTGTTCTCCGCTATTTCAGATAAATAACGAGTACGATGTGGCGGAATGACAAAAATTTTCTCGCTCATTTCACGAGTAATCTCGAAAGTCGATTTTAAGTCCGAACTCGTTTTGGCTACAATTTTATCCATAATCGATTTGTAAAGCGTGTTCATTCCTGGATCGTTAAACTGAGAAGCAATAGTACCAAAAACAGGCATTTCATCAGGATTTACATCCCATAAATTATGATTGCGTTGGTATTGTTTTTTCACATCTCTAAGCGCATCCAAAGCACCACGCTTGTCGAATTTATTCAAGGCCACTAAATCTGCAAAATCAAGCATGTCAATTTTTTCCAATTGCGTAGCTGCACCAAACTCAGGTGTCATTACATATAATGAAACATCTGAATGGTCCATAATTTCAGTATCCGATTGCCCAATTCCTGAAGTTTCTAAAATAATAATATCGTATTTCGCCGCCTTAAGCACCTGAATTGCTTCGGCTACATATTTAGACAAAGCCAAATTAGATTGACGTGTCGCCAACGAACGCATATAAACCCTAGGATTATTGATTGCATTCATACGAATTCTATCGCCTAACAAGGCGCCACCTGTTTTACGTTTTGATGGATCTACAGAGATTAATCCAATGGTTTTCTCTGGAAAATCAATTAAAAAACGACGAACCAATTCATCTACCAAAGAGGATTTTCCTGCACCACCAGTTCCTGTGATTCCTAGAACAGGAATTTTAGAAGTTTCATTTTTAGTATGAATTGTATCAAAAACTGGTTTTGCAATTTCAGGAAAATTCTCAGCCGCCGATATCAATCTTGCGATAGCAGTTGGTGTTTTATCTTCAATTAATTCTAATTCATTGGTTAATTGATTGCCAATAGCAAAATCAGAACGTTCCACCAAATCATTAATCATGCCTTGTAAACCCATTGCGCGACCATCATCTGGAGAATAAATTCTGGTGATACCGTACTGATGTAATTCTTCAATTTCTGAAGGCAAAATAACGCCTCCGCCTCCACCAAAAATCTTGATATGACCTGCTCCTTTTTCCTGAAGCAAATCGTACATGTATTTAAAATATTCGTTATGTCCCCCTTGATAAGAAGTCATTGCAATCGCATTGGCATCCTCTTGAATGGCGGTATTTACAACTTCTTCTACACTTCGATCATGCCCCAAATGAATCACCTCTACTCCAGTTGACTGAATAATACGACGCATAATATTTATAGCGGCATCATGACCGTCAAAGAGTGAGGCTGCGGTAACAATTCTTACTTTATTAACAGGAATATAAGGTTTTTGTGGTTCCATTTTATGAATATGATAATTAATAGCGCCAAATTACACATTTTTTAAAATAAAAATTAGCATTTTATTGAATTACTATAAAACAACTAAATGCTGCTATTTCTTAAAAAAAATAAGTTAGTTTTGGTAAAAAAGGATAACTAATCGCAATAGAATCAAAAGAAAACGTTTTCTTTTGATTCTAAAGCAAACAAGATTTTATCCTCAAATAAACAAAAAAATAGTCATTCAGTACGTTTAATGATAAAAACATTTTAAAACCTAGCAATAAAGCACAATTAAAAGAAAAAATGCAAAAAATTACCATCCTCATACATTGTAAAGATCAAAAGTCAATTATAGCCTCAGTTACCAACTATATCGCCTCGATAGAAGGAAACATTATTTATTTGGACCAACACGTGGATGCCGATGAAAATGTTTTTTTTATGCGATTGGAATGTGAATTAGAGTCAGAAAAATGGCCTATCGACGCCATAAAAGCTGATTTTGAAACCAATCTAGCCCTTCCATTTGATATGGATTGGAAAATTTATCCGCAACAGCAAAAACCTAGAATGGCTCTGTTTGTTTCTAAATACGATCATTGCCTATACGATATTTTGGGACGTTATAGCGCTGGTGAATTACCACTTGAAATCCCTGTAATCATTAGCAATCACGAAGATTTAAGAAAAGTAGCCGAACAATTTGCTATTCCGTTTTATTGTGTTCCTTTCACCAAAGAAATTAAAGAAATTGGAGAAAAAGGACAATTAGAGTTATTAGATAAATACAATATCGACTTCATTGTATTGGCGCGCTACATGCAAATCATTACCCCAAAACTGATTGAAAAGTACCAAAACAACATTATCAATATCCATCATTCTTTCTTACCCGCTTTTCCTGGGGCAAAACCTTATCATTCTGCTTTTAAACGCGGCGTAAAAATCATTGGCGCTACTAGTCATTATGTAACCGAAGGTTTGGACGAAGGCCCAATCATCGAACAAGATATTGCTCGTGTAACCCACAGTCACTCTATAGAAGATTTTATTATGAAAGGACGTGATTTAGAACGAATGGTTTTGGCAAGAGCCATTAAATTGCATGCAGAACGAAAAACTATGGTGTATAACAACAAAACTGTAGTATTTTTGTAGCCTTTTCAATTAAAAAACCCAAAAATCCTAATGAAAAAATTTTTAATCCTACTTATTTTATTCCCTGTTATTAGTAACGCTCAATTCAAAAACATTCTAAAAAAATCATCCGAAACAGCAACCGGTATTTTAAACAAAAACGGAAAAGTAGATATCGCGGCTGGGCTAAAAGAAGCCTTAAACAAAGGAATCACCGAACAGGTTTCGAAATTGACGCAAGTAGACGGTTTCTACAAAAATGAATTGGTCAAAATCGTAATGCCAGAAGAGTTAACCAAAGTCGACAAAACATTACGTAAACTAGGAATGGGTTCGCTAGCCGATGACGGAATTAAAGCCTTGAATAGAGCCGCTGAAGATGCCGTAAAAGAAGCTACTCCTGTATTTGTAGCTGCTATAAAAAACATCAAAATTGCGGATGCTAAATCCATTTTGATGGGTAATGAAAATGCTGCAACAACTTATTTACAGCAATCTACCAATAAAGAATTATATGCTAAATTCCTTCCTGTAGTACAACAATCCATCGGAAAGGTTGGTGCCGATAAAATTTGGAATGGAATCATTCAAAAATACAACACGGTGCCTTTGGTTTCAAAAATCAATCCCGACTTGAATGATTATGTCACCAACAAAGCACTAGAAGGCGTTTTTAAAATGATTGCCATTGAAGAAAAAAACATCAGAACTGATTTACAATCAAGAACTTCGACAGTTTTAAAGAAGGTTTTTGCAATGCAAGATTAACACAATATAACAAGAAAAAAACACCAAAAAAACGTTGTTAATTAGACTTAACTTATTGACAACAAAGTAATAACATAATTTTAACAATGACATACTAACTTATTCCTGACCTTTGTAGTGTAATAAACTGGTTATTTATTATTTGGTTTTGGTTAGTTATAAAAATGTCGATATCTCAGGATGTCGGCATTTTTTATTGTGCAGTATTTAGAAAAGAAAGTACGGCTGTATTGAAAGCCACAGGCTGCTCAACATTCACCACATGACCGCATTTTTCAATAACAAAAAGCTTAGAAGAGCGATAGTGATTTTCGACTACTTTTCGAACAGAAGGCAAAAACATATAATCTTCTTCTCCCATAACGTAAAGTGTTGGAATATTCAATTCTACTTGTCGAAACCACTTCAAAACAGGATTGATTTCGGCCGTGAGTTTAAACCATTTTATAAACTCTTTTTGGTATAATTTTTTAGCTTCATTGATAAACAACACTCTAGATTGTTTATGACTTTTCTTGGGCATAATGACAAAAGCAAAAAAGCGATACAATACCAAGTAAGGCAATACATATTTGAAGGCATTACCCAAACGCATTAAAATTTGTGAACGGAAATTCATTTTCAAAATGGCACCACCCAAAATCATACTTTGCACTTTTTGAGGGTACATTTCTGCCAATTGACGAATCAAAATCGTACCTAATGAAATGCCCACAAAATGAGAACGTTCAATTTTCAAATGCTCTAAAACCTCCACTATATCATTCGCCAAAGCTGAAAAAGTATATTTCTGTTTAAAAGCCGTTTTCAGGGTTGGTTTAGATTCTCCGTGTCCTCTGAGGTCCAAAAGTAAAACATTGTATTGCTTCTGAAAATCTCGAATTTGCTTAAACCATATCGACGAGCTTCCTCCTGCACCATGGACAAAAGTTACCCATTGTGTACTTGTTTCATTCTTGTAGATAGTGTAATTAAGCATTCGTTAGTTTTTTTTGTAAAAATAGAATAATAATTTTAAAAGCCAATTCAATGTGTTGAAATTAGCAACTCTAACACAAATCACTAACTAACAACAACTTAAACATTCAAAACCAACTCTTGTTGTAATTCTTTAAAATAAGAAAGCGCCTTAAGTAATCGGCTGCCGTGCCACGAGAAATATTCACCATCTACTAAACGTATTTTGGCATTAGGAAAAAAGGAAGTGAACTCTGCTACATCTTCATTCTTAAAAGGATAAGGTTCCGAAGAAAGCAACACCAAATCAACAGCATCAAATCGAGTTGACGCATCAACAGCTATTTCGGGATAACGGGATTGCGTCCCAAAAAAATTATCGAATCTATTCAATTGCAACAACTCGTGGATAAAAGTACCTGATGCTGCCACCATATAAGGCTTTTTCCAGATAAAATAAACTGCTTTTTGAGTAGGAATGGTTGCTATAAAAGTTGTAAAATCAGCCAACGCCAAATGGATACTTTCATTCAAAATTTTGGCTTCGGCAGTTGTATCGAAAAGCAATCCAAAATCGGTAATCATTTGAAAATTATCTGCAATGGTAACTACATTGGTCACCCAAACTGGCGCAATTGTAGAAAGTTCTTGCACCATTTCCAGCGTGTTTTCTTCTTTGTTGCAGATAATGATATCAGGTTGTAAGGCTTTGATTTTATCAAAATGAACTTGTTTAGTACCGCCAACTATTTTCTTGGTTTTAAGCAATTGCTTTGGATGTACACAAAACTTGGTGATTCCAACGATTTGGTCTTCCAATCCTAAATCAAACAACAACTCCGTTTGTGAGGGAACCAACGATACAATTCGACGAGGTGTCGATTCAAAAAAATGAGAAGTACCGATTTGATCTGTTAGTTGTTTCATACTGATTGAATTTAACCGCAAAAAATTTAACCGCAAAGGGCGCAAGGATTTACGCAAAGGTCGCAAAGAAAAACTTCAATGACCTTAAATGCCTTAAATGGTTTGAAAAATTTAACCGCAAAGGACGCAAGGATTTACGCAAGGGTCGCAAAGAAAAAACTTAAATGACCTTAAATGCCTTAAATGGTTTGAAAAATTTAACCGCAAAGAGCACAAAGACTTACACAAGGTTCACAAAGAAAAAACTTCAATGACCTTAAATGTCTTAAAATGGTTTGAAAAATTTAACCGCAAAGGACGCAAGGATTTACGCAAGGGTCGCAAAGAAAAAACTTCAATGACCTAATATGCCTTATATGTTTAAACAAATAACCGCAAAGCACGCAACGGTTTAAACAAACAATATTAAACCTTTAAACTTTAAACATTTAACCTAAGAATCTCCTCCATTTCCTGTTGCATTTTCAACGCTTCGTTTCTAGCAACTTCGGCAAAATCTTCTTTATTCGAAGCGTAAATAATAGCGCGAGACGAGTTGATCAACAAACCTACTTGACTATTCAATCCGTATTTACAAACCTCAGACAGACTGCCTCCTTGTGCTCCAACACCAGGAACCAACAAGAAGCTATCAGGAACAATTTTACGAATTTCCGTAAAGTATTCTGCTTTGGTGGCACCTACGACATACATCAAGTTATGGCTGTTTTTCCACGATTTTGAGGTTTCTAAAACCTGTTTGTACAATTCTGTACCATTTACCGATAAGGTTTGAAAATCAAAAGCGCCTTCGTTAGACGTCAAGGCCAACATTATGGTGTGTTTGTTTTCGAAAGCCAAAAATGGCTCCACAGAATCTTTTCCCATATATGGCGCAACTGTTACACTATCAAAATTCAAATCCTCAAAAAAGGCTTTGGCATACATTGAAGACGTATTCCCAATATCGCCACGTTTTGCATCTGCAATCGTAAAGAGTTCAGGATAATTAGCATTGATGTATTCAATGGTTCTTTGCAACGACTGCCAACCTTTTATGCCATACGCTTCAAAAAAAGCCGTATTGGGTTTGTAGGCCACACATAAATCGTGCGTCGCATCGATAATGGCTTTATTGAATTCGAAGATTGGATCTTCCGTTGCTAATAAATGAGAAGGTATTTTATTCAAGTCAACATCTAAGCCTACGCATAGAAAAGACTTTTTCAATTGGATTTGTTCTAGTAGTTGTTGTGTTGTCAAAACAGTAGTTGTTTATTGTTTGTAGTTTGTTGTTGTTGTTGTTGTTGGCAAAGTTCGCAAAGTTCGCAAAGTTTTTTTCAAAGTTCGCAACCTGTTAAAAAAAATGCCAAACATTTCAGTATGGCATCTTTTCTAATATCTTAATCTTAGTACTTAGTACTCAATACTTAGTTAATTAAAAAACCTCGCTAGCTTCTTTCAGTTTTTCCATATTGTTCACCAATTGTAATTCGGCTACAATTTTCTGAATATCACCGTTCATAATGTTACCCAAATCATATAACGTCAAACCAATTCGGTGATCGGTTACACGACCTTGAGCGTAATTATAAGTACGAATTTTAGCAGAACGGTCACCTGAACTCACTTGCGAAGTACGTTTTGAAGCATCTTCCGCTTGTTTTTTGGCCAATTCCATTTCGTACAAACGAGAACGCAATACGTTCAACGCCTTGTCTTTATTCTTATGTTGTGATTTTTGATCCTGACATTGCGCCACCAATCCTGTTGGAATGTGCGTCAAACGAACGGCAGATTTGGTCGTATTTACCGATTGTCCACCAGGTCCTGACGAACAGAAAAAGTCCACACGAACATCGTTCATATCAATTTGTACATCAAATTCTTCTGCTTCTGGAAGCACCATAACTGTTGCTGCCGAAGTATGCACACGCCCTTGTGTTTCAGTTTGTGGGACACGTTGCACACGGTGTACACCTGCTTCAAACTTCAAAGTTCCATATACATCTTCTCCTGTAACCTCAAAAATCACCTCTTTGAAACCACCCGAAGTTCCCTCGTTCATATCCACCACTGAGGTTCTCCAACCTTGACTTTCGCAATATTTAGTGTACATACGGAACAAATCGCCCGCAAAAATACTCGCTTCATCACCACCCGTACCAGCACGAATCTCCACCATCACGTTTTTCGCGTCTTCTGGGTCTTTTGGAATCAACATAAATTTGATTTCATCTTCAAGTTGTGGCAAACGCTCTTTGGCTTCTTCCAACTGCATTTTGGCCATTTCCACCATTTCGGCATCACTACCATCAGCAATGATTTCGTTAGCCTCATCAATATTGGCTAAGACAATAATGTATTCTTCTCTTTTTTCAACCAAGGCTTTGATGCTTTTATATTCTTGGTTGAGTTGCACATATCGTTTTTGATCCGCGATAACATCGGGCTGAATAATCAAATCCGAAATCTCGTCGAAACGCTGTTTTACATATTGAAGTCTATCTAACATATTCTTGTCCTTATATTTTGGACGGCAAAAATACAAAAAAGAAAGCAATTTACAGAAACCCCTTTTCAGATTTTTTTAGGAGCTAAATCCTGCTGTCCGCTATATCTGTGGCTCTGAACCCCAGAGCCACAGGATGCCGCTCCCATCAGGGCTAGAAACGTTAGAAATAAGAAGTTAGAGATTAGAAATTATGCTGATGGAAAACTATCCATAACAAAACCCAAAGTACTATTACTATGGAAAACCGAAATCCTTGCAGTCATAACTCCCCTCTTGAGAGGGGCTGGGGGTGTGTTTTTTTTTATCCCAAACTTCAGAAACAAAACAAAGACAATAAATTTTGTAATGAAAATTGTATATATTTGAAAGGCTAATGCGCTATGAGACTTATCATAACTATCTACCCAAAATTGGATGGCTTTGAATGATTTTGTCAGACCTATAAGCTAGTTAGCTGTAACTTTACCTCTTCAGAAACAAAAATCATATAAAAAACCAAAAATGCTAAAAATAAATAATATAAAAATTAAAGGCATAGGACCGATTAAAAATTTAGAACTAAATTTTGATGAACATTTTAATATAATTTGTGGACAAAATGGTATCGGAAAAACAACAATATTAGACTGTTTAGCACAATCTTTTGGAGATAATATTACATCTATAAAAAGAATGGCGGGCGTAGAAAGTGGAAGTTGGAATATTAATATATCTAAAAACGGAACTAATCTAGAAAAGAACTTTACTATAACTACTTTTCATCCAAATGAGAATAGAACTCAAACAAGAGGTTTCTATGATAATTCAAATGATATTATCGTTTTTAAAACTCATAGAGATATTACATATCAACATTTATCGTCTTTAAGTACAGATCCACAAAAAACCATTCATCAATTTGCGGGAGAAACAATGCATGGCTCATTACCACACGATTTAAAAAATTGGTTTGTAAATAGACACTTATGGTCGGCTCACAAAGACCATTTAGACGAACATCAAATTAAAAATATTAATCTTGCAAAAGAGTGTTTTAACATTTTAAATCCTCAAATTTCATTTGTCAAAGTAAATCCAAACACAAATGACCTAATGCTTAATACACCAAATGGAGAAATTTATTTTGAATATTTATCATCGGGTTACAAGTCTTGTATGGCGGTTATGATTGGTTTAATAAAAGAAATCGAATTTAGATATAAAAACCCAAGTAAGTATATCAAAGATTTTGATGGAATAGTTTTTATAGATGAACTTGATTTACACTTACATCCTGAATGGCAAGCTAAAATATATGAAGCATTAAAAATAATCTTGCCAAATGCACAAATATTTACATCAACTCACAGTCCTCATATTATACAAGTTGCAAATGCAAAAGAGATAATTCCTTTAACACTTGATGAAACAAATGAAGTCAAATTAAACTCAATTATAAATCAAGAATATGGCTATCAAGGTTGGACAGTAGAAGAAATATTGACTGATGTTATGGGAATGACAGAAACAAGAACTTCTACCTATTTAGATGCTGTTTCAAATTTCAATACTGCAATTGATATTGAAGATTTTGAAAAAGCATCTAAATATTTCGCAATTCTTGATGCAATGTTGCATCCTGAAAACTCATTAAAAAAAATATTAAAAATTCAATTAACTGGAATTTCAGCAAATGATTAAACTAGATAGAACACCAAAGCCTGTTGAACTTACTGCTGAATTGCAAGCTAAATTAACAGATGAATTTAAATTAACGGGGAAATCAGTTTGGAATATTGATTTTATAAAAAATAGTTTATTAGACTTTTCAAATAATAAATGTTGTTATTGCGAAGCAAATATAAAAGAAGAAAGTAAATATTTAGAAGTAGAACATTTCCACCATAAAGGTAAATATAAAGATGAAGTTCTAGAATGGGATAATTTACTTCCTTCTTGTAAAAAATGTAATGGGACTAAAAATGACCACGACACCATATTAGAACCAATAATTGACCCAAGCATTGTTGAGCCGAAAAAGCATTTAAAATATTGGCGATACAGAATAAAAGGTACTGATGAATTTGGTAAATTAACTGTTTCTGTTTTAAACTTAAATGACCAAGACAGATTAGTTACTAAAAGATATGAAATTGGTAATGCTATTCAAGAAAAATTAGAACAATTAAACGAATTTACAGACGATTTCATTAGCGGTATTCAGACAAGCACAATAAGAAAAAACAAAATAATAAATGGAACAAAAGCCCTTATGAAAGAAGGACTTCCTAATTCTATTTATTCAGCTACTACAGCAACAATAATTTTAACTGACATTGAATTTGACACATTAAAATCAAAATTAATTTTATTGAAATTTTGGGATGAAGAATTATCGTATCTTGAAACTAACTTACAAAATACAGGACTTGAACTTTATAAATAAAAAAGCTACAGCTAACAGCCAAGGTTTCGTTGCGTGCGCAGCACGAACAATGAAACCTGTGTTGAACGGAACCAATTACACGTCCGCCATCTATGGGGTTATCGTAAAGTTTTAGAGAGATTGCAAGAGGATTTTCAGTTCTCTTTTTTTTTGGAGTAAAAAGAATGTGGTTTTTTAAGTGTTTTTCCATCACTTTTGGGCATAAGCCCGATAGCGCGGATTTGCAATCCGTACCTCCTCCAATAACTCACGAACTAGCCCACTTAAACACAAAAAATATAGCTTTTTAATTTACCTTTTTTGAAGCTTTATCTGGGTTCAGGCTACAAACTTGTAGTAACCTATCAAAAAAACTCCTAAATTTATACCTCATTCTTATTTTTGTACCACTTCTTGGTACTAGTTTTAATCTGAGAAATTATGAAACTCAATACAACGGTCTTTTTTTTACCACTTTTTTTGGTTATTCAGCTTTCTTTTGGTCAACAAAACTTTATAGAAAAATCAATAGACTATCTATCGCAAAACGATTGCACCCTACGCTATTGGAACACCATATGGAGAGAGCTTAAGATATTTCGGTTATATTCCTAGTGGGCTATTGTTAGCATTCTTTGCTTTTTTTGGCTACAAAAAATTCCCGAAATCTAACCTAATAAAAATTGGGTTTTATGGACTAGGGATTTTTTATGGTTTTGCAACCACTATTGTTGGCATTTTCCCTTGCGACAAAGGATGCAATAAAGAATTTATAAACCCAAGTGTATCGCAATTAATACATACCTTAACCGGTTTATTGACTTACATTTTTGTCCCTCTTAGTATTATTGCTATTGGTATTGGTTTACGCCAATTAAAGACACATTTGCAATTATCAAAAATTGCCATTTTCTGCGGGCTAAATTCTATTCTTTTCATTGGTTTTTTTCTATCTAACTCCTTTCCACAGTACACAGGGCTTTTTCAACGTATCATCGAAGGAACATTCATCATTTGGATTATCACTTGTTCATTCTTTATAAAAAACAACAACGTCATAACAACTAATTAATTCGTCATTTAAGCCCTGAAGCCCTGCTATTTCAGTCTTTACAATAGCTCAAGTGTTCATTTTCGAAAAACAGAACTATCAATTAAAAATATATCCAAACTAAAAAACATCAGAGAATCTCATAACCCCGCTACCCGAAGTGTTCTTATCCATAAATAAATTTCTTGTGTATGCTGCTCGAACGTCTCTGACTTCGAGCTATTTTAAATCGTGTTATAAACCGTAAATATGAAAAAGCCTCCTGACTTTTTACGGGAATAGCTTTAGAATGATATCAATGTAAAATCAGCAACTACAGCTCCAAAAGTGCGACTTTGAAACCCATACCTAACGTAATAACTCACTAATAAATACAGACTGATTTTTTTTTGCAACTGCTATCGTTAAGGAATTGCTACTACTTCTCTCATTTTTAGTTTCATTTCATAAAAAAGCAGTGAATAATCCAATTGGCATAGCAGCTAAGAATATTGGTATCGTTACGCTTTTCTGTTGATGGTTTAATAACAAATAAAAACAGCTTGGTGTCATTTTTTCTGTACACATTTTGCAACCGAAGTAATTTTAGACTTGTATTACATTACAAGATAAAAACTAAAAAGAGCAACTATGAAAACAGAAAACTTCGATGCAATAGTTATTGGAGGTGGTCCCATTGGATTAGCATCCGCTTACCATCTTGGCAAAAGAAAAGCAAAAACATTGGTCTTAGAGCAGTTTACCTTTGTAAATCAATTAGGCAGTTCGGCAGGAGTTTCGCGTCAGTTTAGAATCCCCTATCCCGACGAATACATGGTACAAATGGCTTTGGATTCAGAACCGTATTGGGTTGAATTAGAAAAGGAAAGTGAAACCAAATTGATAGACAAAGTTGGTACACTTTGGTTTGGAGACCCTACGGTACAATCTACAGAAGGAAATATTGCTGAAGCAGAAGAAGCACTAAAAGCATTGAATGTGCCTTACACTTCGCTTACAGCAAAGGAAATTGAAGAAAAATACCATTTTAAAAACATCCCCGAAAACTACACAGGATTATTTCAAGCCGATGGTGGAAGTATTAATTTTAAAGCCACTAACGAAGCCCTTTTAAATTTATGTAAAAAAGAGGAAACTGTTTCCCTAGAAGAGAATGCACCGGTAATAGCTATCGATCAATCAGGTGAGCTTTTTGAAGTGACTACTCCAAACGGAAAGTACATTTCTAAAAAACTAGTGATAATTCCTGGGCCATACATCAACAGTGTAATCAATTTGCTCCATTTCAAAATTGATGCGACGTATTGGAATATGTCATCTGCTTATTTCAAAAAAAACGATCCAAATATTCAATATCCAACTTGGTTTGTATTCCAAAATAACATCGGTGAAAACGGCAATCAATTTTATGGTTTTCCATCAGTAGATTGGGACCATCCAGAGTACATTCGAGTAGCTCCCGATTTTGTTATCAATCCACTTGATGAACCTAGTGAGCGAAAACTTATTCCTAATGCACAAGAACTAGGATATACTTCAGATTGGGTAAAAGACCATATGACGGGTTTAGATCCTACTCCAGAATACACCTCAACTTGTCTAATTTCTTTGAGTACTATTCCCAACAAAGAATTATTAATTGATTTTGCTCCAAGCTATGTTCCGAATCACAAGAACATTGTATTGTATGCCACTGGGTGGGCGGCAAAATTCACTCCTTTTTTAGGGAAAATTATGTCCGATCTCGCATTGGACGGTAAAACCAATTTTGACATCACTCCTTTTCAATTAGGTCATCAATTTTTCAAATCAACTAAATAACGAACACAATGAATAAAAACACCCCACTACAAACAGGTATGCAACCTGATTTAAAAATTGAAGTAGCTATTATTGGTGCAGGAACTTCTGGACTATACACAGCTTATCGCTTGGTTACAGATAAAAAATACAAAGCAAGCGAAGTACAAATTTTTGATATGAATAGTAAACTCGGCGGAAGACTAGAATCGGTTATTATGCCTGGGATGAACTTTTGGGGAGAATTAGGCGGTATGCGCTACCTGACTTCTCAACAAATCGTAACTACACTTATTGAAGGATATCCTTTAACTGAAGTAAACCCTGAAAAACGCATTCCTGTTTTAAAAGACAAAATGACACCTGTTCCTTTTCCTATGGGAGATCCATCGAAACTCATTATGTATCTTCGAAAAGAGCATTTCAAACAAAACGCTTGGGATGAAGCACAAAAAGAGGATAAAAAATTGATCACAAGATATTTCTTAAATGAAAATGATTTAGGATTTAGTTCTGACCAACTTTTCAATAAAATCATTTATGACGTATTAATGGCCGATGCGTGGGTAGCTGAAAACTATGGCACGAAAATTAAAAAAGGAACGACTATTTATGACTATTCTTTTGAACTTACGAGTGTCGACTGGGACGATATAAAACCCAAATTAGTATATAATTTTCCTAATTCTCCTTACTACAATCGAAAAGTCAACGATTTAGGATTTTGGAATTTAATCAAAGATCAAGTTTCGCAAGAGGGTTATGAATTTCTGGCAAATGCTGGTGGATACTATTCAAATACTATCAATTGGAATGCTGCAGAAGCATTTCCATATATGGTAGGAGATTTTTCTGAAGGAACCATTTATAAAACTATAGAAGAAGGTTACGATAGTATAGCCTACGCCATTGCTAATTCGTATATGGAACACTCAGACGCTTGCATTTGGTCTGAAAATAAACTGATTACTTTCACAAAAGAGCATCCATGTACTAGCACACATAAATACCAATTGACCTTCTTGAATTTAAAAACAAACACAGAATGGAACGTATATGCTAATACCATTGTACTGGCAATGCCAAGAAAATCTTTAGAGCTTTTGGACCAAAATAATTTCTTCTTTAACAGTAATGAAAACTCTGTTTTAAATGAAAATATTCGCTCCGTTATAATGGAACCCGCTTTTAAAATATTAATGGGATTTGAATACCCTTGGTGGAAAGAGTTAGGCATCGACTCGGGACATTCTATTACAGACATACCTATGCGTCAATGCTATTATTTTGGTACAGATACCGTAACAAACAATTCTATGTTATTGGGAAGTTATGGAGATATGGAAACCGAAACCTTCTGGAAAGCATTATCCGACGACAAAGTACTTTTTGAAGTTAAAGCGGCTAACTCAGCCTCCTTAAAAGAATTGCATCAATTGAATGATGTGCAAGCCACAAAATTGATGGTAAACGAATTACTCAATCAACTTAGGGAAGTGCATGGCCCGCAAGTAACTATTCCGGAGCCATATGTAACGTATTTTAAAGATTGGACGGATGACCCTTTTGGAGCAGGTTACCATGCATGGAAAGCGGGTTATGCGGTAAAAAATGTAATGCTTTATATGAGAAAACCAGAACAAAATGAGCAAATTCATATTTGTGGAGAAGCCTACTCAGACCAGCAAGGTTGGGTTGAAGGAGCGTTTTGCGAAGCAGAAAAAATGCTGCAAGAACACTTTGGATTACAACGTCCTATCTGGTTAGCAAATGATTATTACTTAGGTTGGTAAAATTACTTTGCCTTTTAGTTACTTCCAGAACTGAATACGTTTTAAAGCCTATTGAACCTTCTTTTCTATCGAAAGTTATACTTGATGGAAGAATAGTAAAAATTAAATATATAGAACCTCGCTTAGGAAATTATAAGCGAGGTTTTTTTATGTTATGAAAAGGAGACCTTCTTGTCTAGCCCTGATGGTAGCGGCATCGTGTGGCTCTGGGGTTCAGAGCCACAGATATAGCGGACAGCAGGAGGATTCGTGAGGGTAGCACTATTGTTGCTGCTCCTAAATACAACCAAAAGATTCGTTCATAACTCCTACCTATTTTGATGGTTTCTCAATTTCTAAATTCCTAATTTGCGCCTTCAAATTAATAAAGAAAAAATGAAGGTTTGTATTGCCGAAAAACCCAGCGTTGCTCGAGAAATTGCCACCATATTGGGCGCGAATACCAAGCACGATGGGTATTTTGAAGGTAATGGTTATGCGGTAACGTATACGTTTGGGCATTTGTGTACTTTGAAAGAACCAAACGATTATTGGCCTCACTGGAAGAGTTGGGATTTGAATAACCTTCCGATGCTTCCAGAAAAATTTGAAACTAAATTGGTGCAGAATTCGGGAATTCAAAAGCAATTCAACATCATCAAAAGTTTGTTTGACAAAGCTACAGTTGTGATTAATTGTGGTGATGCTGGACAAGAAGGGGAACTCATTCAGCGTTGGGTAATGAACGAAGCGAAGTACAAAGGCGAAGTACAACGTTTATGGATTTCGTCTCTGACCTCAGAGGCTATTAAAGAAGGTTTTCAAAACCTAAAACCAGCGTCACAATATGATAATTTGTTTTATGCGGGTTTCTCTAGAGCCATTGGCGACTGGTTGCTGGGGATGAATGCCACGCGTTTGTACACTGTAAAACACGGTGGTTACCAACAAGTATTGTCAATTGGAAGGGTGCAAACTCCTACACTGGCGATGGTTGTAGAACGCTTCAAAGCGATTGAAAATTTTAAACCTCAGCCCTATTGGGAATTGCAAACCTTGTACAGAGAAACGGTTTTTAGTTATGAAGAAGGGCGTTTTTTGAATAAAGACGAGGGAGCGGTTTTGGCCAACAAAGTTAAAGAAAGTGATTTTGAGATTGTTAGTATCGATAAAAAGAAGGGCAATGAATATGCTCCAAAACTTTTTGATTTAACAGGATTACAGGTGTATTGCAATACCAAATTTGGTTTTTCAGCAGAGGAAACACTTAAAATTGTTCAGACTTTATACGAACAAAAAGTAGTTACTTACCCTAGAGTTGACACTACTTTCTTGCCCAACGATATTTATCCAAAAGTACCTGCAATTTTGCAAAACTTAACGCAATATGCTGCACTGACAGAACCGCTGTTGGCAAAAAAGATAAAAAAATCGCCCAAGGTATTTAACGATAAAAAAGTTACCGACCACCACGCCATCATTCCTACTGGCGTGCAGAGCCATTTACAATTCAATCAGCAGCAAGTATATGATAGCATTGTAAAGCGTTTTATCGCTGTATTTTATGACGATTGTTTGGTGGCTAACACTACCGTAATTGGTAAAGCAGCCGAGGTACATTTCAAAACTACTGGGAAGGAAATCTTAAAGAAAGGATTCCGCGTTGTTTTTGAGACTCCGACTCCGCTCAGTACAAATACCAAAGAAAAAGAAGCAGACCTCCTTCCTAATTTTGTGGTTGGCGAAAAAGGACCACACCAACCTTCTTTTTTAGAAAAGGAAACCAAAGCGCCCAATCAGTTTACCGAGGCTACACTTTTGAGAGCTATGGAAACCGCTGGCAAACAAGTAGACGACGAGGATTTACGAGAATTAATGAAAGAAAATGGTATTGGTCGTCCTTCTACTCGCGCGAATATTATTGAAACGCTCTTTAGACGAAAATACATAGTCCGCAATAAAAAACAAGTTTTGCCCACACCAACAGGAGTGCAATTGATTGATACGATTCAGAATGAATTGATAAAATCAGCAGAACTCACAGGAACTTGGGAAAAGCAATTGCGCGACATTGAAAAAGGCGCCTATACGGCTTCGGCTTTCATAAAAAACATGAAGCAAATGGTGGATAATTTAGTCTATGAAGTGAGAAGCGAAACCAGACGTGCCAATATTTCACACGCCGCAAATGTTCCAAAAATCGAAACTGTTGTAGAGAAAAAGAAAGCGGTAGGAATTTTGGCAGCAATCTGTCCTAAATGTAAAAAAGGAAATTTGATTAAAGGAAAATCGGCTTATGGTTGTAGTGAATATAAATCGGATTGTGATTTTGTACTTCCCTATGTTTTTGAAGGTAAAAAGATTTCTGAAAGTCAATATTTGCGCTTGCTTCAAAAAGGATCAACTGTAAATTTAAAAGACTTTAAAACCGATGCAGGATCAGTTGAGGGTTTAATCCGTTTTGAAGAAAATTTCAAACTCAAATTAGAACCAAAGAAAACCGAATTAAAAAAGACAGTTGATACTTTGACTTGCCCAAAATGCAAAAAAGGAACAGTGCTAAAAGGAAAAACGGCTTACGGTTGTAGCGATTATAAATTGGGTTGTGATTTTAAAGTTACTTTTGAAATGGTTAGAGAAAAACTAAAAGATCAAAAACCGACAAAAGAACTGGTTTATTCTATTTTAGAGAAAAGCATTTAATTCTATTCAACCGCAAAGTTCACAAAGAATTATGCAAAGTTCGCTAAGCGTTGCGTTCCTTGCGCTAACTTTGTGATCTTTGCGGTTAAGAACGCAAACTTTTTTCATAAATTAGCGCCATCAATCCAAACAAAAAATTTGCATCATGTTTCAAAAAACGACACTTTTATTGGTCTTTTTAGCACTTGCGTCTTGTAACAACAACGCGAACAAAAATGAAAAAATCAAAGCTTCGCAATGGCTCTTGGGCACTTGGAGCCAGCAGTCTGAACAAGGAATTTTAGAAGAAACATGGAAATCTGTAAACGACAGCACTTTTGAAGGGACTTCGTATTTTATAAAAGGGAAAGATACTTTGCACAACGAAACAATTGTGTTGCAACAAAAAGGAGAAAACCTTATCTATAAAGCTACTGTAAAAGGTGAAAATAATGACGAAGCCGTTTCGTTTCCCCTCACTTCCACCACCGAAAAAAACTTGGTATTCGAAAATCCAAAACACGATTACCCACAAAAAATCAATTATAAATTAGCAGATGCCACTACGCTGATTGCAAAAATTTCTGGAAAACAAGCCGGAAAAGTTACATCCGAAACCTATACGCTTAAAAAGGTAAAATAACACTATCCCCATTCTTTTTGCACCTCGATTCTAAAAAATCGAGGTTTTTTTTATCCGTAAAATACTATTATTGAAACGGATAGAAGGCTGCACTTGTTTTTATTTTTATTTATTCTAAATAAACTTTGATTTTATCAAAGAGGCTTTTATATTTGCAATATTATTTTTAATCAATCTAAATAAAATGAATAAAATACTACTAGCCACAACCGCATTGTTATTAAGCAATGCTTTTTATGGTCAAAACACAGAAAAAGACACCATCAACAAATTAAAATCGGTAGAAATTAGCAACAAGTACAAATACAAAAGAGAAAAAAGTACGACTGTTGCTAAAATGCCACTGAATAATATCGAAAACCCACAAGTATACAACACCGTTACGGGTGAGTTGATGAAAGAGCAATTGGTTACCAACTTTAATGATGCCTTAAAAAATGCTACAGGAATTACTCGTTTGTGGGAATCAACGGGAAGAGGCGGCGATGGTGCTGAGTACTTTTCGATGAGAGGATTTGCGGTGCAACCCACAATGATTAATGGTCTTCCAGGGATTAATAACGGAACCATAGACCCTATAAACATCGACAATATCGAAGTGATAAAAGGACCTTCTGGAACTTTGTTCGGAAGCAGCCTCATCTCTTACGGAGGATTAATTAATGTTGTGACCAAAAAACCGTTTCAAAACTTTGGCGGAGAAGTGAGCTATACTTCAGGATCCTACGGACTCAATCGCGTAACTGCCGATGTAAATATCCCATTGAACCAAGACGCTTCAATTCGTGTGACTTCGGCTCATCAAAAAGAGAATTCGTTTCAAGATGCAGGTTTTGCGAAATCCTTTTTCTTAGCACCTTCGTTGAGCTATAAGATAAATGATAAATTGTCTTTCTTAATTACAACCGAATTTACCAATCGCACTTCTGCCAATGCACCTATGATTTTCTTAAGCCGATATGCGCCTTTGTCATTTAATTCGATAGCTCTTTTTGAAGACAATTACAAAAAATCATATACTTCGAATGAGTTAACAATCAACAACAACAGCTTCAACTTACAAGCACAAATGTTCTATAAACTCTCTGAAAAATGGACTTCACAAACCGTATTATCAAGAAATAACAGCAAAACAAATGGTTATTATTCCTATTTGTGGGATTCAGCCAATGGAAATGAATTCACCCGTTTCATTTCAAAAAGAAATGGTGAAACCTTAGGCACAGATTTGCAACAAAATTTCATTGGAGACTTTAAAATTGGCTCCCTAAGAAATCGTTTGGTCGTTGGTGCTGATTATTTAAAAATCAATATCATCAACGGAAGTACTGGTTGGGTTGGCAATGGTAAAGTATCACTTGTGAATCAAACCGATACAGGAGATGTTACCCAAGCAGGCGTTGATAAGTTACTCGTGGGTTCTTTCGAAGGTAACACAGATGCACAAACCGAAGTCTTGAGCGCATATGCCTCTAATGTTCTAAATATTACAGATCAACTTTCGGTTATGGCAAGTTTACGTATTGATAATTTCAAATCATCAACAGCTAATGAAAGTAATTCTCAAACGGCTGTTTCTCCAAAATTTGGCGCCGTATATCAAATCATTGAAAACAAAGTCTCTGTTTTTGGAAATTATATGAATGGATTTACCAACGTGGCTCCAAAAGAAGTTAGCAATGTTGACGGAAGTAATCCAAGAATGAAATCTTTCGACCCCGAACACGCCAATCAGTATGAATTTGGATTAAAAACCAATCTGTACAAAGACATCATATCAGCATCGATTAGTTACTACAATATTGATGTAAAAAACAGACTAATGACCAATCCAAACAACATCAACGATTCTTTTCAGGGCGGTGAAGTGAATAGCAAAGGAGTAGAAATTAGTTTTACAGCAAATCCAACCCAAGGACTTAACATCATCGCTGGCGTGAGCAACAATAAAAGTGAAGTAACCAAAGACAATCCTGGAGATGGTTATTTAGGGTTTAGACCAGAAGAAGCGGGACCAGAAACATTAATCAATCTTTGGGCAAATTATACCATTCCATCTGGCGCATTAGAAGGCTTTGGCTTTGGTCTTGGCGGAAATTATGCTAGCGAATACAAAACATTAAACAGAAGTACTACAGGCACTTTTGCTTTACCAGATTACACCGTGTTGAACACTGCTTTGTCTTTCAATCACGATAAATTCAATTTTGTTTTAAAATTAAATAACGTATTGAATGAGAAGTATTTTTCTGGTTGGTCAACGGTAACCCCTCAACGATTAAGAAGTCTTACCGCTGGATTATCGTATAAGTTTTAGTTTTCATAATTGCTATTGTTTTTGTTTAACAAAACTCCTCATTTCGGTGAGGAGTTTTAATCATTTAAAATGAAAAAAATTAATTTTAAAAAAAGCATTCGACTACTGCATCTTTGGCTGGGCTTGGGTTCAGGAATTATTGTATTTATCATAGCTGTAACTGGTTGTTTGTATGCTTTTCAGGAAGAAATTCAGGACATTACACAAGAATACCGCTTTGTAGAAAAACAAAAAGTACCTTTTCTTTTGCCCTCGCAATTACTACCAATTGCTAAAAAAGAATTGCCTAACAAGGTGTTACATGCCTTAAAATACAATGCTCCTGACCAAGCTGTAGAAGCTATCTTTTATCACTATGAACCTACCTATCATTATGTGGTATACTTGAACCCTTACTCGGGCAAAGTACTAAAAGTAGCCAATATGGAAGATGGCTTTTTTAGATTTATATTAGATGGTCATTTCTACTTGTGGTTACCTCATAAAATAGGACAAGTTATAGTTGCTTCTGCTACGCTTATCTTCCTTGTACTACTTGTATCTGGTTTAATTTTATGGTTTCCTAAAAACAAGAAAGCAGCCAAACAACGTTTTTGGTTTAGATGGAAAGAAGGTCTAAAATGGAAACGAAAAAACTACGATTTGCATAATATTACGGGATTTTATGTCTTGGCAATCGCTCTAATCTTTGCCATAACAGGCCTCGTTTGGGGATTTCCTTGGTTTGCGTATGGCTATTACAAAATCATAGGAGGAGAAAAGTCATTACTCTATGAAGACCCCGTTTCAAAAGAAGTTGCACTAGCAAAAAAAATAGAGAACCCTTTGGACAAAGTATTTCTGCTCATGCAAGAACAATACCCGAAGGCCGTTTATATTGAAGTACATCCACCTGAAAACCCAAAAAGCGCTATAGCTACTAATGCTAACTTAGAAAAAGGAACCTACTGGAAAACCGATTATCGCTATTTTGACCAAAATACATTAGAAGAAAAAGAAGTAACTCACATCTACGGAAAAATAGCTAAGGCAGATACCTCAGACCGATTGCTGAGAATGAATTATGATATTCACACAGGAGCTATAATGGGATTAGCAGGTAAAGTTTTTGCTTTTTTGATTAGTTTATTAATCGCCACATTACCGATTACAGGTTGCATGATTTGGTATGGCAGAAAAAAAGCTAAATAAAACACATATTTAGCTTTAAATTATGAATCTCCATTAAACCTTTTGCCTTTATTTGCATCTAAATAACCATATAAATACGGTAATAAAAGACAAATTTAATATTGGTAGATTCCTTTTTATTTTTACTTTTGCTATTATTTTTATTTATTCTAAATAACACTCTAACCCCTATCGTTTTACTTTTCAAAATATGAAAAAATACTTTATAACCCCATTAGCATTTGCTATTACTTTATTATGCAGTGCCCAACAAAAAAATAGCTTACTCGACCAATCCTTTTGGAAAACTTCGCCCGATGTGGCCACTGTAAAAGCAGAAATTGAAAAAGGCAACAGCCCATCTGCGGCAACACCCAATGCTTTTGATGTAACCGTAATGGCTATCAATAATGATGCGCCAGCTCCTACTATTAAATTCTTATTGGAACAACCAGGAAACGAGGTAAACAAACTGACCCACGACAACCGAATCTACCTGCATTGGGCAGCTAACAAAGGGAATGTGGAAATTATAGAATACTTAATCGCTAAAGGTTCTGACATCAATTTGGAAGACAGTAAAGGAGAAACACCTCTTACTTTTGCAGCCATTGGTGGACAAGCAAATCCGAAATTGTACGAGGCATTTTTTAAAGCGGGCATTGATCCAAAGAAAAAATACAAAGACGGGGTTAACCTGCAACTAATGACCATTGCTACAGATAAAAACTTAACCTTAAGTGATTATTTAACTACAAAAGGCTTATCCCTAAAAGATGTAGATAGCAACGGCAACACAGCATTTGATTATGCTGCAAAAACTGGCAATGTTGCTTTCTTGAAAACCCTTTTAGCAAAAGGAGTAAAATACACTAATAATGCGCTTCTTTTTGCCGCTCAAGGCACACGAAGAGAATCAAGCACACTTGAAACCTATAAATATTTGGTTGAAGAATTGAAAATCAAACCTACTATTAGCAGTAAGTCTGGTGAAACAGTACTTCACTTTTTAGCAAATAAACCTAATCAAACAGAAATCATAACTTATTTCCTTTCTAAAGGTGTAGATTCTAACCAAGCAGACAAAGAAGGAAATACACCATTGATGCTTGCAGCTGCTGGTCGTGAAACTGCTACTTTGGAACAATTAATAGCGGTAACCAAAAACATTAATGCGCAAAACTTAAAAAAAGAAAGTGCTTTAACTTTTGCAGTTAAATCAGGAACGCCAGAGGCAATCACGCAACTTTTGAATCATAATGCTGATATCAAAGTAACCGATAAAGATGGTAACAATTTAGGCTACTATTTAATTCAATCGTATCGTCCTCAAACAGGCGGCGGACGTGGTCCTGAAGCAGCCAACTCTCCAAAACAAGACCCTTTTGATGCTAAAATTAAAATACTACAAGACAAAGGCTTTGTACTCTCTACACCTCAAAAAGATGGAAACACACTGTATCATTTGGCGGTTATTAAAAACGATTTAAATTTGCTCAAAAAACTAGCCGATTTAAAAATTGATAGCAATGCAAAAAACAATGATGGCTTGACGGCTTTACATAAAGCGGCCATGATTGCGAAAGACGATACTATATTAAAATACTTAATCTCTGTTGGGGCTCAAAAAGACAGTAAAACAGAATTTGACGAAACCCCATATACATTAGCAAAAGAAAACGAAACATTAACCAAAAAGAAAACAGATTTAGAGTTTTTGAAATAGTTGAACTAGCCCTTAATGATTAGTCCTTAGTAACTAGTGAATAGCCAAAATAATTCAAAACTCATAACTCAAATCACGTCACTTAAAATTCATAATTTATCCTCATAATGAAATCATTCTTAAAAATAAGCTTACTTACCCTTATCAGTTTTTTATCTTTTCAAGCGACCGCTCAAACAAGCAAATACAAATGTATGTTGCAAATGTCTAACTATGTAGGGGAAGGCGCCTATATTGTAGTGTCGTTAATCAATCCAAAAGGAGAATATGAGAAAACACTTTACGTAATGGGTGACGACAAAAAATGGTACAAAACCATCAAAGAGTGGCATAAATTCCAATCGAAAAAACAAGAAAACATTAGTGCCAAAACTGGAGCTTCTGTAACTGGTGGAGACCGCAGCATTACCACCATCGAGATAGAAGATGCCAAAATCAATAAAGGCTACAAACTTCGTTTTGAAAGTGCTGTAGAAGATAACAAATACTATGTTGCTGACGCCGAAATTCCATTAACTACAGAAGGATTGGCTGCCAAAACAGATGGCAAAGGATATATCCGCTACGTACGATTCAATAAAATCTAAAACATCTTGTAAAAAATAGGCAAAGTCATTTAAGATTGAGGAACCACAACCTTTGTCTTATTTGACTTCGTTTTTTTCAATTTGTACATCATAAAAACTAAAAGTCCTTTTTCTATGACTCTTTCCTTTTGGCGCTACGCACATTTGGTTCTAGCGATTTTCTCTTCCCTTTTTTTAGTCCTAGCAGCCGTTACGGGTACCATTCTAGCTGTAGATGCCATTCAAGAAAAAATACCTTCTTACCAAGTCAGTAATTTCGACAGAATAACGTTAGCAGAAACGCTTCCTATTTTACGAAAAACCTATCCTGAAATAACAGCAGTAAGTGTGGATCACAATCAATTTGTTCTTCTTGAAGGAATAGATCAAGAAGGCAATGACGTAAATGCTTATGTAGACCCAACCAATGGTAAAATTCTAGGGAAACCAACCCCAAAAAGCGAATTCATTCAATGGACTACAGCTTTGCACCGCTCTTTGTTTTTAAAGGAAACCGGACGATTTATAGTAGGTTTTATTTCATTTTTATTGGCGCTTATTGCACTTTCTGGCTTGGCATTAATCATTAATCGTCAAAGAAGCATTCGAAGTGTATTTTCAAAAGTTGTAAAAGAAAACTTCGCCCAATATTATCACATTATTACTGGAAGATTAGCGCTGTTGCCTATGCTCATCATTGCTCTTACTGGGGCTTATCTTACACTAGAAAAATTTCATTTTTTTATAGAAAACGATGCTTCAGCAACCGAAACGGTAGCCCAGCCTTTGTCCAAAAAACAAAATACTTCTATATTCAACACCACACTTTTGTCCGATGTCACCAAAATAGAATTTCCTTTTTCGGATGATCCTGAAGAATACTTTATCATTCATCTAAAAGACAAAGAAATAGAAGTACATCAAATAACTGGAGCTGTAGTTACCGAAAAATTAATAGCCACCACTACACAATTGAAAGACCTAAGTCTCGATTTACACACCGGAAGAACCAGCATTTTATGGGCTGTAATTCTTGGTTTGGCTAGTATTAATCTATTGTTCTTCATTTATTCTGGATTTGCGATGACGTTGCGACGCAGAGCCAGTCGCATCAAAAACAAGTTCAAGGCCAAAGACAGCGAAATCATTCTACTCGTAGGTTCCGAAAACGGAAGTACCTTGCGATTTGCCAATGCCGTGCAACAGCAATTTATTGCTCTTGGCAAAAAGGCGTATCTAGCCGAGATGAATTCCTATACCCTATTTCCAAAAGCAGAACAATTGCTAGTTTTTGCCGCAACTCACGGGATGGGCGATGCTCCATCTAATGCGAATCAGTTTATTGAATTATTGAGTAAAACTACACAAAAGCAAAAAATCAAAACCGCAATTATTGGTTTTGGGTCTAAATCCTATACGGAGTTTTGTGGTTTTGCTTATGATGTAGAAGCTGCATTAGCAAAACAAAATTGGAGCGAAACCATAGTGCCGTTACATACCATAAACGACAAATCAACAGAAGAATTTGTGGCTTGGATTCAGTTATGGAATACCGCAACTTCCTTACCGCTTGCCACAACTCCATCGCTATACAATGCAATACCAAAAGATTTACAGACTTTTGAAGTTGTATCCAAAACACAAGTGTCCACGGACGAAGACACTTTTTTGGTCAGCTTCAAAACGCCTTGGACAACCAAATTCCAATCGGGAGATTTGTTAGCCATTTATCCTGCTAACGACAGTAGAGAACGTTTATACTCCATCGGTAAACACGACGGAAAACTACAATTGGTTGTCAAATTACACGAATACGGATTAGGTTCGGGTTATTTGAATCAACTTGAAATAGGTACCAAAATAAAAGCCCGAGTAATCACGAATACCGCTTTTCACTTCCCGAAACAAGCGACCAAAGTTGCTTTAATTTCTAATGGAACTGGAATTGCGCCGTTCTTAGGAATGATTCAAGAGTCGACGCCCAAAACGGAAACGCATTTGTATTGCGGTTTTAGAATCGAGACAAAAAGCGTTGCCAGTTATACAAAACTAGCCCAAGAAATGATGGACCAACAAAAGCTCAAAAGCTTTAATTTGGCCTTATCTAGAACAGCAAACGGCTGTCGTGTAACACAGTTGGTAGAACGTGATGCCGCTTTTTTCAAAGCGCTGTTGAATGAAAATGGCGTTATTATGATTTGTGGCTCTTTGGCGATGCAAAAAGATGTAGAAAAAGTGCTTGAAATCCTTTTAGAGGAATCCAATACAAGCGTTTCAGATTATAAAGGCAAAGGTCAAATTTTGACTGATTGTTATTAGAAAGACTCTCCCGACCCTCTCCAAAGAAGAGGCAGAGGCAACTTAAAGATTAGTCGTATTGTAACAATTTCCTGCAAGATTTTCAAAACCTTGTAGGTCTCTTTGTTTAATTGAAATACCTGCAAGGTCAAAAAAAGACCTTGCAGGAATATAAAAAATAAGGAGTGTCTATGATAGTTTTAGTGCTTTACATCATTCCGCTTTTAACTACAATTCGAATAGTGGAACGCTAATTTTCTTTAGGAACGCTTGCGTGAGGGATGGCAGTGGAACTCTCCCGATTTTTCATCGGGAAGCGGGAACGTACAGCCCGACCCGACCTTTTTCGGGAGGGGCACGCCCAAAATCAATATATTTACATGCTAATAGCATAACGTTATGTCAACTAAAAATCTTTTCTTTTTGCTACTCGTTTGGGGTGTTTCGTGTCACAGTCAGGTGCTACGAAAAAAAACGACTTTGCTTATGGGCGGGCGTTTTGACATTACGATTGTAGCCCAAGATTCGGCCACGGCAAAAGAAAATATCGATGCTGTTGTTGCCGAAATCACCCGAATTGAGCATTTGATTTCGGACTGGAAACCCACTTCTCAAGTTTCGGAAGTGAATCAAAATGCGGGTATTCGCCCTGTAAAAGTCGACAAAGAAGTATTTGAATTGACCCAAAGAGCGCTTGAATTTTCTAGGATTACCAAGGGTGCGTTTGACATTAGTTTTGCGGCTATGGATAGGATTTGGAAATTTGACGGGTCGATGACCGAGATGCCATCGGCAGAAGCCATTAAAAAATCGGTTGAAAAAGTGGGCTACCAAAACATCATTTTAGACTCCGTTCAATCGACTATTTTCTTGAAAGTAAAAGGAATGAAAATTGGTTTTGGCGCTTTGGGCGAAGGCTACGCCACCGATAAATGTCGCGCTATGATGCTCGCCAAAGGCATTCCCGCTGGAATCATTAATGGCTCTGGCGATATGAGTACGTGGGGAACGCAGCCTAATGGCAAAGCTTGGAATATTGGCATCACAAACCCTTTTCGACCCGAAAAAATTATGGCAATCGTTCCCTTAAGGCAAGAAGCCGTAACCACTTCGGGGAGTTATGAAAAATATGTCGTTTTTAATGGCAAACGCTATTCGCACATCATTAATCCCGCCACGGGATATCCTGCTACGGGTTTGTGTAGCGTAACCATTTTTGGCCCCAATGCCGAAACTGCCAATGGTTTGAGCACTTCACTAATGGTTTTAGGACAACAACAAGGATTGCTTTTACTCGAAAAATTCGCGGACTACAGCTGCATTATGATTACCGATAACGGAAAAGTGATTCGGTCCAAAAACTTCAAAAAGAAATTGAAGGCTAAACTATAGCTGTTTTCAATTCCATACCGCCTAAACCACAGAAATCTTCTATTCATTTATAAGAAGAAGACCGAATCTCATCAAAATTTTACTAATCGAAAAGTTTGATAATTTACTGACAAACAAACACTTTCAAATTATTTGTTATTTTTATTAATATTTAATCTAAATAAGCTTTGTGATTCCAAAGGAGGGTTTTATATTTGCATCGTTATTTTTAATTATTCCAAATAAACAAATGAAATATATACTCCTCCCCGCACTACTTTTAGCCTACTTCGGAAGTAACGCACAAGACAATCATCAAGCAAGCGCTACTGCAAACGATAAAAAATCAACTATAGAATCCTTCGATTTTGAAATTGATACTGTAAAAAATAAAAAAGGTGGCACCTTAAAAGAAGTTATTGTGACTTCAAACAAACAAAGACAACCTGTATCAGCTGTTCGTTCAGGATTAAAACCAATGGATGTGCCGCAAAGTGTACAAGTAATTGGCGCCGAAATCATTGATCAACAACAAGCCATCCGCTTGAGTGATGTAATCAAAAACGCCAACGGAATTTATGTTGGTTCTGCACGTGGTGGTGCTCAAGAATCCTTTTGGTCTAGAGGTTACGATATGTCTGCCAACAATATGTTCAAAAATGGCTTTCGTTATAATGCTGGTTCGATTCCAGAGGTATCTGGTCTAGAAAAAGTAGAATTCCTTAAAGGAGGTTCAGCACTATTGTACGGAAACGTTGCCCCTGGAGGTATTTTAAATTTGGTAACCAAAACCCCAAAATTCACTGAAGGCGGTGAATTCTCAATGCAAATGGGTAGTTACGCTTACTACAAACCGTCGATTGACGTTTATGGTCCTTTGAATAAATCTATTGCTTACCGCTTTAATGCTTCTTATGAAAACTCAGAAAGCTTTAGAGATTATGTAAAAAATGATCGTATTTATATCAATCCATCTTTCTTATTTTTATTGTCAGACAAAACTCAAATCACACTTCAAGGAGATTATTTAAGTGCAGATTGGACTCCAGATTTCGGAACTGGAATCGTTGGAAAAGAAATTTTAGACTTGCCAAGAAATCAGTATTTTGGAGCAATTTGGTCTAATGGGAATACCAAATCATCAAGTGCCTCTGTGTTGCTAAATCACGATTTTAATACCAATTGGAAATTAAATTTCAATTCATCATACCAAACGTACAGAAGAACACAACTATCTACGGCTCAATTATCTAATTTAGCCTACACAACAAATACATCGGGTGTAAAAGAAGTAAATTGGAAACGTGGATTAACTCGTGCTGATGCCGCTGAAAACATCTTTGGAAATCAATTAAGCCTACAAGGAACTTTTAATACTGGAAAAATTAAGCACCAATTATTTACAGGAGTTGACTACGAAGATTCAATGGCACCTAGTTATACTTTTAGTTTTTCTTTAAGTGATTATGGCACAATTAATCTTTTAAATTATAGTTATAGTACACAAAGCAAAGACGTTCCTTTTTCAAAAGCTACACAACTAGCAACTACAAACACCCAACGTTTTGGAGTTTATGCTCAAGATTTAGTTTCGATTACAGACTACATTAAAGTTTTAGCAGGAATTAGATGGTCTTGGCAAGAAGCAAAGGTTGAAACTAAAGTTTTTTCTACAGGAATTACCTCAACAGGAGCAAAAACACTCAACAGAGCTTTTTCACCTAAAGCAGGTTTAGTAATTCAACCGGACAAAAACATGTCATTGTTTGCTAGCTACTCCAACTCATTTACGCCAAACACAGGAACTACAGTAGACTTACAACCGCTTGATCCTTCGATCATTGATCAATACGAAATAGGGATCAAAAAAGACTTTATGAAAGGACTTTTTAGTACCAATCTAACAGTTTACCAAATCACAAACAATAATCTAGCACAAACCGTTCTATTTGCTGCTGATGGAGTTACACCCAACGTAAATACTAATATAAAAGAGTTAGTAGGTGGAACAAAAGGAAAAGGAGTTGAGATTGACATCACGGCTAGACCTGTTGAAGGATTAAACTTGATGGCGGGTTATAGTTTTAATGAGACTAAAATTTCAAAATCATCAGGAAGTAATGGAAGCCTTGTGGTAGGCGATCTTTTAGCGAGAACACCAAAACATACTGCTAACTTAAGCTTCTTCTATAAATTACCTTACGGTGTATTGAAAGGATTAAGCTTTGGCGCTATGGCTAACTATGTAGGAGACCGCTTAGGAGGTTGGAATGACCGTTATGTGTGGACTGAAAAATTACCAGCTACAACTCCTAAAAGCTATAACATTACCATAGAAGACCGTGACATTCCATTAAAAGGATACACTACCGTTGATGTTTCTGTAGGATATGATTGGAACAAAATCTCTTTGTTATGCAAAGTATCGAACATCACCAACGAATTGAACTACACCGTACACGAAAACTATAGTGTAAACCCAATTGCGCCAACACAAGTTATGGCAATCTTGAAATACAAATTGTAATCAGTAATTAGTAATCCATAAAAAAACCAATGTTGGTAATTCAACATTGGTTTTTTTTGGTTTTATACTTTTAACAGATGTTATTTTAATCCCGCCAAACTTTGCTCAATAGTAGCAATTTTTGCTAAGGCATCAGCTTCTTTTTTACGTTCCATTTCAATTACTTTCTCAGGTGCACCAGCTACAAATTTTTCGTTAGCTAATTTTCCTTGTACCGATTTCAAAAAGCCTTTGGTATAGTTTAATTCCTCGGTCAATTTCGCAATTTCGGCTGCTACATCAATATTTCCAGTAATCGGAATAAAATATTCGTTAGATTTTACACGGAAAGACAAAGCACCATCCACTTTTTCTGAAACATATGCTAATGAAGTTATATTCCCCAATTTAGTTACTATTGCATCGAAATACGTAGAAGCTTTATCATTGTTCACCACTTTCAATTCAATAGTATCTTTAAACGGAATGTTCTTGTCTTTACGAATGGTTCTAATTCCAGAAATTACTTCGATTGTATTTTCGAAATCAGCTATTAATTGAGCGTTGAATGGCTTAATCTCTGGCCAAGTCGAAACGATTAATGCTTCTTCTTTGGTTCTATCCGCGATTAAATGCCATATTTCCTCTGTCAAGAAAGGCATAAATGGGTGCAACAATTTCATATTGTTTTCTATCATTTCGATGGCTTTATCAAACGTAGCTTTATCAATTGGTTGTTGATAAGCAGGTTTGATCATTTCTAAGAACCAAGAACAGAAATCATCCCAAACCAATTTATAAATTCCCATCAAAGCATCTGAAATTCTATATTTTTCAAAATTGTCTTCAATCTCGGCTAGCGCTTGTTGCAACTTTGCTTCGTACCATTCAATGGCAACTTTTGAAGATTCGGGTTGTGGAATCGTTTCAGAAACTTCCCAACCTTTGATCAATTTGAAAGCGTTCCAAATTTTGTTAGAAAAACCTTTTCCTTGATTGCATAATTCTTCGTCGAACATAATGTCGTTTCCTGCAGAAGCACTCAAAAGCAATCCTACACGAACACCATCAGCACCAAACTTTTCAATTAATTCCAAAGGCTCTGGAGAATTCCCCAAAGACTTCGACATTTTGCGACGTTGTTTATCACGAACCAAACCTGTTAAATACACATTCGTAAATGGTTTTTCACCAGCATATTCATAACCCGCAATAATCATTCTGGCAACCCAGAAAAATAAAATATCTGGTCCTGTAACCAAATCATTGGTCGGATAATAGTATTTAAAATCTTCATTTTCAGGATCCATTATTCCACCAAAAACAGACATTGGCCATAACCAAGAAGAAAACCAAGTATCAAGAGCATCTGGATCCTGACGAAGGTCAGAGGTTAGAAGTGAGGAGTTAGAAGTTTTTTCTTTGGCTAACGCTAAAGCCTCTTCAATGTTTTCAGCTACTACAAAATCCTCTTTACCGTCACCATAGAAATAGGCAGGGATTTGTTGTCCCCACCATAATTGACGGGAAATATTCCAATCGCGAATGTTGTTCAACCAATGCGCATATGTATTGTTAAAACGAGAAGGATGCAATTTAATATCTCCATCTTCTAAAACCGATTTAATCGCTGGTTTTACTAAATCATCCATTTTTAAGAACCATTGGTCAGACAATCTTGGTTCGATTACCGCCTTAGTTCTTTCAGAGGTTCCTACTTTATTTAAATGAATTTCTGTTTTAGCCAAAGCACCTATTGACTCTAGTTCCTGAGCAATTTCGGTACGAACTACAAAACGATCTTTTCCTTGGTAGTGTAAACCAAAACTATTTAAAGTAGCATCTTCATTGAAAATATCAACAATCTCTAAATTATGTTTCTCTCCTAGCGTCTTATCATTCATATCGTGTGCTGGAGTAACTTTCAAACAACCCGTACCAAACTCCACATCTACATACTCATCTTCGATAATTGGAATTACACGACAACAAATAGGTACAATCGCTTTCTTTCCTTTTAAATGAGCAAAACGGTCATCATTTGGATTAATACAAATTGCAGTATCTCCAAAAATCGTTTCAGGACGCGTAGTCGCTACCGTCAAGAAATCTTCTGACCCTTCAATTTTATATTTTAGAAAAAATAATTTCCCTTGTTGTTCTTCGTAAATTACCTCTTCATCAGACAAAGTAGTTTTCGCTTCAGGATCCCAATTTACCATTCGGTAGCCGCGGTAAATCATTCCTTTGTTATACAAATCCACAAAAGATTTGATAACAGATGCCGACATATCTGGATCCATTGTAAATTTGGTTCTATCCCAATCACAAGAGCAACCTAATTGTTTCAATTGTTCTAAAATGGTTCCACCATATTTATCTGTCCAATCGTAGGCGTGTTTCAAAAATTCTTCACGAGTTAAATCGGCTTTATTGATGCCTTCTGATTTTAATTTAGCCACTACTTTTGCTTCAGTAGCAATCGATGCGTGGTCTGTACCAGGTACCCAACAAGCATTAAAACCTTTCAAACGAGCTCTTCGGATTAAAACATCTTGAATCGTATTATTCAACATATGTCCCATATGTAAAACTCCTGTAACATTTGGAGGTGGAATTACAATGGTGTAAGGAGTTCTATGGTCTGGTTCCGAATGAAAATAATTGTTTTTCATCCAGTAAGCATACCATTTATTCTCAATGGTTTTAGCGTCAAATTGTGCAGGAATACTCATTTTATAATAGATACGTTTTATTAGTAATTGTATGTTTTTAGGTAATTGAATATCAAACTCAAAGAAAGTAAACAATACCACATTTAGTTTTTGGTTCGATATTTGTAAGTGTACCGTTGGCAAAAGTAATTAATAAAGTAGAGTATAAAAAGCGAATTAATAATTTGTACTCTAATTAAAACAAACTATATTTACTCAACCCAAACAAAGTCCAATTATATGAAAAATCTTATCATTGTAATAGCCACAGCGCTCTTTACCATTACAACCTACAGCCAAAGTGGCCCAAAAATCCAATTTTCGGCACCCGATAACACTATCGATTACGGCAAAGTGAGTAAAAATGCGGATAACGGTATTCGTACTTTTGAATTTAAAAATACAGGGGATGCACCTTTGCAAATCATCAATATACTATCTACCAAAGAGTGTAGCATTTTGAGTAAACCAACTTCGGCAATTCAGCCTGGACAAAATGGCAAAATAGAAGTAAAATACAATATGACTCCGGGACCTATCAGAAAAACCATCACTGTTGAAACCAATGCAGTAAATCAAGAGAATGGTAGAGTTGCCTTAAAAATCAAAGGAGAGGTTATATAAAGCTATTTTAAAGTTCACTTTCTAACCTGAAAGTGAACTTTAATTTGTTATTATCTCTCAAAACCACTATGGTAATATTTTTATCTTCTTCCACCATAAAAAGATTGTTTATTTTTTGAAGCGAATACTTAAAGACTGGCACGCCGCTAACAGAAACAAGCTCATCTCCTACTCGCAAACCACATCTTTCGGCAGCTGATTTTTTGCGAATGTTTGCAATAACATAATTCGGTTTTAACTCGAATTTATATTTATAATTATTAATTACTTTTCCAAATTCTTCATTACTTGAGCCGTCTGGTTTCAAAAGATTATTTTCAAGTTTCACATAATCTTCTACCCATTTCAATCCATTTTGCTCAATCTCAATACCGCTTTTATTATACTTAAAATGAGATTTGAAATTTCCATTTTTCTTGAGATATATCGTCCCTCTTTCATAATCAAAAACAACTTTAAATCTCCTAAAGATTTCAGCACCAATAGAACCTACTCTATTATCAACCATTTTAACGTGTTTCAACGAACTCGAATCCGGAAAAGCAACAATTGGAGTAGTAAACTTAAAATCAGCCATTTTTAATTCACTTATTTTAGCTCTTTTGCCTTCGATATCTCCACTAAATCCTTTTCCTAAAAAATCGTCAAAATTCTTTTTAGGTACATTAATCCCTTCCGTATAATTTTGAAAAACCCAAATTGCATCGCTATTCCCTATATCAATCAACATCTTTGACTGAATATAAGTATCCTGCATTTTCAACTGAACATTGAAGTAAGGTTTGGCTTTTTCGATTGAAATAGGAATCTTGACAAATTTTTTATCCAATTCTTTCTGGTATTTGGCATTTGGTTTTGAAACCTTTATTTTTTTTCGGATATAATCAATTTCTACCAAGTTGTTTTTAAAAAATTGTGTTCCAATAATCCCATTTACAGGGATACCAATATGTGCGGAGAGATTAAAGTTTTGGTCTAAAATGATATAAAAACTTTGCCTTGAAGAAACCAATCCTCTAACAAACATATAGTTATTAGAAGACTTCAATCCTTCAATAGACTCATTACTGCCCAAACCCCGTAGTTGAATTTTATCAACATTATACAAATTCAATTCCTTTTTATCATCCAAACTAAACAATAAAGTCTCCTCTACTCCTGTATCCAATAAAAAGTTAAGCTCAATACCATTAACGGTAATGGGCACAAAAATGAGATTATTGATTAATTGAAATGGTATCTCAACTTGAGTTTGATTGGCTAAAAATTGAAACCCTTCTTGCGCACGATTAGTATACTGTCCTAGAAAAAATAATAGAAAAAAAAGAGCTATTCTCATTAAAAAAGGTTTCGGTAATATTACAAAAAATCCAACATATTTGTTAGAATTTGATAACAAATAGGACTTAAATTTACATTTAATTTGGAAAAAAAAATGCAATTTTGCACCAAATTATAAAAAACATGCCTAGTATTTCAATCAGAGGTAAAAAAATGCCTGAATCGCCAATTCGAAAATTAGCCCCTTTTGCAGATTTGGCAAAATCAAAAGGACGCAAAGTCTATCATTTAAACATTGGTCAACCCGATATAAAAAGCCCCGAACTCGCTATTGAAGCTATCAAAAATATACAACTAGATATTATTGAATATGGACCATCTGCTGGTTATGAAAGCTATAGAAAAAAATTAGCCAAATTTTATCAAAATCAAAATGTTTCAGTAGACACTGAGGACATTATGATTACAACAGGAGGTTCTGAAGCTTTACTTTTTGCCTTAGGAAGCATCATGGACCCCGAAGACGAAATAATTATCCCTGAACCTTTTTATGCTAATTACAGTGCTTTTTCGGCTGAGTCAAGCGCACGAGTTGTTCCGGTAATTTCTAATATTGAAAGTGGTTTTACCCTTCCAACGATTCAAGAATTTGAAAAAGCTATTACCAGTAAAACGAAAGCAATATTAATTTGCAACCCCAATAATCCTACTGGATACCTCTACTCTGAATCTGAAATAAATCAGCTTGGTGCATTGGTTAAAAAATATGACCTCTTCCTCATTGCTGATGAAGTATATCGTGAATTTATTTACGACGAGAAAGACCTACATTTCTCTGTAATGAACCTAAAAGGAATTGAACAAAATGTCATTATGATTGATTCAGTTTCCAAAAGATACAGTATGTGTGGCGCTAGAATAGGCTGCTTGGTAACCAAAAACAAAGAAGTTATTGCCGCTTCTATGAAGTTTGCACAAGCTCGTTTGTGCCCACCTACAATTGAACAAATTGCCTGTGAAGCCGCTATAGACACTCCAAAAAGTTATTTTGACGAAGTAATTGCAGAGTACAAAGAAAGAAGAGACATTTTAATCCATGAACTTAACAAAATAGATGGAGTACTAGTAAAAAGCCCAAAAGCCGCTTTTTATTGTATCGCCCGACTCCCTATAGACAATGCCGATGATTTTGCACAATGGCTTTTAGAAACGTATGAATTTAATGGAGAAACTGTTATGGTAGCTCCCGCGGCTGGTTTTTATTCTACTCCTGGCGTGGGTTTAAATCAAGTTCGTATTGCCTATGTTTTAAGTAAAGAAGAGCTCATAAAAGCGGTTCACATTCTAAAAGAAGCAATAAAAGAATACAACCAACGTTCTTAGAAACAAAAAATAGAAGTATAAAAAGACAATAATTCAAAGGAGTTATTGTCTTTTTTTGTTAAAATTACACCCGAAATATTAAGAAAAACAAGGCAATTAATTCCCTCAAGCGATTGAATTTGTTACTATTTATTATTTATCTTTACCCCTTGAAAAATACACACCCAACAAATAGTAATTTTTAATGACAAATAACGAAGAATTCCACGACGAAATAGGAAATAATCATATTAGTACCAACGCTAATAATCCGATAAGAGAAGATGCTTTTGCTATTTCGGATGAAGAAAAAATTGAACGCATCAAGAAAGATGTAGAAAATATGTTGCTTACTTTGGGTATGGATTTAACGGATGATAGCCTAAAAGGCACCCCAAATCGTGTAGCAAAAATGTTCGTAAAAGAAATTTTTGGCGGTTTAAATCCAAATAAAAAACCAAAAGCCTCAACCTTTGATAATAACTACAAATATGGTGAGATGTTGGTTGAAAAAAACATCACCTTATATTCTACCTGTGAACATCATTTGTTACCTATTATAGGAAGAGCACACGTGGCTTATATTTCTAATGGTACTGTAATTGGCTTGTCTAAAATGAATAGAATTGTTGAATATTATGCAAAAAGACCTCAAGTACAAGAGCGTTTGACAATGCAAATTGTTCAAGAACTTCAAAGAGCATTAGGAACAGAAGACGTTGCTTGTGTAATAGATGCCAAACATCTTTGCGTAAATTCTAGAGGAATAAAAGATATCGAAAGTAGTACGGTAACCTCAGAATTTGGTGGAAAATTCAAAGAAGCACAAACCAGAAGAGAATTCTTGGATTACATTAAATTAGAAACGAAATTCTAAGAGTTTATGTTTTTTTGTTCAATCGGTTAAATAGTTAATCGATAGACAACAGATTTTTTACTTTTTTCAAATAAGCAATCACGATTCATAAGTTTGCAATCAATAATTCAACGTTAAACATTAAACCGTTAAACTGTTAAACAAAAAGAAATGCCTTTATACAATCATCAACCCCTCAAAATATACAATTCTCTATCTGGAGAAAAAGAACCATTTGTACCCGTTCACGAAGGAAATGTAGGAATGTATGTTTGTGGCCCCACAGTTTACAGTAATGTTCACTTGGGGAACGTGAGAACTTTTATGTCATTTGATGTAATATTCAGGTATTTATTGCATTTGGAATACAAAGTTCGCTATGTGCGTAACATTACCGATGTAGGTCATATCGTGGATGATGTAGATGAAGGAGAAGATAAAATTGCTAAAAAAGCGAGATTAGAACAATTGGAACCGATGGAAGTAGTACAGCGTTATACTGTTGATTTTCATCGTATTTTGAGTGCTTTTAATTTTTTACCTCCGAGTATTGAACCTACAGCTACTGGACATATTATAGAGCAAATTGAAATTATCAAGAAAATAATAGATAATGGTTTTGCTTATGAAGCCAATGGTTCTATTTATTTTGATGTGGTAAAATTTAATGAAGACCATCATTACGGAATTTTGAGTGGCAGAAACATCGAAGATATGTTGGCTAATACTCGAGATTTAGACGGTCAATCCGATAAAAGAAATCCTCAAGATTTTGCTTTATGGAAAAAAGCGGAACCACAACATATTATGCGTTGGCCTTCGCCTTGGAGTGATGGATTCCCAGGTTGGCACCTAGAATGTACTGCAATGAGTACTAAATACTTGGGTAATCATTTTGACATTCACGGTGGTGGAATGGATTTGAAATTCCCACATCACGAATGTGAAATCGCTCAAAATGAAGCGTGCACAGGACACACACCTGTAAATTATTGGATGCACGCTAATATGCTTACTTTAAACGGTAAGAAAATGGCAAAATCGACTGGAAATAATATTTTACCAGGAGAGATTTTGACTGGAGACAATACTATTTTGAGCAAACCGTTTTCTGCTTCGGTGACGCGTTTCTTTATGTTACAAGCACATTACAGAAGCATACTTGATTTTTCGGATGATGCTATTGTGGCAGCCGAAAAAGGATACAAACGATTAATGGAAGCCCTTTCGTTATTGAAAGACTTACCTACAAGCGCTCAATCGTCTGTTGCGATTGAAGATTGGAAACAATTGTGTTATGATGCGATGAATGATGATTTTAACACACCTATCCTAATTGCGCATTTGTTTGAGGGCGTTCGCTATATTAATGTCATCAAAGATGGTAAGGAAACTATAACAGCAGAAGATTTGGCTTCATTTACAACCGCTATAGAAGCATTTGTATTTGAGGTTTTGGGTCTTGAAAATGAAAAAATTTCGGATAGCAGTAACGATAAACTAGAAGGAGCCATTCAGTTATTGATTGACATGAGAAAGCAAGCCAGAGAAAACAAAAACTTTGCGCTTTCGGACCAAATTAGAGACCAATTATTGGCTCTGGGTATTCAATTAAAGGACGGAAAAGAAGGCACTACTTTTAGTTTATAAAACAGAAAATTAGATATTAGAAGTGAGAAATTAGAAGTTTAAAGTTTCCAAAAAATCACTTTCTATCCTTTTAGCCCCGATGGGAGTGGCATCCTTTGCCTTTTTTCTGTAAAAAGGCAAAGATATAACGGACAGCAGGACCCATACTTACTGAAAATGCCTTATTTACCTGCTCCTAATTAGTAGTTGACTAACAAAAGATGATGTTAAATAAATTTTTTACCTACCCATTAATTCTTTTGGTACGCTTTTATCAAGGAGCCATCTCCCCTTTTACACCAGCCGCCTGCAGGTACGAGCCCACTTGCTCGAGCTATATGATAGAAGCGTTGCAGAAACATGGCTTTTTGTTTGGCACTTATTTGGGTTTGAAACGGATTTTGAGTTGTCATCCATGGGGAGGAAAAGGCTACGACCCTGTTCCTGAAAAAAAATGCACACACAAATAGTAATTAAACGTTTTCAATTTGATTACATTTAAAGTTTATATTTACAAAAAAAATTACACATGACACACGCTTTGAACTTGGTTTGGAATCCATCTGAAGGATTAGATTTAGGCTTTTTTATGATTCGATATTACAGCCTAATGTTTGTAGTAGCTTTTGGATTGGGTTGGTACATCATGAAACATATTTTTGAACGCGAAGGAGAACCGATAGACAAATTGGATTCGCTTTTTATATGGACAGTTTTAGCCACTTTACTTGGGGCACGATTAGGTCATGTTTTCTTTTATGATTGGGAATATTACCGCAATCATCTAGTTGAAATTGCACTTCCAATTCGTGAAAATGTCAATGGAAACCTTTTGGGTTTCATCAAGGGTTGGGAATTTACAGGTTTTACAGGTTTAGCCAGTCATGGTGCTGCTATTTCTATAGTAATTGCTATGTATTTCTACAGCAAAAACATATTGAAACGCCCACAATTATGGATTTTGGATCGCGTAGTAATTCCTGTGGCTAGTGGTGCTATTTTTGTACGTTTGGGTAACTTTTTCAATTCAGAAATTATCGGAAAAGAAACCACCTCTTCTTTTGGGATTCGCTTTTTGAGAGATCAATTTAGCCCAAGAGACGTTGTAAATGCTACTGGAATTGCCAATCCAAATGAAGCCTATACTGCGATTGCAACAGATCCTAGATTTGCCAATTTATTAGCACAAGTTCCTGCAAAACACCCAACTCAGTTGTATGAGGCATTTTGTTACATCTTCGTTTTTGCCATTTTGTTTTTCTTGTATTGGAAAACAGAAGCGAGAAAGAAATCAGGCTTTTTGTTCGGATTGTTTCTAGTACTTTTATTTACAGTTCGTATCATTGTTGAGTCGGTAAAAGAAAGTCAAGGCGGTTTTGAAAGCGAATTGGGCAACATTCTTTCAACGGGACAATGGTTGAGCATACCATTTATCCTTATTGGTTTGTTTTTTGTTTTTAAAGCCAAAAAAGAAGCTTAATCTATATTTTTGAAAAAAGCGCTACTTCTTTAAGTAGCGCTTTTTTTATAATGGAAAAACAATTCCTAGTTCTATATTTTTAGTATTAAAACCCGCATTGGAAGTATTCAAACCCGCATTGGAAGTGTGTCGAAAACTAGGCCTTATATCTAGTAAAAAATGTTTTAACTCTAAAGTATACCCTAGTGCTAAAATATCACAAAAAGCAAAACCTTTAGACAAGCGTTCGGTCTCGGTATCTGTAAGCATAGGACTTATGCTTCCTAAAACGTAAATAGCACTTCGTTTACTGATCTTTTTTTGAACCGTCATTCCTAAATGCAAAACAACTTCGTTAATGGTTTTTAATTGCATAAAAGCGTCTCGTTTGGCTTCATAATTTGGCGTTTCAGGTTTTACAAAATAAAAATTCAGCAATTGATGAGAAGCGTGATTGTATTCTGGGCCAAAGAAAAAAGAAAAATCAATTCCCTTGTAAGTCCCCCATTTTTTATAAAACAACACTTTATAACTGGAATTGGTATACGTATAATCGGTGTTTTTAAAAGCATTTCCTGTTCCATAAGAAAAACCTACTTTCCAACTATCATTACTCGATTGACACCATATAAGATTACTACAAAGGAGAAATAAAAAAGAAATAAATAATCGCATGCACATAATTGGGTTAAATAAAAAAGCATTCCTATGAATCTAGGAATGCTTTCAAAAGTAAACTAAAAATTTGTATTATTTAGGAATGGATTTAAATCCCATATTGAACAAAGTAAACGCCTGAATATCGGCAGCTTCTTCAATGGTTTTAGAAACTGGTTTTCCAGCACCATGACCGGCATTGGTCTCAATACGAATCAAAACGGGGTTACTGCCTGTTTGTTTTTCTTGTAATTCAGCTGCAAATTTAAAACTGTGCGCCGGAACTACACGATCATCATGATCTCCCGTTGTTACCAATGTAGCAGGATATTTTACTCCTGACTTAACATTATGTACTGGTGAATAACCTTTTAAATAATTAAACATTTCTTTGGAATCTTCAGCTGTGCCATAATCATACGCCCAACCTGCACCGGCAGTAAACGTATGGTAACGCAACATATCCAAAACACCTACTGCCGGAAGTGCAACCTTCATCAAGTCTGGTCTTTGTGTCATTACAGCTCCAACCAATAAACCACCATTAGAACCACCGCGAATTGCTAAGAAATCTGATGAAGTATATTTTTGAGCAATTAAATACTCACCCGCCGCAATGAAATCATCAAATACATTTTGTTTTTGCATTTTGGTTCCCGCATCGTGCCATTTTTTACCGTATTCACCGCCTCCACGCATATTGGCAACAGCATAAATTCCGCCCATTTCTAACCAAACTGCATTGGCAATGCTAAAACTTGGTGTTAAACTCACATTAAATCCACCATAACCATACAAAATAGTTGGATTCTTTCCGTTTAATTGCAATCCTTTCTTATGGGTAATAATCATCGGAACTTTGGTTCCGTCTTTTGAAGTAAAAAATACTTGTTTAGATTCATAATTTTCAGAAACAAAATCAACTTTAGGCTTAACATAAACAGACGACTTACCACTTTCAGGGAAGAAGGTATAAGTGGTTCCTGGTGTAACGTAGTTGGTAAATGAAAAATACAACTCTTTATCTTTGGCTTTTCCTCCAAAACCTGAAGCTGTACCAACACCTGGCAAGGCAATAGTACGGATTAGTTTTCCTTTATAATCAAATTGTTTGACAACAGACACAGCGTCTTTCATATAATTAGCAAAAATATATCCAGCACCAGTCGATGGATTTAATACTTGCTCGGTTTCTGGAATCAAATCTTTCCAGTTTTCAACACCTGGGTTTGCTACATCTACAGTAACAATTCTTTTGTTAGGCGCTTTTAAATTGGTAACAATAAACAATTTACTGCCTTCATTATCCAATACGTCTACATCATATTCAAATCCTTTATGAATTGCAACAATAGGGCTATTTGCAACAGACAAATCTTTAAAGTACAATTCATTCCCTGAGGTAGAATTAGCTGCAGAAATAAACAAATAACGATTATCATCCGATACATAGCCACCAACATATCTGCGTTTTTCTTGGTTACCAAATAGAATAGCATCTTCGGCTTGTTTGGTTCCAAGCTTATGAAAGAATAAGCGGTGTTGGTCTGTTTTTGCCGAAAGTTCACTTCCTTTTGGTTTTTCGTAACTAGAATAAAAAATCCCTTCGTTACCTTTCCAAGACAAACCGCTAAACTTTACATCCACTAAAGGTTCACCTATACTCTGCTTCGTTTTAGCATCAATAAAAATAACTTTTCTCCAATCACTTCCCGCTTCTGAGATAGAATAAGCCACTAAAGAACCATCTTTAGAAAAACTCAAACCATCCAATGAAGTTGTGGCGTCTTTAGAAAAAGTATTGGGATCTAAAAACAACTCTTCAGCCCCTTTAGCATCTTTTCTATACAATACTGATTGGTTTTGCAATCCATTATTTTTATAATAATACGTATAATCTCCTTCTTTGAAAGGAGCTGAAACTTTTTCATAATTCCAAAGTTTTTCCATACGTGCTTTAATCGTATTTCGAAAAGGAATCGCTGCTAAATAATCGAAGGTCACTTTGTTTTGCTCTTTTACCCATTCGGCAGTCTCGGCTGAACGGTCATCTTCCAACCATCTAAAAGGGTCTGGAATAGAATTACCAAAATAAACATCTACTTTGTCAGTCTTTTTAGTGGCAGGATACTTTATCGCGGATTGCCCATACGAAAGCAAAGAAGAAGAAACAATCATAGTACTTAAAATTACTTTTTTCATATATGTGAAATTAATTTAAAATGGAAGACAATTTTATAAAAATACTTCAAAACAAATCTAATAAATTACCCTCAAAGTAAATATAAAACAAAAGTTATTTTTGGGCGTGACCCTCCATAAAAATTCCGGGTCGGGCTGTACGTTCCCGCTTCCCGATGAAAAATCGGGAGAGCTCCACTGCCATCCCTCACGCAACTGATCAACAATTCCTATTTTAGAAAACACAACTATAAACCTAAATATATAAACAAAAAAAAGGGCGCATTATACAATGCGCCCTTAGTTATAAAAAGACTATAACTTATTTATTCTCGTTGTGTCTTTCTTCGATTATTTTTTTATCAGCAATAGAGATAGAATCCACTAATACTGGAGTTGCAATAAATAATGAAGAATATGTTCCAACTATAATACCAATCAACATAGCGAAGATAAATCCTCTAATTGACTCTCCACCAAATACAAACATGATTAACAATACTACAATCATTGTTAATGACGTATTAATTGTTCTTGACATAGTAGAATTAATAGAGTTATTTACAATTTCACTAAAGTTACCTTTAGTTTTACCGTCTAAGAATTCACGAACTCTATCGAATACAATTACAGTATCATTCATAGAGTAACCAATAACTGTTAGGATTGCCGCAATAAAGTGTTGGTCAATCTCCATTCCGAATGGCATGAATTTGTAACACAATGAATAGATACCTAATACAAAGATAACATCATGCGCAACAGCAGCGATAGCTCCTAAACTGTACTGCCATTTTCTAAAACTAATTACTAAGTACAATCCAACAATAAGCATTGCACCTAAAACCGCCCAATAAGCATTCGTTTTGATATCTTCTGCTACAGTAGGTCCAACTTTAGAAGCTAAAACAATACCCAATTTTTTCCCTTCATAAGCATTAACAAACTTATCATAAGTAACATCAGGTGAATAATACTTTTTCAAAGATGCATAAAGCAATTTATTAACTTCTTCGTCAGCTGCTATACCCGTTTCTTGAATTTTATATTTAGTTGTAATTTTCAACTGATTGTCTTGACCAAAAATCTTAACCTCAGCGCTTCCAAAGATTGCAGTTAATTCTTCTTTAATCTCTTCAGGCTTCATAGATTTATCAAAACGAACTTGGAACGTTCTTCCTCCAACAAAATCCACACCTTGATCAAAACCATTAGTAGCGATAGAAATAATAGAAACTACGGTTACAATAGCTGAAAATGCATAGGACCATTTTTTAATTCCTAAGAAGTTATAATGGAAATTCGTAAAGAAGTTTTTAGAGAAATTAGTAACGAATGATAAATCATTTTTACCTGCAATATTTCTATCAATAAAAATTCTAGCAATAAAAATAGATGTAAACAAAGAAGTTATAATACCTATTAATAATGTAGTAGCAAAACCTTTGATTGGTCCAGAACCAAAAATGAATAAAACAGCACCAGTCAAAATATGTGTTACGTTAGCATCAACGATAGAACGCATTGCACCTTTCCAGCTATACGAAGCAATTACTGCCTCATTTAAAGTCTTTCCAGAACGAAGTTCTTCCTTAGCTCTTTCATAGATAATGATATTCGCATCTACTGCTGTACCCATTGTTAAAACAATACCTGCAATACCTGGTAAAGTAAGTACAGCACCTAAACTTGCTAAAATTCCAAACAAGAATAATAAGTTAACCGCCAATGCAATATTTGCATACCAACCAGCTCTACCATAATACACTAACATCCAAAGTGACACCAATAACAAACCAACCAATGCAGAGGTTGTTCCATTATCAATTGCTTCTTGACCTAAAGATGGTCCTACTACTTCAGATTGAACAATATCAGCTGCAGCTGGCAATTTACCTGCTCTTAAAACGTTAGCTAAATCTTTAGTTTCTGTAATATCAAAGTTACCAGAGATTTCAGATCTTCCACCAGCAATTGGTCCACTAGATACTCCTGGTGCAGAATAAACCACATTATCCAGTACGATAGCAATATATCCTTTTGAAGTATAAGCTCTTCCTGTTAATTCTTCCCATTCTTTGGCTCCTTTGCTATTCATTTGCATAGAAACTGCTGGTTTACCCATTTGGTCAAATGTATCAGTAGCATCTGTTACCACGCCACCTGCCATTGAAGGCGCATCATTTCTATTTCCTTTTAAAGCATATAACTCAACCGCATCGATTTTTTTATCTTTTGCTTTAGCATCTTGAATAGTTGTTGGTTTACCCCAAACAAATTTAGCATAGCGTTGCTCACCAGCTAATAAATTTCTTACGTCTGGTCTTTTTAAATAACCATTAACAACAGCCGTATCTTTTGGAGAAAACATTCCTAAAACTGGCCCACCACCTTGCGCAATAATTTTATCAAACAAAGGATTTTTTCCTGCTTTTGTTGCAGTAGAATCTTTTTCGTCAGTCAATAAAGCACTTAAACTATCTTTTGCAACTTTTTTAGTTTCTACTTTTGCAACTTCTGTTTTCTTTAAAGCGTCATTAGCAGCAACCAAGAAGTTACCAATCTCTTCAATTTTATAGGTTTCCCAGAATTGCAATTCTGCTTTTCCTTGTAATAATCTTTTGATTCTATCAACATCTTTAGCCCCTGGTAACTCTACAAGGATTCTACCTGACTCACCAATTTTTTGAATATTAGGTTGAGTAACACCAAATTTGTCGATACGCTCTCTTAAAACACCAAAAGCACTTTCAACAGATTCGTTTACTTTTCTTTTAATTACTTTTTGAACTTGAGCATCTGTCATTTGAAAATCAACACCACCATCACCTTGCAAGCTTCTGTTTGCGAAAATTTCAGGAGAAGCTAACTTTGTAGTTCCATTAGCATTAGCTTCAAAAGCTTCAAAGAAGGCATCTAAATACGTTTGATTCCCTTGTTGATTAGCAGTAGCATCAGCTAAAGACTTATTGAATACTGGATTTTTTGAGTTATTAGACAATCCTTTCAAAATGTCTTTTACAGAAATTTGAAGAATTACGTTAATTCCTCCTTCTAAGTCAAGACCTTTATTGATTTGTTTGTCTTTAACTTCATTGTATGTGTAATCTGTGATTCCAAGATTAAACACCTTTTCTTTCCCTATGGAATCTAAATATTTTACTTCTTTTTCAGTGTTACCACCAGCGAAAGATTTAGCATCACTTTGAATCTTATTAGAGACAAATGTGAAAGAAAGTTGGTAAATACTTACCAATGCAAATAGAATTGCGAAAAATTTAATAAGTCCTTTATTCTGCATTATTACTAAAAATTAATTATTTTTTAATTACTCTTTTTTGTTTTAAACCTCAATAAAATAAGCCTTGACATCGTTTTTTTAAAACAAAAAAATCAACTGTGCATTATATCATTTTTTTTAAACCGAGCAAATATATCATTAACGAAATGATTAACCAATTTTTTTATTAATTAATCTCAAAAAAAAAACTGCAATAGTGCAGTCTTTTTTTTTAATGATAAAAAACGGTTATGCCAATACTGTTTTCAAATCAGCATTCATACCTCTAACCGCTTCAGCACTTTTAGCAAATGCTGCTTTCTCAGCTTCATTCAAGTTGATATCGATGATTTGCTCTACACCATTTTTACCAATAATACATGGTACACCGATACAAATATCGTTTTGGCCGTATTCTCCTTCTAAGAAAACAGAGCAAGCAATCATTTTCTTTTGATCATTCAAAATACTATCCACTAAGTAAGCTACAGAAGCTCCTGGCGCATACCAAGCTGATGTACCTAGTAATCCTGTCAAAGTAGCTCCACCAACCATAGTATCTGCAGCAACTTTATCCAATACTTCTTGAGAAGCAAATTGTGACACTGGAATACCATTATATGATGCTAAACGAGTTAATGGAATCATAGTTGTATCTCCGTGCCCTCCGATTACCATTGCTGATATGTCATTAGAAGGAACGTCTAATGCTTTTGATAAATAATATCTAAAACGAGAGCTATCTAAAGCTCCACCCATTCCAATGATTCTGTTTTTTGGTAAACCTGTAGCTTTTAAAGCTAAATATGTCATAGTATCCATTGGGTTCGAAACCACTACTACAATACAATTTGGTGAATGAGCTAAAACATTTTCAGCTACTGTTTTTACGATTCCAGCGTTGATTCCAATCAATTCCTCTCTTGTCATCCCTGGTTTTCTTGGTATTCCTGAAGTAATAACTACAACATCGCTATTAGCTGTTTTAGTGTAATCATTTGTACTACCTGAAACTTTTGTATTAAATCCAGTATTAGTTGCGCATTGAGAAATATCCATTGCCTTTCCTTCGGCAAATCCTTCTCTAATATCCAATAATACTACTTCACTTGCAATTCCTCTATAAGCAATTACATCTGCGCAGGTTGCTCCCACATTTCCTGCTCCTACAATGGTAACTTTCATTTTTTTTTAAATTTTATTTATATGTAAAATTGATTCTTATAATCAATCCCCTAATTTACGCATCTATTTTGGCATAAACAGCATTTTTTTCAATAAAATCTCTTCTTGGTGGCACTTCGTCTCCCATTAACATAGAGAAGATTCTATCTGCCTCTACCAAACTATCAATATTCACTTGACGCAATGTTCTAAAGTTAGGATCCATAGTTGTTTCCCACAATTGCTCAGCATTCATTTCTCCAAGACCTTTATAACGTTGAATAGAGGCACTACCTCCCATTCTTTCGTTAGCTTGATCTCTCTGAACATCATTCCAAGCGTATTCTTTCTTATTCCCTTTTTTAACAAGATACAAAGGTGGTGCTGCGATATAAACGTGTCCTTCTTCAATTAACTCTTTCATAAATCGGAAGAAGAAGGTTAATATTAAGGTAGCAATGTGACTACCATCGACATCGGCATCACACATAATAATTACTTTATGATAACGTAGTTTAGAAATATTAAGCGCTTTACTATCTTCTTCTGTTCCTACAGTTACACCAAGTGCTGTAAATATATTTCGAATCTCTTCGTTTTCAAAAACTTTGTGATGCATTGCTTTCTCCACGTTCAAAATCTTACCTCTCAAAGGCAAAATAGCTTGAAACGCACGATCACGTCCTTGTTTTGCTGTTCCACCAGCCGAATCTCCCTCGACAAGATACACTTCACATCTTGCCGGATCTTGTTCTGAACAATCGGATAATTTACCAGGTAAACCTCCACCGCCCATAACGGTTTTACGTTGTACCATTTCACGAGCTTTCTTAGCTGCGTGACGCGCTTGAGCCGCTAAAATTACTTTTTGGATAATGATTCTAGCATCATTTGGATTCTCTTCCAAATAATTCTCTAGCATTTCTCCTACCGCTTGACTTACAGGAGAAACTACTTCTCTATTTCCTAATTTGGTTTTTGTTTGACCCTCAAATTGTGGCTCGGCTACTTTTACAGAAATAATAGCAGTTAACCCCTCACGAAAATCATCTCCAGTAATTTCAAACTTTAATTTATCGAGCATACCAGAGGCATCGGCATATTTTTTAAGCGTTCTTGTCAAACCACTTCTAAAACCTTGCAAATGCGTTCCTCCTTCGTGTGTATTGATATTGTTTACATACGAAAATATGTTTTCAGAATAACTTGTGTTGTATATCAAAGCTACTTCAACAGGAATTTCTCCTTTTTCGTGATCCATTGAGATTACGTGTGTGATAATCGGCTCACGGTTTCCATCCAAATAACGAATGTATTCCTTTAATCCTTCGGTAGAATGAAATACTTCTCCAAGGAAATTACCATCTTTATCAACTTCTCTTTTATCTGTAAATGTGATTGAAATCCCTTTATTCAAAAAAGACAATTCACGCATACGAGCAGAAAGCGTATCGTATGAATACTCCGTAGTTTGTGTAAAAATGGTTGGGTCAGGATAAAAAGTTACTATAGTACCTCTTTTAGTAGTATCCCCAATTTGTTTTACTGGATATAAAGCTTTTCCTCTTTCGTATTCTTGCTCATACACTTTACCATCACTACTATGAACGGTTGCTCTCAAGTGAGAAGATAAAGCATTCACACAAGACACCCCAACACCGTGAAGACCTCCAGATACTTTATAAGAATCTTTATCAAATTTACCTCCAGCTCCAATTTTGGTCATTACTACCTCAAGTGCTGAAACGCCTTCTTTTTTATGAATCCCTACTGGAATTCCACGACCGTTGTCTTCAACTGTAATAGAACCATCTTCATTTATAGCTACACTAATGGTATCACAATGACCTCCCATTGCTTCATCGATAGAGTTATCTACCACCTCATACACTAAATGATGCAAACCACGTACACCTACATCTCCAATATACATTGATGGACGCATTCTTACGTGCTCCATTCCTTCTAATGCCTGAATACTGTCTGCCGAATAATTGTTCTTATTGATTTCCTCGCTCATATATATTTATTCTAAAAATGTATTTTTTGTATAACACGCAAATATACAAAAGCCGAAAGGAATTTAGGTCCAAAATGCCTTTTTAAGCGCTTAAGTTATCAACATTTATGGTTTATATCCCAATAAAAAAAACACGCCCTAAAAAGAGCGTGTTTTCAACATTACAACTAATAATCAAATTCAAATAATAACTATGCTTTGACATAGGCATCGTCGTGTACATTGGCCACGGCTCTACCTGATGGATCGTTCATGTTTTTAAAAGCTTCATCCCATTCTAAGGCGATTTTGGTACTACAAGCCACACTAGCTTCTTGAGGAACACACAAAGCCGCTGCATCACTTGGGAAATGTTCTGCAAAAATAGAACGGTAGTAATACTCCTCTTTTGAAGTTGGTGTTTGCAAAGGGAATTTATATTTAGCATTAGCCAATTGTTCGTCAGTTACTTCTTCAGCAACAACTGCTTTCAAAGTATCAATCCAACTGTATCCCACACCATCACTAAATTGTTCTTTCTGTCTCCAAGCTACACTTTCAGGCAACATGTCTTCAAAAGCCTTACGAACCACCCATTTCTCCATTGGATGTTCTTTGTTGATCATTTTATCTTGAGGATTAATGTGCATCGCTACATCCATAAACTCTTTGTCTAAAAATGGTACACGTCCTTCAATTCCCCAAGCAGCCAAACTTTTATTCGCTCTCAAACAATCGTACATATGAAGTTTCCCTAATTTACGAACGTTCTCTTCGTGAAATTCTCTTGCATTCGGCGCTTTATGGAAATACAAATAACCTCCAAATAACTCATCGGCACCTTCACCAGACAATACCATTTTAATTCCCATTGATTTAATGACTCTTGCCATCAACCACATAGGAGTTGACGCTCTTACAGTAGTAACATCATACGTTTCTAGATTGTAAATCACATCACGAACGGCATCCAATCCTTCTTGAATGGTAAATTTAATTTCGTGATGAATCGTTCCAATATGTTCTGCCACTTTTTGAGCAGCAGCTAAATCTGGTGAACCTTCTAAACCAACAGAAAACGAGTGCAATTGTGGATACCAAGCATCTACTTGATCGTCTGACTCAATACGTTTTTGAGCGTATTTTTTGGCTACCGCCGATGTAATTGACGAATCCAAACCTCCTGAAAGCAACACTCCATAAGGCACATCACTCATTAATTGTCTGTGAACCGCAGCTTCTAAAGCTTCTTTAATCGCTGGAATACTAGTTTCATTGTCTTTTACCGCTTCATAGTCTGTCCAATCTCTTTTGTACCATTGTACAAACTCACCATCTTTACTTGACAAATAATGTCCTGGAGGAAACAACTCTATTTTTGTACAATAGCCTTCTAATGCTTTCAATTCAGAAGCTACATAAAAAGTGCCGTGTTGATCCCATCCTATATATAAAGGAATAATTCCCATATGATCACGAGCTACGAAGTACTCGTCTTTTTCAACATCATAAATAGCAAATCCGAAAATTCCATTCATTTCGTCAATAAAATCAACTCCTTTTTCTTTGTATAAAGCCAAAATTACTTCGCAATCACTTTCGGTCTTAAATTGATATTTACCATCAAACTGTTTGCGTAAATCGCGGTGGTTATAAATTTCGCCATTGGCAGCCAAAATCAAATTGCCATCTTCGCTTAACAATGGTTGTTTCCCTGAAGCTGGATCTACAATGGCCAAACGTTCGTGAGACAAAATCGCTTTTTCATTACTAAAGATTCCACTCCAATCTGGTCCACGGTGGCGGATAATTTTAGACATTTCTAAAACTTGAGGTCTTAGGGTTTCTGATTTCTGTTTTAAGTCAAAGGCACATACAATTCCGCACATAATTATTTATTTCTTTATTCTTATTATTTAATTTGATGAAGCAAAGATGCTATAACAGATATAAATAGAAAACACAAAATCCACTTTTAGTTATAAATTATAATCAAAAATGGATTTTTAAATAAAATATGAAATATAAAACAGAAACAATTAGAAGAAACGCTTAAAATCTGTAAATCGCAAGCATTACCTAAGTACGATTATTTTTGTTTTGCTCCTTTAATAAAAGTACTTGAAGGCTTCATCTTAACAATCTGACTAGCTTCTACTTGCATCAAATCGGCATCAAAAACCACAAAATCCGCCCATTTACCGACTTCCAAACTTCCTTTTTGGTTTTCTTCGAAATTAGAATAGGCGGCCCAAAGCGTCATTCCTTTTAAGGTTTCTTCGCGAGACAAAGCATTTTCGATTTGGAAACCATTTTTAGGAAATCCTTTTACATCTTGACGTACTACTGCAGCGTGAAACGTAAGCATTGGATTGACTTCTTCCACAGGAAAATCAGTTCCTAGGGCTATTGTACCTGCTTTTTGAAGTAGCTTTTTATACGCATAGGCATTTTTCAAACGGTCTTTCCCTAAACGATCACCTGCCCAATACATATCCGAAGTGGCGTGTGTAGGCTGAACGGAAGGAATGATTCCGAGTTTGAAATAATCAAAGTCGGATTCCTGAATTACTTGTGCATGTTCAATTTTCCAGCGACGGTCTTTTTTACCTGTCAATACTTCTTTGTAGATTTTAAGCAAAACGGTGTTGGCCGAATCTCCGATGGCGTGCGTATTGAGTTGAAAAGGCGAATTGGCAATTTGTTGAGCTACTGCTTTCAATTGAGGCACTGGAGACAACAAAGCTCCAAATTGTTTAGGACTATCCGAATACGGTTTATGCATACAAGCGCCTCTGGACCCCAAAGCGCCATCGCCATACATTTTGAATGAACGCACATTCAGTTGATTGGTTTTGTAGATTCCTTTTTTGAAATACAAATCCATATTTTTTTGATTCGCCGTAATCATCGCATAGACATTGATTTTCATTTTTCCCGCTTTTTGCAAACTGTCTATCAAATGAATAATATCTGGGTCCAATCCAGCGTCGTTCACAGTAGTCAAGCCATAATCAAACATTACTTTTTCGGCATCTAAAAGCGCGGCGATTTGTGTTTTTCGACTGGGTTTTGGAATGATTTTAAATACCAATTCCATAGGATTGTCAATCAGAATTCCGGTTGGTTCACCATTTTGAAGTTCAATTTGTCCGCCTTCCGCTTTTGTTTTGGCGGTAATTCCTGCCATTTGCAGCACTTTGGAATTGACCACAATAGCGTGCCCATCAATGCGGTTGAGCACCACAGGAATGTTTGGAAAAGCGGCATCGAGCGCAGCTTTGGATGGAAATTTCTTCACCGCCCAATCGTTTTGGTCCCAGCCATTACCAACAATAAATGTTGGATTTTTTGCTTTTTGAAAAGCTTTCAGTCGTGCAATTATTTCTTCGAAGCTTTTCGTACCTCTTAAATCTACTTCTTGCAAGGTTAGTCCATACCCATAAAAATGACAATGGGCATCTATTAATCCAGGATAGATAAATTTTCCTTTGTAATCTAAAATAGTCTTGGAAGTATATTTTTTTAAAAGCGAGTCCGTATTACCAATGTCCAGAATTTTTCCATCCTTAATCGCCATAGCAGAAGCTTTTTCGAAGGCAGGGTTTACGGTATAAATGGTCGCGTTGGTCACAAGCGTATCCACTTCTTTCTGTGTGTTAGACGTACAAGAAAACAGGAATAGGGATACAAAAAACAGAGCAATTGATTTCATATATGTAAATTTTGTTTTTTAGAGGTCATATATGGTATCGCCTTTTACTTATCGGTGTTTGTTTTCAACAAACTTGTTGTTAGTGGCGATTTCATAATTTTGAGATTGGGTTTGGTCTTGCTAAGATAAGGAAAAGTAAAGTTTAAAATGCTTTTAGTCTTATTGCTAAAAATGAAGTTGTTGACTATAAGTAGATTTTACAAAGCGTTTACTTTAATAATACAAATCCATAAATAGCCTAAATTTTTAAAAATATTTACAGAAAAAGTCATGAGACTTTTAGTATGTTTACGTAATAGAAAAAAGTATAAATAGAAACGAGTCAGGATACTTCGTAGAGCGAAAAACAATTAAGTAAATTTAATATGGATTTTTTTGAAATATTTTTTGGTAGAGGAATACTTGAACTTGTTGGAGGATTTATTAGATTTTTTTTTAATAAGTGCTATTCATTATTAACTGGAAAACCTCCCAAGTCATTATCTTTTTATTTTAAAGAGACAAAAGATGAGACATTTTCAAATGGCGCGGGAAATCACGTTGTTGGCACTTTATTTGTATTTGCACTAACATTAATATTGATAATAATTATGTCATCTTCATGGAGAAGATATTTTTATTAATTCTTTTTATTTTTCAGAGGACAAATCTAAAGGATGTCTCGAATATGAATAAAACTTCTCAAGCATAATAGGGCAATCTCAAACTTCTCATCATTTCAAATCATGTTGCCTATTCGTAAACGCGAAAAAGTCACGCTACTTTTACCATTACTATTTATAGAATGATTGGCTTTTCAAAAGCAAAAACTTTAAAACAATCCTTGGGCTTTATTGATAAAACTATAGAGATTTAGAGGCTTTAGCCGAAGTTAAAGTCCATTTTTGGCTAAAGCCTATACCAAACTCATTTTAAAGAACGGGCTAAAGCCCATTCCTATTCAATAGTTGCAAAAAAAATAACCGAACTGCAGCTTCAACTACTTTTTCCCTTCTTTCCAAAATATCCAAAATAATCCCTGCTAGCCCCGGGAGGAGCGGCATCCTTTGCTGTCTTGTAAAAAAACGAGACAGCAAAGATATAGCGGATTACGGGAAGATGAAGCCAAGAAAGCCAAATGCTTACTGCTCCTACTTCAATTACTGCTTTTAATATATTTCTTGAATGGTGTATTTGGTGGTGTTGATTTCGAATTCGAATCCTACTTTGTTACCCATTAATTTACTACCCAAAGGCGATTGAGGCGAAAGCGCGATGATGTTTGTGCCTTCGATGGTGATTTTGGGCAAGGCTAAACTAAGGTACAGGTAAATACCATTGGCAACGACTAAACTCCCCACGACTATGGTTTCGGGGATAATGGTGGAATCGATTTTGTCTAACACCGCTTTTTGTCCTAAAACTTCTTGGAGTTTGTGGTTGAATTTTTCTTGCTCAAGATGCATCATAGAAAGTGCGGTTTCATGCTTGTCGCCTGCGGACCCTTTGGCGTCATTTTTTGAATCTTCGGTCAATGCGGCAATCATATCGCGAAAGGCATCGATGCGGTCTTGCACTAATTGTAGGTAGTAGGCGTGTATTTTTTGTTTGAAGGTCATTTTTATTTACCGCTAAGGCGCTATGTCGCTAAGAAATTATTACTTATAAAAAATTGAAACTTTATCATCCTCTCTTTACTTCTTATTTATTTTACCTCTGACGCTATGTCACGAGATTTCATTTGATTTTTTTTGCGCCATCGCGCCATTGCGGTATACCATTAAAAATCGAATTTATAACTCGCTCCCGCTACAATTTGAAATCCTTGAACGGGAAGATTGAGCCATTTTTGATAGGCTTGGTTGGCAATATTGTTGGCTTTTAAAAAAGCAGTAATGCGTTCGCTGTATTTATAACCTACATTCAAGTTTACATCAAAATAAGATGGTAAAGTAATACTAGTAGAATTGGTAACCAAATCCGTGTTGAATTGATTCTCTTTTCGCTCGCCTACGAAAAAGACTTTGGCGCCTGCAAACCATTTATCTGTAATGACAACATCTAATGTCGAATTGATTTTCATTGTGGGCAAATTCCAAGCCTCTGCTTGCACATCTGTCGTATAGGTATTTAAAGTAGCATTGATTCCGAAGGCCACGTTTCTTGAAAAATCGGCTTTTAATTCTGCAAAAAGGCTCATCGTTTTGACATCATCATAGACAATACCTAATGAATTTCCGAAAGCGTATGGCTCATTGGCACTGTTTTCTGTATAATTATTTGCTTTGAACAAGGCTTTGTTCCCTTCATTCAAGTAAGACGCGCTAACATTGTAACTAACTGAATTCGCCAATTTCCCCTTTAATCCAGCAAAAAGATTGTACTTGGAATCTGTGGGCTGAATTAATAAAGTTGGTGAAAGAAACGGATTTTCGTTCACAAAATCTCTATAGGTATTTTGTTTTAAGCTTCCATCCGCACCTAAATAAAAAATCATCAAATCGCCAACAACTTTGTAAGTCGCTTGAAAATTTGGATAAAAAAATAATTTGTTATTACTAGTTATTGGTGCCAAACTATAATACAAGCTCGCTCCAATTTGTAACGTCCAATCGTTCTCTGCAATGGCAAATCGTGGTGCTAAACCTAAATTTACAAAACGATACTCAATGGCATCTGTATTGGTTTTTACGTAATTGTTTTCAAAAGAACCACCCACATAATCCAAAATAATAGAAGAAGTAACTGCTTCGTTCCAAAGGTCCAATCCAAAAATAGGCTGCACTGAAAATCGATTTTCTGAAGAGCCAAAAGCATCCGTAAAATGATGAAATTTCATTTTTGTTTCATCTAACATACTTTCGTCCATAGCAAAATTTCCTGATAGCGTAATGGTATTGTATTTTTGTTCTGGAGCAATTCCATTGATTAAATCGTTACGCTCACTTGGAGTTAAAGAACTTCCGAAATCAGCTGGCAATCCATACCAATTATAGGTTTGACTTTGAAAACCACCAGCAACATCCCAAGAATAATCACTTTCTTTTACTCCATAAAATAAATCTAATTTGGTATCATAAAAATGGTCATCGAGTAGCACATCATTTATACCGCCTTGAGAAGAATGATGCTGAAAACTTGCTCCTATAAAATCTCTAGCTTGTAATTTTTTATACCCAAACAACGAACCTTGAAGCGTTCCGTAATTTCCAATACCCAATGAAGCATAATTTTCGAACAAGCGTTGTGCTTTGGCTTTTTCCACACTAGCAGCAACTCCCTTTGCAGGAGTAAAAGTAGACGCTACAGGAAAAGGCAAAACGGAATATTTTACTGTCTCTTTTTGAGCATTTTCTTTATCATCAAGCAGCGGGGTCTCTTTAATCTTGAATGCATCGGATACTGTAGGTGAAAAAGATTTCACAACATTTACCTCTTCTGCCCCAATGGTTCCTTTCTTTTCTTGAGCGGTTCCCAAAGAGAAAACAAAAAACAGTGTAATGATACTGGTGATGCTATTGATTGGAAAATACTTTATTTTATCGTGTAAATTCATATTATTTTACTCTTTTGTACTAATTTTTAGTAGGATTTTCTAGGAGTCTTTACAACTCCATAATTGCATTTGAACTATTTTTTCAACTAATAAAAGTGATAGAAAACAAATGCTTTTTGATTGCCTTTATTTTGAAATAGAAGAGTTCGTTTTAGCTTCCTCTTTTTTTATGGTATCCAATGCTGTTTGTGCTTCAGCAACCACATCTTTATAATCAGTGAAATTTTTGATGACACTTTCTAATATATAAGTCGCTTGAAAACTGTCTTTCAAACCATAAAAATTATTAGCCATAACGACCAATCCTTTGGCTCCCAAATAACGATAGCTAGAATAATTTTTGGCTAATTTTTGAACCGCTTCATTTGAAGCTTCAAATTTCCCTTCTTTATTTTTAAAATAAGCATCATAATAAATTGCTTCAGCGGCTAATTCCCCTTTAGCAATAGGCAATAATCTCGCATAAGCTTCTTTTGCTTTTGTTTCGTTTCCAGCTTGAATAGCGCTTCGTGCAATAATTATTTGCGCATCGCTTTTCACCATTTCTTCAATCTTGGCTTCGGCTAAAACTTTTTCTGCATAAATAACTGCTTTGGGGTATTCTTTCGTTTCATAATACAATTTCATCAAATTAGACAAAGCAAAAAACCTATTTTGTGCAATATCAGATTCTGTTTCTAAACGCAACAATACTGGAATAGCATAATCGGCTCTTTTGTCCTTTAGATGAATTTGAGCCAAGCGAACCAACGATTGCTCTGTGTACTCGGAACGTGCTTGTTGTACTACAAAATCAAAATGAGGGATAGATTTCCCTACAGCACCTTCATCATAATACGCTTGCGCCAACTGATAATTAGCTTTCAAAGCGTGAACGCCATTAGGGAAAGAGGTCACATATGCATTTAGCCCAGCTATCGCTTGCTTCGTATTGCCTTGCTGCAATTGTTTTTCGGCGGCTTCATAACTGTCATTATCTAATTCTACATCAGTTACCGATACAAATGACAACGTACGTACCCAAGTCGCATATTCATTTACTTTCCCGCTATCTACATAAATCAAACGAGCCGAAGCAACTGCTTCGAGTGCCTCTGGTGTTTTGGGAAAATCGGTTGCAATTTTTTTGAACTTGGTTAACGCCAAATCATCTTTATCATCATTATAATACACTAAACCTTGTCGCAGCAATGCTTTGGATGTAAAGGTTCCATCTGGAAATTCGGTTATTAACTGGTTATAAGTAGTTATAGCTAATTCGTCTTTTTTGTCAGCTACGTAAGTATTTCCCAATTCGAATAGCACATCATCTCTGTAAACAGATTGTTTGTAACGCTCCAAGAAAGCTTTTAACTCTATTATTTTCTTGTCATTCTTTCCTAAAAAACCATATGCCAATGCCTTTTGAAGATAGGCATAATCTGCATCTACACTTTTTAGCTCAATGGCTTTTACATAATTATCAATGGCTGGCCAATATTTTGACCCCACAAATCTACAATCTGCCAAACGCAAGTAAGCGTCTGCCAAACGAGCTTTATCTTCTGTATTAGTATCGATTTGTTTTTGAAAATAACTCGCTGCCGATTCATAGTCTTTTAATTTAAAACAAGAATAGCCCAAATTATAATTGCTGTTTTTAAACTCCACCGTAGTTGGCGCACTAGGCAAAACAACAAATTGTTTAAAACCTGCCAAAGCCGATTTAAAATCTTCTAAGATAAAATCCGATTCGGCTTTCCAGAAAGTAGCTCTTGCGGTGATATTTGCGTCTTTTGACTCATTTATTGCACGATTAAATAATTTGTTAGCAGTTGCATAATCGACAGCAGTAAAAGACTCTAGTCCACTATAAAACAACACTTTTTGATAAGCCAATTTATTCTCAGCCGTTTTATTTCTTTCTAACAAAACCAATGCTTCTTTATAATTCTTAGAGGAGATATAAGAATCTATCAACAAACGCTCTACCTCAGCAACATTAGGATTACGAGGGTATTTATCTAAAAAAGCCAACAAAATAGAAGGCACACTTTCGTAAGAATTTCCAATTTCATAACTCAACTTAGCATAATTAAGTGTGGCATCTTCCTGAAGCTCGGTATTAAAATCCATTTCAGAAGCATTCTTAAACGCATTCAATGCCTGCGTTTTTTGTCCTAAATCCAAATACGATTCTCCCAAATGATAATACGCATTTTGAGCCACAAAATCTTTCCCGTCAATGATTTTATTAAACTGTGCAATGGCATTTTCATATTGCTTCTGCTGGTAATATGCGTAACCCAATTGGTAAAAATCGGTATTATTCCATTTGCCTTTTTTCCCTTTGTATTCGGACAAATAAGGAATCGCTTTCTCGTAATTTTTTAAATTAAAATAACTCTCTCCAATAATTTTATTCAATTCAGACAACTCCATTTCATTCGATTGTGCCATTGCTTTCACCCCTAAATCAATCGCTTTTTGGAAATTGCCCAACTTAAAATTCATATCCGCCTGAAAATACGACAACTTCTCTTTGTATTTTTCTTCGCCCGAAACCTCGTCAAAATACTTAGTCGCCGCTTTGTAATCATCACCTTCATACGCCATAAACCCTAGATAATACTTAGCCTGAGCACCGTATTCTGCCGAGTTCAAAACCATATTCAAGTATTTTGTAGCTTCTTTTTTCTTTCTCGTGGTGTAATAGCTATACCCTTTTTGAAAATTAAAACGCTCCAATTCTTGTTTTGTAAGTTCGTCAGCTTCCACTTTATCAAACCAATACAAAGCTTTTGGGTAATTATTTTGTTCAAAATAGTAATGTGCAGCTTCAACATAAGCCTGATTGCGCTTAGAGCTAGTAGGATATTTTTTTACGAACAATGCCACCAAATCCTCAGCATTATTGGCGTTTGTTCTGATAGCACAATTTGCAATGTAGTACGCACAATCCCCTTTGATATCCTCATTAGAAACATTCTGCTGTACTTTTTCAAAAACAAGTTGAGCGCTAGCATATTGCTTATTCGTATACAAATCCATTGCTGTATCAAAACGCTGCAAATCGTGAGTATAAACAGTAGATTTTTGTGCAAAAACACCAGAAAAACAAAGTAAAAAAGGTAGAATTAGGAGCCAATAAAAGGTACGCATTGTGCTATTTTTTTGATGATTCAAATATATCATATTTATCGTATTACAAACGAGAAGAAACAACATTTTATTATCTCACTCCAATCGAGAATCGTAATTAGGAACAGAAAAAAAAGGCTTTTTTGTATACATCGTCCTGCTATACACTATATCTTTTGTTTCGCTATCGCTTCACAAAAGGATGCCGTTTCTATCAGGGTTAAAAGCCAACATTAGCGCTTTTTTGGAAGCATTAAAATTCTACTTAAACTTCCCCAAATTACTTTACAAAACAAACTAAAGCCTCTCGCTATTAGCATTACACAGAGAAGCAACAATCAAACTGATGATTTTAGCTCATTAGCTTCGAATTTATTTTGAATACAAAGGCTAACTTCTTACTTTTACGCAATAAATCACTTCAATCATGTCACAAACCGTATTAGCTTTAAACAACGTAACCATTTATCAAGAAGGAAGAACCATTTTATCCGATGTTAATTTAGAAGTAAAACATGGTGAATTCATCTACTTAATAGGAAAAACAGGTTCAGGAAAAAGTAGTTTACTCAAAACCTTATACGGTGACTTACCTTTAACAGAAGGTACTGGACATATTGTAGATTACAATTTAGAAACCTTAACCGAAGAAGAAATTCCTTTTTTAAGAAGAAGAATCGGAATCGTTTTTCAAGACTTCAAACTCTTACCAGACCGTTCCATAAATGACAACATGTTGTTTGTACTCAAAGCTACAGGCTGGACAGATTTGAACGATATGAATAACAAAATCGAAGAAGTGCTTACCAAAGTTGGCATGCAAGATTTTGGCAACAAAATGCCACACCAACTTTCTGGAGGAGAACAACAAAGAGTTGCTATTGCTAGAGCTTTGCTTAACGACCCAGAATTCATTCTTGCTGATGAACCTACTGGAAACTTAGACCCACAAACCAGTGCTGAAGTACTTGAGGTACTAAAAACCATCAATGCGCTTGGCAAAACCATCATCATGGCCACTCACGATTACGCTTTGTTAATGAAGTATCCTTCAAAAACCTTAAAATGTGAGGACACCAAAATTTTTGAGGTAGTTCAGCGCACGGTATAATGCTTTCTGTTCTTATTCCGGTATACAATTATGCTGTATTTCCATTAGTTTTGGAAGTACACAAACAATGCGTTGCAGCCGGAATTCAATTCGAAATCCTTTGCCAAGACGATTGTTCTACATCACATATAGAAGAAAATCTTGCTATCGAGCAGCTACCCTATTGCACTTTTTCTAAAAACAAAGTCAATTTAGGTAGAGGAAACAATCGAAACCTACTGATTCAAAAAGCACAGTTTGACTGGTTACTGCTTTTGGATTGTGACACCTTTCCTAGAGATTCTTTTTTTATCAAAAACTACCTTTCGTTTATACAAAAACCGATGTCATCTTTGGTTTTTGGAGGCATTATATATCATCCCAAAAAGCCTCACAACTCACAATTGTTACGCTGGGTGTATGGCCAAAAAAGAGAAGCACTTCCTTGCAACATCAGAAATAAAAAACCTAATAGCAGCGCTTTAACTTCTAATTTATTAATCAAAAAAGAAATCGCTACACAGTTTCCGTTTCCAGAATCTCTAAAAGAATATGGATATGAAGATTTTTGTTTTCTCACCAATTTAGCTTTACACAACATTACAGTATTCCATCTTGACAACCCTACTTTTCATCTTAATATAGAAACTTCAACAGCATTTTTAGCCAAAACAGAAATGGCGCAAAAAAACTTGTTGTTTTTAGTCCGCCATCAAATCATCGATACCAAAGAAAGCAAGATTGCTCGCGTATTTTTATTAGTGGAAAAATTAAAATTAGCGGGGCTGCTCAGTTGGTTGTTTCAAAAAACGAAAAAGAAAGTCAGCCAAAATTTGTGTTCAAAAAAACCATCTTTACTCCTTTTCGATTGGTACAAATTGGGTTATTTATGTCACTTGCAAACTAACGCTGTATAATCAAACTATCGAACAAGGCCTTCCATTGATTCATAATAGTATCTAGCTCATAGTTAGCTATGCTTTTTTGAGCATTTTCACCCATAGTTTTTCTCATTTTTTCATCCTGAAAAAGCAAAAGCAATCGCTCAACAAATGCATCAACATTCCCATCCTCAACCAAAAAGCCATTTACACCATCAGTGATAATTGACCTTGGACCTACTGGACAATCGTAAGCCACACAAGGCAAACCAGAAGCCATAGCCTCAAGCAGCACCAAACCCAATCCTTCATAACGCGAAGTCATCACAAACACAGCACTATCTAAATAAACCGTCTCAACAGCCACAACAGGTGGATAAAACGTAACGCTATTTTCAATACCTAATGTCTGAGCCAACGGAAGCAATTGGGTTTCGGGATTCAAAACGCCATAAATACAAAGTTCCCATTCGGGTTGACGCTTAGCCACTTGCTGCCATATCACCAGCAAACGGTCCAATCCTTTTTCATAAGCATTTCTGGCAATTGCCACTACGCGTTTAGAACTGACTTGCTTTTTTTCTGCAGTTCTAATTACTAAGGGATTGGAAATAATTGTACAATTTGATGCAGGCCACTCTTTGGCGCTTTCAGCATTCAAAACAACGAAAGCATCAAATCGTTTGGCTGCCCATTCTTTAAACCAAAGGGTGCAATTGTATTTCATTTTGCTCAAAAAGGAAATAGAAAACGGCGCTTCTTTTTGGTATTTCGACCCGTGACATTCGAATACAATGGGTACTTTTTTGTTTAAAAGAAATGGAACCAAATAGGCTTTCAATCCATTGTCTGCAACAACAATGCAGTCGGGTTGTAAAGAAAGTGCTACTTCCTTAAGTTGCTTTTTATATTGAAAAATAGCCTTCAACGATTGCCCTTTTCGCTCAATATCATGCCAAACAATAGTAGGATGAAAATCAAAAAAAGGATTTTTATGGCCTTCATTTTGGGTAACTACGTGGATTTCATAACCCCATTTTTCAATAAAATAATGCGTTTTAAGAGCAAGTATTTTGGCCACACCTCCCGCATTATTGACAGACGGAATCAGATAAAGCAATTTCATTGTTTGGAAGCCAAAAATTGTGGATATTCTCGAATATAATCCGATTCTTCAAAAACATCCGATGCCAAAACCAAACAAACAGAACCCGAAGAAAAATTTTGCAACTCTCTCCAAATCCCTGTCGGAATCAGTAATCCAACCGAAGGTTTATTGAGTAAAATTGTTTTTTTATCCAAGCCATCATCCAACACCACTTCAAAACTCCCGCTTAAAGCAATCAAAACTTCTTGCTGAACAATATGCGAATGTCCTCCTCTAAATGCTGAACTTGGCACATCAAAAAGGTAATAAACTCGCTTAAAATCGAAAGTTAGGATATCATTTTGAATAAATCCTAAATTCCCACGGGTGTCTTCTACCACTGGAATTGCAATCGTTTTTAGGTCTTTAAGAGTAGTTTTCATTGGGTAAGTTCTAAATATTTTTTGCGCCCATTAAACGCAAATTGAATGGCTTTGGGTGTTTCTTTTAGCCTTATTTTTTGCTGTTTTACATCATAAAACATTTTTTGCAAAACGCGAAAAATCCAATTTTTCATACCAACACGTTTCAAAAAAGCGCCTTGAATGTAATATCGTTGTAAAAAATCTACTTTATCAGTAGTGGTTTGGGTTTTATGGGCAGCAATTACTTTGGGTACAAATGAAATTTGCTGTTGCTGACGATACAAATCCATCAAAAAAATGGCTTCTTCACCCATTTCAAAGGTTGTTCCCAATCCAAAATGAGCATCAAATTCAGTTCCTGAGACATCCAAAATGGCTTTATTTATCGTTATTTCAATAGACATCACAGAAAACAAAGTCAATGGTTTTAAAAACTTTTGACTCTTTTTTGGGTATTTTTTAAACAACTTCCTATTTTCGTTTTCAATCTGAAAACTAATCACTGCTGCATCAGGAAACAGTTCATAAGCAGCGACAATTGTTTCTATAAAATCAGGTGCAAATACTTCATCGTCATCTACCAAAATTAAAATTTCTCCTCGGGAATTTTTCAATCCCAAATTTCTACTTTTAGACAGCCCTATTTCAAAGGAATTAATGACTTTGACAGTAGGAAAATCGGAGGTCAAAATAGCATTTTCATCGGTTTGATTGACGATTAAAATTGAAAAATCAGCAAAATGCGCAAAAGGAAACATCGGAATCAAAAAATCCAACGAATCCCTATTCATCGTTGCAATTATAATTTCAACAACCTCTTTTGTATAGCGAATATTCAATTTGTTCTTACATTTACACAAATATAGAAAAATAGGGTTTGTAAATGAAAATACTTTTGATTGGTGAATACAGCAGGTTGCACAATTCTTTAAAAGAAGGCTTGGTGGCATTGGGTCATGAAGTCGTACTTGTAGCCTCGGGTGATGCTTTCAAAAACTTCCCTTCTGATTATTCGTTTCGAGCCAAAATCACCAATTGTAATTGGTTTTTTAAGAAAATAAGAAACCTTATTTACAGTGTAACTCGAATTGAAATGGAGCAGATAGAACATGCGATTCGTTTTTACTTTTTACTTCCAAAACTTAATAAATTTGACCATGTGCAACTCATCAATTCAGATGCATTAGCCACTTTTCCTTGGGTTTCGAGATTTCTATATCGCAAGTTATTTCAAAATGTAAAAAACCGAAGTTTAGTAGTTTGCGGAGACGAAACGCCAATTATTGATTATTTGCTAAAAAAAGAATTGCCCTATTCTATTTTGACTCCTTTTTTTGAAGATGCTACACTCAAAAATCATTTTTATTACCCTCTAAAATACACCAAACCTCAGTACCGAAAAACCTTCGAATGGTTAGCACAAAATTGTCAATCGATGACGACTTCCGATATGGATTATAAAATTCCGATGGAACGTATGGGATTCAATGCCCCCTTGATTCCTAATCCAGTCAATTGTGAAAAGATTCCTTTTGAAGCCATAAGCAATCTTGAACCCATCGTGATTTTCTTAGGTATTAATCGAGGGAGTTACATTAAAAAAGGAATACCTTATTTTGAAAAAGCATTGGCCGAAATTGAGAAAAAATACGGTAACAAAGTTCGTATCTCTATTTGCGAAAACCAACCCTATGAAATCTACATCAGCCTGTACAATAAAGCACATATCGTGCTGGACCAAATCTATGCTATGGACCAAGGGTATAACGCTTTGGAAGCTATGGCAAAAGGAAAAGTAGTTTTTACGGGCGCTAGCGAGGCGTTTATCAATTATTATGGTTTAAATGAAAGTGTAGCAATTCACACAATACCAGATAAAGATTACCTTGTGAACCAATTATCCCATTTAATCGAAAACCCAAGCAAACTAAAGGAAATGGGAGAACGAGCAAGAGCATTCATAGAAAAAGAACATCATTATACAAAAATCGCAGAACAATATCTTGCGGCTTGGAAACTTTAACTCTTCGGTAAAAAGAGTTTTCTAAACACTAACAAAATCAATACAAAACCTAAGGCGCTAGCGTAGCAATACGCTTGAATCGCTCCTTCATATCCCCGAGTTTTTATCCAATACAGTGATATTAGTAAATAGCTCAGGTTAAAAGTTATTTCAAGAAAAAAATAAACTTTGAGTCGTGCTTTGACCAAAATTTGGTAGCCAAAAGCTAAAGTTAGTATTTTAAAAAAATCGCCTAAAAATTGCCAAATCAATACCGATTGTAACTTCAAAAATTCAGGGGTAAATACCCACTTCAAAATCCATTCTTTGGTAAAAAACAAAACCAACAACATTACTAAAAACAAAGGAACAAAAGACGAAAAGTACACCTTTACTTCGTGTTTAAAAGCGTCCTCGGTTGACAATGACGCTAATTTTGGCATATAATACAATGATAATCCCGAAGTAAAAAAAAGCATATAAAAACTAGATAATTTGGTGGTGGCTTCCCAAAAACCAGCTTCTGCTAAAGAATAATTTGCAGTAATTGCATTCCGTATCAAAAGCAGTGTCAACGGAGCAATAATGGCCGTAAGTAAAGCCATTGCAGAAAACTTTTGAATGGCCGTCGCGTATTCTTTTTTAATAAAAAACCGAAAATGAAATTGAAAAAGGCGTTTGTCTTTTATTACAAAAACTAAAGTAGCAAGAACCATCAATAATTCACTTAAAGCAATCGCCCATACCGCACCACTAATGGAATGAAAATAAATCAAGCTTATGGTAACCAAAAAAACCAAAACAGAAGAAACCAATTGCACCAAAACAATAGTTTTGAACTGTTCCAAACCATTATAAATGGCTAACCAAAACGTATTAAGCAAGACCAAAGGCAAAGACAAACCTACTATTCGGATTGGAGTAGTCCATTGGCTGGAATGAAACAAAAGCTGTCCGATAGTCTCCGCAAAACAGAAAACCCCAATGGCTAATAAAGAAGAAATAATAAAAAAAACGGATAGAAAAGTAGCATACAATTCCGAAAGTGCTTTTTTATTTTCTTTGTTCTCAGCTACTAATTTTACCAAAGAAGTACTAATACCAAGCGTTGCAACAGACTTTAGCATCGCACCCAGATTTCTGAAATTGCCCAATATGGCCATTCCAGAAGGTCCTAAAAAAACCGCAACCACCTTGTTCGAGATAAATCCCAATACAAAAGTAGTTCCCATTGAGAAGGAATTTAGAGTTAACACTCTGAGTAGCGTATTTTCTTTTAGTAATTTCAATGTGGCAACATTCTTATTATACGAGCAGGATTACCCGCAACAATTGCATTTTTTGGCACATTCCGAGTCACTACAGTTCCATTTCCTACCACTGCATTTTCTCCAACAGTTACTCCTTTAAGGATTGTTACATTAGAACCAATAAAAACATTATTTTCTATAACAACAGAATGCCCAACTGGAGATTCGTTTCGTTTATCAAAAGCCAATTGATGTCCATCATTGTCCATAATAGAACAATTGACTCCAATTAGCACCTCATTACCAATGGTTACTTTTGCGTAAGCAACAACCGAAAAAGCATTATTTATGGCAACATTTGAGCCGATTACAATCTCTGATTCTCTGTATCTGGCTTCTAAGTAGGTGTAATGAGAATAAAAATTGGGTGAAGAAAAAACACCAATTTGCACATTTTTCCCAAATGAAATCTGTCCTTCTCCTTTTAGCAATAAAGGATGATGTTTTACTGGGCTTCCTGAAACTCTCTTACAATCCGATAACAATTTGTACTTAATGATGCGTAAGTTCACAAAACAAAATACTTTTATTTTAGAAAAAATACTCATTAATATTGGTTTAATGCATTGATAATAGCACTAACTTCTTCATCCTCTAGAGCTGGATGTAGCGGAATACTCAAAACCTCCTCGTGTATCTTCTCAGTGATGGGAAACGAGAGTGCATTCATTTGCTCCAAAGCCTTTTGCTTGTGTGGTGGAATCGGATAATGAATCGCAGTTTCGATGCCGTGTTGTTGTAAATAGACTTGTAATTCAGCCCTTCTTGAAGTTCGAATCACAAATAGATGAAAAACATGATTCTTTGAAAAATCCCAAAATGGCAAGATGATTTTATCGTTTTTTATTTCGGTCAAATAGCGTTTGGCAATACTTCTTCGCTTATCATTATCTGTATCTAAATTAGATAATTTCAGGTTCAAAAAAGCAGCTTGAATTTCATCCAATCTTGAATTAACACCGATAAACTCGTTTTGATATTTTGTTTCGGAACCATAATTACGAAGGGATTGTATCACTTTCGCCAATTGAGCATCATTGGTAACAACCGCTCCTCCATCGCCCAAAGCTCCTAAATTTTTACTCGGATAAAAACTGTAGGCAACAGCCCATAGTTCGGTTTTGGAATTTGGAATTTCAAAATTGGAATTTCTTTCAATCCCGTGAGCCTGAGCCGCATCTTCCACAACAATCAAACTATGTTCTGTGGCGATAGCATTAATTCGTTCCATTTCAGCCAATTGACCATACAAATGAACCGCCAAAATAGCTTTGGTCTTTGGCGTTATTTTTTCTGGAATCAAATCAGGGTTAATATTGTAGGTTTCTAATTTGGGTTCGACCAAAACAGGAACCAAATCAGCAGCTAGAATAGCTAAAATACTTGCAATATAAGTATTGGCTGGCACAATAACCTCATCCCCTTTTTGCAATTTACCTAATTGGATATAGCCTTTAAAAATCAAAATTAAAGCATCCAAACCATTGCCCACACTCACACAATATTGGGCTTTACAATAGGTCGCAAAATTATTCTCGAAGGTTTCGACTTCTTTACCTAAAATATACCAACCACGCTCCAAAACCAATTTCAATGTGTCTTGAAATGCCGTTTCATATCGCTCGTTTATTTTTTTTAAGTCTAAAAATCGTATCATTTTAAGGTGATTTTATAAAAATCCTGACTCCATACCGTGCAACCCAATTCTTCTTTTTGCTGTAATAAGCCGCTATGAAATCCTTTTTCGCCAGAGTCATTTACAATTCCCATATCAAAAAAAAGTTTACCTCTTTTTTGAAAAATATCTAGTAAAGAAATGAATAAAAAATCCAAGGCGCGGTATTTTTCACCTTTTTTGGAAGTGGCACCGTACTGCGATTTTACTCCGTTTTCAAATTCAAAAATGGTGATTCCTGCGACAATTTTATCCTCTAAATAAGCTGAAAATTGTTTGATATTTTTGGGAAAACTTTCGTGAAGCAATTGAATTTCTGCTAAGCTATGAACTGGTTTTGCATCGTATTTTTCTACTAATCTTGGCTCTAGAATTTTTTCCCAAAAAGGCTGAAAATTAGTTTCTTCTACTACTCTCAATCCTAATACTTCTGTCCGTCTAAAATGCTTTAATTTACTTTTAGAAATTGGAATCTCTTGAGGCAAATGTGCGACCATATTCATTTCTTTTCGGTACAATTGCGCTCCTTTTTTCATCAAAAAAAAGTCAATTGCTGCATTGCCTTGTCCTAAATAAAACGTTGGAATTGGATGTAAATAAAAATGTTCTATCCGCTTGCTCTTGAAAAAATCAAACAACAAATCCAGAATCGTTTCTATCTTTTCTATTTTTAATTTGGAAGCATACACCAATCCGCCGTATGTCAATCCTTGATGTGAATATACCTTGTTATCTACTCTATTGGCGGGTAAGACTGCGACCAATTTAACTTTATCAAATACTAACAATGAAAAGTCGTCAAATCTCTCTTTATGGTACTCCATAAAATCCCTATGAAACAAAAATGTAGCATTTTTAGCGGCACTCACAAAGGTGTTCCAAAGCTCATAATCGCTTTCTTGATAAGGCCTTACACTATAATTTTTCACTTTTATTTCAATTTTAAATCCAATGTAGGCAACGACCAATTGAATTTGACCACCAACAATCGAACAATGATAATTACCAAAGATGTTACTAACTGAATTAATTCATCTGGAAAGTTGCCTCTTTTTAGCATAAAAAAAACAATACCTCCCAAAATACAAATCGTAGCGTAAATCTCTTTTCTGAAAATAACTGGAATTTCATTACACAAAATATCTCGAATGACCCCACCAAAACAAGCCGTCATTGTTCCCAAAGCGGTACAAATAATAGGATGCAAACCAATGCTAATTCCTTTTTCTAGACCAATAAGCGTAAAGACTCCCAAACCAATAGTATCAAAAAGGAACAATGATTTACGCAACTTATCGAATCTTTTTCTGAAAAGAATCGCCAAAATATAGCCAATGAAAATTACATAAACATAATTGAGATTGAGCATCCAACCCACGGGAGTTCTACCAATAAGAACATCTCTCAGCGTTCCTCCACCTACTGCCGTGACAAAGGCAATAATCAATATCCCAAAAGGGTCCAATCTTTTGTTCATTGCCGTAAGTGCTCCCGATAAAGCAAAAGCCATAGTCCCAATAATATCTAGTAAATAAAACACGCTTCTTTTATTTGTTAATCACTTAAACAATCTTGTTTCTTTTTGAAGAAAACAAAATTAAAGAAATACTTATTAAATAAATGCAGTATTCTTTAAATATGCCAATTCAAGTTTAATCTAAGTAATACTCTATGTATATTTGTCATTAAAAAAAAGCTTGAAACAAATTACTTCCATACAGAATCCGTATATCAAATCCTTGGTTTTATTGCAAGAAAAAGCCAAAGCTCGCAAGCAAACGGGCACTTTCTTGATTGAAGGGCAAAGAGAAATTAGCATTGCCATAAAAGGCGGATACGAAATTGAAACCTTATTGTTTGTTCCCGAAATTTGTTCAGAAAACCAAACCAAACAATTGGCTCCAAATGCTGAACTAATAGAAATTACTTCAGCCGTTTATGAAAAACTAGCTTACAGAGATTCAACTGAAGGTGTCTTGGCTGTAGCCAAAACCAAATCGACTTTATTATCGGATTTGAAGCTTTCGAAAAACCCTTTGATTTTGGTAGCAGAAGCTCCAGAAAAACCAGGCAATATTGGCGCATTATTACGAACGGCAGATGCTGCTAATTTGGACGCCGTAATCATTGCCAATCCGAAAAGTGATTTGTACAACCCTAATATCGTTCGTTCGAGCGTCGGTTGTTTGTTTACCAACCAAATCGCCACAGGCAGTACCGCTGAAATTATTGCCTTTTTGAAAGAAAGAAATATTAGTTTTTATTGCGCTACTTTACAAAACTCCAATAGCTATCATCTTGAAAATTACACCACTCCAACAGCTTTGGTAGTGGGAACAGAAGCTACAGGATTGACACAAGAATGGCGTGATGCAGCTACACAAAACATCATTATCCCGATGCAAGGTGAAATTGATTCTATGAACGTTTCGGTTGCAGCGGCTATTTTGATTTTCGAGGCCAAACGACAAAGAGGATTTTAAAAAAAATATTGATTGATTATTGAACAACACAACACTTAACAACATGAAAAAATATTATTTTTTGCTGCTCTTACTTTCTGTATTTAGTTTCAGCACTTTTGCTCAAATTACCTCAGAGCAAATTGACCAAGTTACTGAGAAAGCCATTCAAACCTTCAATGTGCCTGGAATTGCCGTGGCAGTAGTGAAAGATGGCAAAGTAATCCACTCCAAAGGATATGGCGTAAAATCGATTTTGACCAAAGAAAAAGTGGATGGCAACACCTTATTCGGGATTGCTTCCAACAGTAAAGCCTTTACCACAGCTGCATTAGCGATGCTTATTGAAGAAGGAAAGCTACAATGGGACGATAAGGTAATTCAGTACTTGCCCAATTTTAAAATGTACAACGACTATGTTACGAACGAATTTACGATTCGAGATTTAGTAACCCATCGAAGCGGTTTAGGACTTGGAGCAGGCGATTTAATGATTTGGCCTGACGGAAGCGATTTTACTTCAAAAGATATCATCGAAAATTTGCAGTACTTAAAACCCGTTTCTGGATTTAGAACCAAATTTGATTATGACAATCTTTTGTACATCGTGGCTGGCGAAATTATTCACAAAGTAAGTCAATTGAGTTGGGCTGACTTTGTTGAACAACGTATGATGAAACCACTAGAAATGAACTATAGTGTAGCCTCCTACAAAAGGTTAAAAGACACTACAAACGTTATTACTCCTCACGTTCCTGTAAATGGCCAACTAAAAGTAATCAAGCCTTATACCAACCAACTATTTGATGGAGCGGCAGGTATTTATTCTAGCGTAAATGACTTGAGTAAATGGGTACTTTTACAACTCAATAAAGGGAAATACGGACCAGAAAACAAAGCATTATTCTCTGAAGCGCAGCAGAATGAAATGTGGCAATTGCAAACCATCATTCCAGCAGTAACTCGCCCGCCCTACAACACCCATTTTAATGGTTACGGATTGGGCTGGTTTTTGAATGATGTTAAAGGCTACAAACAAGCATCTCATACTGGAGGATTAGAAGGCAATGTTACTCAAGTTACTTTACTTCCTGAGTTGCAATTAGGGATAGTAGTTTTGACCAATCAACAAGAAGGTGCCGCATTTACCGCCATAACCAACACAATTAAAGATAGCTATTTAGGCATTCCTGCTCAAGACTATGTAACGCTGTATCATAATCGAATCAAAGCCAATGTTGCTACTGCCGACAAAGTAACCGAAGAAGTCTGGACTACTGTAGCAAAGAACAAGAAAGACAAAGTAAAAACCGATTGGAAGTCTGTTCTTGGAACCTACAAAGACAATTGGTTTGGCACTATTGAACTTTCAGAAAAGAAAGGAAAAATTTACTTTCAATCGAAACGTTCTCCACAATTGGCTGGCGAAGTTTTCTTTTATAAATCTGGCAATTTGGTAGTAAAATGGAACAATGCCTTTTTTAATGCCGATGCCCATTTATTCTTAGAAAATGATGCTTCAGGAAAAACGATTGGCATCAAAATGAAACCAATTTCAGAATTAACGGATTTTAGTTATGATTTTCAAGACTTAGACTTCAAAAGAGTCAATTAGTCGTCAACAAATATTTTATTTTTGTCCGATAAAAAATGATGGTATTTTTTTATCGGACAAATTACTTTTAAAAGCTCTTAAATAAACTTTATTAGTCAATTTCGCCTTGCAAATCTGGTATTTATTGCTTAGTTTTAGAAATTGAACCATGCCGTTATGACAGAATTAGAAATAGAAAAAGAAAACAAAGCGATTGCGCAAGAATATAAAGAATTATTGCGTATCAGCTACCAAACCTTAACACCTACCGATAAAAAACTGATTCGAAAAGCCTTTGATGTAGCCGTAGACGCACACAAAGACCAAAGAAGAAAATCAGGAGAAGCTTATATTTTCCACCCTATTGCTGTGGCCAAAATTGTAGCTTCGGAAATTGGTTTAGGTGCCACCTCTATTGCTGCTGCATTGCTTCATGATGTGGTAGAAGATACTCCCATTACAGTACACGACATTGAAAAACTTTTTAATCCAAAAGTTGCGCAATTGGTCGAAGGACTTACTAAAATTTCTTTGGTTCAAAAAGACCTAAACGCCTCTATTCAAGCTGAGAATTTCAGAAAAATGATTCTGACTTTGAATGATGACGTACGTGTAATCTTGATTAAACTTGCTGACCGTTTGCACAATATGCAGACTATGGACTCAATGCGCGAGGACAAACAGACCAAAATCGCTTCCGAAACGCTTTACATTTACGCTCCTTTGGCTCACCGTTTGGGATTATACAACATCAAAACCAAGTTAGAAGATTTGGGTTTAAAATATACCGAACCCGAGATTTACAATGAAATTGTTAGCAAAATAAAAGAGACTAAAGAAGAGCAAGATGCTTACATTAAAGATATCTCAGATATTTTAAAAGATTCCTTAGACAAAGAAGGAATTGATTATATAATCAAAGGCAGACCAAAATCTATCTACTCTATTCGTAGAAAAATGCGTGCACAAAATGTAAGTTTTGATGAAGTCTATGACAAATTTGCACTCAGAATCGTATACAAATCAGAGCCAAATGAAGAGAAGTTTTTGGCATGGAAAATCTATTCGATTGTTACCGACCATTACAGACCAAGCCCAAGCCGTTTGAGAGATTGGATTTCATCGCCAAAATCTACAGGCTATGAAGCTTTACACATTACTGTTATGGGACCAAGAGGGCGCTGGGTTGAAGTGCAGGTGCGAAGTGAAAGGATGGACGAAATTGCAGAAAAAGGATATGCAGCACACTACAAGTATAAAAATGGCGCTACTGAAGAAAGCGGTTTAGACGTTTGGCTTAATTTACTAAGAGAAGCTTTAGAAAATTCTGAGACGAATGCAGTAGATTTTGTCGAAGATTTCAAAATGAATTTGTACTCAAAAGAAATTTTTGTGTTCACCCCAAAAGGAGAAATCAAATCATTACCCAAAGGTGCTACTTCTTTGGATTTCGCCTTTAGTATTCACTCAGAATTAGGAATTAGAACCCGAGGAACACGTGTCAACGGAAAACTAGTTCCACTGAATTACGAACTAAAAAGTGGAGACCAAATAGAAGTCATTACTTCACAATATCAAAAACCAACTGCCAACTGGTTGGATTATGTGACCACTTCAAGAGCTAAAACAAAAATTAAAAACGTTCTCAACGAAAACACTAAAAAAATTGGTGAAGAAGGAAAAGAAATTCTTACCCGTAAGTTAAAACATTTAAAAATCAACCTGAGCGAATCGGTTACTAACGAGTTGGTGAATTTCTTCAAGCTCAAAACGAGTTTGGATTTGTATTACAGAGTAGGAATAGGTGCTATTGAAAATCAACAATTGAAAGATTTTGCGGCTAAGAAAAGCAATACCATCATCAATTTCTTCAAGAACAAAATCAAACGTAATCAAAAAAATACAGCTGATGTTGATATCCACAAACCTGAGATTAACAACAATTATGATTTATTGGTTTTTGGAACAGAACATGACAAACTAGACTATAAACTTGCCCCATGCTGTAATCCGATTCCTGGTGACGATGTTTTTGGTTTTGTAACAATTAATGAAGGAATAAAAGTGCATAAAAAAGATTGTCCTAATGCTATTGGAATGCAATCCAACTATGCTTATAGAATCATGAGTGCCAAATGGATAGATTCTACCCAAGAGGAGTTCAAAGCACTTTTGGATATCACAGGAATGGATGTCCTTGGACTGACCAATCAACTTACAAAAGTGATTTCAAACAATATGCATGTCAATATTCAAAGTATTTCATTAAGCACCAATGCAGGGCTGTTTCATGGTCAAGTAGCAGTAGTGGTCCAAAACAATACTATTTTGAAAAAAATGATTAATAACATTAAAAAAATTGACGGAATAGAAAAAGTTACTAGAGTTTACAATACCTAAAACTGTTTTGATTTATAATTAATCACAAACTTTAAAACTAGGGCCTTTAATCTTTAAACAAAATAATTTATCTTTGCCAGATATGACACTCATCTCCACAGAAAACAATAAAAATCAAGAAATTGTAAAAAATGTTTTTACAATGTATCTTGAAAATAAAGGACACCGAAAAACACCTGAACGTTATGCTATCCTTCAGGAAATTTACGATAGTGAAGAACATTTTGATATCGAAAACTTGTATATCAAAATGAAAAACAAAAACTATCGTGTGAGTAGAGCCACTTTATACAATACTATAGAATTACTTTTAGATTGTGCTTTGGTGCGCAAACATCAGTTTGGACAAAATCAAGCGCATTACGAAAAATCGTATTTCGATAAACAACACGACCACATCATCATGACCGATACAGGAGAAGTAATAGAGTTTTGTGACCCAAGAATTCAATCAATCAAAAAGACGATAGAAGAAATTTTTGACATAGAAATCACGAACCATTCGCTGTATTTGTATGGTAACAAAAAGAAAACAGAATAACATAAAAATAAAAAAATTGGGCAACTTATAAGTTGTCCAATTACATTTAATTAACAACAAATAATACAGATAATGACCGTAGATTTATTATTAGGATTACAATGGGGGGATGAAGGAAAAGGAAAAATCGTAGACGTACTTACCTCTAATTATGATATCATTGCCCGTTTTCAAGGAGGACCAAATGCTGGACACACACTAGAATTTGACGGAATTAAGCACGTTTTGAGAACTATTCCTTCTGGTATTTTTCATAAAAACTCTGTAAACATTATAGGCAATGGTGTAGTGATTGATCCTGTTGTTTTTCAAAAAGAAATTGAAGGTTTAGAAAAATTTAATTTAGACATAAAATCTAAGTTAATCATTTCTAGAAAAGCACATTTAATTTTACCAACTCACCGCTTACTAGATGCAGCATCTGAAGCATCAAAAGGGAAAGCAAAAATTGGTTCTACTTTGAAAGGAATTGGTCCAACATATATGGACAAAACAGGTAGAAACGGTCTTAGAGTTGGAGATATCGAGTTAGAAGATTTCGCAGATCGTTACAGAGCGCTAGCTGACAAACACGAAGAAATGATTAAGTTCTATGATGTAGCTATTCAATACAACTTGGCTGAAATGGAGGCTGAATTTTTTGAAGCTATTCAAGAATTAAAAAAATTAGATTTTATTGATAGTGAAGAATATTTACACCAAGCACAAAAAGCAGGAAAATCTATTTTGTGTGAAGGTGCTCAAGGTTCTCTATTGGATGTTGATTTTGGAACTTATCCATTTGTAACTTCATCTAATACTACGGCAGCTGGAGCTTGTACAGGTTTAGGTATTGCTCCTAACAAAATCAAAGAAGTGTACGGAATTTTCAAAGCTTATGTTACTCGTGTAGGTAGTGGACCATTCCCTACTGAATTGTTTGACGAAGTTGGTGCAACAATGGCAAAAATTGGTAATGAATTTGGATCTGTAACTGGAAGACAAAGACGTTGTGGTTGGTTGGATTTAGTAGCATTAAAATATGCCGTTCAAGTAAACGGTGTAACCCAATTGATGATGATGAAAGGTGATGTACTTTCTGGTTTTGATACTTTAAAAGTTTGTACTGCATATCAATACAAAGGACAAGAAATTGCGCATTTCCCATACAATATTGAGCCTGAAAATGTAACTCCTGTTTACCAAGAATTCAAAGGATGGGCACAAGATTTGACTGGAATGACTACTTATGAGGAATTACCAAAAGAATTGAAAGAATACATTGAATTTATAGAAAAAGAGGTTGAAGTACCGATAAAAATAGTTTCTGTTGGACCAGACAGAAAGCAAACTATTTTAAAATAACAACGAACGCTCTGAGATTTTCAGAGCGTTTTTTATTCCAACTCTATTTTGCAATATGAAGAAAAAAAAATTAATACTACTTCTGGTTCTTATTGCTTTTTCTTGCAAAAAAGATGATATAGAAACAACTACAGTCAGCAGTACAAAATATAGTATTGCGGGAACTAAGCTTCTTTTGGACCAGCATCCAATACAACTTATTGGCACGAATGCATTTCATGTATTTGGGGTAGGAAGTACAGATATGAATACCTGGAAATTAGATATTATTAGAGAATTTATAGGTAATACAAAAGAGACACCACTTATGGGTAGCCCAATAAAAGATGCGACAGGAGCCTATTTATATTCGCTTGAAAATATCATAGCAGATAATAGGGTAAATAAAAGAGTTACTATTATTTGCGCTTTTGGTTGGGATGGCACCCAAAACACCGCTTTTACTGGGAAAAGTCCACAACAAACCAATTGGTGGAATGAATACAAGACCCGATTAAAAGAATGGGCTACTTACCTTAAAGACCAGCCCGATGTATGGATTGAAGTATGGAATGAACCCTACAGATACGACAGAACTGATGGCTATACCGACCAAGTTTGGCTTCAGGACATGAATGAATTAGTAGCAATAATTCGGTCTACAGGAAATAAAAATATTGTCGTTGTGCCTTGTGCGGAACAAGGGCAAGACGAAAGTGTATTATTAAATAAGGGCAATGAATTCCTTAACGGAAAATCCAATATCTTATTTGATATTCATGCGTATGAAAAATGGCTTTTGGATAGCAATAGTTCAATTGAAAATCGGTTGAACCAATTGAGAAATAAAAACATTCCGATAATTATAGGAGAAACTGCACCTATGAATGCAGGAGTTTTAATGAATCCAAAGCCTTTTCTGGACCTTGTTTATGAAAAAGGACTATCAGTTTGTGCTTGGGTTTGGAAAAAAGAAGCCAATGATAAAGATGCTTTATTGACCGAAAATGGACTAGTTAACGACAATAACAATAATAATTGGGGAACAACATTCAAAGACTTAACCAATAGAAGTAGAAAACCATAAAAGCTATGTCAAATCCGAAATACAAAATCCAAAAGACCGAATTACTATCCGACAATTGGTATATTTTGAACAGGGTCACTGTTGATTATCAAAAAAAGGATGGCACATGGGATACTCAAAAACGAGAGGTGTACGACAGAGGCAACGGAGCCGCCATTTTATTGTACAACATTCACAAAGGAACTGTGGTCTTGACCCGACAATTTCGATTACCGACTTATATGAACGGTAACCCTACTGGGATGCTAACCGAGGTATGCGCTGGTTTACTTGACGAAGATGACCCAGTCGCTTGTATCATTCGTGAAACCGAAGAGGAAACAGGTTATCGTCTTTCGTCTGTACGAAAAGTATTTGAGTCTTATATGTCACCTGGAGCTGTGACTGAAATTTTGTATTTTTTTGTTGGCGAATACGATATTAGCATGAGAGTAAGTAGTGGCGGTGGATTGGACCAAGAACATGAAGAGATTGATGTGATTGAAATTCCGTTTGAACAAGCGTATTTGATGATTGAAACTGGGGAAATTAAAGATGCCAAAACAATTATGCTCTTGCAATATGCCAAAATCAACCAACTGATTCCAAATTCAACAAGGCTGGCTGATGATTATAGTAATGAATAATTTTGCTAATTCAAAAGCCCTTTGCTTCTAACTAGCCCAGATAGGAACGGTATCCTCCTGACTTGTGACCGAACAAGGCAGGAGATATAGTGGATAGCGGGAAACCTGCCTCCTGAAAAAGCCAACTGTTTCGCTCCTAAAACATTAGATATTTTGCACTAAAAAGTACCAAAAAAGAAGGGTGAAAAAGGAAATAGGAATCCCAAAACCAATCATCATACTGCATAATTTTGGTTTTAATCCGTGACTTGCGGCCAAAATACAACCAGTAATCATAGGCGCCATAGCGGATTCTAACAAAGCTACTTGAATAATCTCTGAACGTTGCTGCAATAACACCACATACAGCAAAAAAAGAAATGCTGGAGCGATAAGTAATTTATAAAAAAGTCCTAGTCTCAAAAAAGACCAATGCTTGCTTTTGCTATCAAATTGTAACTGCAAGCCCACCGAAACCAATGCCAAAGGCGTAACCCCCGCGCCAATAATTTTGAGTCCTTGTTGAAAGAAAGCGGGCAATTCATAATCGTAGCAATTCATTAAGCAAGCGATGACAAAGGTGATAAAAGGCGGAAAAAAAGCTATTTTTTTTACAATTTGTAGCCCGCTTGTTTGCCCTTTGGAATACAAGGTTGCTACCAATATTCCTAAAGTGGATAGCACCACAAAGGAACCCGGCTGATCGACTAAGATGGCAGTTTTCATTCCGCTCTCGCCATAAAGGGCTGTAATAATAGGAAATCCGAGAAAGGACGTATTGCTTAGACCACTACAGATGATTAAACAACCAGTGAGTTTTCGGGACCAACCGAAATGTTTCCCAAGAAGCGCAAACACTAACCAAGATAAGAGAAAAATAATCCAAGCGACTAGAATTGGGTATAACAATTGAGCATTCCACTGAATCTTTGGAATGTAATACAAAGCCAAAGCCGGAAGACAGATTTGAATAACAATCCAGTTGAGTTTTTTCGGAGTTGTTTTTGGGATAGAAGGCAGTCGCTGAAGTGCTAATCCGAGAATAAAAAAAACAACGATGCTAATAAAATTAATCATAGGGTTTGTTTATAAATGATTTTACAAACAAACATATTTAGTCTTTATAATTTACTATTCTTACAAGGAGTGCTAATCCAATAAAGGTTTTCGAAAACAATCCAGTATAACTTCCTAAATTATATGCTGTAGAGTTTAAATGATTCCAATCAAAATGAAACAATTGACTAGCACCTTTAACAAAAAGACCTAAGACTAAAGAAGCAATTAAAATTAAATAAAATTTGTTATTCATTGTGACACTTAATTTTAGTTTCTCAAAAATACAATTAAAAAAAATTCAATAACAATAAAAATCATAAGTTTTATTTAATTTTACTCTCAAAACAACTTTATCTTGGCCAATACGAATCCAAAAAAATCAGCGCTTCACGAAATTCCGGGTATTGCTTCACCCGAAAGTGTTAGTGCTGTAGCGGCTAACACCATTCAATCGTTTCGAAAAAAAACACCAACTCCTACGGAATTAGTTCAAGGGATTTTGACTGGTAATATTACCGCTTTGAGCCGTGCAATTACGCTAGTGGAAAGCACTAACCCTACGCATTTGAGTCAAGCCAACGAAGTCATTAATTCGTGTTTGTTACACGTAAAAGAATCCGTTAGAATAGGTATTACAGGAGTTCCCGGTGTTGGAAAAAGTACTTTTATAGAAGCTTTTGGAAAACACTTAACGAGTTTAGGTAGAAAAGTGGCTGTTCTCGCTGTCGACCCTAGCAGCACCATTTCGCACGGAAGTATTTTGGGCGACAAAACCCGAATGGAAGAATTGGTTAAAGATAAAAATGCTTTTATTCGTCCCTCGGCATCTGGGGAAACCTTGGGCGGTGTGGCTCGAAAAACCAGAGAAACCATCACCTTGTGCGAAGCTTTTGGCTTTGACACCATTATTATTGAAACTGTAGGTGTAGGTCAAAGCGAAACCGCTGTGCACAGTATGGTCGACTTTTTTTTATTGCTAAAAATTGCTGGAGCTGGCGATGAATTACAAGGCATCAAACGAGGCATTATGGAAATGGCCGATGCGATAGTCATCAACAAAGCAGATGGCGACAATATCCGAAAATCAAATTTGGCAAAAGTGGAATTCAACCGTGCTTTGCATCTTTTCCCAGCCAAAAAATCGGGTTGGACACCTACTACTTCAACGTGTAGTGCCCTAACAAAAGAAGGCATTTCAACCATTTGGGAAACCATTTTAAGCTATATAAAAACCACTCAAAGCAATCAGTATTTTTTTGAAAAAAGAGCTGCACAAAACCAATATTGGATGCTGGAGACTATCAATGAGTATTTGAAAAACCATTTTTATAATCATCCAGAAATTGTTCCGCTATTGGAAAAAAACAAAGAAGCGGTAGCGCAAAATACCCTCTCCCCATTTGCTGCTGCCCAAAATATTTTGGATACTTACTTTAAAAAATAACCGTTGACTCATTAGCCTTTAAGATTTGTCTTATTTTTGCGCCACTAAATTTTAATTTCTCTTGAAAAAAATAGCCCACTTACGACCAATTATAAACTTTTTGTTACTTGGTTTATGCATCACTATGCTAAGTCGAATCGTTTTATTTTTTCTATTCAAAGAACGTGTGGTTGCCACCGAAAATTACGGATATCTTTTCCCTATCGGTCTCCGAATGGATTTGATATTATTGTGCTACCTTTCGCTACTTCCAGCCGTATTGATTAGTGTCTTTCCAGAAAAATGGGCACTCAAAATTCAATCTTTTTTGACGGTTTACTTTATCTTTTTTCTCAGTTTGTTGCTTTTCTTTGAATTGGCTACTCCCAATTTTATTGCGCAATACGACACGCGACCTAACCAACTTTTCATTGAGTATTTGATTTACCCAAAAGAAGTAATTGGGATGCTATACAAAGGCTATTTGCCTTCGATTTTGGCTACCATCGTTTTCTTATCGGCCTTTATTTATGCATTAATTCGGTTTAGAAAACAGCTTTTTGGAGTTGGAAAAGCGTCTTATAAAACCAAATTACTTCTATTCCCTTTAGTCGCTTTTTTGTTGTTTTTTGGTGCGCGTTCAAGTTTGACTTCCAAAAGACCGATAAATGCTAGTAACGCTATTTTCTCTACTGACCAGTTAACGAATTGTTTGGGATTGAACTCCTTTTACACGCTTGGTTTTGCTGTGTATTCTTTAAAGAATGAAGGAAACTCCGATAAGATGTACGGAAAAATGAAACCCGAAGAAGCCATTACTCGCGTAAAAAAATATATGGATGCAAAACCAGAAGATTTTGTTGATGCCAATTTTCCATTACTTCACAAAAGTGAATCCGATACGATGCTACAAAAGCCTTACAATATTGTTATTATTTTGGAAGAAAGCTTAGGCGCCGAATATGTGGGAAGTTTGGGCGGATTACCACTAACACCAGAATTTGATAAATTGACGAAAGAAGGAACGCTGTTTACCAATATGTACTCGACAGGTACTAGAAGTGTTCGCGGGATTGAAGCCGTTGTCACTGGTTTTCTGCCTTCGCCTTCAGAAAGTGTGGTCAAACTGAATAACTCTCAAAAAGACTTTTATACCATTGCTAGTTTATTGAAAGCAAAAGGATATGACACCAGTTTTATTTATGGAGGAATGGCCAACTTTGATAATATGGGCGCTTTTTTTAACGGAAACGGCTTTAGCACCATCATTGACGAACCGCAATATGACCCTAAAACCAGTGCTTTTCACGGTACTTGGGGTTGGTCCGACGAAGATGTAATGGTCAAAGCCAATGCGTATTTCAAAACACTAAAAGACAAACCTTTTGTGTCGCTGGTTTTCTCCTCTTCGAATCACGAACCATTTGAGTTCCCTGATGGCCGAATTCAGTTGTACGAAAAGCCTAAAAACACCGTCCATAATGCAATGAAATATGCCGATTATGCGATTGGAAAGTTTTTTGCATTAGCCAAAAAAGAGGCCTATTACAAAAACACCATTTTCTTGGTCATTGCCGACCACAATACTAGAACTTACGGAAAACATTTAGTGCCTATTCATAAATTTCATATACCCGCTTTGTTGATTGGTCCCAACATTCCAAAAAATGCCAAATATGAAAAATTGTGTAGCCAAATTGACATCCAACCTACCACATTGAGTAAAATTGGAATGAATGTTATCACGCCAATGCCAGGTCGAAATCTGTTCCGTTTGCCTGCTACAACCCAAGGAAGAGCGATTATGCAGTTTCACGATGTGAATGCCTTCCGAGTAGAAGACCAAGTGGTTATTATGCAACCCAACAAAGAACCATTGCAATTTAAAGTTTCAAAAGACACCATTTTTACGCCAGTACCTCTGAACAAAGAGCTGGCAAAGGATGCGTTGAGTCACGTGATTACGGCTTCGTATTTATACAAAAAGAGCAAATACTCAACCCAGAAATAAAAAAAGGCAGTTAATGGAGTTGTTGTTCCATTAACTGCCGCTATATCTCTTACTATTTTATCTGCTACTAGTTAATAACTTAGTTTGTACTTTTTAAGCAGATTCCTTTTCATTTGCTAAAGCTTCTTCATCACAAAACCAATCGTAGCAAAACTTAATCACTCCTACTCCAATCCCTATTTGGAGTAATTTTTTGATAATTAATCCATAATTATGTCTGAGGCCATTCAACCAATCAGTAATGGTGTTTCCCGTTACAGGTTTGAAATTTAAATCACCAAAGTCCATTACACCATCAATGATAGCGATAATGGCTGTAAAAACGAGCATTATTACAAATAACTTCTTCATAAGGACAGCTTATTCCTCTTCGAATCGTGCTATTTCGCGGTCATAAAACGCATTCGCTTGTTCGATTAAACCTTCCATTTCGGCGTTCAATTCGGCTTCGTCTAAATCTTCGGGTTCTTCTAAAAACTCTACCTCATCATCTTTAAGATTAATGATAAATCGAGGATAATCCATATGAATGATAAAAATATCGTCTGGAAAGTCGGTATTGTCGCCTAGTAAAAATTTTGGTAATTCCATTTTTGTTTGTTGTTTATTGTTTGTTGTCTATTGACTATATTTTACTTCAAAGCTATGCTAAGCGTATAACTTTTTACAAATTTAAGCATTCAGTTCGTAACAGTTAACCGATTAAACAAATAACCGATTAACCTCAAAAAACTATTTATCCGAAAGAATCACTGGCGCACTTCCTTTTCCCATAAAAATAATTTTAGTGTTGGGTGAAGTAGCAATTTCTTTTTGTGCCTTGATTTGTTCGTATTGCAATTGTTTGTCTGTTAAACCTAAAGAAATGATACGTTGGTAATCTGCGATACCTTGTGCTTCTACCCTTTTACGTTCCGCTTCTTGCTTTTCTTTTTGCAAAACAAAGGTCATTTTTTGAGCATCTTGTTCGGCATTAATTTTACTTTCGATGGTTTTCTTTACAGATTCTGGCAAATTGATATTTCGAATCAACAATTGCTCTAACACCAATCCTCTAGATTTAAAATCGGCTTCAATACTTTTGAAAATACGTTGCTGAAATTCATTTCTTTTGGTCGAATATAAGGCCACTGCATCATAATAAACAGCATTGTCGCGAATACGGGTTCTCGTTACTGGGCGTACAATTTTATCGGTGTAGCTTTCTCCAATTCCTTTCAAAATTTTAGGTGCTTCATTTGGGATTACACGATACAAAACCGTCAAGTCAATAACAACTTCCAATCCGTCATTAGATAATACTCTAATCGCATCATCACCTTCTTGAGCCCCTTCACTATGAACAGCTGACATAGTATAGTTTTGTGTTTGCACATCAAAAACAGTAATATCCAAAAGTGGATTAACTACGTGAAGTCCACTTTCTAAAACATCGGGCTGTACACTACCGTAAAGCGATTTTACGCCTACTTTACCCGCGTCGATTTGCTTGAACATCGAAGAAAAAACTCCGATTAGGAGTAATAGAACACCAATAATTTTTAAAAGATTAGAAAATTTAGATAAAGGATTAGCGTTGTTGTTTAAAGTAAAACTAACGACTAACAAAATTATTCCGAGAATAATAAATACTATCATTTTTTTTGGTTTAGTTGATATGCTTATTATACGAGGAAATAAAACAGAAGTTACATTTATAAGAAAAACTTTATTCGGCTGTGTTCAAAAGAACCAGTTTCTTGGTCAATCGAGAAAATCGAATGTATAAAAATACTGCCGCTGCCGTCAATCCCGCTAATAATCCAATCCAAATTCCTACCGCCTGAAGTTCGGTATATTTCCCTAAGTAAAAGGATACTGGAAACCCAACCATCCAATAAGCTACGAAGGTAATGTACATTGGAATTTTGACATCTTGAAGTCCTCTCAAGGCTCCCAAAACAACCACTTGAACCCCATCTGAAATTTGAAAAACTGCTGCAACCAATAACAATTTGGCCGTTATCATTATAATTTCATTGTTGTCGGCCAATTGAGAAACATCAGCAGTATTCAAAAATAAATGTGGCAAATAATTATGGAATACAATAAATAAAATGGCAAATAGCGATTCAATAAGGATTGCCAATAAAAAAATAGAACGTGCTACCACAATTAATCCTTTAAAATCGGCGGCTCCCTTGGCGTGACCTACACGTATCATTGCCGTTACATTCAATCCCATTGCTACCATAAAAGTAGAAGAGGCTAAAATTAACGCAATTTGGTTGGCCGCTTGATTGTTTTTACCCAAAGTTCCAGAAAGCCAAATCGCAGCGGTAAATAAAGTAACCTCGAACAACATTTGCATCGCTGAGGGCAATCCTAGATTGATGATTTTTTTTAAAATCGATTTTTTGATTTCTTTGAAGGTGAAATTTTTAAAATGGCGTTTCATAATGGAGTTATGCTTCATAATATAATGCATAAAAATCACCATCAAGATTCTAGAAATAACGGTTCCTAAAGCAGCACCTACAATACCTAACTTTGGAAAAAACCAAACACCATAAATCAAGACATAGTTAAAAAACACGTGTACCACATTGGCAAAAAATATGGCATACATAGAATATTTGGTTTGAGACAATCCATCGGCAAATTGCTTGTACCCTTGATAAATGATTACAGGAATCAACGAAAAAGCCACCCAGTCAATGTATGGAGCTGCCAAAACAACAACTGTTTCGGGCTGGTTCATAAAATACATCAGTTGCTTGGACAAGACGGTCAAAACGAACAAGACAACGCCTAAAATTGTACACAACAACAATCCGTGATGAAAAGTCGTTCGGATTTTTTTGGTGTTTTGTTCCGCATCTGCCTCTGCAATCAATGGAGTAATGGCTGTAGAAAAACCAATACCTACAGAGAGCGCCAAAAATATAAAACTATTGCCTAACGAAACCGCTGCCAATTCTGTAGAACCTAAATTGCCCACCATATAGTTATCCACAATACCAATTAAGGTGTGACCTAGCATTCCTAAAACTACAGGATAGGCCAATTTTATGTTCTGTGAAAACTCTTTGGTGTATTGTGACAAGTTCATTATAGTGCTTTTTAGGTCGGCAAAGGTAATCAGAAGAAATCGATTCTTTGAATAGAAATTAGTTTAAAAAAAATCATTTTTGAAACCTTCCAATCGACCTTGAATAAAGCACTACAGACCAAAGAACTTTCTTAATTTCGCTTATCGGTAAGGGTTTTCATAAAAGCAATTAACTGCTTCTTTTCCTTATCTGAAAGCAGTAATTCATCTTCTGGCAAGGTTTGATTAGGCACTTTAAATCCAAGTCCAATTCCACCACCTTTGTTATAAAAATCAATGACTTCTTCTAAAGTTTTGAAAACACCATTATGCATATACGGAGCCGTTAGCTCAATGTTTCTGATGGTGGGTGTTTTAAATGAATTTCTATGAATTTCGGCTTGGGTCAATTCATATTTTCCTAAATCGGCATCTAAATAATTATGCCTATTGGGTACTCCTAAAATTTCGCTTTCTGTTTTCATAAAATTAGGTGGGACTGTCCCGTTGGTTAAAGGAATAAAATGGCAAGTAGCGCATTTGGCTTTGCCAGCAAATAGATTAAAACCTGCTTTTTCATCTGTCGAATATTCGACTTCATCACGCATATATGCATCAAATTTTGAATTATAATTGCTCAAAGAGCGAACGTAGGAAGCCAAGGCATTTTTGATTCCGAATTCGTTAATCTCATTTTTAGGAAATGCTTTTTTGAATTCGGCTACGTACTTTTTATCTTTTTGCAAGGCTTTTACTGATTTTTCAAGAGAACCGTGCATTTCGATTTCGTTTGTAATGACAGCCACGGCTTGGTCTTCGAGATAACTTACTTTAGAATCATAAAAGAAAGCACGTTGGAAAGCAATGTTCATCAAAGTGGGGGTGTTTCGCTTGACTTTGGTTTTGCCATCTAAAGAAATGGTTTGTTCTAAACCATCTGTAAAAGCAATATCAGAATGGTGACAAGAAGCGCAAGAACGTGAATTGTTGCCTGACAAAATAGGGTCATTGAACAATCTTTTTCCTAAGGCAATTTTTTCTGGAGTGGTTTTATAATCAGGAAAACCATTGAAAGCTTCTATATCAAAAGCCTCTTTATCAAAGAGCGTTTGCGCTGTAGTTTTTAGTGCTCTGGTCTCTTTTACAAACGGAATCGAAGCACTTTTTTGACATTGATATAACTGTTTACTCAATGGATTAGCTATATTTTTTATAAAATACGCTCTATCAAAAGCATTGAAGTTGGTATGAGTTGCTAGGTATTTTGTTCCTTGAGAAAGAGTAGCTGAAAGGGCTTGAAATGACTTAGCATCCAAAGTGTTTTTATAAAAAGTTACATTTTCCCCTATGCTTTCTAGAACTACTTTTGCTTCTGGTATGGAATGCAGTGCAACTGGAGAATCAAAGCCCGTAATTCCGAGGGTAATCATTCTAAAAATGGATAGTCGCAACGCATCAAAAATATAAGTATCCGCTAAGGTGGTTTTTTCCGAAACCTTTTGTAATCGATTCAAATTAGACCTCAATACGCCTATTTCCATTTCTAAATCTGATTTAGTAGCTACATCATATTTAGGAAACAAAAATTCTTCTATTACTTGAAAGCCCTCAGGAGGAACTGTTATGCCATCATTTTCTTCAAACTCAGGAATTGCAGGTCCGTTAATTGATTTAGAAACTGTTGGGTAATAGTACTCGCTCATCCATTCCAATTTTTTGTAGCTATTTCTAGCTTTTAAAAATTGATTTTGAATCGCTGAAAGCTTGGCATCTGAGGCAACTAAAGCTTTTAATTGATTGACTTCTTGAATTAATTCAGTTACGTTTCGTGTAAAATTGGATGAAATGAGGCTATGTGTGTTTTCCTTTTTTTCACAAGAAAAAAAAGAGCATAGTAGCAATAAGAAAAAATATCTTTTCATAAATAAAAGGGTTGTTGCATTTACAATCTCATATAAAAGCGGATACATTATAAACTAAAACCACGATTGCTTACAAACAATCGTGGTTAAGTTGAAACAAAAAAAGGTATTATCTAGCTAATCCTTTGATTAGTACTATTTGACTGGCTTGATTTTCTGAAGGACGTTTTGTTCCTCCGTCTACGCCTTTGTATTTATCACCTCTCCAAGTATGAGGTTGTACAGATAATAAAAAGGTATCATCGATGCCTAATTGCTCCGATACATCAATCATAGCACCATATTCCCAGCTTCCAAATTTTGAAGCAGTACCAACATTATAAGTAGCAGCATCGGAAGCAGTACGACGATGGTCTAATTCGAAAACTACTTTTAATTGTTTGGTAGCCATATTGTATTGATAAATATAAGCATCGTGCGTTTCATCACCGTAACCATTAGAATCTTCTTGAATATATACATAATTTTTAGTTACACATATATTGTCTGGATTTTGAAATTTCCCTGCCACCCCGTTACGGTCATCGCCATCTAAAATCACTTCTAAGTTTCCGATTAATGGATTTTTAGCATCTAAATTTAATTTATACACACGACCGTATTTGGTTCTAGAAGCATCAGCATTGGTACCTGTAGTATTTTGTCCCGTTACGTTAAAATAAATTTCTCTAGTTCCTTCAACGCTTCCTTTTTTGTAATCCAAATCTTCAACACGACCAAACTTTAGCGCTTTTAGTGTGTTCACTGAAGCATTGATGGCAGCTCCCGTCAAACTTTTATGATTTTCTATTTTTACAAATGAAACAGGATATTTTTGGTTAACAGCAATATCTTTTTCTCTTTGATTGTCGTCATTACGCTTCATCATATACAAAGAACCATTTTGCAAATCGCCCACTTTATCAGCAACATACATAAAAACTTGACCACCGTAAGTATCTGAATCGTCATCACCTAATAGAATAACTGTTTTTCCAGGGTAAGCCTTTGCATTTAATGGCACTGCATTTTCGGCATTTAGTCTTCCTAAAGCTTCTAAACCTCTGTTTCTAGATGCTTCAGTCACACTAGCGAAAGGGTCTAAACCGTGCGTAAGTGACTCTTCTCCTGATTCTCCAGAAGTTAAGAATAGTGGTCCAAATCCGTGTTCTGATGGAGTCACCATTGTTGCACTACATAATCTCCAGAATCCTCCGTCTGAGTTTAATAAATATTCTCCTTTCAAAGGTTTGAAGGTTTTATCAAGAGTAACTCTAGAAACCGCAAAATTGTCTTCGTGATTTACCAAAAAAGTAAATGTTCCGTCTTCGTTTCTTAACAAACCAGAACCGTCAGCAGAACCTCCAAAAACGAATTTTGGACTTCCAGCCAATACATCATCAGAAGAAATTAAAGAGAATAACTCCACGTTTTCAAAACCTGCTTTTTTAGTAAGCAATACTGGAGTTACTGATTGATTTGCCAATACCACACTAGTTGGTTTAGCGTCATTAGAGTCGTTCTCACAAGAAATAAGTGAAACCAAACACAATAAGGGTAAAATTAGTTTTTTCATTGTTATATGTTTTTTTTATACCCACAAAATAAGAGTATGAATTTAAACACATTATCACGTTGGGATTAAGAAACAGCTATCAATCCGTAAGATTTTATAGTATAATTTAATCTAAAATTTACAACGTAACAATGAGTACATATAGGGTTTAAATTGAATTAACAATGAGAAGCCAGACCCAAGCAGTTGTCCTAAAAAAGTATACTAAGAAACTTTTAAAGTCCGCCTAAACGAAAAGATTCTGCTGACAAATCACTACTTTAGTTGCTTTTTAATTCATCTGGATACCGCACTTAAATGGAATTTGGATACAAATATTATAATGCAATGGAAAAATTCACACTCGAGCTTTTATTTCAAATCATAGGAATTGGTTCTGCTTCTGGTCTTATTTATAAATCGCCTTCCTTATATGTTATTGGTGATAACAGCGGGTATCTATACGAATACAATATGGAAGCCAAAGACTTGCAGCAACACGCTATTATTGAAAACGCCAGCGTAAATATTGCTAAAAAAGACAAACCCGATTTTGAAGCCATAACGAGTTTTGAAGACAAGTTGTATGTTTTTGGTTCTGGTTCTACTCCTAAACGCAACAAAATGGTGGAAATTAATACCACCGAAAAAGAGATTAAAACCAATGATTTGACCGATTTGTATGGCGTAATGCAAAGCTTTGGTCAAATCAAACCCGATGATTTTAATCTGGAAGGGGCTATTTATACTGGAAAAGAATGGCTACTTTTTAATCGGGGGAACGGGAAAAAGAGCAAAAATGTGATTTTTACGATTTATGGTAAAAACCTAATCAATGAATTCAATATGATTAGCAACGAGTATAAGTTGCCTAAAATTAATGGCGTGCGTAGCAGTTTTACCGATGCCGTTTTGGTGGATGCTAAAATTTATTTTTTGGCTACCGCCGAAGATACACAATCGACGTATAATGATGGAGAAGTGAAGGGAAGCTTGATTGGGATAATAGATATAGAAACGATGAAACTAGAGTTTACCCAAAAAATAAGCGATACGCATAAATTTGAAGGTCTTACTCTCTATCAAAATTCGGACAAAACAGTGGAGTTTTTGTTATGCGAAGACAAAGACTCAGAGGTATTGGAAACGAATATTTATAAATTAGTACTTGACAAGAGTACGCTTTAAGTAGCAACTTAAATTGCTTCCAAAAAAGCACTATGTTGGCTCATAGCCCCGATTACTATGACATATACAAACTAAAAAATTATTTATTTTTTAGTTTAAAAAAAGACATAACAAACCTTCGAATAAGAATTACACAAAGGTTTTTGTGCCTTTCATAAGTTATTTTTATTCGTAAACATCATAAATTTTATCAAGACAAGTTTCTTTTCAAATAAACCTGTTTGCTCTTACCCTAATCAATGTAAAACTGTAAAAAACGAACATTTTTTTATGCTGCTTTTCTAACTTCAAATGTTTTATTCTCTCTAATACAAGCACATATACGATGTACTAATTTGTTTCGTATATTGTTAATTACAAGCATTTTATTTTTTCCTTCAGCCACTTTTCTTTTAAAATATTCTTTCATCTCGGGGTCGTGATTCACTGCTGATAGCGCACACATATGCAAATGCTTTTTAAGTTTTTTATTAGCCATATGGTGAACTCTCGGTTTTGATCTTATGCTTTTTCCTGAAGTATACTCAAAAGGAACCACACCCGCGTAACAAGCTAGTTGTCGTGGCGATGAATAGGCTTTAAATTCATTAGTAAAACAGATTAAATATAAAGTCGTTACTTTACCAACTCCAGGAACCGAAATGGCTAGCGAATAAATTTTGTTTAAGTTTTCATCTCCCTTTATGAATACATCTAATTGTTTCTCTATTTCTTTTAGATCCGAAGTAATCCCTTTTAAGGTTTTCTTTTGAAACTTCTCAGAGAGTTTTGATAATTCGGGATCTAAAGATTTTATTTCTTTTGAATTTCGCATCAAAGTAGATTTGGTAAGAATCAACTTTTCCCTTAATGACATTAGACTTCTGATTTTTTCAACAGTTTTACTGGGAGCTTTATAAATTACGGCATCCTGCAGATTTTTCATTGCATAAATAGCAATCCTTTCTGCATCAATTTTATCATTCTTACCTCTTTGAAGTCCCATACTTCTTATAATTTTTAAAGACATCTCCACCCAAAGAGAATAATTAAAAATCATTAAATATTTAATGATTAATTTCCCATACATACCAGTATGTTCTAAGCAAACAAGGGTTTCTAGATTTGTAGCCCTTTGCTTTTTAAGCCATTGATTTAATGTTTTTACTCCTTTGGAATCATTTACAAATTGATTATGAATTGGTTTTTCTTTTTCTCCATTCATAATTAAAACTACATCAAAATACTCTTTGGATACATCGATGCCTAGAAAATGTTTAAATTTGCTCATAAGATAATGTTTTAAAATTAGCAACCAGCTATTGAATACATTCATATCCTTGATAATAGGCATTATAACCTTAATTACTATTCTGAAGATTATTCAATAAAACTGACAAAGTCCTAATCGGGGCATAAGTAGCTAACTTTGATCGAAGAGAAGGTTCACTTTGTCAGTTTGGTTGTTGATTAAAAGTACTTTAAATTTATTTAGCAAATCTAAAGGATGGAAGTGGCATCCTTTTTTATAACTGGCAGGTTTTTGGACCTGACAGTTATAAAAAAGATATAACGTACAGCGGGAAACCTGCTAACCAGAAAGCCTAGTGTTGGCGCTCCTTCATTCATTTTTAAAACTAGAATTTATGATGATTGTGCTAAAAAAAGAATGTTTTTTTGATAGGCTTCCCAACCTTTTTGTTTTTTAATCGCTCTTTAGTAATAAAGACATCAATTGTGATAAACGAAACCCTACTCTCTAACTGCAAAAAAATGCACCGTGATGCTCAGCGCGAGGTGTATGACTATATGGCGCCCAAGCTGTATCGCACTTGCAAGCGCTATCTTAAAAAGGAGGAAGATATTGAAGAAGTTTTGGCCGACGCTTTTTATACTATTTTCACCAAAATAGACCAGTTGAAAGAGGTGCTGGCTTTTGAGGCTTGGTGCCGAAAAATAACGGTGAATCACTGTTTGGCAGCAATTAAAAAAAGTACCAATTTCAATATGTATTTGGATGATGTGAAATTGCTTTCGCAACCTTTTACCGAAGAAATCACAGCGCTTGAAGAAGCCGATTTATTGGAACTTTTGAATCATATTCCTGAGGGTTGCAAAACTATTTTCACTCTTTTTGTGATAGAAGGCTATGGACACAAAGAGATTGCAAATTTGTTACAAATCTCTGAGGGCACCTCAAAATCACAATTGAATGCCGCCAAAAGTAAACTAAAGGAACTGGTGAACAACCTCTATTATCAAAAAGCAAAATAGTTATGGACTATCAAGATAAATTATTCGAACAAATAAAAGAAGCCGAGCGAAATGCTGAAAACCAAGATTTTCCTGGAATGGAAAAAGTATGGTCGCGCTTAGAAGAGAAACTAGACAAAAAAGAAGCTAAAAAAACTATCGCTTTATGGCAAAAAATCGCCGTAGCCGCATCGCTTTTATTGGTGCTTTCGATTGGATTTCAGTTCTTGAATTCGTCTAGCCCGAAAAGTATTCAAGAAGCTCCAAAGGTAGTTACTACAACCACAAAAAACAATCCATCGGCTGTTGAAACTAACGAAAATAAAACTAGTAGTTCTCCTATCATCATACAAAAAGCGGAAGAGGAAGAAATCATCGATAACATTATTGGGCAAGAAGTTGCGGTTCATAACACGCAATCCAAAGACACGATAATGAGTAGTGCTACAAATGCTATTAGTATTCCTGAAATCGTTACAGCAAACGCAAATTTGGAAGTAGCGGATGAAAAGGATGCTGAATCGAATGCAATAGAACAAAAATTGGCGGCTCCTGCTTCAGTAGCCAAAGAAAAAGCCAATTACAAAATGGCTTTTGCTGAAAAAAGTCAAGAGCGTGCTAAAAAAAGTAGTCCGTTGGTTGTGATTGACAACACAGCGCTCTCGGACAGTAATGCCTCAAAAAGAGAACGCATTATGCAACAAGAACTTTCTAATTTTAAACCCGAGAACTTAGAGTCGGTGATAGTCTTAGACAATCCGCTTTATATCATTGATGGCAATTACTTCTCGGAAGACGATTTGTTTGGTCCACAGCCCAAGAGTCCTTACGCGCCTCTCAATCATCAAGACATTAAGACCATTGTCATTCTCAAAGACACCGATGCCGTTTCAAAATATGGTGAAAAAGGTAAAAAAGGAGTCGTAATTATCACTACAAAAACAGGAAAACCCGCAGTCCAAAAATAGGAATACCCTAACACTAATCTTAAAAAAACACGATTATGAAAAACGTAAAACTTATTTCATTAGGCCTTGCTATGCTTATATGTTTCGTAACAAAAGCACAAGAAAAAACAATCACAGGAACCGTTTCTGACACCTCAGGTCCGCTTCCTGGAGTTACCATTGTCAACAAAAACTCAAAAGCAAACGCCAGTACAAATTTTGATGGCAAGTATACCATTCAAGCGCAAAAAGGAGACCAATTGGTGTTTAGTTACATTGGTTATAAACCGCAAACTAAAAAAGTGGGAGAACAAAACATCATTAATGTAAAATTAGTGGCAGACCAAATGTCCCTAAATGAAGTAGTCGTAGTAGGCTACGGCAGTAACGCCGAATACGAATCGGATAATACTTTCTATGAAAAAAAGAAAGCCTCGACCGCTGCATCCGTTCAAAAGCTCGAAGGTCGTGTCGCAGGAGTGACCATTTCGTCTAACACTAACGCTATTGCCAACGCTCCGCAAAACAATTTCATCATAGGTGTCAAAAGTAGTTCTTCTAAAAATGAGCCACTGTATATCATTGATGGTGTGCCTGTAAAATCGAATGCTCTAGCTAAAATCAACCCGAACGATATTCAAGATATAAAAGTACTCAAAGACAGTGCTGCCACTTCTATATACGGAGCAAAAGCTGCAAATGGTGTCTTGATTATCACCTCAAAAAATGAAATCTATAAAAACTTAAGCGAGAAAGAAATAAACAAAAGACTACAACAACTCCATCCTTATCAACCAGAACCAATCAATGATGAAGACTACGAAAGTTTTGTAGAAAATGCATTTGAAAGCCCTAAAACAGCACCGCTTTCCACTTTTTCTATTGATGTTGATAATGCCTCCTACACCAATGTAAGACGTATGATTAACAATGGACAAAAAGTACCTAAAGATGCGGTTCGTGTGGAGGAAATGGTTAATTTTTTCAAATACAATTACGCACAACCTAATGACCAACATCCGTTTGCTATTCAAACCGAATTGAGTCACAGTCCGTGGAATACCGATACTAAAATTTTAAAAATTGGATTGCAAGGAAAAAACATTCCGACCCTTGATTTGCCAGCCTCGAATTTGGTTTTCTTAATTGATGTTTCAGGTTCTATGAGTGATGCTAATAAATTGCCCTTACTAAAACAGTCTATGAAAATATTGGTAAATGAGTTGAGAGCCAAAGACAAAGTATCGATTGTAGTATATGCTGGAGCGGCAGGTCTAGTATTACCTCCAACTTCGGGAGATGAAAAAGAATCCATAAATAATGCATTAGAAAAACTCAACGCAGGAGGAAGTACAGCAGGTGGTGAAGGCATTACGCTTGCATACAAAATTGCGGCAGAAAACTTCATCAAAGGAGGCAACAACAGAGTGATTTTGGCTACTGATGGCGACTTTAATGTAGGAAGTTCTTCCAATGCTGATATGGAAAACCTCATCGAAGAAAAAAGAAAATCTGGTGTATTCTTAACTTGTTTAGGCTACGGAATGGGGAATTATAAAGACAGTAAAATGGAAATTTTAGCCAATAAAGGAAATGGCAATTATGCTTACATTGATACCATTCAAGAAGCGAATCGTTTTTTGGGTAAAGAATTTAAAGGCTCGATGTTTGCAATTGCTAAAGATGTAAAAATTCAAATTGAATTCAATCCCAACCAAGTGAAAGCTTACCGATTGATTGGATATGAAAACCGTAAACTAAGACCCGAAGATTTTAAAAATGATGCCATTGATGCGGGAGAATTAGGAAGCAATCATTCGGTAACAGCTTTGTATGAAATTATACCAGCGGGCAGCAAAAGTAAATTTTATACAGAAGCGGATGAACTAAAATACACCACCACTACTCCAACAGAAAATAAATACACTAACGAGTTAGCCACCATAAAATTCCGTTACAAAAAACCAGATGGAGACCAAAGCATCGAAATGGTACAAACCATAGAAAACAAAAGTAGCTTGCTACAAAACACCACCGATGATTTTAAATTTAGCAATGCCGTTGCTTGGTTCGGTTTAAAATTAAGAGATTCAAAACTGATTGGGAATTCTTCTTCAAAAGACATTATTGCTTTGGCAAAACAAGGCTTGGCGAACGACTCTGAAGGATACAAAGCCGAATTCATTCGCTTGGTAGAAGCTGTAAATTAAGGGTTGCTTTTAATTTCAAAAGCAATTTGGAACTAAAAAAAAGCGAGTAAGATATTATTCTTACTCGCTTTATGCTATTACAAAAAAGTGCTTTAATTACACTGTTACATTCAAAAACTCCATACGAACACTTCCGTCTTCGTCCATTCGGGTCAATTGTACCTCGTGTAAAGTATTCACTAATTCAGGATTCCAAGGGGTTTTCACTTTTACATAATTTTCAGTAAAACCGTGAATGTAGCCTTCTTTATTTTCGCCCTCAAACAAAACCGTTCTTTGGGTTCCTAATTGACTTTCGTAAAACGAACGACGTTTCTTCACCGATAAACCACGTAACATTTTGCTACGTTTGGCGCGAACGTTATTAGGAACTACACCTTCCATCACAGCTGCCTCGGTATTATCTCGTTCTGAATAGGTAAAAACGTGTAAATAAGAAATATCTAAATCATTCAAGAAATGATAGGTTTCTAAGAAATGCTCATCGGTTTCTCCTGGAAATCCAACGATAACATCCACACCAATACAAGCGTGTGGCATTACTTGACGGATGTTTGCTACTCTATCAGTATACACTTCGCGTTGGTAACGACGTTTCATTTTACCCAAAATTTCATTGCTTCCAGATTGCAAAGGAATATGAAAATGCGGTACAAATGTTCGGCTTTTGGAAACAAAATCAATAGTTTCGTTTTTCAATAAATTAGGTTCGATAGACGAAATACGAAGGCGTTCTATTCCCTCTACTTCGTCGAGTGCTTTTACCAAATCAAGGAAGGTGTGCTCGTGTTTTTTATTCCCGAACTCTCCTTTTCCGTAATCGCCAATATTCACACCCGTAAGCACTATTTCTTTAATCCCTTGTTTTGAAATTTCGGAAGCATTTTTTAATACATTTTCTAAAGCATCACTTCTAGAAATTCCTCTCGCTAGTGGAATCGTGCAATAGGTACATTTGTAATCGCAACCGTCTTGTATTTTAAGAAAAGCTCTTGTTCTGTCGCCAATTGAATAACTGCCTACATAAAAATCGGCTTCGGAAATTTCGCAAGAATGCACTTGACCAAAATCGTTTTTGGATAAATCGTTAATGTAATCTGCTAATTTGAATTTTTCTGTGGCACCCAGAACCAAATCTACACCGTCAACATCGGCGAGTTCTTCTGGTTTTAATTGTGCATAACAACCAACGGCGGCCACGAAAGCTTTGTCGTTCAGCTTCATCGCTTTACGCACGACTTGCTTGAATTGTTTGTCTGCATTTTCTGTAACAGAACACGTATTAATAACATACATATCTGCTACTTCTTCAAAATCAACTCTTTCAAAGCCTTCTTCCTGAAGATTTCTCGCTATGGTTGAAGTTTCTGAAAAGTTCAGTTTACAACCCAGCGTATAGAAGGCAACTCGTTTTTTATTTTCCATAAGATAGCTCAATTAATGAAATCGTTGTCAAAAAATTGAGGTTGCAAAATTACAAACAAAAATCAGGATATGAAAAACAATGCTTTAGAATAATTTTCGAATCAAATATTTTTTTTTGAAAGTAAAAATTACCATTACTCATTAAATACCAATACTTTATATTAAGCAAAAAGTACACCTCTCCTATACCTAACTAGAATACTATATTTCCTACCTCAAATTTTGCAGATGATAATTTAAATTCTATATTGCATTGCAGTAAACACAAAAACCTATTGCACTTACAATCAATAAATTAAGAAAATGGGTAAGCCGAAAACCAACTAGAGTAGGCAAAAAAATTAGTACAACCAACATGAAAGCATTTTTCCCCACAATCTACTTCATGCTATTGGCTATTTTGAGCAGCTACGGCCAAAATACTACTAGCAAAACAAACACTTTTCCTACAGTTGCGACCCTAACCAATTGGGCCAATTACAACTCACAACAAAAATTTGATTTAGAAATTCGAGCTTTAGGATTTAAATTCGAAGTAAAAGAAGCCGAAACTAGCTCTATTGCGTACACTTACATCCGAAAAGTGATGATTGACGGTGTAAACTACACCGACAGAATTGTCTATAGAATTACCAACGATAACAGTGCGAGTATCATTACTTTGGTTACCGCCTCTACCGATTTGGTTACGTTATACAACCCACAACTTACAGCTTTTAAAAATGTAAAATGTGAAACCCCAATGGCAAAAGACAAAAACACCTCTTGCAATTGTTATGAAAGCAAGACACACGCTATTGACCTTTGTGATGAACGCGTAAAATTAACAATGGGTGACGGAAACAAATATTTTGTATCAGTAGCCAAAATATAATCACTAGCTATAAAAATAAAAACGGGAAAGTACAATGAATACTTTCCCGTTTTTTTTCGGTTAAAAAGTTTTAACTCAATATATATCGTTCGATAACCTCGGCTACGCCGTGATTATTATTCGAAGCTACAATAACATCTCCAAAACCTCTCAATTCGGGAGTTACATTATCCACCCAAACGCCTAATCCCGCATATTGAATCATAGTCAAATCGTTTCCTGCATTTCCTACTGCTATAATTTCGCTTTGGTCAATGTCTAATTTCTTCGCCAAAAATGCAATACTTGCGGCTTTGTCGATGCCATTAGGTGCAACTTCCAAAAAGAAAGGTTTCGACATGGACACACTTAAATCTGGCATTGCTTGTTTCAAATCGGTTTCTACCGTTTTCAAATAAGAAGGGTCTTCAAGTAAAATACATTTTACTGCATTAGAAGTTACAGCTGCTTTAAAATCAGGAACTAGTTCGTGCGGCATACCCGTTATGCTTCGTTCTACCTCAATAAATTCAGAGTGGGTTTCGCTTACAATCGTATCATTAATATACGTAATGATATGCGTTTTCATTTTCAAACTATAATCATGTAGCTCATGAATTTGCTCTTTAGTCAACGATTGCTCAAAAATTACGGTATCCTTTTTTAAATCGGTAACTACAGCACCATTGAACGAAATCATATAACTATTTTGCAAGTCTTTTGCATAATGTGTCATCGCTGGCGTAGGTCTTCCTGATGCCAAAACCACTTCAACACCCTTTTCTTGTGCCATAGCAATCATGGCTCGATTCTCTTTAGAAATGGTATGATTGTCTGTCAACAGCGTGTCATCCATATCTAAAACTAGCATTTTGTATTTCATAACTTATGGAAACAATTTAAATACTCATTCTAAAATCCTCGATAACTGGATTCGCCTTAGCAAAATCTGTTTCTTGAATAAAAATTTCAATGGCCAAATCGGAACCACCAAATCCACCCAAACGAGCCGATTGAATATTGTCTTTTTTTACGGTATCGATTCCCGCTGTTTCTAATTTTTCTTGTAAGGCTAGTGCTAATATTTCACTGCCTGAAAACACTTTCATTAATCCCATACTGTTTTATGTTTGTTGTTGAGGGTTGGTTGTTGATTGGTTGTGGTTTATGGTTTGTAGTTAGTTAGTTAGTTAGTTAGTTAGTTAGTTAGTTAGTTAGTTAGTTAGTTGGTTGTTGTTGAGGGTTGTTGTTGAGTTAAATTTAACCGCAAAGACTCAATTCTGAGGGCTGCTTTCTAAAATCTAACGTCTAAAATCTATTCTGTATCTTCTTCGTCCTCTTCCTCTTCCTCTTCTTCATCGAAATCAAACTCAAAAGGTTCGATTAGCATTTTCTCTGCCAACAAATCAATTCGTTCCGTAATTTGTTCTGCAAAAATGATACGCTGCGTTTTGGCAATACTGTTTGAAATACGCATAATTTTGGTTTCGTGACGTAATTTCAATATAGGGTCAGTGTCATCAATGATGAACATTTTTAAACGATTGACATTGTAACCTGCAGAAGAGAACATTTCATTCAATCGACTAGGTGTACCAATCAAAACATCGATACCTGTGGATATGTAATTTTTATCATAGTCCATATCGCCTTTATCGTGTACACCGTATACTTCTAACTTGGTGTATTGATTGTATTTATCAAAAAGCTCTTCCATTGCCAACACTTTGGCTTTGTCTTCAACTACAATCAAAGCCCTTGGAGATTCTTCATTGGCTCCCGCCAAACGCTGAATTACATTGATAACAATAGTCGTTGTTTTTCCGCTTGCTTTTGGTGCAATAATCAAACAATCTGCACCACTTTTTAGCGTAGAAAAAGTCTCCTGTTGCATAGCATTGGCTTCTACCAAACCATTTTCTATCAAGGCTTTTTGAAGATTCTCGTTTATTTTTTTTAGTTTCATTTGTCGTTATTAAAAAATTGAATGATTGAAACATTTATTAATCTCTTTTTGCATCAATCATTAAATCATTACATTTATTTTGATGCAAATAACTTCACATCGGTTTCTGAAATTTCACTTCCTCCCAGAATTATTAAGCGTTCCACTACATTGCGTAACTCTCGTATGTTTCCTGTCCAATCGTATTCTTGAAGCAAGCTAATGGCTGCCTCTGAGAATTTCTTAACAGCATTCCCTTGTTCTGAAGCAATTTTCTCTGCAAAATGTGTAACCAACATCGGAATATCGGTGCGACGTTCATTCAATGCAGGAACTTTGATTAAAATAACCGCCAAACGGTGGTACAAATCTTCTCTAAAACGACCTTCGGCAATCTCTTGTTTCAAGTCTTTGTTGGTTGCAGCAACCACACGAACATCGACTTTAATGTCTTTATCGGCTCCCACTCTCGTAATCATACTTTCTTGCAATGCACGCAACACTTTGGCTTGAGCCGAAAGACTCATATCGCCAATCTCGTCCAAGAAAATTGTCCCTTTATCTGCTGCTTCAAACTTTCCTGCACGGTCTTTTACAGCTGATGTAAAAGCGCCTTTGACGTGTCCAAACAACTCACTTTCTATCAATTCTGACGGAATAGCAGCACAGTTCACTTCGATTAAAGGGAAACTTGCGCGTTCGCTTTTCTCGTGCAATTGATGGGCTACTAATTCTTTTCCAGTTCCGTTAGGTCCTGTGATTAACACCCTAGCTTCGGTAGGAGCTACTTTATCAATCATCATTTTTATATGATTAATGGCTTCGCTCTCGCCAATCATTTCGTAGTTTTTGCTGACTTTTTTCTTTAGAATTTTATTCTCAACTACTAATTTTTTTCGGTCCAAAGCATTGCGAACCGTATTCAACAATCGGTTCAAATCAGGCGGTTTTGAGATATAATCAAAAGCTCCCAAACGCATCGTATTGATGGCCGTTTCCATATCGCCGTGTCCTGAAATCATCACCATTGGAATTTCAGGTTTGATTTTTTTGACAGCTTCCAACACTTCAACTCCGTCTAATTTTGGCATTTTGATATCACAAAGCACCAAATCATAATCGGTATTTTTTATTTTCTCTAAACCTACAGCGCCGTCTTCAGCTTCGTCTACTTGATACGAATCATTCTCCTCTGAAAGAATTTTGACCAAAACTCTACGAATCGCTGCTTCGTCTTCTATAATTAATATTTTACTCATTCTTAACAATTTTCAAATTTTAAAAATTCCAAATTCCAATAGTTGGATTTTGGGATTTACTTTTTGGAATTTAATACTTCAACCACTTATACAATTCTTTCCAACTTGGTTTTTTACCGTACATCAAAATACCCACGCGATAAATTTTGGAAGCAAACCAAACTACCAATAAAAACGTTCCGAATAAAAGTACTATTGAAAGTAAAATTTGCCACAAAGGTACGCCAAAAGGAATACGCATTAGCATCACGATTGGCGATGTCAAAGGCACAATCGAGAAAATGGTGGCTACCGTGCCGTGAGGGTCATTGATTACCGTAAAAAACCCGATGTAAACGCCCAAAATTAAAGGCATAATAATCGGTAGCAAAAACTGTTGTGAATCGGTTTCGTTGTCAACCGCAGCACCGATGGCAGCATAAAAGGAACTGTATAAAAAGTAGCCTCCAATGAAATAAATCACAAAACAAGTCAGTAAAGTCCCAATCGGAAGATTCCACAATTCAGCCAAATACAATTGCGCCGTACTTGCTATTTCCTGTTGTGCTGCTTGCATCACTTCGGGTGGAACTTTGGAAGTAGGCCCTAAATTGACACCGAAAAACAGCGAAGCACCCAAAAACAATCCCAAACCTATAATCGCCCAAATTAAAAACTGAAGAATACCTGCCAATGAAGTTCCAATGATTTTCCCCATCATCAACTGAAAAGGTTTTACCGAAGAAATAATGATTTCGATGATACGATTGGTTTTTTCTTCGATTACGCTTCGCATCACCATATTGCCATAAATCACGATAAACATCATAATCAAATACCCAAAGGCACCGCCAATAGCAATTTTAATTTCATTCAATCCTTTCAAACTTTCCTCGCCTGAGGCTTTACTCAAACTGATGCTAATATTGGACTGCGCTTTATGTATCGCCACAGTATCCAATTTTGCGGATTGAAAATTGAGTTGGGTGATTTTTTTATCCAAAATATCCTGAACTTCCTCAATAAAAGTGATACTTGGACTATCATTGGATATGAATTGAATCTTCTTATCCAACTCGGCAATAGATGCCGTTTTAGGAATTTGCAACACGCCTTCAAAACGCTCTTGTGTAATGCTATCCTTAAGGGCTTTTACGTCCAAAACCGACAAATCCAAATACTGGTATTCGCTATCTTTTTTATTTTTAGCCATAAAATCGGCAACAAACAAACCTGTTTCGTCGTGAACCGCAATTTGCTTAGTATCGGCTTTCATAGACGCCAAATAGCTAACAAAAACAGCAATTCCAACAAATAATAACGGACTCAAAAAAGTCATTACGATAAACGATTTGTTGCGCACCTTGGCTATAAATTCTCTTTTTATGATAAGGGATAATTTGCTCATTATTTTTATAGAATTTACTCGGTTACAGTTTTAATAAAGATATCGTTCACACTTGGAATTTTTTCCACAAAATGCGTCACTTGACCACGTTGCGTAAGGACTTGCAACAATTCGTTGGGTGTACCTGTACCTAGCTGAATTTCTAATTTTAATTCTTGATTCAAAGACTTGAAATTGGCTGGACCCACGGTAAATTTTTGCGTCAAATCATACATTAAGCCTTCGACATTATCCGTCAAAATGCCCACTTCAAAACTATTAGAGCGGTATTGGCGTTTTACTTCTTCTAATTTTCCTTCTATGAGTTTATTCGATTTATGAATCAAAGCGATATGGTCACACAATTCCTCTACACTTTCCATTCTATGGGTCGAGAAAATAATGGTCGTACCTTTTTCCTTTAATCCTAAAATCTCATCTTTGATAATATTCGCATTCACAGGGTCAAAACCTGAAAACGGCTCATCAAAAATCAACAATTTGGGTTGATGCAACACACACACCACAAACTGAATCTTTTGTGCCATTCCTTTAGACAACTCCTCGATTTTCTTGTTCCACCAGCCTTTGATGTCTAATTTCTCAAACCAATAATCCAACTGAATTTTAGCCTCTTTTTTAGAAAGCCCTTTCAGTTGTGCCAAATACAAACACTGCTCGCCTACTTTCATCGATTTGTACAAACCTCTCTCCTCGGGAAGATACCCGATGTGTTGAATATGATGGGGTTGTAATTTTTCGCCATCCAAAAGCACTTCACCACTATCGGGCAACGTAATCTGATTAATGATACGAATTAAAGAGGTTTTTCCGGCTCCGTTAGGTCCTAATAAACCATAAATACTGCCTTTGGGTATCGAAAGCGAAACGGAATTAAGCGCCACATAATCGCCATATTGCTTCACTACATTTTTTACCTCGAGAATACTACTCATAGCTTAATTTTTAGAATTGCAAAAATAGGTAATTAGTAGTCAACAACGCCCAATTGTTACAGAAAATGCCGCTTTTTACAGCAATAAAACTAGACGAACTTCAACTCTAAACTTGAAGTCGTTTCCAATTTTTTAGGAGCAGCACGAGTCGATATTTCAAGCACGAGTCGTCCCGCTTTCCGCTACAATCTTTGCTGCCGAACCCCGGCATCAAAGGATTTCCACTACAATCGGGGCTAAAAAGTACTTTTTACTATTTCAATTACCTTTTTAATACCAACCAGATTTGAACCGCAAATTCGCAAATTACCTCAACTATAAAAGGTCTTACTCCATCAACACTTTCAAAATTTGCGAATCTGCGGTAATCAAAAAATATACTTAAAAAAAATAATTTGCGAATTTGCGCTAATCCAATTTTAAAAAACTAAACGACAAAAAAATCCCCGTGCTACAAAAACACAGGGATTAGTATAAAATAAGATTAAAAAAATTAAGAAAACATATCTTTAACTTTCTCAAAGAATGATTTGTCTGATTTTTCAGGATGCGGCGTGAAATTATCGTCATTCAACGCATTTTCAAAGAATTGTTTTTGTTCTTTGGTCAATGTTTTTGGTGTCCAAACATTCACGTGAACTAATAAATCACCACTTCCGTAACCATTGATACTTGGAATTCCTTTTCCTTTTAAACGCAATATTTTTCCAGATTGAATTCCTTCTTCTAATTTGATACGCACTTTGCCATTTACCGCTTCGATATCTTTAGAAATACCCAAAACCGCTTCAGCAAAACTGATGTACAAATCGTAGTGTAAATTCTCTCCTTCACGTTTCAAGAACTCGTGCTCTAACTCTTCAATCGCTACAATCAAATCGCCAGGAATACTATTCCCAGGAGCATCATTTCCTTTTCCAGAAACTTTCAATTGCATACCGTCAACTACACCTGCTGGAATTTTGATAGAAACTGTTTCGTCTTCTAAAATCATTCCTTGCGCATCGGCATTGTTTGGTTTTTTATCCAAAATTTGTCCAGAACCTCCACAAGACGGACAAGTAGACGCCGATTGCATACGACCCAAAATAGTATTGGTCACACGCATCACTTGACCTTGACCGTTACAAGTTGAACAGGTTTTATAGGAAACGCCAGGCGCTTGTACCTTACGTTTTACTTTTACTTTTTTCTCAACACCATTGGCAATTTCTTCCAATGTCAATTTGACTTTAATTCGCATGTTGCTTCCTTTGGCACGACGAGGACCTCCGCCTCCGCCTCCGAAACCACCAAAGCCACCTCCGAAAATATCTCCGAATTGACTAAAAATATCATCCATATTCATACCGCCGTGACCACCACCAAATCCGCCAGCTCCATCAAAAGCTTGGTGACCATACTGGTCATACTTGGCTTTCTTTTGTGGGTCGCTTAACACTTCATAGGCTTCAGCAGCCAATTTGAATTGCTCCTCGGCTGCAGGATTGTCAGGGTTTTTGTCAGGATGGAACTCTAATGCCTTTTTTCGGTACGCTTTTTTGATTTCAGCATCCGAAGCACTCTTAGATATCCCTAATATTTCGTAAAAATCTTTTTTCATTTTATATGGTGCTATTACATTTAGCTATAAATGCGCTACTTTGAATTCTGATTATTGTCCAATTACCACTTTTGGGAAACGAATAATTTTATCGCCTAATTTGTATCCTTTTTCCAATACGTCTACAATTTTACCTTTCAAGTCGTCTGATGGCGCAGGAATTTGAGTGATGGCTTCAGCAAAATCAGCATCAAAAGCATCTCCAGCTTTTACGTCAACTACCTCTAATCCTTTGGTTACCAAAGTTCCTTTTAGCTTTTCGTGAATCAATTCCACACCTTTAGCTAATAATTCATCCTCAGATTTGTTGATTTCAACCATAGCACGATCAAAATCGTCTAAAACAGGTAACAAAGCCAATAAAACTTCTTGACTAGCTGTTTTGAATAACTCAATACGCTCTTTTGTTGTACGTCTTTTGTAATTTTCAAATTCAGCGAATAAGCGCAAGAATTTATCTTTTTCTTTGGCTAAATCTTGTGCTAATTGTTCCTCAACACTTAATTCTTCAATGATTAGTTGCTCTCCATTTGCATTATTCTCCAACGTTGCATCATCTATTTCTTGATCGAACTCTGTATTTTCAGTAGTCATATTGCTTTTATTTTTAAAAAATTTTTTAAACATTATTTTTGATTCTTTTCATCTATTGTCAAAAGTGTTGCCAAAACTAATAAAATGTCAAATTGTCATATATAAAACAAAACGATTTTAGCATCAAACAAATACAGCTTCTAACGATTTTACGAACTTCTTAAAAATTTAATATAATTTTAAGACTATCACGAAATAGTTTGCCTAAATTTGTCAATCTATTATTTCAACCTAATAATTTATATACAGAGAATTATTCCCGTTTTTAGTTAATTATTAATTCAGCATTGTTTATAATAAAAAAAGCTTCGTTTATCAAAACGAAGCTTTTTTTGTTGGTATTCTTTATGATAAATAAGACTTAAGAGACTCATAATCAAGTACTAATTGTTCACCAGACACTAAATTTTTGACTGAAAAAGTATTCGATTCTAGTTCTTGTGTCCCAATAATGACTGCAAACGGAATGCCTCTTTTGTCAGCATATTGCAATTGTTTCCCCATCTTGACAGCATCGGGATACAATTCTACTTTAATGCCTTCGGCTCTTAATTTCTGAATGGTTTGCATTGCAGCAAAAGCTTCGGTTTCGCCATAATTCACAAACAACGCTTTTGAAGTAGCAGCAACCGTATCTGGGAACAATCCCAATTCTTCGATTACCAAATAAATGCGGTCCAAGCCGAAAGAAATCCCCACACCACTCATATTCTTCAAGCCAAAAATACCCGTTAAGTCGTCATATCTTCCGCCGCCACCGATGGAACCCATAGCAACAGTTTTGGGTGGAGCAATTTCAAAAATAGCACCCGTATAATAGTTCAATCCTCTTGCCAAAGTCACATCCAAATCCAACTGAGCTGTAGCCAATCCAAGTTGGGTCACTTTTTCGCAAATGAATTGCAATTCTTCAACACCTTTCATTCCTTCTACCGAAGCAGAAAGCAATTGTGACAATTGGTTGATTTTCTCTGTAATCGTTCCTGTAAAACTAAACAAAGGTTGCACCTTAGCAATCGCTTCTTCAGAAATGCCTTTTTCAATCATTTCTTTCTTTACGCCGTCTTCGCCAATTTTATCCAGTTTATCCAATGCCACGGTAAAATCAATCAGCATATCCGAAGCGCCAATCACCTCAGCAATTCCAGATAAAATTTTACGATTATTGATTTTGATGGTCACGCCTTCTAATCCTAAAGCCGTAAAAACCGTATCATACAATTGTACCAACTCCACTTCTTGCCACAATGATTTGGAACCTACCACATCGGCATCGCATTGAAAAAATTCTCTGAAACGCCCTTTTTGAGGACGGTCGGCGCGCCAAACAGGTTGGATTTGATATCTTTTAAACGGAAACTCGATTTCACTTTGGTGTTGTACCACGTAACGCGCAAAAGGAACGGTCAAATCATAACGCAAGGCTTTCTCAGAAATTTGTGGAGTTATAGCTTTTTCTTGTTTATACTCTAAAAAATGTAATGGAACATTTTTTAGATATTCTCCAGAATTCAAGATTTTAAAAATCAAGCGGTCGCCTTCTTCACCATATTTTCCCATCAAAGTATCTGAGTTCTCGAAGGATGGAGTTTCTATAGGTTGAAAGCCAAATTTTTCAAAATTGCTTTTTATCGTTTGAATAATGTATTGTCTTTTGGCCACTTCGGCTGGCGAAAAATCGCGCGTTCCTTTGGGTATACTGGGTTTTGAAGCCATTGTAAAATGAATTTTCAATTAGGTTTGCAAATATCTTACTTTTTAAAAGAAATCCTATCCAAAAAAAGTGGGTTTTATCAGGTCAACTTTTGATTTCTTACTACTAAATCAAAGAATGCGTTTTCTTTTGAACCAAAAATAGATGACCAAAGCAATGACCGCCATCACGCCCAAGGTCATAAAATAGCCCAAAGGCCATTGTAATTCGGGCATATTTTCAAAGTTCATTCCATAGATACCTGCGATAAAAGTCAGCGGCAAAAAGAAAGCCGAAAAGATGGTCAACAATTTCATTACATCATTGCTTTTTTGTGCGTTGACCGAAAGATAGGTATTCAGTAAATTGTTGGCGTTTTCAAGCACTTCGTCATAATTGAGCAGCAAACTCAGCAACTTGTCTTTGATGTCTTGCAAAGCGGTTTTGGAAGACTCACTCACTTCGAGTTGGTGAATGACATTTTGAAAAATCTGCAATAACTTTTTGGTGATACGGGTTTGCGCTTTCAAGAAATACAGTTCTTCCAAGGATATTTTGGAATAGTCTTGCAGGAAAATCGTCTTTTCGATTTGAATGATTTTTTCGTCCAAGTCGTTCAAAGGCACTTGATAGGTTTCAACCATTTTGTGGATGAGATAAATCAAAATGGCTTCGGGCGTTTTGTGGTCTTTTTTTACGGTTTCCAAAAACGCAAACGGACTGCGATGCACCGTAATGATTTTGTGTCCGTTGTAAAAAAAGGCGATTTTATGAGACAATTCATTGATAGTAGTCGCCTTACTAGCCATTCTTGGCGTAAAAGCTCTCAGAATTAAAAAATTATAATTGGGCTGTTTTTCAAATTTGGGCAAATGCCCTCGCTCCAAACTGTCTTTAATTTGAAAATAATCCAACTGGTATTCTTTGGCGATTTGGTCTAGATTTTCTTGGTTGGGTTGGCAAATGTCTATCCAAACAAAGTTGTCGAATTGTATTTTTTTTTGGGTGGGTGGTGTCATTTTGTTTTGGTGTGAATACTAGAGTCTTAACTAATAATTAATTAATGGAACTGAAATTTAAGTAAATTGGCTAAACGAACTATTCTGGTTAATTTAGCAGAAATAAAACAATAAAAAACTAAATATGAGACAATTATTTTCTGAATTACAAGCCAAAGGATCTTACATTACTGAAAATTACAACAATGATCAATTTGAAGAAATTTTAAAAATAAATTATGACAACTTATTGATTCCTTTAAATTACATCGACCAAACAAGATTAAAAAAAACTAATTTAAAACTATTAGTTTTTCAAAATGAATATATTTTTAGTAAGTTCCAAAAATGGGTCTCTGATTATCGAATAAATGAAAAAGAAGCAACTAAAATTTTTCATTTATATCCTCAAGGTAACATTATTAACAATACGTTTATAATGTTAGTAACTCGCAAAACCGAAAACAATTATTTCATGTATGAATATAATAATTTAATTATAGAGATGCTCAATAAAATTTCTCTTTTCATAAAAACTAATACTAATGATTATAAAAATCCTGATGGAATTTTAAAAGAACTAAAAATATAAAATACTGTAAATAAAATAATTGCTTTTTTTTCAATTCTAACTTATTTAGCTTTTTTAACACTAGCTTTAGGGAAACAAAACAAACTTTCAATTAAGTCAATTGCCCAAATCCGTTGTAGATTTTATAAGCCATTTCTATTCACTTTTAAATTTGTCAAAAAAATAATCGTTCCCACAAGGACATTCTGAAACTAGGTTTTCTTGATAGAAATTGATATAAGATTTCACAGCATTAAATGCTCTAATAAAATCAAAATCTAGGATTTCTCTATAAGTTCCTTTATAACCAGTATTAGTTTTTTCTGCGGGCTTTAGATGTATAATATCATTTCTTAACTGTATTAACTTGTCTATGGCTTTATTATGTTTTTTATTTTTAGCTTGCTTGAAATCGATAAGTTTAATTTTTGGAACAACATTATAAAGTTTGTAACTAACAGTAGGAAAAATTTTATTTCCGGTTTTATCGATAAACAAATAATCTTCTGGAATTATCCTATTAGCAAAACTTTCCAATGAGGCCTGAAGATTTATTATACAATTAATGGCTGGCTGAAAAAAATCTCCTGATAAATTTAAATCTAAACTCATTCCAGTTTCATCAGCTTTTGATGATTCTTCTAAAAGCTTAATCTTATAATGTTGTAGCCGTCCATAAGACATTACAGCATTTGAGAAGAAAATTGTAATTGGATCTACCTCGGGAAGTATAAGCTTTTTGTTTTGGTATATATAATCATAGCCATAAATTACCTTACTTTCCAACATTATCATAATATCGAAATTTTCGTGCTCGGCCAATTTATTCGAACTCAAATACTCTTGGCTATATTTTTTACTTTCTTTTGGAATATTTGAGTAATCCAATTCAGATGGATGAAAATCTATTTCAAATTCTTTTGAAGGTTTGAGTCGTACGTGTGACATTTGGTTGGATTTTGGTTCTGAAATGACGAATATCAAAGTATGTTAGGCAAAACAAATTTTAGCTACACACCGATAATCGGTTAAATAATCGAAAGTTTGCTTCGCTATATTTCCCCAAATATAACACTATTCCCTTACAAAAATTGATAAAAATAATACCTTGTCGGGCTATAATTCCAACCAAACGTTTTGGTACTCCTACTGCTCTAGCCTCATTGGCAGAACTTCTTAAAATTAGGTCATCATTCTAGAAAACGAATCCTTTTTAGGATTGTCTCATAAATAGCATGATTAAAAAAACAATAATAAATACCTAAAAAAGAGTTAAGTGCCCAAAAAATAAATAAATTATGACTAAATTTAATGCATATAATCCTAATTTATTAAAGAAAATCACATTATGAAAAAATTTTTATTGCTATTCTTTTTTATCTCTTTTTTTCAAATGCAAGGACAAGTAAAAAAAGTTATCAAACATACTAACGATGCAGGAGATGTTACTAGTTATGAACTCGACTGTAGTCAAAACTTTCCAATTCTAGCTAAAGGGTTGCGATACACTATTACCCGACATGAGTTCAAAGATGCTAATCCAAAAAATATATACCGAATTTTAATGGTTATGGATGGTTTTTATACTAATGTATTGAATAGTGAAATGTCTATTTCTGCAGAATTATCGGACGGAACAATCACCACGCAAAAACAAACAATTGAAAATGATGGCTATTTTGATGGCGCCTGTACCCTAAAAATGGATTTGATAAAAGCTCCTGTCAAGTTATCAATAAAGAAAATTATTCTTCACGCGGGTAAAGAAGTTGTTTACATAATACCAGAAAACAATGCGAAAATGTTTACTCAAAATCTAAACGCTATTTTTGCTGCAAAATGATAAGAAATCCCTAGAAATAGGGATTTTTTTTTGAAGTTTTATTTTGAACCATAAAGGAATGTAAGGGCATATAAGTTTTATTTTGAAGCTGTAAAATTTAACCGCAAAGCACACAAGGATGTCAGCCGAGTTAGGAAAGAAAAAACTAAATATCCTAATATGCCTTATATGGTTTTAAAAAAAACAGAAGGTTTGTGGATTTGAAATTTAGTGTTTTTTGAAAACCAAACTTGTAACAAAAATTGTATTTTCGTGACAAACTTGTATGATGCTAAAATTATTAAAAGAAAATATCAAGATTGCGTTGGGTTCTATCAAAACGCAATTGCTGCGTACCATTCTTACGGTACTGATTATTGCTATTGGAATCACGGCTTTGGTGGGAATTTTGACCGTGGTGGCGGCTTTAGAGAACACCATTTCATCCGATTTTGCCTCGATGGGAGCCAATACCTTCAACATCAATCAATACGAAAATGTAACGCGAAACCGTGGCGGCGGCGAACGAGAAATCATCAACCCGATTATCTCCTACCCAGATGCGGTGGCGTTTAGAAACAAATACAAATATCCATTTACCGAGACTTCGCTTTCGTTTACGGCTACCTCTACCGCCGAAATCAAGTATTTGAATACCAAAACCGACCCCGAGAACAAAATCGTAGGCGTCGACGAAATGTATGCCGTGAATTCGGGATTGGAATTCAGTGCTGGGCGTAATTTTACGAGTTTCGACATCAACAACAATGCGTTTGTTTGTGTAGTAGGTTCGGATTTCGAAAAAGGACTTTTAAAAGATGTCAACCCTATTGATAAAATTATTTCGATTCGCGGAGCCAAATTCAGAGTCATTGGTGTACTTAAAGAAAAAGGTTCAACTTTTGGTAACAGTCAGGATTTACGTGTGTTGATACCGATTCAAGTCGCGCGTTCGCTTTTCAGCGCTCCCAATATCAATTACAGTGTGAGTGTAATGGTGGGCAAAAAAGAATTGCTAGACCAAGCAATAGACAACGCCACTAGCGTAATGCGCCGCGTTCGAAAACTAAGCCCTGTCAAAGACAACAACTTTGGCGTGGTACGAAGCGATGATTTGATTAACCGTATTCTAGGTATCACGCAATATCTTGGATTGGCATCGTGGCTCATTGGGGTAATTACCATTTTGGGTTCTTCTATCGCCTTGATGAACATTATGATTGTTTCCGTAACCGAAAGAACCCGAGAAATTGGCGTTCGAAAAGCCTTAGGCGCCAAGAAATCGACCGTTGCTTTTCAGTTTTTTATAGAGACGCTACTCATTGGACAAATTGGCGGACTAGTGGGTATTATCTTCGGAATCCTAATAGGTTTTGGTATCGCTAGCGCAATGGATTTTGCCTTTGTTATTCCGTGGGGCGCCATATTCGCTGCCTTTGCTACAAGTTTTATGGTCGCCATTGTTTCTGGACTCTATCCTGCCGTAAAAGCTTCCAAACTCGACCCAATTGAGGCGTTGCGATATGAATAAGTATTTGGGCGTGACCCCATAAAAAAAGGGACCTACTCAGCAATCGTGCTAGTCGGTCCCTTTTTTTATGCGGTCGGGCTATACGCACTACTTCGGTAGTTAGCTGCTATCCCTCACGCGAAATCCTACTACATCATGACTTTTTTTGTCATTCTGAGGAACGAAGAATCAAATAATGTAAACAACTTATGTGATTTCTCCTTCATCGAAATGACACTTAACAACATTGTGCTCCTTCGAAAATCAAAATACAGTTCAACAACTCGACTTACAAAGAAGCCAAAATCATCCTATCATTTCCGTAAATGTCTTTTTTCAACTCTACGTTTTGAAAGCCTAAATCTTTTAATAAATCAACCGTTTCTTTACCGAGATACTGATTGATTTCAAAAAACAACTTCCCGTTGGGACACAAACTTTTCAATGCCAACTCACCAATTTTTCTGTAAAAAATCAAAGCATCATCATCGGCTACAAACAAAGCCAAATGCGGTTCATATTCCAATACATTGTTCTTGATTTCTTGCTTTTCCAAATTCCGAACATAGGGTGGATTCGAGACAATCACATCATAACTTTCCAACAAATCGGCTGTTTCTAAAATGTTTTGCAGCATAAAATGCACTTCCACTCCATTTAACTTCGCATTGCCTTTAGCGACTTCCAATGCTTTTTCCGATACATCAATAGCTGAAACTTTGGCCTGAGGCAACTGTTTTTTCAAACTAATCGGAATGCAGCCACTTCCCGTCCCGATATCGAGAATTGAAAATTCTGCTGTTGTATCTGTTTTACCACAATCCTCAAGAATCCATTCGACCAACTCTTCGGTTTCGGGTCTTGGAATCAACACATTTTCATTGACTTCAAAATCCAATCCGTAAAAACTGGTTTTTCCTAAAAGATACTGAATCGGGATTTCTTTTTTTAAATCTTCTAAAATGCTGTTCCAAACCACGAGTTCGACCTCCGAAAAAGTCAAATCAGGTTGCAATGCCAAATCGATTCGTTTGAGTTGGTGCTTGGCTTCCAAAATCAGATAGAAAAAACTTTCGGCCTCGCCTTCCTCATAAATAGAAGAAAGTTCCTGAATAAAATGAGTTCTGTAGGCTCTTATTGTCATAATTTATAGTACTAAATATCGAATCATATTATTGAGCTGTTACAAATCTTTCAGCATCCAAACCGGACAACTACTATGCCCCGTATTGCCCATAGCACTGCACAAGTACTCAAAGCCTGTTTTCTTATACAACTTTTGAGCTGAATGCATAAACGGCATCGTTTCTAGATAACATTGCTCAAACCCAAAGTCTTTGGCGGCTTGCAAACAAATAGCCATCATTTCGCTTCCAATTCCTTTCCCTCGGGTAGCAGGCAAAAAGTACATTTTTTGCAATTCGCAAATGGTTTCCTTTTCATTAGCCAAAGGTGCAATGCCTGCACAACCTACTACTTCTCCCTCTTGCTCCACCACAAAATAAACAGAACGTGGCTTGTTGTATTCCTCAAACATCAAATCCAAATAAGGGTCTTCGTAAGCAGTGCCTACTTTTGGAATTTCCAATTCATCAAAAACAGCTCGTATTAACTGGGCCACGGCAGGATTGTCTTTCTTTTCAATTTTTCTAATAGTCCAAGATGTCATTGTACTTTATCTTCTTTGGTTAGTCTGACAAAAATAGCATTGTTAATTGACAAATTAGCGAAATCTAACTCCCAAAAAATAGTACTTTTGCATAGTGAACACAAATGAAACTTATATAAAACGTTGCATCGAACTAGCCAAAAATGGTTTAGGCACTACATACCCTAACCCGATGGTAGGCAGCGTAATTGTTGCCAATGGAAAAATTATTGGCGAAGGTTGGCACAGAAAAGCCGGAGAACCTCACGCAGAAGTGCACGCCATTAATAGCGTAAAAGACAAATCGCAATTGAAAGACGCTACTATTTATGTAAGTCTTGAACCTTGCAGTCATTTCGGAAAAACACCGCCTTGTGCTGATTTAATTGTTCGAAGTGAAATTCCTAGAGTGGTTATAGGAACCGTTGACCCCAACCATCAAGTGGCAGGTAAAGGCATAGAACGTTTGAAAAATGCTGGTATTGAAGTGACTGTTGGTGTACTCGAAAAAGAATGCCAAGAACTCAACAAACGCTTTTTCACATTTCACAACCAAAAACGCCCCTACATTATCTTAAAATGGGCCGAAAGCCAAGATGGTTTCATCGCTCCATCGCCAAAACCAAATCAAGAACGCGCCCCGATTTGGATTACCAATACCTATTCACGTCAATTGGTGCACAAATGGCGCAGCGAAGAGCAGGCAATTTTGGTGGGAACACAAACGGTGCTTGCTGATAATCCAAAGTTAGACACTAGAGATTGGCACGGACAAAATCCAACTCGAGTAATTATTGACCGAGAAGGACGCCTACCTAAGGAAAGTTTTGTTTTGGACCAAAGTGTTCCTACACTGATTTTCACAGCAAACAAACACAATGAAAACAAGGAGAATTGTACTTTTGAAATCCTAGATTTCAATCAAAACATTGTACCACAACTCCTGCAAAGGTTATACGAGCACCGTCTTCAATCTGTTATTATTGAAGGTGGCACCACTACCATTCAGCATTTTATCGATTTGAATATGTGGGATGAAGCACGGATTTTTATTGGAGCGATTTCTTTTCATTCTGGAATAAAAGCACCGATACTCCAAAAAAAGAATCCAAATAAGTCTACTATTGCAACTGACGAACTTTTAATACTTAGCAATCATGATTAATGCCATCATTTTTGATTTTGGAGATGTATTTATCAATCTAGACAAGCAAGCCACGCAAGACCAATTACAAGCATTGGGTCTCAAAGCTTGGAATGAAGAATTGGACGCTTTAAATATTGCTTTTGAAAAAGGCGATTGTACACAAGAAGCTTTTTTAAACGGTTTTCAAAAACAAATTCCCAATGCGAGTCACGAAGAAATTCTTGCAGCTTGGAATGCAGTTTTACTTGATTTTCCCTTGTATCGTTTAGAATTTTTACAATTATTGTCGCAAAAATACCGCTTGTTTTTGTTGAGCAATACTGATGCTATTCATATTGACACTTTTGAGCAAAAAACAGGAAGTTCGTTTTATGGCGCTTTTTACCAATGTTTTGAAAAAGTGTATTTTTCTTTTGAAGTAGGAATGCGAAAACCCGATGCTGAAATTTACTTGCACGTTTTGCAACAAAATGATTTGTCACCCAAAAGAACCTTGTTTGTAGACGATAAAAAAGAAAACACTGATGCAGCTCAAGCTCTCGGACTTCAGGTCTGGAACCTGCAAGTAGGAAAAGAAGATGTAGTCGATTTATTTGAAAAGAATAGCTTGGGATAAAACTTTAAAATGTATCCAAAAAAGCCAACTGCTGCTCCTTTAGCCCCGATAGTAGCGGCATCCTTTTTTTATACCCTTGACCAATGACAATACTTCCGACAAGGGTATAAAAAAAGATATAGCGGATAGCGGGAACCCTTGCCTACTAAAAATGCCTTGGGTTGGGCTCCAAAAAAAACTACTTTTGCATCAAAAAATATCCCTTTTGGAGAAGTACACCTAATGAAAGACACCTACCAAACCATTGCTGCACCGAACGAACCCATATTGTTTAAGGAGAAAAACAGTAAGTTTTTTGGCTATACGTTTCCGATTAGCGGCGAGGAGGAAGTAAAACCCATCATTGAAATACTCAAAAAAGAACATCCGCATGCGGTGCATTATTGCTATGCGTATCAAATTGGGACCGAATCGGTGATTTTTAGAGCCAATGACGATGGGGAACCGAGTAACACAGCTGGCACGCCAATATATGGGCAAATTCAATCGTTTGGTCTAACGAATATATTGATTGTGGTGGTTCGCATCTTTGGCGGCACCAAATTGGGAGTTGGCGGATTGATTGCGGCCTACAAAACCACAGCTCAATTAGCGATAGAAGCGAGTGAAATTGTAGAGAAAACCATTGATGTTTTTTTCGAAATCACTTTCGATTATAAGAACATGAACAAAGTCATGCGCGTTATTAAAGAAAAGCAACTTCAAATTGTAAATCAAGAAATGGAAATCGATGCCGAAACAAATTTACCGATTGGCAAAATTGAATGCTGTATTCGAAAAAAAAATGCCGAAATGGTATTCGACATTTTTGAAAATATGTTTGAAATACAAATCGCAAAAAAAGGATAAAATAGTGTTTTTCGTCGATGATTTTTGTCGTTAATCGATGGTTTTCAATAATTCCAAAATATAATCTGGAGGAGCGACTGGACGACCCGTTTTTAAGGACACAAAAACCAACACAAATTCGGCAGTTGTTAATAACTCTTGTGCTTCGTTATAAATTGCGCAATCAAATTCTATCTTCACAGACGTCTGACTTTTGAAACGAGTGTGTACCGTTAGTAAATCATCATAGCGCGCCGATTTTTTGTAATTAATATTCATAGAAACAATTGGAAGTGCAATTCCATTTTCTTCCATGACTTTATACGAAACCCCTTTATTTCTAAGCCATTCCACGCGTCCTATCTCAAAATAAGGGATGTAATTGCCGTGATAAACGACTCCCATTTGATCGGTTTCTGAATAACGAACACGTACTTCTACTTGGTGATCTTTCATTAGTTATGCTTTAAAAAATTTAAATTTTAAAATGCCCCTTACGACATTTTTTTCTAAAATAATTGTCCAATATATTTTTTTATACAAAAAATTATTCACACTTTTGTTAACCTGAAAAATGCAAAAAACAGACACGTTTTTTTGCTCAAAATAACAATTAAAGCTAAAATAATTTCGCCAAATCTATGAATAAAACTGCACAATCGGTATGGGAAAACTGTTTATCTTTTATAAAGGACAATATCCAAGAGCAAGCATACAAAACTTGGTTTGAGCCTATTAAATCAGTTGAGCTAACCGACAATGCTTTATACATTCAGGTACCTAGTAAATTTTTCTACGAATGGCTAGAAGAACACTACGTGAAATTATTAAAAGTTGCCCTTACCAAAGAACTAGGTAAGAACGCCAAATTGCTTTACAAAATCAAAATGGAGAACACTTATGGCAACAAGCAACCGTTTACAGAACAGTTACCAAGTGCCAATCGTGTGGTTATGAAACCACAGGAAGTAGATGCTCCTATCAAAAATTTGAATCCAGAATTAAAAAATCCTTTTGTGATTCCTGGTATTCGTAATTTAAAAATTGAATCACAATTAAATCCTAACTACAGCTTCGACAATTTCCTAGAAGGAGATTCTAATAGATTGGCTCGTTCTGCGGGTATGGCTGTTGCTAACAAACCGGGTGGAACATCTTTCAATCCGTTATTAATTTTTGGTGGCGTTGGATTAGGAAAAACACACTTAGCTCACGCTATTGGTGTAGAGATTAAAGACAAATATCCTGAAAAAACGGTTCTATACATTTCAGCCGAAATTTTCACACAACAATATATCGACTCGGTTAAGAAAAACAACCGTAACGATTTCATTCACTTCTATCAATTAATCGATGTGTTAATTATAGACGATGTTCAGTTTTTATCTGGAAAATCAGGAACTCAAGATGTATTTTTCCACATCTTCAATTATTTGCACCAAAACGGTAAGCAAGTAATTTTGACTTCGGACAAAGCTCCTGTTGATATGCAAGATATTGAGCAACGTTTGTTGTCTCGTTTCAAATGGGGATTATCCGCAGAATTACACCAACCAGATTACGAAACTAGAATTTCAATTCTTAAAAACATTTTGTATCGTGACGGTGTTGACATTCCTGATGACATCATTGAGTATGTTGCTAGAAATATCAAATCAAACGTTCGTGAATTAGAAGGCGCTATCATTTCGTTAATCGCACAATCTTCTTTCAACAAAAAAGAAGTAACCATCGAGTTGGCTAAAAGTGTGGTGGAGAAATTTGTCAAAAACGTCAAAAGAGAAATCTCTATCGATTATATTCAAAAAATTGTTTCGGATTATTTCCAACTGGACTTAGAAACCCTACAATCTAAAACCAGAAAAAGACACGTGGTTCAAGCCCGCCAATTAGCAATGTTTTTTGCCAAAAAATTCACTAAAGCCTCACTAGCGAATATTGGTTCACAAATAGGCGATCGCGATCACGCTACAGTTTTACACGCTTGTAAAACAGTAGACAACTTAGTAGCGACAGACAAACAATTCAAAAAATTTGTTGACGATATCAATTCAAAATTAACGCTATAAACGCGGATTATGCCTGTAAAGATTTTAATGGTATGTTTAGGCAATATTTGCCGTTCTCCCTTGGCAGAAGGAATATTAGCCTCAAAACTACCAGAGGATCAATTCCTTGTTGATTCTGCCGGAACAGGCTCTTGGCACATCGGCCATTCGCCAGACAAACGCTCCATTGCAGTAGCAGAGCACCATAACCTTTCGATTGCTCACCAAAAAGGGAGACAATTTAGCACAAAAGATTTCGACACCTTCGATTATATCTATGTAATGGACGCCTCCAATTATGACACTGTGATTGAAATGGCCAAAAACGACACCCAGAAAAACAAAGTTCAAATGATTTTGAACGAATTATTTCCAGGAGAAAATGTCGATGTACCCGATCCTTACTACGGCTTAGCCAATGGTTTTGAAAATGTATACCAAATGCTAGACGAAGTTTGCGACGTAATTGCTACTAAATTGCTCGCAAAACACGGTTAACACTTTCTCAAATTCCCTTTTATCACCATTAGCAAAAAGGCCATGACTACAACTTCTTCTTTCGGCAAACTGTATTTAATTCCAACCACTATGGGCGATTGCGACCCTATGGATGTTTTGCCGCAAACCATCAAAAGAAGTATCGATTTTATTGACCATTACATCGTAGAAAACGAAAAAACGGCCAGAAAATCAATCAAAATGGTACAGCCTGAAAAAAAGCAATCCGAGTTGGTGCTTTTTACCCTAAACAAGCATACCGAAAACAAAGAACATTTGGCTATGATTCAACCCTTGCTTGAGGGAAAAAATATGGGATTAATGAGTGAAGCCGGTTGCCCTGGCGTAGCTGATCCTGGAGCAGTCATTGTAAAAATCGCACACGACAAAGGCATACAAGTCGTTCCGTTGGTTGGCCCGTCCTCTATCCTACTAGCCCTTATGGCTTCTGGAATGAACGGTCAAAGCTTTACCTTCAACGGCTACTTACCTATTGAAAAAGAAGAGAAAAAATCGGCATTAAAGTTTTTAGAAAAATTATCTTTCGACAAAAACCAATCGCAAATTTTCATCGAAACCCCATATCGCAACAACAAACTACTCGAAGATTTAATTCAAATCCTACATCCAGAGACCCATCTTTGCGTAGCCACCGATATCACTTTGCCCACCGAATACATCAAAACAAAAAAAATAGCGGCTTGGAAAAAAGAAAAAGTAGACTTACACAAACGCCCTACTATTTTTATTGTGCACAAAATGTAAATAAGCCAACATATCTAGTAGTTTTGTTTGTATTAGGAGCAGAAAAAATAGGCTTATCAGGAAACATCGTCCCGTGATCCGTTCTATCTTTGCTGCCAAACCATGTCAGCAAAGGATGCCACTCCTCCCGGGGCTAAAAGGCAAAAAAAAGGCATTCTTGCAAGCAGTAAAAAAACACTCTTTCACAATTTATTTACTAATCATTTAAATAGCAAGTCTTTCAAAAATAGTCCGCAAAAACAAATAGGTATCTCTTTTAATTCTTATTTTTGTAACAAATTTTAAAAGTAAAGTTAGTATGCTCATTATAGGAATTGCGGGAGGAACCGGAAGTGGAAAAACAACAGTAGTACATCAAATCATGAACGAACTACCTGATGCTGAAGTAGGTATTATCTCTCAAGATTCTTATTACAAAGAGAACAAAAACATGAGTTACGAGGAGCGTTCCAACATTAACTTTGACCATCCTAGAGCTATAGATTTTGAACTGCTTGTTACGCATTTAAAAGAACTAAAACAAGGCAACATCATTAATCAACCTGTTTACTCATTCATCAAACACAACAGAACAGACGACACCATAGTGACTCATCCACGAAAAGTAATGATTGTTGAAGGTATTCTAATTTTTACCAATCCAGAACTTAGGGATTTGTTTGATATCAAAGTTTTTGTGCATGCAGATTCTGATGAGCGATTAATTCGTAGATTACGCAGAGACATTTCTGAGCGTGGACGTGATATGGAAGAAGTTTTGAGCCGCTACCAACACACGCTAAAACCGATGCATGAACAATTTATCGAGCCGACAAAAGCCTACGCAGACATCATTATCCCTAATGACAAGTTCAACACCGTAGCTATTGATGTCGTTCGTGCGGTTATTAACCAACGTATCTTGTAAAATTTAATTTCTTACATAAAACCTTAACAATGAATAATCCTTACAAAGACAAAAGATGGTTCAAAATACTCAGTAACAAATACATTTGGGTTTCTTTGTTTTTTATTGTTTGGATGACTTTTCTAGACAATTATTCCTATTTTGATCACCGAATTCTTGATAAAGAAATAAACGAGTTAAGAGAAAACAAAGAATACTATCAACAAGAAATCAAAAAAGACAAAGAACACATCCAACAATTGCATAATTCTGAGCAAGTAGAAAAATATGCTCGCGAAAAATACTATATGAAAAAAGATAGCGAAGACATCTATATCATAGAATTTGAAGGCGATAGCATTACTAAAAACGACCCAAACTAATACAACTACAATGGCGAACAATCTATTTGAAGATTTCAATCCTGTTTCGGCAAAACAATGGAAACAAAAAATCCAATTTGAACTCAAAGGTGCCGATTACAACGAAACAGTGATTTGGAATTCCCCAGAGGAAATAAAAGTAAAACCATTCTACGACAAAGAAGATTTAAAAGGTAGTGCTAGCATTAGTACCCAAGCAACTGCCTTCAGTATTTGCCAAAACATCTTTGTACACGATTTAGACAAATCCATCGAAAGAGCTTTAGATACACTACAACGCGGAGCAACTAGCCTCCGATTTACGATTCCTAATGAAAATATTGCTGTAGAAAAATTACTTGCAGCACTTCCTTTAGCAACAACAACTCTTTATTTTCATTTCCAATTTCTTTCAATCGATTTCGTTGCAAAAATTGACCAAATTGCAAAAGAAAAAGAAGCTACTATTTTCTGCTTATTGGATCCTATCGGACAATTAGCCCAAGACGGCAATTGGTTTTCATCAGCAGAAAAAGACAATTTCGAAACCCTTAAATCGCTTTTTAAAAGTACCCAAAATTGCTCATTATTGAGTGTCAATATGGGATTGTATCAAAATGCAGGAGCCACTATGGTTCAGGAATTAGCCTATGGTTTAGCGCATGCCAATGAGTATTTCAACCATATCCCGAATGGCAAGAAAAGTGTGGTGTTTCAAGTCGCCATAGGTAGTAACTATTTCTTCGAAATTGCAAAATTAAGAGCCTTACGTCAACTTTTTGAAATCGTATCCAATGCCTATGAATTGGATATAGATTGTCATATTCTAGCCACTCCAACTAAAAGAAACAAAACAATTTACGACTACAATGTCAATATGTTACGAACTACTACAGAATGCATGAGTGCCATTTTGGGAGGAGCAGATGCAGTTGCTAATTTGCCATATGACGCCTTGTATCACAAAGACAACGAATTTGGAGATCGTATTGCTAGAAATCAATTGTTGATTCTGAAAAACGAATCGTATTTCGACAAAGTCAACAATCCAGCTGACGGAAGTTATTATATAGAAAGCATCACACAACAGTTAGCAGAAAAAGCACTTCAATTGTTTAAAGACATCGAAAAAAACGGAGGTTTCTTAAAGCAATTGAAAGAAGGTACCGTCAAAAGAAAAATCCAAGAAAGTGCCGACAAGGAACAAGCTTTATTTGATACTGGTAAAAAAATATTATTAGGAACCAACAAACATCCCAACCAAGCTGACCGAATGAAGCACGATTTGGAATTGTTTCCTTTTGTAAAAATCAATCCACGAAAAACACTGATTACCCCAATAATCGAAAAACGTTTGGCCGAAAAAATCGAACAAGAACGACTCGCCTTAGAGTAAGCTTATTCCAACCAAAACGATTCACCATTACTATTCGAGCCATGAAAAGAAAAGACCTTCAACATATTACCTTAGACCATTCCACAAAAAGTGCTAGTTTACCTAGTCACGAGCCTTTCCTAACAGCGGAAGGCATTACGATTCCCCCTACCTATTCCGAAAAAGACATTGAAACCTTAGAGCATTTGGACTTTGGGGCTGGTTTTGCGCCCAACTTACGTGGACCATATGCGACTATGTATGTTCGTAGACCGTGGACGATACGCCAATATGCGGGCTTTTCTACTGCAGAAGAGAGCAATGCTTTCTACCGACGCAATTTAGCTGCGGGTCAAAAAGGATTGTCCATTGCTTTTGATCTTCCTACGCACAGAGGCTATGATTCTGATCACGAACGTGTGGTTGGAGACGTTGGAAAAGCAGGTGTAGCCATTGACACCGTGGAAGACATGAAGGTGTTATTTGACCAAATTCCACTGCAAGAAATGTCGGTATCGATGACTATGAATGGTGCAGTTTTGCCAATTATGGCTTTTTATATTGTAGCAGCAGAAGAACAAGGCGTAGCTACAGAACAACTTTCTGGAACGATACAAAATGACATTTTAAAGGAGTTTATGGTGCGAAATACCTACATCTATCCTCCTACTCCTTCTATGAAAATTATTGCTGATATTTTTGAATTTACCAGCAAGAAAATGCCAAAGTTTAACTCGATTTCCATCTCTGGTTACCACATGCAAGAAGCGGGAGCTACCGCAGATATTGAGTTGGCTTACACCCTAGCCGATGGTTTAGAGTACATCAGAACAGGTTTAGCAACCGGAATGAAAATTGATGAATTTGCACCAAGATTATCCTTCTTCTGGGCCATTGGAATGAATCATTTTATGGAAATTGCCAAAATGCGTGCGGGTAGAATGCTTTGGGCTAAACTGCTAAAAGAATTCAACCCTGCGGATGAAAAATCATTGGCCTTGCGAACCCATTGTCAAACATCTGGCTGGAGTTTAACCGAACAAGACCCTTTTAATAACGTAGCACGAACCGTAATCGAAGCGGCTGCAGCTGCTTTTGGAGGCACTCAATCATTACATACCAACGCACTAGACGAAGCCATTGCTCTACCAACTGATTTCTCCGCAAGAATTGCAAGAAATACCCAAATCTATTTACAAGAAGAAACCCAAATTACCAAAACCGTAGACCCTTGGGGAGGCAGTTACTATGTAGAAAGTCTTACGAATGAAATTGCCGAAAAAGCTTGGCAATTGATTCAAGAAGTGGAAGCCTTGGGTGGAATGACCAAAGCCATTGAGGCCGGTATTCCAAAATTGAGAATTGAAGAAGCTGCCGCTAGAAAACAAGCGCGAATCGACAGCGGACAAGATATTATTGTAGGTGTCAATCAATACCGATTGGAGAAAGAAGACCCTTTGCAAATCTTGGATGTAGACAACCAAATGGTTCGAAAACAACAGTTAGCGCAATTGGAAAAAATCAAAGCCAACAGAGACTCCGAAAAAGTAAAAAGTAGTCTCGAAAAATTGATTCATTGTGCCAAAACCAATGAAGGCAATTTGTTAGAAATTGCCGTAGAAGCCGCAAGAAACCGAGCAACACTTGGCGAAATAAGCGATGCCTTAGAAACGGTTTTTGGACGTTACAAAGCACAAATTAAATCCTTTAGTGGCGTGTATAGCAAAGAAATTAAAGACGACAAAAGTTTTGAAAAAGCCAAGCAACTTGCCGATGCTTTTGCCAAACAAGACGGAAGAAGACCCCGAATCATGATTGCCAAAATGGGGCAAGATGGACACGACCGTGGAGCCAAAGTTGTAGCCACAGGTTATGCCGATGTAGGTTTTGACGTAGACATTGGCCCTTTGTTTCAAACGCCAGAAGAGGCAGCCAAACAAGCCGTTGAAAACGATGTACATGTTCTTGGCGTTTCATCCTTGGCAGCAGGTCACAAAACCTTAGTCCCACAAGTGATTGAAGAACTTAAAAAATACGGTCGTGAAGATATTATGGTCGTAGTGGGTGGCGTCATACCAGTGCAAGACTACCAATTCCTTTTTGACGCAGGAGCTGTTGCCGTTTTTGGTCCTGGAACCAAAATTAGTGAGGCTGCGATTAGTATTTTGGAGATTTTGATGGAGGAATAAAACATAATTAAACCTGACAGGTTTTAAAAATCTGTCAGGTTTAATTTTTTTGGTTATATAAATCTTTTTATATATTTGTAAGTATATATAAGCCAATTAATTATGTTTCAAGCCTTAGAACATGGTAAGTATTACCATATTTATAATCGTGGAATAAATAGCACAACACTGTTTAACGAAAAAGAAAACTACGAACATTTCCTTAGACTATTCGAAACTCATATAAACCCAATTGCAGAAACCTTTGCTTGGTGTTTAATGAAGAATCACTTTCATTTTTTAGTTCGAATAAAAGAACTTTCTGAAAAAAATACAGAGAAAAGTATTTTACCTTCTCAATCCTTTTCAAATTTATTTAATGCTTACACCAAAGCTTATAACAAAAGATATAATCGACATGGTGCCTTATTTGAGAGACCTTTTAAAAGAAAACAAATTAATTATAATCCCTATTTACAAAATGTAATTGCTTACATACATAATAATCCTGTACATCATAAAATCTGCAACCATCCAATTGAATATTCATGGAGTTCATATCTCAGTTGTTTATCAGAAAAGCCAACAAAAATTAAAAGAAAAGAAGTAATAGAAATTTTTAATGATTTAGATAATTTTAAAAACACTCACCTACAAAAAGGTAATTATTTTGAAATTGAAAATTGGATTCAAACCTGACAGGTTTTAAAAACCTGTCAGGTTTAAAGAAGAAACTGTGTTATTTTCTTTGATTAAACCAGTCAGGTTTAAACAATTCTAAACCCACTCTTTAGCTTCTACATACGCTTCACTAATATAACTTAGGTATTGCACCATACGTGGTGAAGTACCGTAATTTGGTGTTGCGCAATGTGGCAGTGCTTGATGCCAAATCACCATATCGCCAGCAGAGGCGGTAATGGCTTGGGGTTTGAGTGTTGCTAAAGCGTGTGCTCTCGGATGAACACCCTCTGGAACCTGCTCCATCCAAGAAGCAATCTGATGATGAAAACCAGGCACACAACGAAAAGCGCCATCTTGTGGCCCACAATCAGATAAATAAATCAAGCCTTGCAATCGGAACGGAATGGGTAATTGCAAACTCACATCCCAATGTAAATCACTACCCTTAAAAGAATAACTCTGAGTCACTGGTGGGTTAAAACTTATTTTATCGATGGTTTTGTAAATAGCTTCAGACTGATACAGTTGTTCGAAAGCTTTCTTGATTCTCGCCGAAGCTCTGTTTTTTTCTAACAACGGATGGTCAAAAAAATTAACCATCATTCCGCGTTGTTGGGGATGGCTTTGGTACCAAGTTTCGGGTTGTTCTGGATGCATTCCCAAAAACTCCCAAATCAGCTGTTGGGTTGCAACACAATCCGCCTTTGAAATCGCATTAGGTAAAATAAGATACCCGTTGGTTTCAAAAAACTGCAATTCGTCATCACTTAAAACTGAAGTTTCTTGAGTGACCGATTGAATAAGTTTTCCTTCTTTTTCTTGCACCCAACTTTCAAATTCTTCAATAGAAGCTTTTTCAAAGTACAAATAATGCAAAGCTTCATCAATTCCGACTCCTCTTTTGTATAAATATTCTATTTCATGTGTCCAGTTTCCAGTCGTTTCTTTGACTCCTAAGGCTCGATTTCTGAAAGCAACAAGTAAGTGATTGGTATTCATAAGTACATCATTAACGCTATATCAAATATAACAAATGCAAAATGCATCATAATCTTAGATGTACTAAAGCCCAACTTTTTAGTTATGAAATCTGATTCTATTGCATGAATCATAAAAAAACCAGCTCTAAAGCTGGTTCTTTCATTTCTTCTTGACAATTTTATCCGATTTCTTCTTCGATTTCTTCTTTGGCTTTAGCAAGTCCTTTTTGGCTTTCAATCGATTGTCCACTTCATCTATTTCAAAAGAATCGTTTGCAAAAGAGGCTAATTTTACCTCCTTCATTACTTTTATTGCCTCTTCTATCTTGTGTTGACGTTCCAACAATTGCACTTTTTTTAATAAAATCGACATTTTATTAATCCCTTTAATCGTTAAGGCAAAATCAATTAATTTAGAAGCTTCTTCATAATCTTCATTCAAAAGCAAGGTTTCTAAATAATATGGATACACCGTTACGGCATCTATATTAATAGCCAATGCTTCTTGAAAATAAGTCTTAGCAGCTTCATAATTTTGCAATTGCTCTGTCTGAATTCTAGCATACAAACACAAAGCAGTTGTGTTTTTTGCATCGTATGACATTGCATAATCCAAAGATTCAATTGTTTCTTCTAAAGAATAAGGATAGTTATCCAAGGCCTGAAACAAATATTTATCTGTATTTTTCATTTTTTAATTCGTTTTTTAATTGCTGTCGTACAGCTTTAAATTTCTTCTCAGTTTTGAGTTTTTTAAAATCAGAACCTTCAAAAGTTCGAATTGGATTTCCGCGTTCCACTGCTAGTTGATTTGTCCATTGACTTTGAAATTGTTGTTTCAAAAGCTGCAATTGGACTTCATTTAGTTTAAGCAACAAACGCTCCATAGCCAATTTTTTATTCTGATGTTGCGAACGTGAATCCATGCTTACTACACTAATTCCCGTTGGTACATGTGTCGCTCGAATCGCCGAACTTACTTTATTCACGTGTTGTCCACCAGCTCCCGAGCTTCGCATCGCTTGATACTGAATGTCTTTTTCAGAAAAAGCACGAGATGGAATCGTATCTATTTCGAAAATTCCAATAAACCAATTACTACGTTTGTGAAACTTTCTAAAGGTACTTTTCCCAATCCATTGAATGGTTCCCACCCATGAATCCTTAAATTCAGAAGCATCTTTTCCAATAATTTGGACCATTGCCGAAGCTACTGTTCCATTTTCGGAACCTGCTTCGTGTTGCAAAACAGTTGCTTTCATTTGTAAAGCTTCCGCTTCTTGCAACACTTTTTTCAGGACTTGAGCCACTACCCAAGTGCATTCTGCTGGTCCTCTTCCCGATGTTATTTGTATTATCTTTTCCATCTTATCGGTCCATTCTAACAATTTTTGGTGTAAAAGTGCCTAACACATCCACCAATTCCGTTTGTAAATTCATCACCGTATGAATGTTTTTATACGCCATTGGTGCTTCGTCAATATTGCCCCCGATTAGAGAAACATCGTTGTCAGCCAAAACTTTTTTAATCTGACTTTGTGTAAAAGTAGCTTTGCATTTCGCTCTCGAAAACAAACGTCCCGCTCCGTGCGAAGCCGATTGCAAACTTTCTTCATTTCCTTTACCCAATACAATAAATCCTGGCGCTGTCATCGAACCCGGAATGATTCCTAATTGTCCTTTAGCAGCAGGCGTGGCTCCTTTTCGGTGCACTATACATTCTTTGCCATCAACCATTTCTTTCCAAGCAAAATTGTGATGATTTTCAATGGTTACCACAATGCGTTTTCCTAGCGCTTTAGCCAATCTTCTGTGAATATCTTCATGACAAGCTTTGGCATAATCGCCTGCTAAATTCATAGCCAACCAATACTCTTGACCATCATGTGTATTCAAATCCAACCAAGCCAAATGCTGTACATTTTTGGGTAACGGACATTGTTTACTTGCCAAATACGTGTAATGTTTGGCGATATTGGCACCCAAGCCGCGTGAACCGCTATGCGATAAAACTGCCACGTATTCTTTGGCTTCCAACTTCCATTCAGGTAAGGGATTGTCTAATTTCACAATTCCGAATTCCACAAAATGGTTTCCTCCACCAGATGAGCCCAATTGCTTGTACGCTTTGTCTAACAACTGTTTCACAACTGGAATGGTTTTGAATTCGTCTCGGTAAAAGACTTCATTATCGGCTTTAATCTTATGCGTTTCACTCATTCCAAATTTGGTATTGTCTTTCAAAATGGCTTGCAATTGATGGTCTTTCCCTTTAAGAAAAGACGCAGGCAAATCGAAAATCGATAAACTCATTCTACAACCAATATCTACTCCTACACCATACGGAATTACCGCATTATCTGTGGCTAAAACACCCCCAATTGGCAATCCGTAACCAGAATGTGCGTCCGGCATTAAAGCACCTTTTACCGAAATAGGCAATTTTAAAGCGTCATACAATTGAAACTTTGCTTGCTCGTCAATTTCGTTTTCTCCAAAGATGGAAAAAGGGGCTCGAGTCGTTTTCAATTGATTGAATTTTACTTGAACGGGATTGACTAAACCTTCAGCTACTTTTCCCCAAGTACCGTCTCCTTTGAATTTTTCTGGATGTAGCAATACTTGTTTAGCTTCAGTTAAAATACTTTCCTTTTTCTCTTTTTTTCGATATCTGTTGATTTGCCCTAAGGCAATATTTATGGCATTATTTTTTGGGAAGCCTAATTTGATTAAGTCTTTCCCGGATAGTTTATTTCCCATGATTATTTTAAAAATGATTCATAACAATGCGCAAAAACTTACCAAGAAGGCAAAGCAATAGCACATTGCATTTTTTTTGAATACGTTTCGGGAAAGTTTTTGAAGGTTCTAGAATAAACAAAAAAAAGCCCGAAACTAAATGTCTTCGGGCTTTTTCATATATGTTGTTTTATCTATGATTGTGAGAAGCCACGAAGAAAAGCTACACCAGTTCCAACTGATGCGTCGCTTTGAGGTAATGATTTAAATACAAACATTTTCTTCGCTGTTAAAAGGTTACTAATTTTCTGGCACAAAGATTTATTTTTATTTTTCAATTTTCCTAATAAATTCTATTTTTTAAGCAATAAAAAACACTAAGACATTAACAAACAGTTAATTAAAATCAAAAAAAATATTATTTGACAGTGATTTACAACAAAAAAAGCTATGAATTGAATCATAGCTTTCTTTAAAATAATTGTAAAATACTTAAATCGAATGTACCGTTGCGTTACTGTTAGCAACAATAACCGAGGTGTCATAGCCTCCAAAAGCTTTTAAATAACTTCGCAATGAAGTACCATAAGCATCACGGAAATACCTTTTTCCTTTGTGTCTAAAAAATTTCTTTACCGTACCAGCTCCTGCTAAATGTGCAGCAGCCAAAATACCAGACTCGGTAATTAAAATTCCATCAATAACGCTTCCTTCGTGTTTCTCGATAACCGATTGCAACAAGGATTTGTTTTTGGACAAAAGCGCAATAAAGGCTTTTTCTTGTAATGCTGGATTGTTTAAAAAATGGTGATGATTTTGTACACCAATCGCTCGAAGTGTTTGCACACCAAATTGATATTTCCCTAAGTAACCAAAAGAATTTACTTTTTGATATTTACCTCTAGATTCTTTGTGAGCAATAGCTTCTTTGAAGCCTACAAATAAATTCTTGGTAAAGGGAATGTCTGCAATAGACGTTTCGTTGGAAGGAAAAGCTGAAATTGTAGTTTCCTTTTCTACAGGTTGAACCACTGGACTGAGGCTCTTTTTTTCGTTTTTAAAACCTAAGCTTAAAAAGGCAACAATACCCATTAAACTCAAGAAAAAATACCATTTCTTTATCATAAATTGTTTTTCTTCACGCGCTGTCACCTTGTGAAATTTCTACACGCAAAGATACCACTTTAAAAAAGGAGACTGAAAAACAGTAAGTTAAAAATTGTTAAAAGTACAAGGAGTGTACCTTAAAGCCAGTGTGAGTGCTATATGACAAAGTTGGAGCAGGTACTTTTATGGTGTTAAAAACCGAAAAAAGGGTCTTTAAAAAAGAATTTTTAGTAGTAATTTTCGTTAAATCAATATCAAAACTAAGATAAAACTGTCTGTATCGTTGATCTTTTGGATCAATTCCTGAGAGCATCCCGTCAGCCCCGTATCCAAATGCTAGGTTCAACCATTTTGGAATTTTAGATCCTTTGAAAAAAGAATGCATATTCGCCGATAACCAATAGGTTTGTCCATTGTAATCTTTCAGTAACTGCTCTGAAAAAGTACTCCCTAATTTATTGGGATTTTGTGCTGCAAATGAAGTCGTGTGAAAAGAAAACTTTGGGATAATTCGTTGTTCCTTCCAAAGCAACTCTTGCGAAACATAAAATCCAGTGCCAAGTGCATTGGCTATAATATCTCCAGATGAAGCTCCCCATTCAGCAGAATAGCCATCCATCACTTCAACTATAGACAAAAAAGCAAAACCTAAAGTAGCACCATAAATCAGCTGATCTTGTTTTCGAACGCCACTCCAATGTAAAGCTTCGGCACCAAAACGTCCCAAATGATAAGCAGAATACAAATGTCCTATTTTGTCCATCTGCAACCACTCGGCATTGTCATTAATAAAATGAAAATTTGATTTAGGATAATCCGCGTACCAGAGTTGATTCAGTCCTAACAAAGTAGCACCTCCCAACACCGTTTCGGTAATGATAACAGCGTTTCTTCTTTGAATATTTAAAGAATCGGATGGGGTAAAAAAAGAGTTTGGAGCCTCTTGTGCAAAAAGCCCAAAAGTGCTCCAAAAAAAAAGTAGCAATCGAAACATCGTATTTCGAAAGGAATTGATTATCGTTTTACTCCTTGATTGTTGATCCAATCTGAATACTTTTTAGCATTAATATTATGCTCTGGCAAGGTAGCAGCAAACTCATGATATCCAAAACGATCTACACTTGCACAAAAATAAAGGTAATTGTGCTTTTCAGGTGCCAAAACCGCTTCAAGTGCTGTGATATCAGGCATAGCAATTGGACCTGGGGGTAAACCTATATTTTTATAGGTATTGTAAGGCGAGTTTAAAAACAAATCATTGTAAAACACGCGCTTAATTACTTGATTAAAATCATTGCTTTTCTTTTTTAAAGCAAAAATCACAGTGGGATCTGCTTGCAAAGGCATTCCTTGTTTCATTCGGTTCAAATAGACTCCTGCGATACGAGGTCTTTCGTCTTTTTTAACCGATTCTTTATGAACAATAGAAGCTAAAATCGTTGCTGTAACAGGAGTTAAACCTTGTTGAGCCGCTTGTTGGGTTCTTTTTTCATTCCAAAAAGTACGGTATTCTTTGATCATTTTATCACGGAACTTTTCAGCTGTAATATTCCAATATACTTCATAAGTATTGGCAATAAACATTACAAAAACATTATCCTCTGTAAAACCGTTTTCTTTAAGAAAAGTAGAATCTTTGAACGTAGTCAATAAAGACAAACTATCTGGTTCGATTTGTGAGCCCACACGACCTGCTAAGTTTTCTAAACGCTCTTGGTTGTTGAAAGCCAATTTCACAGGATCATTGATTCGCATGGTTTTTACCAAATCATAACTACTCATTCCGTTTTTAAGTAAAAATCGCCCTGACTTCACGTTTTCTGGATAACTCGTTTTCCCAGCTACCAATTCAAATCGTTGCATGTCTTCAACATAAGGTGAAATGAGTTTTTTGACTGCCTCATAATCAGAACCCGTTGGAACATAAACATATACTTTCTCTTCTGTGAATTTAGTATTGGCACTAAAAATTTGACGAATCAATACAAAACCGTACACTAATAACACAGCGGCAACTACTACAGCTCCGATTGAAATGATTTTTTTTACGTTCAAAATATAAAATTTTAAAATTTATGATTAATTAACTGAAAGATAGCCTCGTCTTTGTAGGAACCATTTACTAAAATCCAATCTTTTTTTGTTCCAATTTTTTCGAAGCCAAATTTAGTAAAAAGAGCAATACTAGCGGTGTTTTCAACGCTTATATTTGCATAAAGCTGATGTAAATTCAAGTCATAAAAAGAATACCGAATCAAAAGTTCTAAAGCTTCAGAACCTATTTGCTGATTTCTATTCCCTGCTGACTGAATAACGATTCCAATTCCTGCTCTATTATTTTTGGGGTCAAATTCAAACAAATCAATGAGTCCAACAGCTGGAAAATCTTGGTCTTTACATATTGCTAACCGCAATTGTTTGGCTTCGTAGATGTCTTGATGGGCATTTTCTAAATACTGCTTGACCAAGAAACGACTGTAGGGCGTTTGCGTGTTGCTCACTTCCCAAATACTTTGGTCGTTTTCCATAGCATATACAAACTCCAAGTCATTGGGTTCTAAAGCTCGTAAATAAACTGTTTTCCCTTTTAATGTATTCATCAAGATGTTAGAATAATTAGATTTCGATTTGACCTTTGAAGACGAATTGTGCAGGTCCTTTTAAGAATACATTGGTATACTGACCTCCTAATTGCTCAAAAGATACTTCAAGCTTTCCTCCTTCTACCTTCAAATGAATCGCATTAGAAGCGGTAACTCCCGTTGCATTCATAGCAATCGCGACTGCTGTAACCCCTGTACCACAAGCCAAAGTTTCATCTTCTACTCCGCGTTCGTATGTGCGAACTGCAAACGTATCTTCGTTTATTTGAGAAACAAAATTAACATTACTACCCGCCTTGCCATACAAATCACTGTAACGAATTGCGGCACCATTTTCCTTTACATTATAATGCTCAAGGTCATCTACAATTTGAACGTGATGCGGTGAACCTGTATTCAAAAAAGAAAATTCTGGAGTGATTTTTAATTCATTTACGTCTATCATCTGTAAAGAAACCAATCCATCTGCAGCAACGGTAGCATGATGTAGCCCATCGGTAGCGATAAAAGTTGTGGCATTATTTATAACGTTCAATTGTTTTGCAAAAGCCACCAAACAACGGCCTCCGTTTCCGCACATCGAACTTTCGTTCCCATCAGAATTATAGTAAACCATACGAAAATCCGTATCGCTATCATTTTCGAGTAAAATCAAACCATCCGCACCAATTCCAAATCGTCTATCGCATAAACGCTCAATTAGAGTAACATCCTCTTTTGGAAAAAAAAGAGAGCGATTATCAATCATCACAAAATCGTTTCCTGTTCCTTGGTACTTATAAAAATCTAGTAGCATTTTTTAGTAATTTTAATGCACAAAAGTACGATTAATAATGAAAAGTTAAACACTGTTAAAGTGCGTTAAACTACTTTTTTAGCAAAAAGACATCTATTAAATTTGTGACCAAATAACTAATAAAACTAAATTGTATTATGAAAAAATTTTCATCCTTATTTTTGGTATCGTTACTTAGTGGTGCTACCACTTTGGGAGCTTACAAGCTTTTATTTGAGGGCAATGGGTATTTTTCTAATGACAAAAAAGGCATTGTAACAGTCGCATCAGAAAATTACGGAAGAAATGTAGGTCTCTCAGCAGAAGCAGTCGATTTTACTGAAGCAGCTGACAAAGCCGTTCACTCAGTAGTTCACGTAAAAAATGTATCTCGTAGAACCGTAAGTAATCCTATTATGGAATTTTTCTACGGCTATGGAGGCGGACAATTACAAGAACAAGTAGGAACAGGTTCAGGAGTAATAATCTCTGAAGATGGTTATATCGTGACGAATAATCACGTAATCAAAGACGCTTCAGAAATCGAAATCACACTGAACAATAAAAAGACCTATCCTGCCAAATTAATCGGAACCGATTCTAAAATGGACATTGCTTTGTTGAAAATCACTGCCGATGAAAAATTGCCTTACACGGTTTTTGCTAACTCTGATAACGTAAAAGTAGGTGAATGGGTTTTGGCTGTTGGTAATCCTTACAACTTAAACTCAACAGTAACTGCAGGGATTGTTTCCGCCAAAGCTAGAAACTTAGACGCAAGAGGCATACAGTCGTTTATTCAAACCGATGCCGCTGTAAATCCAGGAAATTCAGGTGGTGCGTTGGTAAATGCAAGAGGAGAATTAATCGGAATCAATACGATGATTTCTTCACCAACTGGAAGTTATACGGGTTATTCTTTTGCTGTACCTTCTAATAATGCTAGAAAAATCATTGAAGATTTAATGGAATTCGGTAACGTGCAACGAGGCATTCTTGGTGTAGAAGGTGGCGAATTGAACAGCAAAACTTCAAAAGATTTAGGCGTAAATGAAACTCAAGGTTTTTACATTAATAAAGTAAGTAAAAACTCGGGAGCTGAAAAAGCTGGTTTGCAAAAAGGAGATATCATTGTAAAAATTGACAACCAAAACATAGCAACATTTGCGGATTTGTCAGGATACATTAATACTAAACGCCCGAATGACAAAGTAGCTGTCAACTATATTCGTGAGGGTAAAAATAAATCGACTACAGTAACCTTGAGCAAAAACGAATATTTTAGTTCAGAGTTCAAAGGAATCGAGGTAGAAAATATTGATGCTGCCGACAAAAAGAAATTCAAAATTGATTATGGTGTAAAAATCAAAGCCATCACCAATGAACGTTACCAACAATATGCGGATGAATTACAAGGCAATATCATTTTGAGTATCGACAATGTAAAAGCTACGAATGTTGAAACTGTTTCAAAAATCATGAAAAACAAAGAGGAGCAACAAAGCATCCGAATTGAAATGATTAACCGAAATGGAGAAATTTTCAGAATAATTATCTAACACTACATAGCAGAAATCCAATAGCCATCACGCTCCAAAGCATGATGGCTTTTTTTTATAAAAAAAAATTGCAAAACAGTTTACGAAATCGATTGAAATAGGGTACTTTTGCAAAAAATTTAAAAAACACAACTTTATTTTTTTACAAAAAACCCATATGAGTACAACACAATTATACGAAAAAGAAGTTACGTTACAAGCCGACAGAAGACGGTCTGGAGTAGAATTAATCAAAATTATTAGCGACTTATGGTATGACAAATCCATCGAATTGGTTTTATTCAGAAACCATTTGATTGACAGAAATGTGAGCGAAATTCTAAACTTGCACGAATATGCAGGAGAATTTGTTGGAAAACCCATTTCAATTTCTGATTCTGTAGAAATCGCTAGTGTAATTCTATCTTTAGACTTACCACCTTCTAAATTAGATATCGGAAAATTGACTTACGAATACGGTCTTTTGGACGAAAAATATCCAGATGCTAGACATTTTGTCATTGACAAATTAAAAGAAGCCAAAACAAGTGATGAAATTCAACCAAAAGATGTTGTATTGTATGGTTTTGGAAGAATTGGGCGTTTATTGGCTAGAGAATTGATGTCTAAAACAGGCAAAGGAGACCAAATGCGTTTGAGAGCCATTGTAACTCGAGATAAAAACGATGCTACTAGCTTAGAAAAAAGAGCTTCTTTATTGCGTTACGATTCCATTCATGGCGATTTTAATGGTTCTGTTATTGCCGATCCAGCCAACAATGCTTTAATCATCAACGGGACTACCGTTCATATGATTACTGCCAATACTCCAGAAGAAATTGATTATACTGCTTACAATATTGACAATGCCTTAGTAATCGACAACACGGGAGCATTCACTACTCAAGAAGCTTTGAGTCGTCACTTGACTTCAAAAGGAACCGATAAAGTATTGCTTACAGCACCTGGAAAAGGAGTACCAAATATTGTGCACGGGGTAAACCAAAACGAATACAATCCAGACGAAGTGTCTATTTTCTCAGCGGCTTCTTGCACAACTAATGCCATCACTCCAATTTTGAAAGCTATCGAAGATACTTTGGGAGTTGTAAAAGGACATTTAGAAACCATTCACGCCTACACCAACGATCAGAATTTGGTTGACAACATGCATAAAAAATACCGTCGTGGTAGAGCTGCTGCCTTAAATATGGTAATTACTGAAACAGGTGCTGGTAGTGCGGTTGCCAAAGCCTTACCATCATTAGAAGGAAAATTAACTTCAAACGCGATTCGTGTTCCTGTTCCAAATGGCTCCTTAGTGGTTTTGAATCTTGAAGTTAACAAAGCAACTTCTGTCGAAGGTATTAACAACATTATGAAAAAATACGCTTTAGAAGGCGAATTGGTAGAGCAAATCAAATACTCGTTGAACAACGAATTGGTTTCTTCGGATATTGTGGGAACTACAGCCCCTTCAATCTATGATAGCAATGCCACTATTGTTTCTAAAGACGGAAAAAACATAGTATTGTACATTTGGTACGATAACGAATACGGCTACAGCCATCAAGTAATTCGTTTGGCCAAATACATTTCAAAAGTAAGACGTTATACTTACTATTAGTAGATAAAACCAACGTTAATTATAATTCAACAAACCATCAAGAGGCAACTTTTGATGGTTTTTTTTAACTAAGATGAAAGAAAGTAGCAATTCAACAATACACAGTTAACTTAACCGCAAGGTTCGCAAAGATTTACGCAAAGTTCGCAAAGGCCAAGACAACAACTATAAACTACAAACAATAAACAACAAACAATTTTTTAAATCGGTAATACCGTTGTACTTTTCACTTCAGAGATGATAAAGAAACTATTGATCAAACTAACCTCGGGCAACACCGATAACTTCTTTTGATGAAAATGATGGTAACTTTCCATATCAGGCAAGACCACTTTTAGCAAATAATCAAAGCTACCCGAAACAAAATCACATTCCACTACTTCAGGTAAATTCAGAATCGCTTCATTAAAGGCTTCCGAGATATCAAACGTTTGTTTTACAAGAGTAACTTGGCAAAAAACGGTCAAGTTCTTCCCTAACTTTTTCTTATTGAGCACCGTAACATATTTATCAATAACTCCCTCTTTTTCAAGACGTTTCACTCGGTCGTGAACTGGTGTTAAAGACAAATTAATTTGGTTTGCAATGTCTTTTAGCGTCAAATGCGCGTTCGCTTGCAAAAGCCGTAAGATTTTTTTGTCGGTTTCATCTATATTCATAATCAAGGTATTTTTTCTAGATGGGATTCTTTAGATAATTTTTCTTTTTAAATCCAAAAAAACGTTTTCGTAAAGAAATATTTAAGGCTAAATTACACAAATAAATTAATTTTTTCCTATTTAATGGTAGTATGTAAAAACTTTTTCTTTTTAAATTACTTTTATCCTTTCAAACAAGTAGTAATTTAAATCTCTCTCATATGATTATTGGTGTTCCAAAAGAAATCAAAAATAACGAAAACCGCGTAGCTCTTACACCAGCTGGTGTAGCCGAATTCAAAAAACAAGGGCATACTGTATATGTACAAACCAATGCTGGAATCAACAGCGGTTTTGCTGATCAATCTTATATAGATGCAGGAGCATCCATTCTTCCAACTATCGAAGCAGTGTATGACATTGCTGAAATGATCATAAAAGTAAAGGAGCCAATCGCTTCTGAATATCCTTTGATTAAAAAAGACCAATTATTATTCACTTATTTCCACTTTGCTTCTTCTGAGCCTTTAACACACGCAATGTTAGAGCGTGGAGCAGTTTGTTTGGCTTACGAAACGGTAGAAAAAGCAGATCGTAGCTTGCCTTTATTGGTGCCAATGTCTGAAGTAGCGGGACGTATGTCTATCCAAGAAGGAGCTAAATATTTAGAAAAACCAATGAAAGGAAAAGGAATCCTTTTAGGTGGTGTACCAGGTGTTCCTCCAGCGAACGTAGTAGTTTTAGGTGGTGGAATCGTAGGAACTCAAGCAGCTAGAATGGCCGCTGGTTTCGGAGCAAGAGTAACCATTATGGACGTAAGCTTACCACGTTTGAGATATTTGTCTGATGTAATGCCAGCTAACGTAGTAACTCAAATGTCAAATCATTACAACATTTGCGAAGCGATCAAAACTGCCGATTTAGTAATTGGTGGTGTATTAATTCCTGGAGCGAAAGCGCCTCACTTAATCACTCGCGATATGCTAAAATTAATGAGCCCTGGAACCGTAGTAGTAGACGTAGCTGTTGACCAAGGAGGTTGTATCGAAACTTGTAAACCAACCACTCACGAAGACCCAACGTTCATCATTGATGATATTGTTCACTATTGTGTGGCCAATATGCCAGGTGCAGTGCCTTACACTTCAACTTTAGCATTGACCAATGCGACTTTGCCTTACGCAATTCAATTGGCCAACAAAGGATGGAGAAAAGCCTGCGAAGAAAACAAAGAATTAAAATTAGGATTGAACGTAGCCAACGGAAAAGTAGTATACCGTGGCGTTGCCGAAGCTTGGGATTTACCTTTGCACGAAGTAGAAAGCGTTCTAGCAGAAGAAGCTGTTTGCTAATTCCTTAGAGTTAATACCAATAACTTATTTAAAATAGTCCATTTTGTCAGTTCGAGCGCAGTCGAGAACCCTCGTTACATCTCGACTGCGCTCGATATGACAAGAATACAATTGAACTATATTGAAATAGTATTTGTTATAACATACAAAATCCGTCTCGTTGCAAAACCAGACGGATTTTTTTATGCTTATTTTGGAGCGGAAAGAATAGGCTTTTTTGTGGTCATCGTCCTGCTCTCCGCTATATCTTTGCTTTTTAACCCAAAAAGCAAAGGATGCCGCTGCGATCAGGGCTAAAAGCTGAGAATTGGCTTTCTTGTTTTTCCTAAAACAATAATTACATCGGTAATTATCTGTTATCTGCTTTACGCTGCGTAACATAATACACTGGAATACCCGTAAGCATAATCAATACACCCCAACCGCAAGTAGAGAATTTGGTAAACAATAACGAAATACAAATTGCCGAAGCAATTACAATATACAAACCTGGCAAAAAAGGATAGCCAAACGCTTTGTAAGGACGCTCAGCGTCGGGCATTTTTTTACGCAGAATAAAAATACCGTAGATGGTTAAAATGTAAAAAATCAATACAATGATGATTACAAAATCCAATAAATCGCCGTATTTACCTGTCAAACACAATGCCGAAGCCCAAAAACACTGTGCCCAAAGCGCCCATCCAGGAACACTTTTCTCATTCAGTTGTGCAGCTTGTTTGAAAAACAAACCATCTTTGGCCATTGTATAATACACTCGGGAGCCCGCCATAATCAATCCGTTGTTGCAGGCAAAAGTCGAAATCATAATCATCACTGCAATAATCACGGTACCGTAGTCACCAAACGTATATTGAGAAGCAACCACCGCTACCCTATCGGATTTGGCTGTGGCAATTTCTTCTATCGGAATAACCGCTAAATACATCAAATTGGTCAACACATAAATAATCGTCACAATGAAAGTCCCTAGAAACAAACTCAAGCCCACATTGCGTTTTGGATTTTTCAATTCGGCCGCAATAAAAGTAACCCCGTTCCAAGCATCACTAGAGAACAACGACCCCACCATAGCTGCCGAAATTCCAGCCAATAAAGCCGTACCAGCAATTGGTGTCCATTGTTTTGTATCTAAATTATAGGACTTGGTTTCCCATACATCCGTCCAATTCACGTCCCAAACTTCGGCTTTTGCCGCAAGGATGAATCCAAAAACAATCAATCCAAAAAGCGACAAAATTTTAATAATCGTAAGCACGGTTTGCAACGTTTTGCTGTCTTTCACCCCGCGACTGTTGAGATAGGTTAAGAAAACAATCGTAATAATCGAAACAATTTGAGCCGCGTTGAGTTGAAAAGCACCCAAATCGAGCAAAATATTTTCATCACTCAACGATGGTATCAAATAAGCAGCAAACTTAGAAAAACCTACACCCACCGCAGCAATAGTTCCGGTTTGAATCACTGCAAAAAAACTCCATCCGTATAGAAACGCAATCAATTTGTTGTAAGCTTCTTTTAGATACACATATTGACCGCCTGCATTGGGCATCATAGCACTCAATTCGCCATAACTCACCGCAGCAATCATAGTAATGAGGCCAGAGATTAACCAAATTAAGGTAAGCCAAGCGGCAGAACCTACTTGTCGCGCAATATCGGCACTAACAATAAAAATTCCTGAACCAATCATAGAACCAACAACGAGCATCGTACCGTCTAAAAGTCCGAGTTCGCGTTTAAAATCTTCGGGTTTGTTTTCTTGCATAGGTAAAATTTAATTTTTTATAAATAAACGTATATTTTTTGATTAGTTGCTATTAAAAAAAGTAGGAATGAAAAATACTTCCATTCAAAGTGCTTTTTTTGACAAAATGTAGCCTTAGACCTCAGCAATGCAATCTATTGAAAAAAAATTACTTCAAGGCTTTTTTCAATTTTTCGAAATCCAATTGATTTTCCCAATTCGCCACAACAATCGTAGCTACCGCATTGCCAATAAAATTAGTAAGTGCACGGCATTCCGACATAAATTTATCAATACCAAGAATGAGCGTCATTCCAACCACTGGAACATCAGGAACGACTGCTAATGTTGCCGCCAAAGTAATAAATCCAGCTCCCGAAACGCCCGCAGCTCCTTTTGAACTTAGCATAGCCACTAATAATAAAAGTAGTTGCTTTTCGATAGGTAAATTTACATCACAGGCTTGAGCAATAAAGAGTGCTGCCAAAGTCATATAAATATTCGTACCATCTAAATTGAAAGAATAGCCTGTTGGAATTACCAATCCAACGACTTGTTTCGCACAGCCCGCTTTTTCTAGTTTTTTCATCACGTTGGGTAAGGCTGATTCAGAAGAGCTTGTTCCCAATACCAAAACCAATTCTTCCTTAATGTATCGGAGTAGTTTGAAAATATTGAATTTATTATACCACGACACCGCACCCAACACGACGAGGACAAAAAATGCAGAAGTAAGGTAAAAAGTGCCAACTAAACCCGCCAAATTCAATAGCACACTCAATCCAAATTTGCCTACCGTAAAACCCATAGCACCAAATGCGCCAATAGGTGCTAATTTCATCAGAATTTCAACAATCTTAAAAATAGGATGAGATAAAGCGTGTAGAAAATCCAAGACGGGTTTGCTTTTATCAATGGTCAACGTAATCCCAATACCAAACATAATCGAGACGAAAAGGACTTGTAAAATACTATCGCCTGTGAGTGAACTCATCAACGACTTTGGAATAATATCTAAAACAAATTTGGACAAATTATGGTCTTGGGTAGCATCTACATACTCTTGAATGGATTTTGGGTCTAACGATTTTGGGTCAATGTGTAGCCCTGCCCCTGGCTGAATAAGATTGCCAACCAGCATTCCAATTACCAAAGCTAAGGTTGAAAAGGTCATAAAATACAAAAACGCCTTGCCAGTAATTCTTCCCATTGTTTTTAAATCAGCCATAGAGGCAATTCCTGTGGAAACCGTGATAAAGATGACTGGAGCGATAATCATTTTTACCAAAGCAATAAAACCATCTCCAAGTACTTTCAACTGCACCGCTTTTTCGGGAACAAAATGCCCTAATAACACTCCGAAAACTATGGCTATAAGTACTTGAAAATACAACGCTTTATACCAAGGTTTTGGCTGCATTTCGGTGGTGTGAATTTCAACTTGCATAAGGGTATTTTTTGGTTTTAGTTGGCTAAAGATATACTTTTTTGCTAAAATCTGAACGTCTCGAAAAAAGAATAGGATTCGAATGGATATAGAAAAATGCACAAATAATCCTATAAACTCAAAAGAGAGTGAAACTTTTTTTAGTATTTTTGAAGATGTCTCCAAAAGGGCACTATGATGACTTTTAGCCCCGGGAGGAGCGGCATCCTTTGTCTTTTTTCTTTAAAAAGACAAAGATATAGCGTATCACGGGACTTTGATGGCCAAAAAGCCTCTTGTTACTGCTCCTAAAAATCAACCAATTAAAATTTTAAAATGTTAGAACGCATCGACATCATCAACAATTTTAATCCCTTAAAAGGAGATTCAGGCACTGACACTTTTGTGAGGTACAGAAAGAGTAAACGACAATTAATATTTAATGCCGTATTAGTTGGATTCTGTTTTCTGTTTGTTTTTTAGCAATCATCAATGAGTACTTTGCTAGCAGTTATCTTCCAAAATGGAATAAAAGTTCAGGTATACTCTTACTTCTTTTTTCATTTTTCATAAACTTTAAAACGGAGATTTACAAAAGCATTTTATTACGCCATTTGAGTAGTATTGAGAATACAAACTGTACTAACTTTACAAACATTAATGCGAATTTAGAAGCCATTCTTGTTAAGATATCAGACGTTAAAAGAGGGATTCCTCTTATATTACTAGCCATTTTAATAGTTGTGGGTGGCTTATTACAATCTTTTATGGATGGGGCATTACCGTATTGGAACTATTTCATACTCCCTTTAATCCTCTTATTGCTTTTAAGTATTTATAGAACGTTTTCCAATTACAAAGCCTTAAAAGAAAACATTGTTACATTTGAAAATCAAACAATTTACGCCTAATTCTCCAATGAAAAAACTACTCCTATCCCTATTCTTTTTGGTATTTACCGTTTCTGCTGCTACTGCACAAACGCAGTTAGAGATGAACGAAAAAGCCTCGCTAGACTACAAAAAAGCCGATACAGAACTCAACAAAGTCTATAAAAAGTTGGTTTCGCTTTTGGACAAAAATGAAAAAGTGTTACTCATTCAAGCGCAAAAAGACTGGATAAAATACAGAGACTCCCATTGTAAATATGAAGCCGACCCTTATACGGGTGGAAGCATAAAACCTTTAATTTTGTTGACTTGTTTGGAGGAAATCACCAAAGAAAGAACCAAGCATTTGAAAGAAAGTCTCAAAAATATAAACCAATAAATTATGGAAAACGTAGCCTCTTATTTAGCGAAATTTCCCGAAGCGAGTCAGAAAAGAATGCAGCAAATTAGAGCGCTCATTTTGGAAAAAGCGCCCGAGGCTCAAGAAAGTATTAGCTACGGAATGCCCGCCTACAAAACCAATGGGAAGCCGTTGATTTACTTTGCGGCTTTCAAAAATCACATTGGCTTGTATGCCACGCCTTCTGGTCATTCGCATTTCGCTGAAGCACTTTCTTCCTACAAACAAGGCAAAGGCTCCGTGCAGTTTCCGAATGAACAGCCGCTGCCGCTTGATTTAATTGCTGAAATTATAGCTTTCAGGGTGGAAGAAAATGCAACTAAAGCGAAATAAAAAAACCTCATTTCGCTATGGCAGCAGCAAAATGAGGTTATTACAACAAACTACAAGTAACAAATTAAACTATTAAAACAAATTCTTCTATTTTTTTAAGCAATCGCGCAAAGCGAAATCGAGATTTTTAAATTGAAAGCGAAAGCCCAAATCGAGTAATTTATCATTAGAAACCCGACGCCCCGTGAGCAACAAAAGTGCCATTTCACCTAAAGCTAATTGCAACACAAAAGCAGGAACTTTGGGCAACCAAACCGAATATCCATAAATATGAGCTAAGGTTTTGGAGAAAAGCGTATTGGTTGTACTGTCTTCTATTGCCGCATTGTAGGCGCCTTGCATTGCTTCATTTTCTAGTGCTTCTAAATAAATGGCACACAAATCGTGAATATGAATCCAAGGCATATATTGATTCCCCGAACCCAATGCCGAACCGAATCCGTATCGAAAAACAGGTGCCATTTTTTGTAAAAAACCAGCACTTTCGCCCAAAACTAAACCAGTTCTCACTTTGACAGTTCGGATACCAAGTGGCGCAATTGCATCTACAGCTTTTTCCCATTCTAGGCATACTTTACCCAAAAAATCGTGCGCAGCTGGTGAAGTTTCAGTACAAATTCCTTCGCCATTCAACGCGCCGTAAATTCCGATTCCAGATGCAGAAATAAAAGCTTTAACATTATTCTTGTTTGACTGTAAAACCGATGCCAATAAAGCAGTAGATTGTACTCTACTATCTAAAATCGCTTTTTTGCGTTCTGCTGTCCAGCGTTTCTCTGCAATAGATTCTCCAGCAAGATGAATAATATAATCGGCATCCAAAACGGCTTTTTCTTCAATACAACCTGTTGCAATATCCCAAGTATAATAGGATACTGTTGAAGTATTTTTTTTAGGAGTCCGAGTCAATACGTTTATTGCAAACCCTCTTTCGGTCAATATTTTTATCAAATAACGACCAATAAAGCCTGTACCACCTGTTATTAAAACTGTCTTTTTCATCTTATTTTTTGTGTTATCAAAATAACTTATGCAAACATAGGTTAAAATTTTGTTTAACATTATTAATAATAAGTTAAACAATAGTATCTTTATACTCTAATTTAAACGGAACTAAAATGGCAACTAAAAAAACAGTACTTACCAAAGACAAAATCATATCATCCTATATGAATCACGTATTGGAAAACAATGAAAAACCAAAATCGATTTATCAATTTGCTCAGCAAAACGGATTTAGCGAAGCCGAGTTTTATACTTTTTTTGGAACACTTGAAGCTATCGAGAAGGAAATCTTCATTCAATTCTTTGATAAAACCATCGAATTGCTAGAAAAAAACCCAGCATATGCTAGTTATGAAATGCGTTCCAAACTGTTGAGCTTCTATTTTACTTTCTTTGAATTGCTTACTGCGAATCGAAGTTATGTTTTATATGCCTTGCAACAGCATAAAAATCAGTTAAAAAATGTAATGATTTTGGCTGATGTTCGTAAAAAATTCAAAAATTATATAGGTGAAATTACCACAGATGATTTCCGCATTCAAATAGAGCGTTTTCAAGAATACCAAGAAAAAGCGACAACCGAGTCATTATGGATTCAGTTTTTACTCACCTTAAAGTTTTGGATGGACGACAGTTCTGCTGGATTTGAAAAAACAGACATCTATATCGAAAAATCTGTGAAAGCTGCTTTCGAATTAATGAACATCACTCCTATTGAAAGTTTAATCGATTTTGGCAAATTTATTTTCAAAGAAAAAATACAAAAACAAGACTAAAAATGCGTGACTATCTGCTTGTTGTAACCAACAACAGCTCACAAACCCTTTATTACAGTAAAAAAAATATAAATGAAAACTATAGACTATATTCCTACTTCAAAGATTGAAAGAGCGACCAAATTGGTGCAAACGGGTGCAAAAGTAGGCGTGAATTACCTAAAATATTACGGCGAAAAAATAGTCAACTCAGACTTAACAAGAGATAAACTCAACGAAGACAATGCCGAAGATATTTATGACGGACTAAAAAGCTTGAAAGGAAGTGCGCTGAAAGTAGCACAAATGCTGAGTATGGACAAAAATTTTCTACCGCAAGCTTATGTAGAAAAATTTTCTCTGTCGCAGTTTTCTGTTCCACCGCTTTCGGCTCCTTTGGTACTCAAAACCTTCAAATCGAATTTTGGCAAAACCCCTTATGAGATTTTTGACGAATTCAATGCCGAATCGGTAAACGCAGCAAGTATTGGTCAAGTGCATTTGGCCAAGAAAAACGGAAAAAAATTGGCCGTAAAGATTCAATATCCAGGTGTTGCCAATAGCATTTCGTCGGATTTGGCTTTGGTAAAACCAATGGCGATTCGAATGTTTAATCTACAAGGCAAAGATTCTGATAAATACTTTAAAGAAGTAGAAGACAAATTGATTGAAGAAACCAATTATACTCTTGAACTAAAACAAAGTCAAGAAGTAGTAGCCGCTTGCCAAAAGATTGACAACTTGGTTTTTCCTGCTTACTATCCTGAATTTTCATCCGAAAAAATCCTGACGATGGATTGGATGACAGGCAAACATTTATCTGAGTTCACTGCCGAAAACACCAATCAAGAAACCGCCAATAAAGTGGGACAAGCGCTTTGGGATTTTTATATGTACCAAATTCACGTCTTGCGAAAAGTGCACGCCGACCCACATCCTGGCAACTTTTTGGTAGATAACAACCAGCAATTGGTCGCATTGGATTTTGGATGTATGAAAAGCATTCCGAATGACTTTTACGTTCCGTACTTTGAATTAATCAACAAAGAAATCATTGACAACAAACAGCTTTTTAATGCCAAATTATTTGAACTTGAGATTTTAAGAAAAGAAGATACTCCAGAGGAAATTGCGTATTTCACCAGTATGTTTTATGACTTGCTGTCCCTATTCACTTTGCCGTTTCAAGATACGCATTTCGATTTTTCGGATGAAGTCTTCTTTAACAATATTGCGCAATTGGGTGAGCGATTTGCCAAAGATACTAACCTGCGCAAGATGAATGGTAATCGCGGTTCCAAGCATTTTATTTATATGAATAGAACATTCTTTGGCTTGTATAATTTGATGTTTGACCTTAAGGCTTCCATCGCCGTAAATCAATACCAAAACTATTTATAAAATTGAAAAAAACGCACTTGCCTTCCAAAATATGCGTGGTCTGTAATCGCCCTTTTGATTGGAGAAAAAAATGGGAAAAAGTTTGGGACGAAGTAAAATATTGTAGCGAAAAATGCAAAAGAAACAAAAAGGAATCGTTTGGTTCAAAAATGACCTAAGAGTCGCGGATAATCCAGCGCTACAACAGGCTATTGCCGAAAATGAAAGCGTAGTTGGAGTGTATTGTTTTGACCCAAAACAGTATGCAACCACGGTTTATGGGTTCAAAAAAACGGCGCATTTTAGAACTCAGTTCACCATAGATTCGGTTCAAGAATTAAGGGCAAATTTGGCGACAATTGGCATTACGCTTTTGGTGTATCACGATTCGGCTGCACAAATCATTCCGACTTTGATTGATTCTTCTATCCAAACTACGATTTACTTTCAAAACGAATGGACGAGCGAGGAAAAAGAAGAAATCGAAAGCGTGAAAAAAAATTGCGTTCCAACTGTAGAATTTGTCGCTACTTATCATCAATTTTTATACCCGCCAGAAGTCATTCCGTTTGCGATAGCCGAAATACCAGCTGTTTTTACACAATTCAGAAATGCTTGTGAAAAAAAAGCAGTCGTTCCGAAAATAGGCAAGCTAACCGCTCTACCCGAGTCCAATATAAATGACATACAAACCGCAATTCCTACTTTGGAAGATTTAGGATTTACAACCTTTCAAGAAGATAGGAGAACCGCTTTCCCTTTTCGTGGTGGCGAAAATCAGGCTTTGGCAAGACTGAAAGAATACCTTTGGGACACCAAAAAAATCAGTCAGTACAAACAAACCCGCAACGGATTGATTGGTAAAGATTATAGCTCAAAATTTTCGCCTTGGTTGGCCAATGGATGCCTTTCGCCTAAAACCATTTATTGGGAAATCAAGCGCTACGAAAAAGAAGTAGAAGTCAATGAGTCTACGTATTGGTTGGTTTTCGAATTGCTCTGGAGGGATTACTTCAAATACATTTCGCTGCAAAATGGCAATGCAATTTTTAAAATTGGAGGCATTCAAAACAGAGAGTATCAATGGTCGCAAGACAAAAAAGCCATTCAACAATGGATTAACGGTACTACGGCAGAACCTTTTGTGAATGCAAATATGCTGGAACTGCAACAAACAGGTTGGATGAGCAACCGTGGACGACAAAACGTAGCTTCTTACTTTGCCAAAACGTTACTCTTGGATTGGAGAATTGGAGCTGCCTATTTTGAATCGATGTTATTGGATTATGATGTACACAGCAATTATGGCAATTGGATGTATGTTTCAGGTGTAGGCAACGACCCTCGAGACCGAAAATTCAATGTCGCCTTGCAAGCCCAAAACTATGACAAACAGTCGAAATTTCAACAACGCTGGCTTCAACAACAACTTTTTTAAAAGATGAATTCAAATAAAAAACATATTAATATCGTTTGGTTCAAGAGAGACCTTCGTTTGCAGGACAACGAGGCTATCCATAATGCAATCCAATCTGGTCAGCCTACACTTTTACTGTATGTTTTTGAAAAATCACTGCAAAACGATACGCACTACAGCGCAAGGCATTGGAATTTTATCAAGCAATCTATCGTAGCCCTCAACGCAGAACTGCAACCGTATCAAACAAAAGTGTTAGCTGTAAATGGCGAAGTCATTAGCACCATTAATAGCATACTCGAACTATACACCATCAAAAATGTCTACTCGCATCAAGAAACCGGAATAAGAATTACGTACGATAGAGACAAAGCCTTCAAAAGATTTTGCAAAAACAACCAAATTAATTGGGTCGAAAACATCAATAATGGCATTTTTAGAGGGCTAAAAAACCGAAGTAATTGGGTGGTGCAATGGGAAAAATATATGAATGAACCGCAATTTGCATTCTTACCAAATGACAATAGCTTTTTAGAATTGCCCCAAATTGAACAGCTAGAACGCTTGTTAGAAAAGACAAATTTAGTAACCATTCCCGATGCTATTTTTCAAAAAGGAGGTACAGAAATGGGACAGAAATATTTAGACTCCTTTTTTAAAAACCGTTATTTCAATTACAGCAATCATATTTCGAAACCTTTACTGGCGAGAAAAAGTTGCAGCAGAATCTCACCTTATATTGCTTGGGGAAATTTATCTACCCGAGAAGTACTGCAGCGAGCCGCTACTTTTCGATTGATTTGTACCAATAAAAAGCAAATTGATTCTTTTGTATCACGACTCACTTGGCAAGCCCATTTCATTCAAAAATTTGAAATGGAAGAAATTATGGAGTTTGAAAGCATCAACAAAGGCTATCACGATTTAAAAAAGAAAATCAATTCCAATTATGTCGAAGCATGGAAAAAAGGACAAACTGGTGTACCTCTCGTTGATGCAGCCATGAGATGTTTGAACGAAACGGGCTACCTCAACTTTAGAATGCGAGCACTTTTGGTGTCGTTTTTTACCCATAACCTTTGGCAACCTTGGCAAGAAGCTACACAACATTTATCGCAAATGTTTTTGGATTTTGAGCCGGGCATTCACTACCCGCAATTGCAAATGCAAGCAGGTGAAACAGGTGTCAACTTATTGCGCATTTACAATCCGATAAAAAATAGTTTGGAACACGACCCACAAGGAGAATTTATCAAACAATGGGTACCCGAGTTACGAAATTTGCCATTGCCTTTCGTTCATCAACCTAGTAAAATGACATTTTTGGACCAAAAATTCAACAACTTCGAGCTAGGAAAAGACTATCCAAAACCGATTGTCAATATTGACAGGACTAGAAAATTTGCTTCAGATTATTTATGGAAAATGAAGAAAAACCCATTGGTTAAAGAAGAAAGCAATCGGATTTTAAAATTACATACCCTAGCCGATATTGGCGATAGCGATTAAAAAATAAACCTAGAACATCTATCAAAAAAACCATAGCTATGCCCAACAAAATAGCCCTTACCGAATTAGAAATCGACCGAATTATAGAAATGGCTTGGGAAGACCGAACCACCTTCGAAGCCATTCAATTGCAATTTGGATTAAAAGAACAAGAAGTCATCGACTTGATGCGCACCGAAATGAAGCCTTCGAGTTTCAGACTTTGGCGTGCCCGCGTGCAAGGTCGAAAAACCAAGCACGAGAAACTTCGAAATTTTACCGAAGGAAGATTCAAATGTACTTTACAGCGACAAATCACCCATAACAAAATATCTAAACGATAAATCAAACTCAACACATTATGAAATCGCCATTAACAATAGGCTTGTTGCAAACAAACACCGATAAATAAAGGCGATACCATATATGACCACTAACAAATAACTTTTACATATATGAAAAACATCGTAATTATTGGCGGTAGCAAAGGAATTGGTAGCGCGATACTAATGCAACAATTGCAATCGAATCAAGTAATCAACATCAGTAGAACAGCGCCAGATGTATCGCATCCCAATTTAACGCACTATGCCGTTGATGTTTTACAAGACCCACTTCCAGACATTGAAGACGTTGATACTTTAATTTATTGTCCGGGTTCGATTAACTTAAAACCAATCGGAAACCTCAGCATATCCGATTTTAAAAACGATTTTGAAATCAATGTCATTGGGGCTGTAAAAGCCATACAAAAATATTTACCAGCCTTACGAAAAGGCAAACAACCCTCTATTCTATTATTTAGCACTGTTGCTGCAAAATTAGGAATGCCTTTTCACGCAAGTATTGCAACTGCCAAAGCTGGAGTAGAGGGTTTAGTAAAATCATTAGGAGCGGAACTGGCTTCAGTTGTACGCGTAAACGCAATTGCACCCACAATTACCGAAACTTCATTAGCAGCGGGTATTTTAAGAAATGACCGAATGAAAGAAAACATGATTGAACGCCATCCGATGAAAGGGTATCTAAAACCAGATGAAGTAGCACAGATGGCAAATTTTCTAATTTCAGAAGAAGCCAAATCCATTTCAGGACAAATTTTTGCCATGGATTATGGTATGGTTAGTTTTAAAATATAAAACCATTTGATTCAAATTAAAGAAAAACGAAAAAATAATCAAATAGAATTCTAGATTACCAACAGTAATTGACCAGAAAAAATATAAGAATTAGTAATCAAAAAAACATGATTCAGACAATTTTATCGATAATTTTAGCAATTCTATCGGTTATTTCTAAGATTATACAATTTTTTTAACTATATTGTTATCAATCAATTAACAAACCAAATGAATATTCTTTTAACAGGAGCCACAGGATATATTGGAAAGCGACTACTGCCTTTGCTAGTGGCCCAAGGGCATCATGTGATTTGTTGTGTAAGAGACAAAGACCGTTTTACGCTTCCCGAGGAATATGTAAATCAAGTACGTGTAATAGAAGTCGATTTTTTGAATCAAGAAAGCTTAAGTAGCATTCCCAATGAAATTGATGCCGCTTATTATTTGATTCATTCGATGTCAGGTTCGGCCAAGAACTATGATGAGCTGGAGTATGCCTCTGCTTTGAATTTTGTAGACCGAATGAACCTTACTCGAGTAAAACAAGTAATTTATTTGAGTGGTATCGTTAATGATGTTATTTTATCGAAGCATTTGGCCTCAAGAAAAGCAGTTGAAGATGTTCTTAAAACAGGCCTTTTTGCTATCACAACTTTAAGAGCGGGCATCATTGTAGGTTCTGGAAGTGCTTCTTTTGAAATCATCCGTGATTTGGTCAACAAACTTCCTGTTATGATTACTCCAAAATGGCTCAATACCAAATGCCAACCGATAGCAATAACGGATGTTTTAGCCTTTTTGATAAAAAGTTTACATCAACCGGAGACTTACGATCAAAACTTTGACATAGGTGGACCTGATATTTTAACTTACAAAGAAATGCTCTTGGGATTTGCACAAGCAGCAGGATTGAAACGCTACATCTATACAGTTCCAGTAATGACACCCAAATTGTCATCGTATTGGTTGTATTTTGTTACTTCAACAACTTACAAACTCGCTGCTGCTTTGGTAAGCAGTATGAAAGTAGAAGTAGTTTGCAAAGACAACCGAATTAACGCATTACTAGGAGTTGTACCTATGACGTACAACGAAGCGGTTGCAAGAGCGCTTGTCAAAATAGACAAAGACGACATTGTGTCAAGTTGGAAAGACGCTATGATTAGCGGTCAATTCACTGGGAGTGTTGCCGATTACCTCAAAGTACCTAAAAAAAATTGCTTTATCGATCGTCGCAAAAAAGAAATCCTCAACCGCTCCTATACCACGGAACGCATTTGGTCTATTGGCGGTGAAACAGGTTGGTACTATGGCGACTGGCTGTGGGAAATACGCGGTTTTCTTGACAAATTAGTTGGAGGTGTGGGGCTTCGTAGAGGACGTACTAACAAACACGACATTCATTCAGGTGACGTTTTGGATTTTTGGCGGGTATTGTATGCCAACAAAAAAGAAGGCAAGCTCGTTTTGTATGCCGAAATGAAACTCCCAGGAGAAGCTTGGCTAGAATTCAAAATCATACACAATACACTATACCAAGCAGCCACTTTCAAACCGCATGGTTTTTGGGGCAAATTGTATTGGTACTCCGTTCTGCCCTTTCATGGCTTTATCTTTGAAGGCATGATTAATAAATTGATTAAAAAATAGATTTAATTCTTAAAAGAAATTTCAAATTCCAAAATTTAAATTCCAAATTCCAAGGCTTTTGCGACAACTTGGAATTTGGAATTTATTTTTTTTTAAAGTTTACTTCCCTACAACTTTTTCAATTTCAATCGCAAACTGTTGCTTACCACGCTCACGCTGCTTAAAGCCATAGCTGCACCGGCCAGCATTGGGTTAAGTAAGAAACCATTGAAAGGAAATAAAATACCTGCCGCGATAGGAATGCCAATTACATTGTAAATAAAGGCCCAAAATAAGTTTTGGTGTATCGTAGCAACAGTAGCTTTAGACAAGCGAATCGCTTGTGGAATCTTATGCAAATCCGAGGTCATTAGCGTCATATTGGCCACTTCCATCGCAATGGCGCTTCCTTTTCCCATAGCAATGCTAACATCGGCTTGAGCCAAAGCAGTGCTATCGTTAATCCCATCACCCACCATCGCTACTTTTTTGCCTTGAGCTTGTAATTCCTTGATGAAATCGGCTTTTTGTTGAGGCAACACTCCGCCTTTGTAATTAGTAATTCCCGTTTGGACGGCCATCGCTTGGGCTGCTTTTTCAGCATCACCCGTTAGCATATAGACAGCAATGCCCATTTCTTCCAACTCACGAATCGCAGCCACCGAAGTGGGTTTTACCGCATCCGAAATGGCCAAGAACGCTAAAACGCTAGTTGCATTAGCAAAGCCAATTACGGTTTTGGCTTCGGCTTCCCAAGCGGTAATCTTTTGGAGAAAGTCTTCGTTTATTTCGATATGGTTGGCTTTTAAAAAAGAAGGATTCCCTACAAAATAATCCTCACCGTTCACTTTGGCTCTAACCCCTTGCCCCGTTACACTCTCGAAATTCGTAATTGGAACCGTTGGAACTCCTTGTAAATGTTGTACCACGGCTTCCGCCAAAGGATGTTCCGATTTCGATTCGATACTCAACAAAATAGAACGTAAATTGGAATCCTTGCTATTCCACAATTCCTCGGTTACTTTAGGTTTTCCTTCGGTTATCGTGCCTGTTTTATCTAGAACGATGGTGTCTATCTTTTGTGCCAATTCTAAACTCAGTGCATCTTTGATGAGTATTCCATTCTCGGCACCCTTGCCTACTCCAACCATAATGGCGGTGGGAGTTGCCAATCCCAAGGCACACGGACAAGCAATCACCAAAACAGTAACTAAAGCTAAAATTCCTTGTGTAAAACCATTTTCTCCTCCAAAGCTCCACCACAAAACAAAAGCTACAACCGCAATCGCCATAACCACAGGCACAAAAATACTAGCGATAAAATCGACCTTTTTTTGAACTGGGGCTTTACTTCCTTGTGCGTCTTGGACTGTTTTGACGATGTGTGCCAAAAGGGTTTCGGAGCCAATTTGAACTGCTTGGAATACCAAACTCCCTTTTTGGTTGAGTGTTCCCGCCCAAACTTTTTCATTTGCCATTTTGAGTACAGGAATGGGTTCGCCGCTTAACATACTTTCATCTACATAGGAATCGCCACTTATCACGACACCATCGACCGCAATTCGCTCGCCAGGTTTTACCAACAATTTATCCCCTACTTTGACTTGGGAAATAGGAATTACTTTTTGTTGCTCGTTGTCTAGCCACAAAGTGACTTCATTAGGTTGCAACGCCATCAACTTTTTTATGGCAGTGGACGTATTGGATTTGGCATTTTCTTCCAACCATTTACCCAATAAAATAAAAGCAATCACAACAGCTGCTGCTTCAAAATAGACGTGTCCGTGTAGTCCTTTTTGATGCCAATACTCCGGAAACAATGTATTGAAAACACTAAACACATAAGCGACACCCGTACTCAGCGCTACGAGTGTGTCCATATTGGCCGAACGATGTTGGGCTTGCTTCCAAGCATTTACAAAAAAACTACTTCCAAATCCGAAAATAACTGGAGTTGCTAACACCCACATAATTTCGTTAGCATAGGGCATTTCCATAAAAAACATACCAATAATTACAATGGGCAAAGCCAATAGCAAAGCCCAAATGGTTTTGGTTTTTAAAGTGGTCATTTTTTCTTCTTGTATCGAAGCCAAGGTTTTGTTTTCGTTGATTTCATCTTCTTCAATAAACAAATCATAGCCTGCATCTTGCACTGCTTTTTGGACTTCGGATAGGGTAATAATTTTTGGTAAGAACTCAAGAGAAAGCATCGCAGAAGCATAGTTGACTTCGGCAGAAACAATCCCATTTAAGGCTTGAACTGAAGAAGCGATACTATTGGCGCAAGACGCACATCCCATTTGTAAAACAGGAATTTGTCTCTTTATAGTAGTTTTCATAATGAACTGTTTAAATTACAGTACAAAATTACTTGGAATCAAACTGAGAAGTATTACACAATTATCCTAAAGAATTACAACAATTTCGAAAGGTGAACAATAAAAATTATGCTTTCACTTGGTCTAGGGGGATGCGACGGTCAGCGCCAAGATTTTTGAAATAACTTGGTGTTAAACCTGTCACACTTTTGAATTGATTGCTCAAATGTGCCACGCTGGAATACTGCAACTGGAAGGCGATTTCACTCAAAGTCAATTCGTTGTACACCAACAATTCTTTGACTTTTTCGATTTTTTGAGCGATGAAATATTTCTCAATCGTAGTGCCTTCGAGTTCCGTAAATAAAGTAGTAATGTATTTATAATCACAATCCAATTGGGTACTCAAATAGTCAGAAAGAGTGTTTTTGAGTGCCGAATTTTGATTTTGAACCAAATCAATAATCAAGTTTTTCACTTTTTCAACACTTTGCTTTTTTTGGTCTTCAATGATTTCAAAACCAACATTTTGAAGTGTTTTAGCTATAATTTCTTGGTCACTTACAGCAAGTTCCTTTTCAAAAACTACTTCACCAAGAGATACGGAAAGTGGCGTAAATCCGCTCTTTTCCAACTCGGATTGTACCACCATAATGCAACGATGGCACACCATATTTTTGATATAGATTTTCATTTTTGAAGTTTTTTGTAAAAGTACAAAATATGCAATTGCTTATTTCAAAATCCCTGCTTTGTACGTAGCGATTGCGCGGTCTCTTGCCATAGCGTGTTCCACCATAGGTGCGCCGTAACCTAAGTCAAATTCAGGTATCCATTTTCGGATGTAGAGTCCTTTGGCATCAAACTTTTGCAATTGAATATCAGGGTTAAAGACTCTAAAATAAGGAGCTGCATCACAACCTGTACCTGCAGCCCACTGCCAATTACCAACATTGGCAGACAAATCATAGTCTAAAAGCTTTTGAGCGAAATAGGCTTCGCCCCATTGCCAAGGCAATAACAAATGTTTGCACAAAAAACTAGCTACTACCATACGCACTCGATTGTGCATATAGCCCGTCGCATTGAGTTCACGCATACCAGCATCGACCATTGGATAACCTGTAGTCCCTGAACACCAACGTTGAAAATCGGCTTGGTCATTGCGCCATTCTATGCCGTCGTAGGCCGATTTAAAATTGTTTTGCACTACTTTGGGGAAATGATACAGGATTTGCATAAAAAATTCTCTCCAAATGAGTTCGCTCAAGAAAACATCATTTTTTCGTGCGGCCCAATTCACTAATTTTCGAACACTAACGGTACCAAATCGCAAATGTGGCGACAAATAAGAGGTCGTATCTAATGCGGGAAAATCACGCGTTTCGTGATAGGTAACAATTTTAGTCAAATTGTGGGGTTTGACTTTGATGGCACTCCTTTCAAAACCAATAGCAGACAAAGCAGGAAATACAAAAGTACTTACCAACCAATTCTTAGAAAAAATAGCAGTATCGTATTCCACAACGGGAGCTAGTGTACGATATTTTTCTAACCATTTGTTTTTATAGGGCGTGTAAACGGTGTAAGGTAAACCATCGGCCTTGGTGATTTCGGCTTCTTCAAAAATTACTTGGTCTTTGAATGCCTGAACTTTTACCCCATTTTGAGCTAACAATTCGGTAATTTCTTGGTCTCTTTTTATAGCATAGGGTTCGTAATCTTTATTGTAAAAGACTTCTTTGATATCAAATTCAGATATCAATTGTTTCCAAACTTCGTGTGTTTTTCCTTTTTTTACTATAAGAGAACTCCCAAATTCGACTAATTTTTCGTTGATTTTCGAAAGTGATTCGTAGATAAAAGTGACTCTAGCATCGTCTTTAGGCAAATGCTCCAAAATGGCATCATCAAAAATGAAAAGAGGCAGTACCGGATAGACACTTTGTAACGCCTGATACAAACCTACATTATCTTCTAAGCGCAAATCGCGACGGAACCAAAAAAAAGTAATAGGCTGCGCAGTCATTATTTGGTATTAAAAAGTTCATCTACGGCTTTTTCTCGATAAGAGAATATTTCTTTTAACTTGCTTTTGACCACAAGTGTGTTCATAATGCGACCCAAAAAACCAAGAGGAAGAGCGTAATGAACAACATCCGTCATTTTTACTCCGTTTTCAGTGGCTTCAAAGAAATGTTTGTGATGCCATAAAGTATACGGTCCAAATCGTTGCTCGTCTATAAAATAGCTTTTGTCTTTTACGGCTGTAATGATGGTCATCCAACTGAGTTTTATTCCTGCCAATGGCGATACTTTGTATTGTATCACTTGACCAGGATAAGCGGTTCTTCCGTCGAAATCTACGATTTGAAACCCCATATCCAGAGGCGTAATTTTTTGCAGATTTTGTGGACTAGAGAAAAAAGCCCAACATTCGTCCAATGTAGCGTTTACGTGTTGAACGGTTTCTAATTTATATACTTTCATAATATTTGCAATAAATGATGTTGATTTCCCTGCGTGAGGGTTAGTAATGGAGCTCTTGTTGTAGTGGCGATAAAGGCCACTACAACAAAGCGGGAATGGATGACCCGACCCCCGATTGGAGAATGGTGTCGGTAGTATACTCGTGTTTCGGGGGGCACGCCCAAAAAACTACATTTTATAATATTTGAAGGGTACGAATAGCATTCCGAAACATTCGCCGTGTTCTTTGCCTAAATGTTTGTGATGTACTTTGTGGGCTTTTCTGAGTCCGATTAGGTATTTGTTATTGGTATTTTTGAACCACTTGAAACGTTGATGAATCAATACATCGTGGATTAAAAAGTAGCAAATGCCGTAAAAAAGTATGCCAAGCCCGATGAAAAACTTGTAATTGAGGCCGCCCTCTACGCCATAGTAAAAAAGAATGATGCTAGGAATGGCAAAAATGACAAAGAAAATATCGTTGCGTTCAAAGATATTAGTATATTTTGGCTGATGGTGGTCGGCGTGAAAATACCACATAAAACCGTGCATCACGAACTTATGTGTACACCAAGTGACGCACTCCATAAAAAGAAAAACTCCTAGAAATATGAAAAAATTAAGCATTTTTGAATGAATTTGAAATGAAAATTAGACTAATCGCAACTTGTAGGTTACGAATGATTGCGCCAATAATCCCGCTTTGGAATAATTGGAAACGCGTATTCTTGATGTACCGATTTTGTGTGAAGGAGTACGCTCTAACTTGTTCAATAGTTTTTTATAATAGACATAAGCTGTAAAAACACCAAATTTTGCTTCAAGCGGTAATTTCTTGATGCCTTCTCTTGCTGCTTTAAAATCCTCATCAATTTCAGCAATAATTGCTTTTTTTGCTTCATCATCAAAAGAACGAAGGTCTACTCCTGGAAAATAATTACGATTCAAAACCAGATTATCGTCTTTTAAATCTCTTAAGAAATTTACTTTTTGAAAAGCAGAACCTAAGCGCATTGCTTCGTCTTTGAGAGCATCGTATTTTTCTTGATTGCCTTGAACAAAAACCTTAAGACACATTAAACCCACCACATCTGCTGAACCGTAAATGTAATCATCGTATTCGGCCTTAGTATTATACTCTGATTTTACTAGGTCCATTTTCATACTTTTTAGAAAAGCTTGTACCAAATCATCAGAAATATTGTTCTTTTTTACAGTGATTTGAAAGGCATTCAGAATAGGATTCAAACTAATTCCTGATTCCAATGCTTTGTAATAATCGGTCTCAAAATCTTGAATCAATTGTTCTTTTTGATATCCGTGAAAAGAGTCAACAATTTCGTCAGCAAAACGGACAAAACCATATATATTATAGATATCTTCTCGAATACTTGGCGCTAGCATTTTTACGGCCAAGGAGAAAGAAGTACTATAGCTTTTGGTAACTAACTTACTACACTTAAAAGATACATCATCAAATAATTGCTTCATAATTTACGCTTCTGAATTTTTTTTATTAATTAACTCTGATACTAACTTTCCTGAAATTAATGCAGGTGGAACACCTGGTCCTGGCACTGTTAATTGTCCAGTGAAATATAAATTGTTTACTTTTTTACTTTTCAATTTTGGTCTCAAAAAAGCTGTTTGGAGTAGCGTATTGGCCATACCGTAAGCATTTCCTTTGTATGAATTATACTCTGAAACAAAATCATTTTTACAAAATGATTGTTTAAATATAATATTATTTTTTACAGTTTGTTGCGTAAGTTGCTCAAAACGAGCAATTATTTTATCAAAATATTGTTCTCTCAATTCCTCAGAGTCATTAATTCCGGGTGCTAAGGGTACCAAAAAGAAAGCAGATTCCATACCTTCTGGTGCCGCTGTCGGGTCTGTAAGAGAAGGGAAATTGGCATAAAACAAAGGCTCTTTTGGCCATTGTGGTTCATCGTAAATATCTTTTGCGTGTTGGTAAAAATCAACATCAAAGAATAAAGCGTGATGCGAAATATTTTCTATTTTTTTATCAAAACCTACATAGAACAATAATGAGGAAGGTGCAAAGACACGACTTTCCCAATACGCTTCTGAGTAAGCCCGATGCTCTTTGTCCAATAAAGTTTCTGTATGATGATAATCAGCACCACTTAGCACTACATCAGAAGTAATCGTTTGTCCGTTGATAACAACAGCTTTGGCTGTTTTGTTTTCGACTACTATTTTTTCGATGGCTGCATTGGTAACAAATTTAACTCCCAACTCTCTAGCCAAGCTTTCCATAGCTAAAACCACATCAAACATTCCTGTTTTGGGATGCCAAGTTCCTAAACCAAAATCGGCATAATTCATAAAACTATAAAACGAAGGCGTATCGGAAGGTTTAGCCCCTAAAAAAAGAACCGGAAACTCTAGAATTTGAATCAGTCTTGGATTGGTAAACTTTTTACGAACATCTCTGCTGATGTTGCTAAAAAATTGTCCAACTTTTTTGGCTGTTTTAGTAGTTACTAACTCTAATGGTGATACTCCTGGGCGGTACACCAAATCCTTGATGGCAATATCATAATTGCTTTGGGCTTCTGCCATAAAAGCTCTGAGGACTTTACCACTTCCTTTTTCTATTGCTTCGAAAGTTTGGGCTATTTCGTCTAAATTATCAGCTATAGCTATAAAATCATTGATTCCAAAATACACTCGATAGGCTGGTGATAGTTTGATTAGCTCATAGTAATCGGTAGTTTTTTTACCAAAATCGGCAAAAAAACGTTCGAAAATATCGGGCATCCAATACCAACTCGGGCCCATATCAAAAGTAAAACCAGCAGCTTTCATCTGCCTTGCTCTTCCGCCAATTGTTGCATTTTTCTCAAAAATAGTAACATCGTGGCCACTTTGGGCCAAATAACAAGAGGCGGACAAAGCAGAAAAACCGGAACCAATAATTGTGATTTTTTTCATTATAAGAGGGGCATTATTTGGGATTTAAATTGCGTCTACTAATTCTGTTATGGATTGAAAAATATGCGTTTCAGAGGCAATTTTATCTCTATCAATGTTCTCAACCAATCGACCAATAAACCACAATTGCGTTCCATCGCCCAACAACTCCGACTCCATAGTCGAAATATAATTATCAATCGCTTCGCGGTCTGGCTGAACAGTCATGTAAGTAATGTATACAATAGGTCCAAAATTGTTTTTCAACACCTTCAGATTGTCAATTGGCATGCTTTCGCCCAAATAAACCGTTTTGTAGCCTTGCAACAAAATTTCGTAATGCAAATACATCAAACCTAGCTCATGAATTTCATTCATTGGCAAAGACAATACAAATACTTTATCATGATGTTGTACAGGCTGCGTTTGTAATTGCTCAATATTAATTAGTAATTTTTGTTTAATCAAATAGCTCACAAAATGCTCATGTGCTGGTGTAATAGTGTCGGTTTGCCATAACAAACCCAATTCATTCATCAAAGGAACAAACACTTGTAAAAAAACCTCTTTGAATGTTTTTTTTGCAATTAACCAATCGTACGTTTTAAAAAACAAATCTTGGTCAAAATTCATCATTGCCATTTTAAAATCACTAATTGCGTGATTATTGGCATTTTTGGTGGTGATAATCTCACGCACTAATGAAGGAATTTTTTCTTCTGAGTAGGTAGCAATCTTGGATATTTTATACCCATAATCATGAAGCAAAGTTATATTTAGTAACTTTTGAAGACTATGAAGGTCATATAAACGAATATTAGTATCTGTTCGCATAGGTTGCAAAACATTGTATCGTTTTTCCCAAATACGAATCGTATGTGCTTTAATCCCTGAGAGATTTTCTAGGTCTTTGATGCTAAATACATTTTTAATATTGTTCATTGTTTTTTCAAATTTATTAAACAAAAGTAAAATATTTTTTTCGATAAACAATAAAAAAAATAGTAATTATAATGTTACTTTTTCAAAATCATTGAGCTGATTTAAATGTATTAAAGTATGCGTGTGTTTAGTACTGCTTTCAAACATTGGTTTAAACTTAGCGCCATAGACAACTTCTTTAAAAATATAAGAAGTTCTTGTGGCAACAGTTGTGCTGTACATATCATCAAAAGTTTTAATAAAAACTAATATTTCACCCTGTAAGGTTTCAAAATCTTGGGCCGTAAATTGATAAAATGGGCTTTTTTCGGTAATTGGATGCACAATTGTCCAACTAAGCATTAAGGTATTCACTTTACTAATCTCTAAATCTAACGTATAAAACTTATTCGTAAATACGCCGTTTTCTTCGATGCTCAAACCAAATGTAGCGTTGACTTCTGTATCCAAATAATTAGTGTTTTTGTAGGGTGCCATTCTGAACATTAATGCAGTTCCACCTTGATAAGGCGCTATAATCGCATTTTCCGAAAACTTCAGATATACTCTAGGCTTACTAAAACGTCCGAAAAACAAACCTGTAGCAATTGCAAAACTTAGTAGACCAATTAAAGCTTCGGCTGCAGAGAGCGAACTGGTTAAAAAACCAACAGGACTTATATGACCATATCCTACAGTTGTAAAGGTTTGTGCACTAAAAAAATAAGCTTGCCCAAACTGTTCCCATTGACTTTGAGTAGTCGCTATCCCATTCAAGTGCTCAATGCCAATAGCGAAATACAAACAAGCAAAAACAAAATTAATCCCTATGTAAAACAACAACAACAAACCTAAAAACTTCCAAGTAGGCAAATCCAAAAGCGTATGGTACCAACTATTTCTTTCAAAAAAAGTTAAGCCTAAGCGTTTCACCCTAGAACTACCCTCCTTGTCCAAAAAGCGTTTTCCGTTCACAGTGGCATTAGTCCCAAATCCAGTATTGATAATGGGTGTTAATTTGGAATTCAATCGTTGAAAAAGTGCCATAAAATTTGATGATTATATACCAAAAACAATATTTTAGTTAATTTTAATGCAATAAAAATAACTAAATAACGCCAGAATTTGTAATGACTCATTATGTAAACGAAAAAAAAGTTATTTTTATGTGCTAAAACCTTCTACCTATGAGAACATTATTTTTCATAATTGCATTTGCTACTTCTCAAATGAATGCTCAGCAGCTCAAAATGCCCGTTCCTGTAGCAACTTTTCAACCTAAATTGGCATTTTCAAATTACAACAGCATCCAATTTACTTATCCAAATTTTAGTTTCAAAACGCATAGTAGACCCTATTCGTTGAATGTGTATAATCCCGCCAGCGGTTTGAACGATAGTTTTTATTTAAAAAATCAAGAAGCAAAATACAGTAAGTCATTTTACATTCCTGAAAACAGAATGAATTTCAGCGGTACAAAAATAGATTCCTTCAATCCTTATGGAACCAATAATATTGGAGCCGCCTTAGCACTAGGAGTCATAGATTTGATACTTAACAAATAAAACATCAATAACCAAAAAACAACCAACTATGAAAGAAATCACCAAAGCAGACATAAGCCAAGAAGTTTTTGATTTATACGATGATTATGCTCATAACAAAATTGAAAGAAGGCAATTTATTGAAAAATTATCGCTTTTTGCAGTGGGCAGTTTGACTGTTCCTACCCTACTCAATTTCATGACACCAAATTACAAGGACACTCTAACTATAGCAGCCGATGACCCTAGATTACAGTCAGAAATGATTAGCTATCCGTCCCCAAAAGGAGGCGGAACAATTAAAGGATTGCTTTCTAAACCAACTGACAAAAAGAAAAAACTACCCGGTATTATTGTCGTTCATGAAAACAGAGGCCTAAATCCTTACATTGAAGACGTTGGAAGAAGAGGAGCGCTAGAAGGTTTTATCACATTAGCTCCTGATGCTTTGAGTCCGCTTGGTGGATATCCAGGAAATGATGATGCTGGTCGTGAATTACAAAAAAAACGTACCCGTGAGGAAATGCTTGAAGATTTTATTGCTGCTTACGACTTTTTAAAAAATCATAAAGATTGTAATGGTCATGTAGGTGTGGTAGGATTTTGTTTTGGCGGATGGATTGCCAACATGATGGCCGTTCGCATTCCAAAATTAGGTGCAGCTGTTCCGTTTTACGGAGGACAACCAAGTGCAGATGATGCTGCTAAAATAAAAGCACCTCTTTTGATACAATATGCAGCCTTGGACACTCGAGTAAATGAAGGTTGGCCCGCCTATGAAACCATTTTAAAACAAAACAAAGTTGATTATACAGCCTTTATCTATCCAGATGTCAATCACGGTTTTCACAACAATACTACGCCAAGATATGATGAAAAAGCAGCAACATTGGCTTGGACAAGAACCATTGACTTTTTCAAAAAAAATCTAAAATAAGTCGTATTTATAAAAGACATACCACAAGAGCACTATGCAATACCCCAATAAAAATCAAAAATTTCCACTCGAAAACTACACAAGATTATGCTTTTTAAAAAACATCATCACCAATCCCAACATTATCGTTGGAGATTACACCTATTATGATGATTTTGAAGATGTGGCTAATTTTGAAAAAAACGTTAAATACCACTTTGATTTTATAGGCGATAAATTGATTATTGGTAAGTTTTGCATGATTGCCTCTGACGTAACTTTTATTATGAATGGAGCCAACCATCTAACCCAAAGCATTAGTTCGTATCCATTTGCAATCTTTGGTCACGATTGGCAAAATGCTATGGAAGACAAAACATATCCCAACAAAGGAAATACAATAGTGGGCAACGATGTTTGGATTGGTTACAACGTTACAATTTTACCAGGAATAACAATTGGTGACGGTGCCATAATTGCCGCCAATACAACAGTAACCAAAAATATTCCTCCCTACTCAATTGTTGGTGGTAACCCCTCAAAAGTGATTAAAAAAAGATTCTCAGATGAACAAATTGAAACACTTTTAGAACTTAAGTGGTGGGATTGGGATATCGAAAAAATCACAGCCCATGTTACTGAGCTAACAGGAGATAGTATCACTAATTTAAAAGCTATTGCAAATGAGAAATAGACTCCTTCTTGTATTTTTTATTTGCTTTACTTCCTTTTTTTACTCACAAGAAAAGGTGGTAACTATTGACCCAGAGGGTATCATTATAGAAGAAGTCACCAATGGAAAAATAGAAAACAACGTATTCATTTGTAATCTATTCGATTGGAAAATTGCTATACCTGAAGGATTCAAAGTAACCGAACTCAAAACAGCAGATGAACTTCAAAATAAAGGCTATACTTTTATCAAAAACAATGCTCCAGAAAGCACAGTTATCCATTCCAAACCTCCTATCTTGATTGGTTTTGAAAGAAATAAATACAACTATTTCAGTTCAAGTTACGAATCACTTAAAGGAGATAAAAAAGTAACTTTGGAAGAACACAAGGATTTTTCGGTGCAATTATTAACCAATACCTATACTAAAATAAAAGAACTCAAATCCGAAATAAAGGCTTCAAATCTAAAGTTAGGACCTCGCCAATTCTACAAAATAACGATTAGACTCTACAATGCTAAAAATGACAGGCTTGTATTAACACAAGAAATCTATAACACTTTCATCAATAATCATTTGTTTAGTGCCTCCATAAACTACACCAATGAAATTACGGGAATGTTATTATACTATAGTTTGAAAAAATCTTTTGAAACCAACTAAAAATTGAATATGTCAATATCCCCAATTATAAATGCCACAGAGCTACTAACTATTTACAAAACCGAAAACATCCTTTTGGTTGATGCTAGCAACGGTCCAAACACTAGACTTAATTATGAAAGCAAACATTTGGAAGGAGCCATTTTTGCAGATGCTAATACACAATTGGCCACTATCGAAACTGATGTCGCCATTGGAGGTAGACACCCATTACCTAGCATTGAAGATTTTTCAAAAACTTTAGGAGATTTAGGAATAACTCCTCAAACTTGGGTAGTAGTTTATGACGATAAAAATGGAGCTAATGCAGCCGCTCGTTTTTGGTGGATGCTACGTGCTATTGGTCACGAAAAAGTACAAGTCCTTAATGGCGGAATTCAAGCAGCAGAAAAAATAGGTATCCCTGTAAATTCAGAACCCGTTTCTATAGCAAAAACAGAAAAATACCCTTGTACAACCTGGCAATGGCCTTTGGCTTCGATTGATGAAGTTGAAAATGCAGCACAACTTCCTTCACATAAAATAATAGATGTTAGAGAAGCTTATCGCTATAACGGAGAAAGCGAGCCCATTGACTTAATTGCAGGTCATATTCCAGGTGCCATCAACTTTCCTTTTACTGAAAACCTAAATGAGAATGGTTTGTTTTTAGCTCCAGAGGTAGTAAAAGAAAAATACAATGCCATCCTGGATAAATCTTCTACAGAGGATACCATTGTTCATTGTGGGTCGGGAATTACAGCCTGCCATACTTTACTAACAATGTATTCTGCTGGTTTTACTATACCCAAATTGTATGTAGGTTCTTGGAGTGAATGGAGCAGAAACAACAAACCAATAGCTACGAACCAATAAAAGCTGGGTATTTCATTTGAAACAAAAACAAAACCCTCTATAATAATTATCAAACACGAAAAAAGCCCCAAATAGGGGCTTTTTCTATCAATTAGTTTGAGTTTATTTACTCAAGTACATTTTTCTTCTAGAATATAATTCATAGAATTGGTCGTCTTTCAAGTCATCAATAAACAAAATGCTCTCACCAGTAGATTTCATTTCTGGCCCTAAAGCTTTGTTTACATTTTTGAACTTACTAAATGAGAAAACTGGTTGTTTGATAGCATATCCTTTTAACTGTGGATTAAAATCAAAATCAGTTACTTTATTTACTCCAAGCATCACCTTAGTAGCATAATTCACGTAAGGTTCACCATAAGCTTTTGCAATAAATGGTACCGTTCTAGAAGCTCTAGGATTTGCTTCGATTATGTAAACCATATCATCTTTTATCGCAAACTGAATATTGATTAATCCTACCGTTTTCAATGCCAAGGCAATTTTCTTAGTATGGTCTTTAATTTGTTGCATTACAAATTCCCCTAAATTAAAAGGAGGCAAAGTAGCATTACTATCACCAGAGTGTACTCCACAAGGCTCAATGTGTTCCATAATTCCAATGATGTACACATTTTCACCATCACAAATCGCATCTGCCTCAGCTTCAATAGCTCCTGCTAGGTAATGGTCTAACAGTAATTTATTACCTGGAATAGACTTCAACAAGTTGATTACGTGTTCTTCTAACTCTTGTTTGTTGATTACAATTTTCATTCCTTGACCACCCAATACATAAGATGGACGAATCAACAATGGAAAATCTAATTTATCCGCTAAAGCCGAAGCTTCATCAGCAGTCTCTGCAATTCCAAACTGAGGGAAAGGAATTTCTAATTCAGTCAAAAGATCAGAGAAACGTCCTCTATCTTCTGCTAAATCCAAAGCTTCAAAACTAGTTCCAATAATTTTTATACCATATTTAGAAAGTTTTTCAGCTAATTTCAAAGCTGTTTGCCCTCCTAACTGCACGATAACACCTTCTGGTTTTTCGTGTTTGATGATATCATAAATATGTTCCCAGAAAACAGGTTCGAAATACAATTTATCCGCAGTATCAAAATCGGTAGAAACCGTTTCTGGATTACAATTAATCATAATCGTTTCGTAACCACATTCTTTGGCTGCTAAAACACCGTGTACACAAGAGTAATCAAACTCAATTCCTTGACCAATTCGGTTTGGTCCTGACCCAAGAACAACAATCTTCTTTTTATCTGTAACTATACTTTCATTATCAACATAACGCTCTCCATTGGCTTTTTCTATTTCGGCCTCAAAAGTAGAATAGTAATATGGTGTTTGTGCTTTAAACTCAGCCGCACAAGTATCAACCAATTTGAACACACGATTAATGTTCATTTTTTCTCTCAACTCGTGTACTTGACTCTCTAAGCAACCCATCATATGGGCAATTTGTCTGTCGGCAAAGCCTTTTTGCTTCGCTTCAAGAAGCAATTCTCTTGACAAAGTGTCTACTTTATAATTAGAAATCTCTTTTTCTAAGCTATAAAGTTCTTCGTATTGTTTTAAGAACCACATATCGATTTTGGTAATTTCGTGAATACGACTCAACGGAATTCCCATTGCAATAGCATCATAAATTACGAAAACACGGTCCCAACTAGCAAAGGTTAATTTCTCGATAATTTGCTCGTAATTCGTATACCCTTTTCCGTCAGCACCTAATCCATTACGTTTGATTTCTAATGACTGGGTGGCTTTGTGTAAGGCTTCTTGAAACGAACGTCCAATTCCCATTACCTCACCTACAGATTTCATTTGAAGTCCTAACGTTCTATCAGAACCTTCGAATTTATCAAAATTCCAACGTGGTATTTTTACAATTACATAATCCAAAGTTGGCTCAAATAAAGCTGATGTAGATTTTGTAATTTGATTTTGCAATTCATCTAAGTTGTAGCCCAAAGCCAATTTCGAAGCAATTTTAGCAATTGGATATCCTGTAGCCTTAGAAGCTAAAGCAGAAGAACGAGATACACGAGGGTTGATTTCGATAGCAACGATATCTTCTTTTTCATCAGGAGAAACCGCAAACTGTACGTTACAACCTCCAGCAAAATTTCCGATAGAACGCATCATTAAGATGGCCATATCACGCATTTTTTGGAAAGTAGTATCCGATAAAGTCATCGCTGGAGCAACTGTAATCGAGTCTCCCGTATGGATTCCCATTGGATCCATATTCTCGATTGAACAAATGATTACTACGTTGTCATTTTTATCTCTTAAAAGCTCCAACTCATATTCTTTCCAACCTAGCAGCGCTTTATCAATCAATACTTCGTGAATTGGTGACATTTCTAAACCATAGGTTAGTTTTTCGTCAAATTCTTCTTTAGTATGCACAAAAGCTGCTCCAGTTCCTCCTAAAGTAAACGATGGACGAATTACTAACGGAAAGCCAAATTCTTGAGCAATTTCTTTACCCTCAAGAAAAGAAGTTGCTGTTTTAGCAGGAGCCGTAGGAACATTAATCTTTTGAAGCAGTTGTTTGAACTGCTCTCTATCTTCGGTGATGTTGATTGCATTTACATCAACACCAATCATTTTTACCCCAAAATCATCCCATATTCCTTTTTCATCAGCCTCCAAACATAAATTCAAAGCTGTTTGACCTCCCATTGTAGGCAAAACAGCATCAATTTGTGGATGTGCTTTAAGAATTTCAATAATAGATTTTGTAGTTAAAGGTTTTAGATAAACGTGATCCGCCATAGAAGGATCCGTCATAATTGTAGCTGGATTCGAATTGATAAGAATAACTTCTATTCCTTCTTCACGAATAGAGCGTGCCGATTGCGAACCTGCATAATCAAATTCGCAAGCTTGACCAATTACAATAGGTCCTGAACCTATTATTAAAACGGATTTTATCGATGTGTCTTTTGGCATTTTGTATGGGATTGTGTTGTTATTGTACTTATTCCGAGGAAACTAATCTACGCAAGTCGCGTTTGGGTATAAAAAAAGGCGATACTAACAATAAGTAACGCCTTTATGATGTTTATGAAAACATTATTTTTTGTGTCTAGGTTCGCTAGAAACAGTCAATTTATGTCTTCCTTTAGCTCTTCTACGCGCTAGAACTTTTCTTCCATTCGCAGACGCCATTCTGTCCATAAATCCGTGTTTATTTCTTCTTTTTCTTTTCGATGGTTGAAATGTTCTTTTGCTCATTGCTTTGTATCTTTAAAAATCTTGTTTATGTATCTTTATTTTGTTTGGACTAACCCTTATTCCAAAACCGAGTGCAAATATACAAAGACTTTTTTTTCTAGCAAGTAGTTTTATAAAAATATTTTTAATTCCTTTTACTATCTTTGCAATCTAAATTTAACACCTATTATGTTTCACAGAAATATCAAACTTATCTTAGCTGCATTAATCATCATTGCAGGAATTTGGCAATTTACAGAATCTAATATTGGAAACGGAATTTTCCTATTATTCCTTAGCGCCTTCCCTATTTTTCTTTATTATAAAAATGAATTTATTTTACTTGCCTTTTTAAAATTAAGAAAACAAGATTTTCCTGGTGCTCAAAAATGGTTAGCGTATATCAAAAATCCTGAAACAGCTTTGGTTAGAAAACAACAAGGATACTTTAATTACCTTCACGGGATTATGGTTTCACAAACTAATATCAACCAAGCTGAAAAGTTCTTCAAAAAAGCTATCGAATTAGGACTTTCTATGGATATGGATTTGGCAGTAGCCAAATTAAACCTAGCGGGAATTGCTCTTTCTAGAAGAAGAAAATTAGAAGCCACTAACTTATTGAATGAAGCAAAAAAGTTAGACAAACAAAATATGTTGAAAGAACAAATTACTTTGATGAAAGAGCAAATGAAAAAAATCTAATTGCTACATCCTATTTATAAAAGGCGATTGACTGATAAAGTTAATCGCCTTTTTTAGTTCCAGTAAGAATTAATTCTGGTAAATGCTCGTTCAACCATCGGAATCTAAACAAAATCATCGCGTGATTTCCACCAGGTACTACAATTGCATTTGAAATATATTTTATAGGGAACACATCATCTTCATCCCCGTGAACGTGAATCACTTTTGCATCAACCTCTGTTCGTTCCCAAAGAATCACCTGTTCTATAGCCCAATCTAAATAGCTTATATCTCGAACCGAAAGGAATTTTTCATACAATTTGAGTCGGCTTTTTATTTTTTCACCAAAAGAAAATTTAGCTAAATTCTCTACATTCAAAATCAAACTCGTAGGAATCAATTTGTAAGCCTTGGTAGTTTTGGCAACTTTCATTCGTCTAGGAAATTCTAAATTGCTCTTAACACTCGAAATGATGATTAAACGAAATGGATTCAAAAAAGCTGCCATTTCTTGAACCAAAATACCCCCAAAAGAAACCCCAATCAATACTGGGTTTGTATGAATAACTTTGGTACTCATTCGCCTAGCATATTCAGAAAGCGTTTCGTTGGCCAAGGGAATCTCCCATTCTAACAAAATGACTTCAAATTGCTCCTCAGGCAAATCAATTCGTTCAAAAATAGCAGAACTGGCCGCCAAACCTGGCATAAAATAAACAGGGATTTTACTCATTATATTTCAAATCTAATACAAGCTAAAATTAGTTTTAAAAATACAAAGACAAGTCATCCTTTAAAAATAATAATCAACTTTCTTTAGTTTCGTTTCTTTAAAAAACAAAAAAAGAACCTCAAGAAACATCACACATTCACTATTTATTGATTATCAATTCCTTACCTTTGCGAAATAATATTCTTTAACCACAAAAGAATAATCATATGTTTCAATCCAAATTTCTGAAAAACAATCTCATCAATGGAAGTTAAAGACAATATTTTTGCAAGACAATTTGAAACCATTGTTCCTGAAGGACTTTTAATCGTTGAATATTCCTTTCAAGAGAAAAAGATATTTTTAACAAAATTCAATGCCCCCGATTCATTTTCTGATGAAGAAATAATTCAGCAATTTTTCAAAGCAATCCTAGACAATATTAGCGAACGCAATTTGAAAGCCGTACCAATCTTGCCTAAAATAGTTCTCTTTTTTAAAAAAAATCCATCCTACAAAGAACTTCTACCTCCAGGTATTCGTCTATAAAAAAAGCTACCTTTTCAGGTAGCTTTTATAATTCAACTAATTTCTTCCCCCTCTATTAGACATATTTCCCGATGCAGGTCTAGCGGCGGGTCTAGCAGCAGGTCGTGTTGCAGGTCGTGTTGTTGGCCTTGATGCTGGAGCACTTGGACGCGTCATTGGAGTACTTGGTCTAACATTAGGAGTTGTAGGTCTAGAGGTTGACGGCAATCTATCAGAAGGTCTTGTAGACGGACGACTCATATTGTTGTTAGCGTTTGTAGGTCGCGTTGTCGGCCTTGTTGTTGGTCGTGTCGCAGGACGATTCGTTGATGGCCTAACTGATGGAGAAACAGGTTTTCTATACGTTCTTCCATCATAAGTCGCTCTATAATTTCCATTTACTCTATTGTTTCTTACCACAACCGAAGTAGTTCTTCGATTAGAGTAATACACTCTGTGACCAGGATTACGAACAATTACCGTTCTATGATAATAATGGTTACCATAATAATGACTATGATAGCCCCAATAACTGTGATAATAAACTGGGCGCCAAGGTCTCCAGTAAGGCGGATAATAGCCCCAATACCAAGGAGAACGCCAAGGAATAAACAGTGGAGAAAACAAATACACTACTACTGGCCAAGCACTAACCGTTGGTCCACTATTCGTATTATAATTGTTGGTCGTATTATTGTTAATTATAACCGTTCCTTCGCCCTTATAGCCTGGATTCGGAGTACCCGAAACTTTGGCTACTTCTGCTGGTTCAACAATATAATCTTTACCGTATAATTCTTCGTCACCAATGATTTGAACCAATACTTGTCCTTTTTTATCTTTGGTTACCTCAACAACTGCCACATCTTGTTTTTCAGATGAACTGACTGCTACTTGCAAAACAACAAAGTAAGAATCTCCTTTTTTCTCACTCACCACTTGAATATAATCAATAGTATTATCGTTGTTCAAATCAAGATTGTTGATTTTGCCCTCTTCATCATTAATCGCTTTCTCAAAATCCTCCAACGTTTTTGATTTTTGAAAAACATCTAAAACTGCATACAAATTCAAATTATCTCCAGGCAGCCCTAATGCTTCAGGCTCATCGTTGGATTGCGCATAGGTTGAAATACTAAAACAACTTATTAAAAGAAGTATCAAATAAGGCAATACATTTTTCATATATACTTTTTTTACCATTAATATACCTCTAAGATAAACAAAATTGCAAAAGGTTTAATAACAAATAAAAAATTGACAGCTAAATAGTTAATTTTTTGTACTTTTAAAACAACAAACATTTTGAAAATTAGTTTTCAATCTATTTAGCGATTAACTATGAAAAGAAGTACCCACTATCCTATACATTGGTTTATAGTTTTTCTTTTTACAATCTCCATTTCTTGGGGACAAATAAAAACCTCAACAACTTTAGACGAAGCAATTAATAAAGCTTTAGAAAAAAGTCTCTCACAAAAAAACAAAGAACTAGAAATTGAAAAATTGAATTTACAGGAAAAAGGAATATGGAATAAGTACATTCCAACTGTTGAAGCCAGCGCCATTTATTCCTATTTCGACAATAAACTTACTGTCGATTTACCTACCACACAAATTCCAATAATCAATTATCCGCTTTTTGATGGAAAAACGCCCTTCGATAATTATGGCAATATTTTCAACGGTAGCATTATGGCAAAAACAGTCTTGTTTAGTGGTATGCAAATCCCTAATGGCGCCAAAGCAATCAAAGAAAAAACCAAAGGAACACAATACCTAAAAGATTCCGAAAAAGACCAAATCATCAAAGAGGTTATCAACACGTTTGACCAATTGTCGCTTTTGAAAGCCATTGACACCTTAATCAAAGACAGCAACAATCGCCTTCAAAACGAAGCCAAAAGAGTGCAAAAAGCAATTGAACAAGGCCTAGCAGTTCCCTATGACAGAGACAAAATAAAGCTTGCTGCTTTAGAATTGCAGTCAAAAAAAGTGGAGCTTGACGGAAAAAGAGAATTGATTTATAAAAAAATCACCTATCTAACTGGCTACTCGGCCTCTCAAACTAATATGGTCACTTATGAATTAGAGCCCTACCTAATCATAAACAACCAATTAAACACTGAAAACAAACAAGAAATCAAAGCTCTTGAATCTTTCAAAACAGCTTATGAGTTTTTATTAAAAAAAGAAAAAGGCACCTACCTACCCACAATTGGTGCTTTTGGCGGAGTCTCCTATTCGAGTTTATTCGATGCTAGAGCCACTACTCCAGTAATCACAGGAGTTAATCAAGCGCTTTACTTAGGACTCAATGAATTAACCATTAGCAACAATTGGATGGTTGGTGCCGCCGTAAAATGGGAACTTTTTACTGGTTTTGAAAGACAACACAAAATTCACGAAGCCAAAATAAACATCCATCAACTACAAAATCAAATAGATGACACCAAAGAGAAACTAGCATTACTGCTAGAAAACAATTGGGTAAATTACTCAGTTTTGAATAAAAAATTAGAAATCGCCTACCAACAAGAAAAAATAGCAAAAAACAATTTAAATCTTGCTTCGAAACAATACACACAAGGACTCATCTCTGTCTCTGAACGATTAGAAGCCGAAAATGATTGTTTTAAAAGTGCAGTAAACAAAATCAATACTTTAATTGACCAACGTTTGGCCGCTATAGAAACTATAATAGCCACTGGCGACCTTACCAAACAACTCAACAAACAATAAATCAGATTCTATCCAAAAAATATAGCTAAAGATGAAAAATATACTGATACTATTCCTCGCCTTACTATTATGCTCAAGTTGTAACCGACCTAAAAACAAAGAGCTACTTCAAGGCAAAGTAGAAAACGAACAAATTGCTATTGTTAGCAAAGTACCAGGCAAAATTATTCGCCTATTGGTAAAAGAAGGAGATGTTGTGCAAAAAGGTGATACCCTAGCCATCCTAGATATTCCTGAAGTAGATGCTAAAAAAAGTCAGGCCGAAGGAGCTGTTTTTTCAGCCAAAGCCCAATACAATATGGCAGTAAAAGGAGCTACAGACAATCAAATCAAACAACTAGAAGCCAAACTAATGGCTTTAAAAGAGCAATATCAATTTGCGCAAAAATCAATTCGACGCTTGAACAATATGCTAAAAGACTCTTTGATTCCACAACAAACCTATGACGAAACTTTTGCTAAATATCAAGGAGCTTTAGCGCAATACAACGCCGTTCAAGCCGAATTAGACGATGCTAAAAAAGGCGCCCGAAAAGAACAACAAGAAATGGCATTAGGACAACAAGAGCGTGCTTACGGAGCCTTGCAGGAAGTAGAAACAGCCAACAAAGAGCGATTTGTAATTGCACCTCAAGATATGAGTATCGAAACCATAACTTTGAATCTAGGAGAATTAGCGCTACCAGGTTATACTCTATTCAATGGATTTATAAAAAACAGCACTTATTTCAGATTTACAATCGCAGAAAGTAAGTTAAACCAACTCAAAAAAGGACAAGAAGTAGAGGTTAACATTCCTTACAGCAAACAATCTATCAAAGGAAAAATCACCACTGTAAAACAGTTAAGTTCGTACGGAAATATCGCCACTGCTTATCCTGATTATGAAATGCAAGAAAGTTTGTTTGAAATCAAAATCACGCCTATCCAAATTCAAGACACAAAAGATTTGATTTCTAAAACGACTGCAACTTTATCTTTATAACTATGCAAAATTTCTTTTCCCTATTAAAAAGAGAATTTCAATTGTTTTGGCAAAATAGCGTATTGCGTATGCTTTTTATTGGCGCACCTCTCTTGTATGCCATTTTATTAGGATATGTGTACGGCAAAGGAAAAGTAACCGAATTACCAATATTAGTAATTGATTATGACCAAACGGAAATGAGCGCCAAAGCCATCGAAATGTTCAATGATGATGAAGTAATCTATGTTTCCAAGGTGTTGTATGACCAAAATGATATTGAGAAAATAGCTATTGACCAAGAAGCAAACGCGGTAGTCATCATACCAAAGGATTTTCAAAAAATGGTGTTTACCAAAAAATATCCTGAAATAACCACTATAGTCAATACCGCGAATATTTTGACCGCAAATTATGCCTCGACCGCCATACAAGTTTGTTTAGGCACCCTAAAAGCGGGAGTTCAGATGGAAACCTTACGAAAACAAGGCGTTCCTGAAAAATTAATTTCTTCACAATACGAACCTTTCAAAACAACTTTCTTAAAAAAATACAATCGAAGCACTAACTATATGTATTATTTATGGCCCGGCGTTTTATCGGCCGTGTTGCAACAAGTAATGTTATTGGCTCTGGCCTTATCTTTTGCATCAGAATTCGAAAATGGCACTTTTACCCATTTGGTTCAAAAAAGCAATTCGATTATCCAAATGATGAGCATTAAAATCATTCCCTATTTTGTTATGAGTTTTGGAGTCTGGCTTATCTATTGGTTTTTTACCTTTTATTTCCGAATACCTTTTTTCGAAAATCTTCCAGAACTCACTTTTGTAGCGGGAATTTTTATTCTCTCGGTCTCATTCATTGGGATTCTAGTGAGCATCTTGATTCCTAGTCAACTTAAAGCCACCGAAATCTTAATGGTTATCGCTACTCCTAGTTTCATATTGAGTGGTTTTAGTTGGCCTTTAAGTCAAATGCCCAATTGGGTTCAAGGAATCGCCAATATTATTCCTTTAACCCACTTTTTAAAGGCTTTTCGAGTCCTTATTATTGAAGAAGGTACTTTATCTCAGGTAAAAAGCCCCATTTTTAATATGATTTTAATCGGAGTAATTTGCGCCATATTATCTTATCTAGCCTTGTATTTCAAAAGTAAAAAAGCACTAAAATCAGCATAAAAAAAGGCAAGTGAATGAACCACTTGCCTTTTTGATTACTCCAGAAAAAGTAAATTATTTCTTTTCGATTTCTCGCATACTGTCCATTTTTTTATGAGCAAGGAAACCTTTGATGTCTTCAAAATGTTCTACTACACGTTTATTTCCAAATTCAAAAACTTTTGTAGCTAATCCGTCAAGGAAATCCCTGTCGTGCGAAACTAGAATTAAAGTTCCGTCAAAATCACGCAACGCATCTTTAATAATATCTTTAGTTTTCATATCCAAGTGATTGGAAGGCTCATCCAGAATTAGAAGATTTACGGGTTCTAATAACAATTTAATCATTGCCAAACGCGTTTTTTCTCCCCCAGAAAGCACTTTTACTTTCTTTTGAATATCATCTCCTTGAAACATAAACGCGCCAAGAATATTTTTTATTTGAGTTCGAACATCGCCCACTGCAATCCTATCAATGGTTTCAAATATGGTTGCGTTTTCATCCAACATTGCGGCTTGATTTTGAGCAAAATAACCAATTTGAGCATTGTGTCCAACTTCTACAGAACCTCCATTAATTTCAATTTCTTTCATAATGGCTTTAATCATCGTAGATTTACCTTCACCATTTTTACCTACGAAAGCCACTTTTTGTCCACGCTCAATTACTAAATTGGCATCTTTAAAAATCAACTTATCGCCATACGATTTTTCCAAATCTTTAACAATAACTGGATATTGTCCCGAACGAACCGACGGTGGGAATTTCAATCGTAAAGCCGAAGTATCAATTTCATCTACTTCAATTGGAACAATTTTTTCTAACATTCTCACACGAGATTGTACCGCATCAGTTTTAGAAAAAGTACCACGAAAACGCTCAATGAATGCTTGATTATCTGCAATAAACTTTTGTTGCTCATCGTATGCTTTTTGCTGGTGAACACGTCTTTCTTTTCGCAACTCTAAATAGTGAGAATATTTGGCTTTGTAGTCGTAAATTCTACCCATTGTCACTTCGATAGTTCGGTTTGTAATATTATCTACAAAAGCTCTATCGTGGGAAATTACCATTACCGCTTTGGCTTGATTAATCAAAAAGTCTTCCAACCATTCGATACTATCCATATCCAAGTGATTGGTTGGCTCATCGAGTAGAATCAAATCAGGTTTTGTTAAAAGGATTTTGGCCAATTCAATTCGCATTCTCCAACCACCAGAAAACTCTTTTGTTGGACGATTGAAATCTTCTCTTTCAAAACCTAAACCTTTTAATATTTTTTCGACTTCAGCTTCATAATTAACCTCTTCAATAGAATAATACTTCTCCGATAATTCTGAAACTCTTTCAATCAACTTCATATACTCATCACTTTCATAATCCGTGCGAATCGTTAATTGTTCATTGATATCGTCGATTTCTTTTTTCATATTCAAAACACCCGCAAAAGCTTTGGATGTCTCTTCCATTACAGTACAATTATCTTCCGTCAATAAATGTTGTGGCAAATAAGCTACCACCGCATCACTTGGAGCTGAAATCACACCACGAGTAGGTTTGTTTGCACCAGCAACTATCTTTAACAAAGTAGATTTTCCTGCTCCATTTTTACCCATAAGGGCAATTTTATCAGTTTCATTGATAGCAAATGTAACTTCGCTAAAAAGAGTTGTGCCACCAAATTCAACGGCAATATCGTTTACTGTAATCATTAATTTTAAAAATAAAAGGTTAGAGGTTAAAAATCAGATGATTTCGAACGCCAAAATTTTGAAGGTGCAAAGATAGTTTAAATAAAGAATTGCGCAATTGGTAACCCCATTAACTGCAAAAAAAATACCTCTTCAAAACGAAGAGGTATATCCTATAATTACTAAAGCATCGTCTATTCTTTGCGATACTTTTTAGTTACTTCAAAAACGTGCTCCAAAATTGCTGCTTCCTTTTCATCAAAAACAATATTTCTACGAGACATCACCAACTTGGCAGTTTCAAAAGCCTTTTTAGTCAAATAAGTGGTAAAACCAGAAGCTCCTCCCCAAGAAAAACTAGGTACAAAATTTCTAGGAAACCCACTGCCAAAAATATTGGCACTAACTCCTACTACAGTTCCGGTATTGAACATAGTATTGATACCACACTTACTATGGTCGCCCATCATTAAACCACAAAACTGAAGCCCTGTTTTAGCAAAACCTTCCGTTTGATAGCTCCACAAACGAACTTCTTCATAGTTGTTTTTAAGATTTGAATTGTTACTATCCGCTCCAATGTTACACCACTCTCCTAATACTGAGTCTCCTAAAAAACCATCGTGTCCTTTATTAGAATAAGCAAAAATCACTACATTTTTCACCTCTCCACCTACTCTAGAATAAGGCCCAACAGTGGTTGCCCCATAAATTTTGGAAGCCATTTTAACTTGAGCATTATCGCAAAGCGCAAAAGGACCACGAATCACAGAACCTTCCATAATCTCGGTATCTCTTCCAATATAAATAGGACCTGAGAAGGCATTTAAGGTTACGTATTCTAATTTGGCACCTTCCTCAATAAATACATTTTCGGGTGCAATTACGTTTACACTCTTGGGAATTGGTTGAGAACGTCTGTCTTGGGTTAAAAGCTCAAAATCTTCTCTGATAGCAACATCATTTTTAGAAAAAATGTCCCAAGTATTTTCAATAGTGATACAATCGTCGTTGTATTCTATAATTTCATAAGTATCAAAATCTACTTCTTCTTGATTTTCTGAAGTGTAAAAAGCAATGATTTCGTCTTTCTTGAAAATGGCTTGATTGGGCTCTAAGTTACTTACCAATTCTGCTAAAATTGCATTAGGCAAAAAAGAGGCGTTAATCATAACATTGCCTTCTAATTCCACCATTGGGTATTTATCAGACAAATATTCTTCGGTTAAAGTAGTAGTTGTCGACCCGAGATGCAATTCCCATTTTTGACGAATGGTCATAATACCCACCAGAATATCTGCAACGGGTCGGGTAAAGGTAAACGGCAACAAAGCATTTCGAGCGGGACCGTCAAAAAGAATGTAATTCATAAAAAATTGATTTGGCTATTGTTTCTTTTTCGATTTGGTTATCACGCACAAAGTTAAATCATTTTATGGTATAAATTCTATCCAAACAAAGCGCAAACAAAAAAAGCCTCTCTAAAAGAAAGGCTTTATTGTATTTAAAAACGAGTTAAAATTATTTAACGTGTTTTGCGTATTTAGTTTTGAATTTATCAATACGTCCTGCAGTATCGATAAGTTTAGATTTACCTGTGTAAAAAGGGTGAGAAGTTCTAGAAATCTCCATTTTCACTACTGGATATTCAACACCTTCGTGAATAATTGTTTCTTTTGTTTCAGCTGTAGATTTAGTAATAAAAACATCCTCATTTGACATGTCTTTAAAAGCAACTAATCTGTAATTTTCTGGGTGAATACCTTTTTTCATCTTAAATCTTTTTTTATTGGTTCAATTATAATCTGTTTTGCAGCTTTTCTTCTGAATGAAAAGGTATAAACATCTTATAACTTTTTATTTACACTATTATTTTTGAGTGTGCAAATTTACACTTATTTTTAGATATACAAACCATTGTTGCTTTTTTTTTGCATTTGGCTAAAAAACATTTTTTAATCCACTTTAAATTGGAGAATTCTTATATTTGTGGATTAATTAAAAACCGAACCTATATGATCAATGAAATTATAAAAAAGAATGGAGTTACTTTTGGAGTAATTAATGGAATTGTTTCATGTATGATTATTTCAATCATATATGCAATAGATTTAAATTTATTCCTTAAATGGTGGATTACACTTGTAATTATTGTAATTTCATTAACGTTATCCATTATACTTTTATCAAAAACAAAAAAAGAAATACAGTCCGATTTTTCGTTTAAGGATGCATTTACAACTTATTTCATTTATGCAGCAATTGGTCTTTTGATTTCTACACTATTTAATATTGTATTATGGAATTTTATTGATCCTTCCGCAAAAGAAACTTTGAACGAACTTACTATAAAATATACTGTTTCGATGATGCAAAAATTCAATACTCCTGCGTCTGCAATTAACGAAACAATAAAAGGAATGAAAGAAAATAGTCAATTTGATATAGATTCACAATTGAAAGGTTATTTTTTCAATCTACTTATCAGTTGCATATTTGGTCTTATTATGGCAGCCTTTTTCAAAACTAGAAGATCTTCTCAAGAATAAAACAATTAAATGAATTTAACTATCCTAATACCGCTTCTTAACGAAGAGGAATCCTTACAAGAATTGTACACTTGGATTCTAAAAGTGATGCAATCCAATAACTACTCCTATGAAATCCTTTTCTTGGACGACGGAAGTACCGACAATTCTTGGACCATTATTGAAAATTTCGCTACAACAAATCCCAACGTAAAAGGGATTCGTTTTATGAAAAACTTCGGCAAATCACAAGCGTTACATGCTGGATTTGCTCAAGCCAAAGGTGACGTAATCATCACTATGGATGCCGATTTACAAGATAGTCCTGACGAAATTCCGGGGTTATACAACATGATTACCGAACAAAAATATGACTTGGTTTCGGGTTGGAAAAAGAAACGCTACGACTCGGTTGTAGCCAAAAATCTTCCTTCCAAATTATTCAATTGGGCCGCTAGAAAAACATCAGGCGTAGAACTGAATGATTTCAACTGCGGATTAAAAGCCTATAAAAATGTAGTAGTCAAAAACATTGAAGTTTCTGGCGAAATGCACCGATATATTCCAGTTTTGGCTAAAAATGCTGGTTTTGGAAAAATTGGAGAAAAAGTTGTACAACATCAAGCTAGAAAATACGGAGAAACCAAATTTGGTATGAACCGTTTCATTAATGGTTTTCTGGATTTGATTACCATCTGGTTTTTATCTCGTTTTGGCAAAAGACCTATGCATCTTTTTGGCGCAATAGGCTCTTTAATGTTTATTATCGGCTTTATAGCTGCAGCTTACATCGGAATCTCCAAATTGTATCATATGTATAACGATATGAAATACACTTTGGTCACCAATAATCCTTGGTTTTATATCGCCTTAACAACAATGGTTTTAGGAACACAATTGTTTCTTGCTGGCTTCCTTGGCGAGATTATACTAAGGACAAAAAACAATGAAGCGCGATATAAAATTTCGAATCAAATCAATTTATAACTATATATCATTACAATCTAAACACAATTTATTGTTTCATATAAAATCAATATAAAATGTACATTCCTCAAAATATCCTAGACGCATTAAATGTATGGCTTACTCCAACATTTGACTCAGCTACACAAGACGCTGTAAGAGAATTAATGACAACAGCTCCAAAAGACTTGGAAGAAAGTTTCTACAAGAACTTAGAGTTTGGAACTGGAGGAATGCGAGGTGTTATGGGAGTTGGCGACAACCGAATTAATAAATATACTTTAGGAAAAAGTACCCAAGGTTTGTCCAATTACTTAAAAAGCGTTTTTCCAGGTGAGCAAATAAAAGCAGCCATTGCTTTTGACTGTCGTCACAATAGTAAAACGTTAGCAAAAGTTGTAGCAGATGTATTTTCTGCCAACGGAATCGAAGTGTTCCTTTTTTCAGATTTACGTCCTACACCAGAATTGTCTTTTGCCTTAAAACACCTGAACTGTCATTGTGGAATTGTGCTAACTGCGTCTCACAATCCTCCAGAATACAATGGATACAAAGTATATTGGCAAGATGGCGGACAAATCGTTCCTCCTCAAGACGGAGAAATCATCAATGTGATTGAGAATCTGAAATATGATGAAATTAATTTCACGGCTAACGAAGACTTAATTCATTTTATAGATACAGAAATTGATCAAGCATTCATACAATCCTCTATAGAAAATGCAAGCTTTAATACTCCAGCAACTGCTAAAGAGAATTTAAACATTGTTTTCACCTCATTACACGGAACTTCTATAACAGTTATTCCTGAAACACTTTCCAAAGCAGGATATCCAAATGTGCATATTGTAGAGGAACAAGCTGAACCAAATGGCGATTTCCCAACCGTAAAGTCACCAAATCCAGAAGAACCAGAAGCGCTAACAATGGCATTGGCATTAGCTGACAAAACAAATGCAGATATCGTAGTAGGTACAGATCCTGATTGTGATCGTCTTGGTGTTGCTGTGCGAAATAACGATGGAAAAATGGTCTTGTTAAACGGAAATCAAACGATGATTTTGATGACCGCATTCTTATTAGAAAAATGGAAACAAGCTGGAAAAATTAACGGCAAACAATTTGTTGGGTCAACTATAGTTTCAACTCCAATGATGATGGAACTTGCTACAGCCTACGGTGTGGAATGCAAAGTAGGTTTGACTGGATTCAAATGGATTGCCAAAATGATTAAAGATTTCCCTGAACTACAATTCATTGGTGGTGGAGAAGAAAGTTTTGGTTTTATGGTAGGCGATGCCGTTAGAGATAAAGATGCCGTGGCTGCAACGCTTCTAATTTGTGAAGTGGCTGCACAAGCAAAAGCAAGCGGCAGCTCCGTTTACAAAGAGTTAATCAATCTTTATGCAGATCACGGTTTTTACAAAGAACATTTAGTTTCGCTAACCAAAAAAGGAATGGACGGTTTACAAGCCATTAATCAAATGATGATTGATCTTCGTGAAAATCCTTTAAAAGAAATCAACGGTCAACGTGTAATTATGGTAGAAGATTATCAATCTTCAGTTGCTAAAAATTTGTTGTCTGGCGAAGAATTGACTATGGATATTCCAAAATCAAATGTACTTATATATTATACTGAAGATGGTTCAAAAATTTGCGCTAGACCAAGTGGAACCGAGCCTAAAATTAAATTTTACATCAGTGTAAATGCCGATTTAGAAACAGCTACCGATTTTGATGCCGTAGAAAACATTTTAAATCAAAAAATAAAAAACATTATTGCAGCAATGCAATTGAACTAATACAAATACACCTATTTTTCTGATAGACCCGATAAGACATAGTCCTAATCGGGTCTTGATGCCTAAAACTTATCCCGATGGACGACAATTTCAAAAAAATAATTCCTTTTACAACCCCATATCGTTCGCATGTAATATGGAATGTAATTTTTAATATCCTATACGCATTGTTCAGCACCCTGTCGTTCATTGCCTTAATACCAATGATGAATGTGTTATTTGACACTTCTGAAAAAGTAACACAAAAACCCGTTTACACTTCTATCTTTGAAATCACAAAATATGCGAAGGAATACCTGTATTACTATATCACTTTGCTATCGGAACAAAACGGACCTCAGTTTGCCCTCATCTTGGTTATTGGAATTGTAATCATTACTTTTTTATTCAAAAACCTATTTAACTTCCTTGCTTCGAATCATTTATTGCATTTAAAGAATGGCGTTCTAAAAGACCTAAGGAATGCTATGTACGTAAAAATTATAAATTTGCCAGTATCCTACTATTCTGAGAAAAGAAAAGGAGATATAATGGCAAGAATGCTTGGTGATGTAAACGAGGTTCAAAATTCCTTCTTCTCTATCTTAGAACTTATAGTAAAAGAACCAATGACAATCATTTTCACATTGATTGCAATGATTTCTATTAGTTTTAAGTTAACAATATTCGTATTTATTTTTATTCCTGTTGCCGGAATCTTGATTTCTAAAATAGGAAAATCGCTGAGAACAAAATCTGAAAGAGTACAAGCAGAGAACGGATATTTAATTTCTATTGTAGAAGAATCATTATCTGGTCTTAAAGTAGTTAAAAGCTATAATGCAGAGCAAAGTTTTCAAGACAAATTCAACAACTCTGTTTCTCGTATTTTAAACTTATCCAACAGCATAGGAAAGAAAAATAATTTAGCAACACCTTTGAGTGAATTCCTAGGAATTATCACAATTTGTGTTTTGCTTTGGTTTGGAGGCCAAATGGTTTTAACCGATAAACTTCCTAATGGAAAAGCTTTATTAGATGGAGCAAAATTCTTAGCATATATGGGACTTGCATACAACATCCTAACTCCAGCTAAGGCTATTTCAAAAGCATCCTATCAAGTAAAAGGTGGATTGGCTGCAGCACAAAGAGTTTTTGACGTTTTAGAAGTTGAAAACGAAATCACTTCAAAAGAAAATGCTATTCAAAAACACACATTTGAAAGCAGTATCGCTATCAAAAACATCAACTTCAGATATGAAGACGAGAACGTTTTGAAAAATTTCACTTTAGAAGTAAAAAAAGGGCAAACAGTGGCCTTGGTAGGACAATCGGGAAGTGGAAAAAGTACGATTGCCAATTTACTCACTCGTTTTTATGATGTAAATGAAGGAACCATTGCTATAGATAATCATGACATTAAAGATTTTGATTTACATTCTTTGAGAAGTCTGATTGGTCTGGTTACCCAAGACAGTATTTTGTTCAATGACACGATTAAAGCCAATATTGCACTTGGCAAACAAAACGCCACTGACGAAGAAATAATTGAAGCTCTTAAAATTGCGAATGCCTATGAATTTGTAAAGGACCTTCCTAATGGAATTCATACCAATATTGGCGATAGCGGTAATAAATTATCTGGAGGACAAAAGCAACGTTTGTCTATCGCAAGAGCAGTGCTAAAAAATCCCCCAATCATGATTCTTGATGAAGCAACATCAGCATTGGATACTGAAAGCGAAAAATTTGTTCAGGTTGCCTTAGAAAACATGATGCAAAACAGAACTTCTATTGTTATTGCACATCGACTTTCTACTATTCAAAAAGCAGATGTCATTGTAGTAATGAAAAAAGGAAAAATAGTTGAGCAAGGTACTCACGAAGAATTGATTGCTCTTGAAGGCACTTATAACAAATTAGTAACCATGCAATCCCTTGAATAGTCTAAAATGATTTGTATCTTTAAACTAGATTTTAGTCTTTTTTAAATTTCACAAATGTATTTAGACAACCCCAATATAAAATTACCTGAAGACCCTGAAACTATTGTCTGGAAATACCTAGACTTGTCTAAATTTTTAGATTTATTATTATCCAAAAAATTATTCATGTCTAGGTCCGACAAATTTGAAGACCAATACGAAGGCACTTTTAGCGAACCTACTTTTGAGGAAATCAGAAAACTTTCAATTGACAATCCTGACTTTTTAAATTACTACAAAACGCATCGTGAAAAGGTAGCAATTAGCAGCTGGCATATTAACGAATACGAATCCTTTGCGATGTGGCAAATTTTCACCCAAAACAGTGAAGGATTAGCCATTCAATCAACAATAGGAAGATTGCAAAAGGCATTGCAGCCTGAAGAGCATTTTCAGCAATATATTGGTGAGGTAAATTATATTGACTACAAAAAAGAATACATCCCTTTTGATGATTTATTTTTCCCTTTTTTATACAAAAGAAAAAGTTTTCAGTATGAAAGAGAAGTACGAATTATAAATGATGTAACTCAAAACAACTTAAAACTGAATGATGGCCTAAAAATCAATGTAGATGTTAATCTATTAATTGAAAAGATATACATTCACCCCAAATCAGAGAATTGGTACAAAAATTTAGTTATTCAATTGGTAGCAAAATTGGGATTTGATATTTCTATCGAAAAGTCCGATTTAGAAAGTGACATTCTGATATAATTATATAGGAGAATAACGAATAACTTTCCAATCGTTTTTATTCAAATCAATATAGTTATAATGTAGTACGTCCTTTTGATCAAACTGTCCGTTTTTATTAGTATCTTCAATAGTCCTGAAATACAAACGATTAGAAGCTTCTACCAAATTCCAATCAATTAATTCTTCTAAATCAGTTGCAACTTTTGTAAACTTCTCTCCGCTAATTGTACTCAAATACAACGTATTAATATCATTAGTATCCAACTTACCATCTCTATTGGTATCCGCATCAACCATTGTATAGACCAAAATTTGCTTTTTGATACGATCAGAAACTGTTTTCAAATAAGTCGCGGTTTCAATCAAAATAGGTTTATCAGTTAAGGAATGAATTGAATCTGAATCAATTTTTTGAAATTTTAAGTTCTGTAAAAAACCTGTTATTTCATATTGAGCTACATTACTAATAGTAAAGCTAACATCATTTACAGCTGAAGAACCATATTTGGACTTAGTACCTCTTTCATAAATACGTAAATCTCCTATCGGATGAATCAAATAGTCTGTTCCTTCCATTACAACTGGTAAATCGGCAATTTCAACTTTTGAAGAATCTAGCTTTGGTGCCATTGTGTTTTTTGACGAACTGTCATATATCACTTTGGGTTTTTCTACTTCTTTTTGACAGCTAACTATCAAAAGAACAAAAAACAAACTTCCAATAATCAATTTTTTATTCATCCTAATTGTAATTTATTTTCAAAAGTAAACAATTCTACTAAACTCTAATAGTTAATGTTTTTAAATTGGGTGTAAATAGTAAGCCTAAAGTAGTTAAAAACGTGCATTCAACTTGATGTTAAAAACTCTAGTCGTCATATAATTAGGTATCCCATATTGATTTTTGGTATACACATCACGCACCCAAGTGTTGGTAATAGCATTTTGATTATTAAAGATATTAAATACTTCAACTCCAATGGCCAATTCTTGAAAACTATTGGCCCACTTACCATATTGTCTAGAATTACTTCTATCAACCAGAAGTTTTGAAAAGCCAACGTCGGCTCTTCGGTAATCTCTAAGTCGGCTTTGATACAAATAAGGATCTGCATATGATGGAGAACCGCCGGGCAAACCTGTGTTGTATACCAAATTGAGATACAATTTAACACTCGGAATATTCGGCATATAATCTTGAAAAAGCATTGCAAATTTTAATCGTTGATCTGTAGGACGAGCTATAAATCCTTTTCCACTACTATTTTCTTCGGTTTTTAGATAGCCAAAGCTTATCCATGATTCAGTACCCGGAACAAATTCTCCATTCCATCTCACATCAATTCCTTGCGCATATGCTTTTGCATCATTATTGGCTTGATAACGAATCCTAACATTGTCGATAGTATAGGTATTGACATCAGACAATGATTTATAATAAAGTTCTGTAACCAATTTAAAAGGGCGATTCCATAAATTAAAACCATAATCGTTCCCAAACACCACATGTATTGATTGCTGTGCTTTTACATTTGGTTGAACTATCCCATCACTATCACGAAGTTCCCTATAGGACGGCGGTTGATGATACATTCCTCCAGACAATCGAAACAAAAGATTTGCCTTAGTATTGGGTTTAATAGTAAACTGAGCTCTTGGGCTAACGGTGAATTGTTGGTCACCAGAAACATAGCCCCCTAAAACTTGCCAACTGTGCATTCTAACTCCCAAATTATACCAAACCAAACTAGTTCCTAAATTGGCCTTACGACTCCATTGCAAATATCCTGAAAAACGATTGATAGTATTGAAGTTAATTGCTCTAACATCTTGGTAAGGAGCCAAAGGGCCATTGTAAATTGTATAAGGCTCGTCTTTTTTAGGTAAAAAACGCGGAGGATTTAGAGCAAAACCAGCAGAATCAATTACTTCCCATTCACTAATTCTGTCTCGTATAGATTCTCGAGTGTATTTTACTCCCCATTCGACAAGATTGTTTTTCCAATCATGAATACCTTTAAACTCTGCATTAGCAATTAAGGCATCCAAATCATTTCGAGCATGATTCAATTGCGAACCAATTCCTCTTGAAAACGAAACATCTCCCAAAGTTTCAGAGCCAATGTTGGTATCTACTTCCGCCAATCGATATTCAGCCAAAATATCAAAATGTTCTTTTTCTAAAGTATGGAAAACAGCACCAATAAACTTATACGTTGACACATCCGAAGCTCTAAAAGTAGTTTTTATTGCTCCAAAAAATGTTTGATACTGGTCACGTTCTTGCCCTTCATAAAAAATCAATAACGCTTGAGGATTATCTATCGTTCCAAAATTAGTTCGTCGCGTTAGAGGTTCATAATTGTATTTGTTTTGAGAAATATTTCCTAAAAAACTCCATTGCCATTTTGAAGAAACTTGGAAATTGATGGCTGTTTGTACATCAACAAACGATGGGGTATAATTAGTTTGTGTTTCTTGACTATTCACTAATAAACTATTATTTCTGTAACGAACACCCGTAATTGCTGTCCAACGTTTGTCTTTTGAAATCACATCCAAAGAAGCGCTTCCTCCTAAAAAACTAGCTTCTACCGTTGCCCCAAATTGAGTAGGTTTTCGATAGGTTATATCCAAAACAGAAGATAACTTGTCACCAAATTTACTTTGAAAACCACCTGCTGAGAAATCGATATTCTGAATCAAATCCGTATTCGTAAAACTTAAGCCTTCTTGCTGCCCTGAGCGAATCAAAAAAGGACGGTACACTTCTACTTCATTAACATACACTAAATTTTCATCGTAATTTCCGCCACGAACTGCGTATTGTGAGCTCAATTCATTATTAGAATTTACACCTGCCAAAGATTTCAAAACATTTTCTATTCCAGGATTGGCTCCCGGAATATTCTTTAATGTGGCTGGTTCTATGGTCAAAATCCCTTGAACGCTTTTTTTATTGTTGGCATTTACAAAAACCTCCCCCATCTGCTCTTCTTTCTCGCTTAAAACCAAATTAAAATCAACCACTTCATTTGGAATTACAGTCAAGATTAATGTAGCTTTTTTAAAAGAAATATGACTAAAAACAACCGCTACTTTTTCATTTGAGGGAATCGCTAACGAGTAAAATCCTTTAGCATTGGATTGTGAAGTCAGTCCTTGAATCGTTATATTCACATCATTGACAGGATTTTTTTTATCGTCTAAAATAAATCCTTGTAGTTTTCCTTTTTGAGAAAACATAGGCGACCCGATAAAAACAAGGGTAAAAAAAAGGCAGATTTGGAATACTTTCAAGCGAAGAGCTATTTAATTATTTGACTTCTAAAAAAACGAGTTTCAAAGGTAGTAGAATTTCCCATTTGGTCCACTACAATTACTTTAAGAATATTAGCTCCTTCCGCAACGATTCCATCACTAAAATCGTGAGTGAGTTGTCTAGTTTTATTATCGTATTCCATCAAAATCCATTGGTCATTTAAATAGGCATTGTACGATTTTATTCCAGACAAAGCATCATAGATAGAGAGTTTCAACTCTTTTTGAGCAGTAATCCATTTTCCTTCTATAGGTTTATTAATTTTGATAACAGGATTTACATTATCCAATACAAGACCATATTTCCCTAAGGTTTTTACCTTAGCTGTAAAGGTATTTTCTTTTACAGTGGTTGAATTGTACGAAATACGTCCACCTTCTACTCTACCCAAAAACATTTTTTCCTTTTCTGATGCAGTATGTGTAGTATCCTGAACTTGAATAACAAAATTAGAATGCACTGGAACGGTATCATCGTGCAAGGTCAACACCTTATTGTCTACAGAAAGATTCAAATCAAAATCATTATAAAAAGTATTCGCTGGAAAAGTGACCATCCAATTATCTTTTTCAAAAATATATTCTTTTTTTGCTTTTATAAAATAATTCGAAGGAGTAACTTCTTTTGGAATCACAGTAGCTTTTGTATCATAAGCGATAGGAATTGTGATAAGTGTTTTGTTATTAAAATAATCAGCAACCTCAATACGATAAGTACCCGACAAATTTGGAACTACAGATATCGCACCATTATTACTATCGGTTTTTATGATACTTAAATCGAATGGTTCGGTTCGATACAATCGCTGAATACGTTGTTGAGATTTCTTATATCTTGCATAATCAATTAAAACATTGATGTAACGCATTTCATCAAAAGAATAAGTCCCAAATTGATAGGCATAAGTAGGCGTTCCATTATAAAATGCTTGTACCCCAAAAACACCATTTTTATTAAAGGAAACATCATCCATATCAGTGGCAATGATTCCAAAACCAATTTTTCCATTCGCCATAACAGGGTCTGCAAGATAAGTACCGTCTTTTTGTAGGGTCAAATTAATTGGTACTGGACGTAAAGACTGATTCACGCTAGTTTGGCTATCCAAAGGAAAAGCATAAACCGCAGTAACCTGTGGTTTTTTGGTATCCTTCAAAAAAGAATCAAATCCAAAGAATAAAGGATTGATAATAAATTCGGTTTTAGAATCTCGTATTTCAAAATGAAGGTGTGGACCTTCTGATGCACCCGTATTTCCAGAAAGAGCAATTAGCTGTCCTTTGGTCACAACTAACTCATTTGGTTTAAAGAAAAGTTCTACTTCAAATGATTTTTCTTCGTATTGCCGTCTTTTTATTACTTCTTGAATTGGCCCAACTGCCTTTTGTAAATGTGCATAAACAGTCGTGTAACCATTAGGATGAGTAATATAAATGGTCTTTCCGTTGCCAAAAGTTGAGATTTTGATTCTAGAAACATAACCTTCTGCAGCTGCATAAACAGGCAAACCTTCACGCTGTTGTGTTTTATAATCAAACCCAGCGTGAAAATGATTGGGGCGCAATTCACCAAAATTACCCGACAATTGCATCGGAATATCTAATGGTGAACGAAAATAATCTTTTGGGTACTGATTTTGCGCAGTCAAAACGCAACAAAAAAACAGCAAAAAATACAATAACTTCATTCGAATCTTTTTGCTAAGGTAACCAAAACTGTTAAAAATTAAAAAAAGAAATAAAAACATCAAAAATCTGATTATTAGACAATTAAATATTTTAGCACAAAAAAGACAATAAAATATTGCAATAATAAAAAGGAATACTAACTTTGTAAGATTAAGAAATGAATTGGTTAAAAAATGAGTGTAATTGCAGAAATAATTGATACTCTTGAAAATAAGATTGGAAAGCTTTTTTCTAAAATGCAATTTCTAGAAAAAAACAATCTAGAATTGAGAGCTAAATTAACTGATGCAACACAAATCATAGCCCATCAATCTGAAGAGATTGAATTGCTAAAAAAGCAATATGAAACACTCAAAATCGCCAATGCATTGCTAGGCAGTGAAGACAATAAAAGAGATACAAAGCTTAAAATAAATTCATTAATTCGTGAAATTGATTACTGTATAGCGCAGCTATCAGATTAAAAATGGAAGAAAAGCTTAAAATAAAGATATCGATTGCAGACAGGGTTTATCCTTTAACGGTAGACGCCTCTCAAGAAGAAGGACTCAGAAGTGCTTCAAAAAAAATTGATATGATGATTAAGCAATTTGAAGAAAATTACGCCGTAAGAGACAAACAAGATGTTTTAGCCATGTGTGCTTTACAGTTTGCCTCCCAAGTGGAACAAAAACAAATTGATAATGCAATGAATGGTAGTGAAACCATCGACCGATTGCAAAAAATCAATGCTGTTTTGGACCAATATCTCGATTAAATCGTTCTTACAAAAATTAAGATACTGCCTACATTAGTTCTTATTTGATAAACTCAACACTAACAATTTAGAATGAGCGAATCATCGTTACTATAGCAAGCCAATTCAGTTTGGAAGCTTGAACAACGAGTTAGCTCAAAACTTGTCTTTTCGAGTTTATACAATCCCACTAATGTAGGTTTTTTTATATATATAATTTAAACAAAATGGATAGTACATTATTAATAATTGTTTCAGGAATAATAGGTATTGCGGCTGGTTTTGGTATCGCCAAGATTATCGAAAAAAGTAACATTTCTAATTTAATTAAGAACGCTAAAAAAGAAGCTGCTTCAATTTTAAAAGACGCCAATTTAGAAGCTGAAAACATTAAAAAAGATAAAATTCTTCAAGCAAAAGAAAAGTTCATTGAATTAAAATCTGAGCACGAACAAGTAATTTTAGCTAGAGACAAAAAAGTAGCTGAAGTAGAAAAAAGAGTTCGCGATAAAGAATCTCAAGTTTCGAGTGAACTGTCTAAGGCAAAGAAAATCAATGATGATTTCGAAGCTAAAAAAGCAGAATTCCAAGCAAAAATCGAAGTACTTGACAAAAAACAACTAGAGGTTGAGAAATTACACAAAAGCCAATTACAACAACTAGAAGTAATATCTGGATTGTCTGCAGAGGAGGCTAAAGAACAATTAGTAGAAGGATTAAAATCTGAAGCTAAATCAAAAGCGATGTCTCACATTCAAGAAACGATTGAAGAGGCTAAACTTACTGCACAACAAGAAGCTAAGAAAATAATCATCAACACCATTCAACGTGTTGGTACTGAAGAAGCGGTTGAGAACTGTGTGTCTGTTTTCAACATTGAATCTGATGATGTTAAAGGTAGAATCATTGGTCGTGAAGGACGAAACATCAGAGCGCTAGAAGCAGCTACAGGTGTAGAAATCATAGTTGACGATACTCCAGAAGCTATCATTCTTTCTTGCTTTGACCCTGTTCGAAGAGAAATTGCTCGTTTATCCTTACACAAATTAGTTACCGATGGACGTATTCACCCAGCAAGAATTGAAGAAGTTGTAGCAAAAACAACAAAACAAATTGATGACGAAATCATTGAAGTTGGTAAACGTACTGTTATCGATTTAGGAATCCACGGATTACACCCTGAATTGATTAAAGTGGTAGGTAGAATGAAATACCGTTCTTCTTACGGACAAAACTTATTACAACACTCTCGTGAAGTTTCTAAGCTTTGTGGAATTATGGCTGCTGAATTAGGACTAAATGTTAAACTTGCCAAAAGAGCAGGTTTACTGCATGATATTGGAAAAGTGCCTGATGCAGAAAGTGATTTACCACACGCTTTATTAGGTATGCAATGGGCTGAAAAATACGGTGAAAAAGAAGAGGTATGCAACGCAATTGGCGCACATCATGATGAAATCGAAATGAAATCATTATTATCACCAATCATTCAAGTTTGTGACGCGATTTCTGGAGCTAGACCAGGCGCTAGAAGACAAGTATTAGATTCTTACATACAACGTTTAAAAGACTTAGAAGAAGTAGCTTATGGCTTTAACGGTGTTAAAAACGCATATGCTATTCAAGCCGGTAGAGAATTACGTGTAATCGTAGAAAGTGAAAAAGTCTCTGATGACAATGCAGCAACTTTATCTTTCGAAATTTCTCAAAAAATTCAAACTGAAATGACCTATCCAGGACAAGTAAAAGTTACTGTAATTAGAGAAACTAGAGCAGTAAATATTGCTAAATAATTTATATTAAACACATAAAAAAGGCTTCCTAAGGGAAGCCTTTTTTATGCATTATTAGTTCGATTTCTTAAAATAAATTTTAAAAGTCGACCCCACATGCAAGGTGCTTTCTACTTCTATTTTTCCTCCCATATTCTCAATTTGATTTTTCGTTAAATACAATCCGACGCCACGTGCATCATTGTTTTTATGAAACGTTTTATACAAACCAAAAATGGAATCTTTGTATTTATTCAAATCAATACCTAAACCATTATCTTTTATGTTCAGAACAACATAATCATCATTTACATCTGATGTAAAAATAATTTTAGATACTTTTTTAGTATCAGAATATTTAATTGCATTGGTGACTATGTTTAGCAAAATACTTTCTAAATACGCTGGCAAACATTCAATGGTTACACTACTCTGGATGTAATTCAACACCACTATATCTTTTTGCTTAATCGAATCGTGTAAAACATCTAAAACTTTGTTGATATAAACATTCAAGTTTAATTCCTCAATTTCTTTATCCTTTACCGTATGAATACTGACTAATTCGTTTAAGTTTTCTATAGTTGAAAACAACTCATCTGAAACGATTTGAATATTACTCAAGGTATCTAAATCTGACAATAATTCTTCTTTGTGCAAATCCAATAAAGATTTAATATTTCCACTATGGGTACGCAAATTATGAGAAACTATATGGGCAAAATTCAGTAGCTTGTTATTTTGTGTATTCAAAATTTCAAGCATTTTAGCCAACTCCAATTCCTTCTCCTTCTGGTCAGAAATATCAGTATGCGTTCCAACAATTCGCAATGGTTTACCCTCTGCATCACGCTCAATCACTTTTCCTCTATCTAAAATCCATTTGTAGCGACCATTACACAAAACACGATGACAAGTTTCGTAAAAGGGTATTTTATTGTCGAAATGAAGGTTTATATTGCCATAATATTCTCCTCTATCATCAGGATGCACTCGCTCATCCCATTCTTCCGGGGTAGCTACCAAATCAGATTCTGTCAATTCTAAAATCTTCATCGATTCGGAAGAATAATAGACTTTCCCTGTAACCAAATCCCAATCCCACACCCCTCTATCCGAAGCTTGTACAGCAAAATGATACCGTTCGTCTGCCAATCGCATTCTAATTTCTTGCTCTTTTACATCTGTTATGTCAGAAATTAAACCATAAAAGACAATCTCATCAAGGTCGTTTTTCTTTGGGGTAGCTTCAATCTTAATCCATTTATAACCACTATCTGGCAACAACAATCTAAATTCGATATCCCAAACCTCAATATTTGCAATTGCATTTTCGTAAGAATCTATAAATCCTTTTAAATCTGGTTCATAAATCGTATAATTAGACAGCTTATAAGAATCCTCAATAAACTCATTAAAAGAGAATTCATTAAAAAAATCGATTGGTTTACTCAGGAAATCAAACGCAATTTGGCGTTCCTTGTTAACTCTAATTTGAAAAATAATATTTGGAAGTTGCTTAATTAAGCTTTCGTAGAGTTTATTTAAATCTTCTGGGTCTCTATTTTTTGTAAATATCATCAGTTATATAGACTTTCTTTTGCTAAAAATAGTAAAAGTTTTAATTAAACTAACATCTTGCAGTGATTTAGTTAAAATCAATCTATAAATTTATCTTTTCGAGGATGATATGAATGCATGACCTGTTTTAAAAATTTTCGGTCTAAATGCACATATATTTCAGTTGTGGTGATTGATTCATGTCCTAACATCAACTGAATTGAACGCAAATCAGCTCCATTCTCCAACAAATGAGTCGCAAAAGAATGTCTAAATGTATGAGGACTAATTTTTTTATTTAGCTCAATCAAATCGGCTAAGTTGTTAATTATTGTAAAAATCATCGCTCTGGTCAATTGTCGCCCTCGTCGGTTTAAGAACAAAGTATCTTCAAAGCCTTTTTGAATAGGCATATGAACACGAATAGTCTCTTTATAAATGGTAATATATTTTTGAGCCAATTCGCCAATGGGAACAAAACGTTGTTTGTTGCCCTTTCCGTGAATTTTAATAAAGCCTTCTTCAAAAAAAAGATCCGAAATTTTCAACCCAACCAATTCAGAAACACGAAGTCCACAACCATATAAAGTTTCGAGCATAGCGCGATTGCGTTCTCCTTCGTTTGATGTTAAATCAATCGCTAAAATCAAGTCATCAATCTCGTCAATAGATAAAGTATCAGGCAATTTCCTCCCCAACCTTGGTGATTCTATCAACTCCATTGGATTATCTGCTCTATAGTCTTCAAAAATCAAATACGAAAAAAAACTTTTTAGTCCAGAAATAATTCTAGCTTGAGATCTCGCATTAACTTCTTTAGCAACCTCATAAATAAACTGCTGAACTGTTTCTTCATTGATAATAAGAGGTGACACGACTATACTTCGATTCTGCAAAAAAGAACAAAGACGTTCGATATCCAAAGTATAATTCGCAATAGTATTGGTCGACAAACCTCTTTCTATTTTAAGATACGACTGATATTGCTTGATATAATTACTCCAACTCATACTACAAAGAAAGGCAATTTTAAGGCATAAAAAAACCTCCTTTTTAGGGGAGGTCATTAAGACAAAATACAAGTTTATTAAATTTTGTAACCTAATGAAAACATAAAAACACTAGTATTTACTTTAGAATCATCACCTTGAACAGTTTTAGCAATATTTGACATTCCTAAATTATATCTAAAACTAGCGAATAGATGATTTGTAAAATCATAACCAACTCCAAAATTTAATCCAAAATCGGTTGATTTAAAAAAATCTTTTGCATCTTGTTTTACCTCTTGATCAAAACCATTAATCTTAGTAGCTGTTTTTGCAGTAGTTAGTATCCCTAACTGAGGCCCAGCCTCAAAATGGAAAGATTTATCAACGTAAAATTTAAACATTACGGGTATATTAATGTAAGAAAGCTTCAATTTTACATTTGCTGTATAAATAGAACCGTTAAAATCAGCATCAACATTATTAAAGCTAGTACCTTGCTCAGAATACAAAAGTTCAGGTTGAATACTAAATTTATCTGAGACTTTAATTTGAGCAAAACCACCTAAATGAAAGCCAACTTTAGTTGAATTCTCTTCGATGTCACCACTCAAATTGGACAAATTCAAACCTCCTTTAAATCCATATCTTGTATCTTGTGCATTAGCAAATGCAAATCCAAATACTGCAACAGCAGTTAAAATAATTTTTCTCATAGATTTAAAATTAAAAAAAACCTCCTTTTTAGGGGAGATTTATATGATAAAATAAAAAAATTACAAATTAAAAGCAACTCCAAGATTTAATGAAGAAAATGTTCCTCCATCAACAGAAATCCCTTTGTAACCTAAAAACAAATCTGTTTTACCAAAAGAGTAACCTAATTTTGGTTGATATAAAAATCCACCATCATTTTCAGTTGGCGCAACCCCAATCGCATAGCCTAAATCTAAACCTAAGAAAAATTTGTCAGATAAAGAGTATTGAGCTGTTCCATAAACAGGAATAAAACCAGCATCCTCAACGTCTAATTCAAACCCACCAAAATCAATTGTTTTGCCTAAATAATGTGAATAACCTACACCAACTCCAGCATTAAACTTATCAGATACAGACCATGTATATGCAGCATCAACTCCAATATTTAAAGAATAGCTATCTTTAATATCGCCTAATGGTAAACCTAAATTAGCACCTAATTTAAAATTTCCCTCTTGTGCATTAGCAAATGCGAATCCAAATACTGCAACAGCAGTTAAAATAATTTTTTTCATTTTTTTGTTTTAGTTTATTAAGATTATTCAGCTAAACTAATAATTCAAAATCAAATAAAGAAAAAAAGCATTGAAACAAACCTCCTACAAAGACGTTTTAAGGCATTAATAAAAAGCAACACAAAAACATAAAAAGCTACATATCAATAGACTAAAAAAACACCTCTCACTAAAATCAGGTATTTTTCAAAAACTTAAGTATAAATAAAATTTTAACAAGTTAAAACTTATTTTAGTTATTTTGGAAACCAATTAAAATTATTGTTATTTCGCAACACAAAACTATCTAGTTATAGACTTGACTTTTTGCAAAACAATATTTAGTTCAAAATACAGTTTATAACCATATAAAACCCCATTTTAAAAAAGAAAAAAATGAAAAAAACCATTCTTATTGCAGCTTTAATCTTTTTAGGAACATTGAATTCACAAGCACAATTATTACATTTAGGAGCTAAAGCAGGTATCAATTATGCAAATCTAACAGGTACTGATATTACTGTTAATTCAGAAAACTACAAATCAGACGCTATTACTGGCTACCACATTGGTTTATTGGCCGAAGTAAAATTGACAGAAAAATTCGGGATACAACCAGAACTTTTGTATTCTACTCAAGGAGCTAGTTATAAAAACGCAATTAAAGAAATCAAAAATGAATTGGGTTATTTATCGATTCCAGTAATGGCAAAAATCTATTTAAACAATACGTTCAGCTTAGAATTAGGTCCACAAGCTTCTTTCTTATTAAGTGAAAAGGACAATGTTGATTTAGAAGATTCAAAAACTTTTGACTTTGCGGTTGCTGGTGGTTTAGGTGTAAAAATTACAAAAGGCATCTTTGTACAAGCTCGTTACGGACTAGGATTAACTGAAGTTTCTACCAATGCAAAAGCAAAAAATTCTGTGGTGCAAGTTTCTGCTGGATTTATGTTTTAATAAATAACAAAATCAACTACAAAACCGTACTATTATTTAGTACGGTTTTTTTATTTTTACCAAAAAGAACCATTATGCAAATTGCTATTATTAACGGCCCCAATCTTAATTTATTAGGAAAACGTGAACCCGAAGTGTATGGAACAGCAACCTTCGAAGATTATTTTGAAACACTAAAAACTAAGTTTCCTCATATTCAATTCTCATATTTTCAAAGTAATATAGAGGGGGAATTAATCGATAAAATTCAAGAATTCGGCTTTTCTTATACTGGAATCATTCTCAATGCTGGTGCTTATACCCATACATCCATAGGCATTGGCGATGCCATAAAAGCCATCACTACCCCTGTTATCGAAGTACATATTTCCAATACTTTTTCAAGAGAAAGTTTTAGACATCAATCCTATATTTCAGGAAATGCCAAAGGTGTTATTCTAGGGTTCGGTTTAAAAAGTTATGAACTCGCGATTCAATCTTTTGTATAACCTTAAGATTTTTAACACAATAAATTAACAAGTTTTTATGATGTAAGTTTTTTCATCTGTTTAATTTTACAAAAAAAAGCAGATGAAACAATTTTACGTTTTTATTTTATTTTTAATCTCTTCGCCTTTTATAGCACAAGTAAAAGGTACTATTACTGACGAAAAAGGAAATCCATTACCTTTTGTTTCCGTAATCATTCAAAATTCCTATTCAGGAACTACCACCAACGACAAAGGAAAATACGAACTGAACCTCAAAAAAGAAGGTGATTACACCCTATTGTTCCAGTTCCTTGGTTACAAAACCGTAAAGAAAACGATTCATTACGAGAAAACACCAATATTAATTGACATTCAGTTATCGGAAGAAAATTACAACCTCAACGAAGTAGTTATCAATCCGAAAAATAATCCTGCCAACGCCATTATCAAAAGTGCAATTACAACACGAAAAGAAAACGCTGAAAAAACAGCTCGATTCACCGCCGATTTTTATTCTCGTGGATTATTCAAAATCAAAAATCTACCTAAAAAGATTTTAGGAATGAAATTAGATATGCCAGACGAAATGACTACTGGTTTAGATTCAACTGGAAGTGGTATTTTGTACTTATCTGAAACCGTATCAAAACTCACCTTCGAAAAACCAAACAATTATAAAGAAAGAATTATTGCCTCTAAAATTTCCGGGAACGACAAAGGCTTTAGTTACAATACTGCTCGTTCTTCATTTTACGACTTTTATGACAATACAGTCGATTTTAATGTAAAAATGATTTCACCCATAGCTAGCAATGCCTTTCAATATTACAAATACAAACTCGAAAGCACTTTTTTCGACGAAAGCAATCATCAAATCAACAAAATTAAAGTCATTCCAAGACGAGACAAAGAACCCGTTTTTGAAGGTTACATATATATTGTAGAAGACAGTTGGGCGATTTATGCCGTTGATTTCGATATCAAAGGCTATCGCATGCGCAATGAATTCACCGAAGTGATGACCTTAAAACAAAACTTCAATTACAATTCCAAAACTAAAATTTGGAGCAAAAATGCCCAAAGTTTAGCTTTTACCGCTGGTGCTTTCGGTATCGGATTCTCAGGTACTTTCAATTATGTGTACAGCAATTATGAATTCTTTGATGCTTTTGATAAAAAGACCTTTGGCAATGAAATTGTAAGTTTTGAAAACAACGCCAACAAAAAAGAGGATACTTTTTGGGAGAGCACAAGACCCATTCCGCTCACCGAAGAAGAGAGTAAAGATTATTTCAAAAAAGACAGCATTCAAACCATTCGTTCATCCAAAACATATTTGGATTCTATCGACCAAAAACGAAATAAATTCAAACTATTAGACCCAATAACAGGTTATAATTATAGAAATACTTTCAAAAAATGGTCATTCGATTATGCTGGATTAATGGACATAAGTTCATTAACGTTCAATACGGTTCAAGGTTTCAATCTTGACTCAGGCTTTACTTATCGCAAATGGGATGATGAATCTGGAAAAAGCACAGCCATTGCAACTACTTTCAATTATGGTTTTTCAGACGAGCGTCTTCGAGTGGTCGGAAATTTTAGCCATCGTTTTAACAATCAAAATTATGCCACAATTTGGGTTTCTGGAGGAACGGCGGTTAAACAATTCAACGAAAACAATCCAATTTCCCCTTTTATCAATTCGATAAGCACGCTCTTTTTCAAAAACAATTTTATGAAATTGTACAACAAAGAGTTTTTCAATGTGACTTATTCACAGAATATAGCCAACGGCATCAACTTAACCGGAAAATTAGAATACAGTCAACGCAAACCTTTATTTAATACTACTAACTATACCTTTATCAAAAATGACGACCTTTATTCTTCAAACAATCCTTTGGATTCTAATGATTATTCAACTGCTGGTTTCTCAACTCATCAGTTACTAAAAGCTAATTTGAACTGGCGCATTAACTTTGGCAACCAATACATTTCGCGCCCTGACGGAAAATTCAACCTCCGAAACGACAAGTATCCAACTGTGCTTTTAGGCTACGAAAAAGCCTTTGCTGCTAGCCAAAAAAACTACGAGTACGACTTAATAAGTGCACGTGTTCTGTATGACCTTCCGTTGGCCAACAAAGGTGATTTAGGTGTAAATCTAAGAGCAGGCAAATTCTTCAATGCCGAAAATATTGCTTTCATGGACTACAAGCATTTCAATGGCAATCAAACACGAATTGGCCAAACCGAACGCTATTTAAACGTTTTCAACCTGTTACCTTATTACAGCAATAGCACAAACGATGCGTATTTTGAATTACATTCAGAGTACAGCGACAATGGTTTTATCATGAACAAAATACCGGGGCTGAACCTTTTAAAAAGCAGTTTAATGCTCGGTTTTCACAACTTAGCCATTCCAAATCGCAAACCTTATCAAGAAATCAGCATAGGACTCGATAACTTAGGAATCGGGAAATTCAAACAGTTCAGAGTAGATTATGTCCGCTCTTACCAAAATGGTTTTCAAGGTGACGGCGTAATTTTTGGACTAAAACTTTTAAATATTTTAGATTAGGAGCGGAAAGAATAGGCTTTCTTGTGGGCAAAGTCCCGTCATCCGCTATATCTTTTTTTAATACCCCAAACAAAAACCCTTCTAGAATTCAAAACTCCAGAAGGGTTATTAAAAAAAGGATGCCGCTACTACCGGGGCTAAAAGGAAGCATCCTATCTTTTTGCTTTCGTAGTGACTTAAAATTAATTAGGTTCTACATGAATCAAAACATGTCCCAAAGAGGGGATTTTCGCTCGAAGGGTGTCTTTTAAATCATGCGCAATATCATGTCCTTCTCTAACTGTAATGGTACCTTCTACCCTTGCGTGCAAATCTACATGATACTGCATTCCTGCTTTTCTTATAAAACATTTCTCTGTATCTATAACTCCTGGAACCGTTAAGGAAACAACTCTAATTTCCTCCACCAATTCATCATATAGATGTTCATCCATTATCTCGCTCAAAGCCGGTCTAAATATTTTATAACTATTAAATAAAATAAAACCAGAAGCAAAAAGAGCCGCCCAATCATCTGCAGATTCGTATCCTTTCCCAAAATAAAGTGCGATAGAAATTCCCAAAAAAGCCGCTACCGAAGTGATAGCATCGCTTCTATGGTGCCACGCATCGGCTTTCAAAGAAGAGCTATTGGTTTCTTTACTTCTTTTCATCACCAACTGAAACGAATACTCTTTCCAAATAATAATGGCTCCCAAAATATAAAGCGTCCAAGATTTGGGCAAATCATGAGGTGTCCCAATGTTCTGAATACTCTCATAAGCAATGATAGTAGCAGAAGTAATCAAAAAACCAACTACCAAAAACGTAATCAAAGGTTCTGCACGACCATGACCATAAGGATGATTATCATCAGCAGGTTTATTAGAATATTTGATTCCAAAAAGCACCAAAAAAGACGCAAAAATATCAGTAGTAGATTCAATCGCGTCCGCAATTAACGCATAAGAATTACCGAAAAAACCAGCCAATCCTTTTACAATAGCCAAAGAAGTATTACCAATAATACTGAAGTAGGTGGCTTTTATCGCCGTTTGTTCTTTAGACATAAGTAGCTATTAGTGATTAGTATTTAGCAATTAGTCCTTAGTAGTTAGTCTTGAAAAAGAACTAATCACTAAGGACTAAACTATAGGTTAAAAAAAATTAAGCTCTTACAATATTGGCTCCAATAGCTCTTAAACGCTCATCAATGCGCTCGTATCCTCTATCAATTTGTTCAATATTTTGAATAGTGCTCGTTCCTTTCGCTGACAAAGCAGCAATCAATAACGAAATACCCGCACGAATATCTGGTGAAGACATCGTAGTTGCTTTCAACTGTGATTTAAAATCGTGACCAATAACTACCGCTCTATGAGGGTCACACAAAATGATTTTTGCTCCCATATCGATTAGTTTATCTACGAAAAACAAACGGCTTTCGAACATTTTTTGGTGTATCAATACATCACCTTTTGCTTGAGTCGCTACTACCAAAATAATACTCAATAAATCTGGAGTAAAACCAGGCCAAGGCGCATCTGCAATGGTTAAAATAGAACCATCAATGTCTGTTTTAACTTCGTAACCATTCACGTGAGCAGGAATGAAGATATCATCACCTTTTTTCTCAAGTGTAATCCCTAGTTTACGGAATACATTTGGAATAACTCCAAGATTTTCCCAACTTACATTTTTTATAGTAATCTCAGATTTAGTCATTGCTGCTAATCCTATCCAAGAACCAATCTCAATCATATCTGGAAGAATACGGTGTTCACATCCACCTAATGCTTCTACTCCTTCAATAGTCAACAAATTAGATCCAACACCAGAAATTTTAGCTCCCATTGCATTCAGCATTTTGCATAATTGTTGCAAATAAGGCTCACAAGCAGCGTTGTAAACTGTAGTTGTACCTTTAGCCAAAACGGCAGCCATTACGATATTTGCTGTACCTGTAACAGAGGCTTCATCCAATAACATATCTGTACCTGTAAGTCCATCTGGAGCTTCTACTCCATAGAAATGATCTTCTCTATTGTATCTAAACTTAGCACCTAAATTGATAAATCCTTCAAAATGGGTATCCAATCTTCTTCTTCCAATTTTATCTCCACCTGGTTTCGGAATATAACCTTTACCAAAACGAGCTAATAATGGACCAACAATCATAATCGAACCACGCAAAGAACCTCCTTCTTTCTTAAAGGCTTCAGTCTCTAAATAGCCCATATTTACTTCATCCGATTGAAAAGTAATGGAACTATTGCCGTTTTTTTGAATTTTAACTCCTAGATTGCCCAACAAAGTGATTAACTTGTTGATGTCAATAATATCTGGAATATTATTGATTGTTACTTTTTCTGGAGTAAGCAATACAGCACATAAAATTTGTAATGCCTCATTTTTTGCTCCTTGTGGGGTGATTTCTCCTTTTAATTGAATTCCACCTTCGATCTTGAAAATTCCCATTTGTTATACCAATTTATATTAATCAATAATTACCCAAAATATAATTACTGCTGTTTTCTGTTTTGATTTTTGTGCATCGGAGTTTTGCCCGATTTATTTTTATTATTCTGATTCTTTTGTTGATTGGAAGGCGTAATTTTATTCGACATTCTTTTGTTTGTTCGAAGTAAATCTGTAGTTCCCAAAAGCTCTTCTTTGCTTTGCAACAAATTCAATTTTCCACCAGAGAGCTCATACAAATGCTCAAAAATAACATCGTCTTTTACGGTGTCTTTGTTCCAACTCAAATACGATTTCTTCATGTGATTGGCAATTACCTTGACCAAAGCACTTTTCATTTCGCCTTCTTCCCATTTATTCGCCACATCTATCATATACTTGATATTATTACCATAATATCTATACTTAGGATAGTTCTGAGGATATTGCAAAACCTCAGGTTTCAATTGCAAAACTTCACGAGACGGAATAGGATATGGAGAGTCTACCGCCAAACGAAAGTCGGACATAATAAACAATTGATCCCATAACTTGTGCTGAAAATCAGGCACATCACGCAAATGAGGATTTAAACTTCCCATTACTTGAATGATGTATCTAGCAGCTTTGTTGCGCTCTTCATCATTCTCTATAATGGTTGCTTGTTCAATCAATTTTTGCAAATGACGACCGTACTCAGGAATGATTAAATGTTTTCTTTCAGAATTGTATTCTAAATGATACACTACATCATTGGCGTTCTCTTTTTTATATTTTTCGATCATATTTATAGGGAAACAATACCTTCAATTGTAGATAATTCTTGGTACTTCTCAATAATTTCTTGCGAATTTTTCATAGTTACATCAACAGAAACACTAGTAAATTTACCCGTTTTTGATTTTGTAGTTTTAATTACGGCTCCCATACAATTGAACGCCTCCTCTACTTTTTTCACATTTCCATCTACTGAAGGAACAATAAATTTAAACAAGTATTCTGCTGGCCAAGTATTACTATTATCTAATTCTACTTGTAATCTTTCATAAAAAGCAGCGGTCTCTTTTTCTTTGTCTTTATCCATTACTAATTTAAAATAAACGCAAATATACATTTTTGAGAACAGATTCAAGAATTTAGAACCAGGATTTAGGTTTTTTTTTAGAATAGCATTGCTACTAAAAGCAACATTAAACCACTACTAGTTTTATGCCACCAAACAAAACAAAACAAAACTAAATCATTAAAAACCAATAAATTGTTCTCCACTCACTCTAAAATGAAACAACAAAAATCGAGCAAACCTATTGCTATTAATAATCCTATCAAAAAATGTTTTAAAAACCAATAAGTTTAGGTAAATTTGCGCCCTTATTTACAAAACGTGCAAAAAGAAATCATCGTTATTATTGGTGGTCCTGGAACGGGAAAATCAACTATCATCAATCAACTTACCTCGTTAGGACATTGTTGTTATCCTGAAATATCCAGACAAGTAACTGCCGAAGCAAAAAAACTAGGAATTGACCAATTATTTCTAGAAGACCCTTTGCTGTTTAGTCAAAAACTACTCGAGGGAAGAATTAAGCAATTTAACGATGCACAAGAAGAAGCTCATCCCGTAGTATTTATAGACAGAGGTGTACCTGATGTAGTCGCTTACATGAATTTTATTGGAGACGATTACCCTCCCCATTTTGAAGAAGCTTGTGTGACTTGTACCTATTCAAAAATATTTATGCTTCCACCATGGGAAGAAATTTACGAAAGCGATGGTGAACGCTACGAAAACTACGAACAAGCACAACAAATATACCTGCATCTGAAAGAAACCTATCAAAACTATGGCTACGAATTAATCGAAGTTCCAAAAGATACGGTTGATAACAGAATTCTTTTTATCTTAGACCGAATTTCTAGCAAATAATAAAGAAATCGGAAATAGATTTCTAGTTCGAACGAAACTGAAATCCATGCAAGAAGCCTTACAAATTCTAAATAAATACTGGAAACACGATAGCTTCCGCTCCCTTCAAAAGGAAATTATCGAATCGATTCATAGCGGTAAGGATACCTTGGCAATTCTCCCAACGGGTGGAGGAAAATCAATATGTTTTCAAGTGCCTTCTCTAATGAAAGAGGGTATTTGTCTAGTAATATCGCCTTTAGTAGCTTTGATGAAAGACCAAGTTGCCAACCTAAAGCAACGCAACATCAAAGCAATTGCACTAACTGGTGGAATACCGACAGAAGAAGTCATTGATTTATTAGACAATTGCCAATTTGGAAATTACAAATTCTTATATCTTTCTCCTGAACGCCTTCAATCGGATTGGATTATGGATAGAATCAAAAACCTTCCTATCAATTTAATCGCAATTGATGAAGCGCATTGTGTCTCACAATGGGGACATAATTTCAGGCCTGCTTATTTAAAAATCAGTCATCTCAAAGAACATTTTCCAAAAATTCCTTTTTTAGCATTAACAGCAACTGCTACACCTAAAGTAAAAGAAGACATCATTAAAGATCTTAATTTACAGCAACCCGCTGTTTTTCAAAAATCATTTTCTAGGGATAACTTGGCCTATATGGTTTTTGAAGTGGAAGATAAATTACATCGCATACAACAAATTCTCAAAAAGAACCCTGCTCCTTCTATTATATATGTAAGAAATAGAAAGTCTTGCTTAGACATTGCCTCACAATTGAACATTTTAGGCTTCAAAGCAACCTATTATCACGGCGGCTTATCTTATAAAGAGAAAGAAAAAAATATGCAAAGCTGGATGACCGAAGAAACACAAGTTATTGTTGCCACCAATGCTTTTGGAATGGGAATTGACAAAGCAAATGTAAAAACTGTTATTCATATTCAATTACCTGAAAATTTAGAAAATTATTACCAAGAAGCAGGAAGAGCAGGAAGAGATGGCAATAAAGCGTATGCAATTTTGCTGAATAGTCCCTCTGATAGTCTTCAAGCGGAGTCACAATTCATCAATAACCTACCGGATCGCCCATTCTTGAATATGGCTTATGTCAAACTTTGTAATTATTTTCAAATCGCTTACGGAGAAGGCATAAACGAACAGTTTACCTTTAATTTAAATCATTTTTGCACAAAATATAGTTTTCCTATTCTAAAAACATATCAAGCGTTACAATTCCTAGACCAACAAGGCATTATTAATTTATCTCAGGAGTTTTCAGAAAAAATAACCCTGCAATTTCTAATTCCATCCAAAGAAGTTATTCGATACAATAGCCTTAATCCAAACGACGAAGAGATTATTTTGGCCATTCTTCGAACTTATCCTGGAATTTATGAAATGCAAACACCTTTCAATCTTTCGTTGATAGCAAAAAAGGCAAACGTCAAGGAAGAAGCCGTTCATTTGGTTTTGAAAAAATTAACCGAAAAAGAAATCATTGAGTACCACGCTAAAAACAATGACGCAACTATTCTTTTTAATGAAGTTAGAGAAGACGAACGAACCATCAATCGAGTGATTAAACATTTGGACCAGCAAAATCAATTAAAAAAAGAGCACCTTGCCAGTGTCATTGGTTACGTACAGAACCATAATCAATGCAAAAGTCAGTTGCTTCTTGCTTATTTTGGAGAAAAATCGTGTCCCGAATGCGGCATTTGTTCTTATTGCATCTCGAATTCAAAACCTTTGCCGTTTGACAAAGAACTTCCCAATACTATTCTTGAACTTTTGCAAAAAGAAGATTCAGACTCAAGAGAACTAGAAAAAAAGACTCGAAAAGGCCCGGATGCTATTATCTTTGCACTACAAACCTTGCTAGAGCAAGACAAAATTAAAATACTACCCAACAATAAATACACTTTACAATAAAATGGAAAAATTACGAATAGTTTTTATGGGAACTCCTGAGTTTGCCGTGGGAATTCTGGATACAATAATCAAAAATAATTTTGAAGTAGTTGGGGTAATTACCGCAACAGATAAGCCAGCTGGACGCGGGCAAAAGATTAAGTATTCCGCAGTAAAAGAATATGCATTAGAAAAAGGATTAACAATTCTACAACCCAGTAATTTAAAAGACGAAAACTTTTTAGCAGAATTAAAAGCACTAAATGCCAATTTACAAATTGTAGTTGCTTTCCGAATGCTTCCAAAAGTTGTTTGGGAAATGCCAAAATTGGGAACCTTTAATCTTCACGCTTCCTTGTTACCTAATTATAGAGGTGCCGCACCTATTAATTGGGCCATTATCAACGGGGAAACCAAAACTGGAGTTACCACTTTCTTTATTGATGATAAAATCGATACAGGAGCTATGATTCTTAGCAAAGAAACAATAATTGAAAAAGAAGAGAATGCAGGAATGCTTCACGATCGACTAATGCATATCGGAAGCGAAACAGTTGTATCAACTTTACACCTTATTGAATCCAACAAAGTTAACACTACGATTCAAGAAGATAACGAAGGAATCAAAACAGCTTACAAACTTAACAAAGAAAATTGCAAAATAGATTGGAATCAATCTGCCGAAAATATTCATAATTTGATTCGCGGATTAAGTCCTTACCCAGCTGCTTGGTGCTATTTTAAAGACAATTCTACCGAGTACAATGTTAAGATTTATGAATCAAAAATAGTGACAGAATCTCATTCTAAACCTATTGGAAGTATCGTTAGTACCAAAAAAGAGTTAAAAATAGCCGTACAAAATGGCTTTATTGAAATTCTAAGTTTACAATTCCCTGGAAAAAAACGAATGAAGACCTTCGAACTACTAAATGGAATTACTTTTTCTGAAAATGCGATAGTGGCTTAACATCAGTAAAATTGGGAGCTCCCAAACTTTAGTTCATTTTTCACCTTCTTTTATGAACAAAAAAAGCAAGTTATTAACAATTTCAGCTAAAAATTACAAAAACACTTGTGAGGAACGTAAATCCTACTAAATTTGTTCTTATAACATTTTAACCAACAATTAATAACTATTTATTATGAACAAATCAGAATTAATCGACGCTATTGCTGCTGATGCAGGAATTACCAAAGCAGCTGCAAAATTAGCATTAGAATCATTTTTAGGAAATGTAAGTGGTACCTTGAAAAAAGGAGGAAAAGTATCTTTAGTAGGTTTCGGATCATGGTCAGTTTCTTCAAGAGCGGCTAGAGATGGTAGAAATCCACAAACTGGAAAAACTATTCAAATTGCAGCAAAAAATGTTGTTAAATTTAAAGCTGGAGCAGATTTAGAAGGAGCAGTTAACTAATCCTCTCTAACGTAAATACATCAAAACCTTCCATATGGAAGGTTTTTTTTTGCACTTTAACGATTATTTTTGTGGATCTAAAATTATTTTAGTTAAATTTAATAAAAAAAAGAAGTATTATGATAACAGAAAAATTAAAAAAAGGACACCTGCTAATCGCAGAACCTTCGTTAATTGGCGATTTATCATTTAATAGATCGGTAATCTTATTAGCAGACCACAACCAAGAAGGCTCCATTGGTTTTATTATAAACAAACCCCTCAAGTACACCATTAATGATTTGATTCCTGAAATTGTTGCAAGATTCAAAATATACAATGGTGGACCAGTTGAACAAGATAATCTTTATTTTATTCACAATATTCCAGATCTTATTCCAAATAGTGTTGAAATATCTAATGGAATATATTGGGGAGGTGATTTTGAATCAACAAAGGAATTAATAAATTCTGGCCTAATCGGAAAAAACAACATTCGCTTTTTCTTAGGATACACTGGTTGGGAAGAAAAACAACTTGAAAACGAGATGGAAGATAACTCCTGGATTATCGCAAGGAATTCATACGAGAATAAAATAATCGGAAAATCATCCACTCATTTCTGGAAAGAACAATTAATGGAACTAGGTGGCGACTATTTAATTTGGTCTAATGCTCCCGAAAATCCATATCTAAATTAAACCATCCCCAAATGCTGCTTAAGTATTGTATTTAATACTTTTGCAGTATCCTGCTCAAATTCTTTCTTCCTATATTTCGTAATAGGCTGAATACCTCGAATAACATTGGTAACAAATAATTCATCTGCTTTTTGAAGATCAAAAGGAGAAATAACTTGCTCCACAACTTCTAAATTGGTTTCTTTTTTAGCCAAACTCAAAATTTGCTTTCTCATAATTCCATTCAAGCACCCTTCACTTATTGGCGGAGTGATTAATGTATTCCCCATTCGCATAAACAAATTACCCTGCAAAGCTTCTACAACATTTTTACTGTCATTTAGAAGAATACAATTATCCAAATCATTTTCTTTTGCATAAATACTGCCCGTAACGTGAATCATTTTATTGGTCGTTTTCAAAGTAGACAATAATTGCTTTGGAATATAAAAGTCTTTATACAAATCCACTTCATATTCCTTTTCACTAATGCTATATACTGGACTCTCTATTGCCGAAGTTTGAATCAAAAAAGACACTGTATTATTCGTAGGCAAATAAAAACCACCATTGTTTCTATAGACTGTTATTCTAGCGCGAGCGGATTGCTCAATTTTATTCTTTTTAACCAAAGACAAAACTTGTTCTTCAAGATACTCTAATGTAAAGATCATTGGGATTTCCATACGAACGATTCGCATAGCTGCCATTAATCTAAAATAATGATCTTCAAAAAACAAAATCTTACCATCAACGATTTTAAGTGTTTCAAATACACCATCTCCATATAAAAAACCACGATTTTGGTCTAACAAATTTGTATCTGAATCCTGAAGTATTCCGTTAAAATTAATCATAAAAAAAGCCCTAAAGTTAGTTTAGGGCAAAGATATAGTTTAAAATAGACATTTACTACACGGAACCGATGAGATGTTTTAAATCAGAAATTTGATTCTCCCACAATTGTGATGCTTCAGGTATTTCATTTTTTTCGGCAAAATCGACCACCAACAAAGAAACATCTTTAGTCAATTCATCCTCAAGAATATGCAATTCAAAAAAATAATCTGTGTCTTTGTTTTTATCATCTACCCATCGAAACTTCACTTTTTCACCAGATTTTTTCGAAGCTAATCTCGCTTTTTCTTGTGTGTCATCCCAAATGAAAGTAAAAAATTCCCCTCTTGAATTCACATCATCAGCAAACCATTCCGCCAACCCCGAAGGTGTAGATATATATTGATACAACAATTGCGGAGATGAGTTTATAGGGAATTCAATCTCATATCTTACTTTTTGATCCATACTTACTTTTTTTTTGGAAATATAAGAATATAAAGCCAAAATAAAACGCTTTTAAAAAAAAATATTTTTTACACCAATATGCTTGTCAACTCTAATTTTATTTTTATATTTGCACCCGCATTCAGGGGTTATTTAATTAACCAGAATAAGGCGAGATAGCTCAGTTGGTTAGAGCGCAGGATTCATAACCCTGAGGTCCCGAGTTCAAATCTCGGTCTCGCTACCAGAAGCCTCAAATTTAAAATTTGAGGCTTTTTTTATATCCTAATTTACCCTCTCGTTACTTTACTATTTTAACCCCTTACCAATAAAGAAGTTAAAGATTTTTGTTAATTTTTATCAAAAAGAGAGCCTCAAAAATCGTACAATTGATTTTCTTGTTATATTTGATAGCATATAAAAGTATATCATAAACTAAACTTAAATACAATGAAAAAAGTAGCCGCAATTTTAGCTTTTTCATTCTTTGCTTTGTCAGTTCAAGCACAAGAAGCTCCAGCTAAAGAAAAAACAAAAAAAGAAACTTCAACAACTAAAAAAGAAGCAACAAAAACAAAGACCGAATGCAAAGCAGAAGGTAAAAAATGTTGCTCTTCTAAAAAATCAAAATAAAAAAAAGCCTCAATTGAGGCTTTTTTTTATTGTTTACTTAAATCTAGAACTAACTATTTTACTCTAACACTCCATTCAAAATCCATTTCAGAAACCTGAACTCCTTTTTCATCGGTTCCAATGGATTTCATCCAAAAGGTTTGCCCCTCACCTGTCGCAATAGTTTTCTTTATTGCTTCTTCTATCAAATACCCATCATTACAGATAAATGTAATTCTGCCTGTGGCTTTCTTGGTAAAATTCCCTTTGTTGTTAGCTACTAACATGGATATTTTTCTACCGCTTTTTTGAATTTGATACATTACCAAAGCACCAGTAGACAACTCAGCAGCCATAGCTTGAACAGCAAAATACATAGAATTAAACGGATTTTGATTGATCCAACGGTGTTTTACACTTACTACACATTTCTTTTCGTTAATAGCTTTTACTCTTACTCCACACAAAAAAGCCGAAGGCAATTTAAAAAATAAGAATTGATTCAATTTTGATACGTTTATTTCCATTATATATTGGTTTTTGGGTAAAAGTACAAAAAAATACTATGCATACATATAAAATTACAATATCACCCCTAAACTGTACCCACATCACCTAATAACACACTCAAAGTACTATTAATCAATAGAAAGTGACTAAATAAGCAGCAACTATAAAAAAATTATTTTGTTAATATTTTGTTAATATTTACTACTATGCGATACAAGATACTTTCTTTTAGACATATATTTGCATAAGAAATTACTATATACTTTAAATCATGGAAACATCATCAGAAAAAAACATCGCAACCTTTACTCATTTGAGTACATTGAGCCAGTATATAATTCCGTTTGGAAATTATATCTTCCCTATTTTGATTTGGACTTCAAAAAAGGATCAATCAGAATTTGTAGACCATCACGGAAAACAAGCTATTAACTTTCAATTGAGTATCCTTATTTACTCACTGGTTATGGCGGTAATTGCTTTACCAATTTTAATTTTTACTGTTTTTAACAATATGACTTTTGATGAATTCTACCACAATCAAGGATTAGTGATTAGAGATTTTAATTTTGAAGACCATATTGGACTTATTACAGTTGGAATCATCGCTGCTCTTGCTTTTGTTGGATTCAAAATAGCAGAATTCTTCTTAATAATTATTGCAGCTGTAAAAACATCAAATGGAGAAAAATACCAATATCCATTCACTATTCCCTTTATAAAGTAATCAATTATAAAGTAGTATATAGTAGTCTAATCAACTCTATAAATCATCTCAACTATCACCTGTAATGGAAAGTAATCAAAAAACGAACAGTTCTAATCAAACAAAACATCAAAACGAAAATTATGAACATTGAAAACACAAAAGCCCAGATGCGTAAAGGTGTTCTCGAGTTTTGCATCTTATCAGTTTTAAAAGAAAAAGATGCCTACACTTCTGAAATATTAGACACTTTAAAAGACGCAAAATTGTTAGTAGTTGAGGGAACCATTTATCCTTTGCTAACACGATTAAAAAATGACGGATTACTCAACTATCGTTGGGAAGAATCAACCTCAGGACCACCAAGAAAGTATTATGGTCTAACTGAAATAGGCCAAACCTTTTTAACTGAATTAAGCGGCACTTGGAATGAATTATCCGAAGCCGTAAGTCTAATAACCAACCAAAAACAATAGTCATGAACAAAACTGTAAATATAAACCTAGGAGGAATGTTCTTCCATATTGATGAAGATGCATACCAAAAATTAACTCGATATTTTGAAGCTATCAGACGTTCTTTGTCTAAATCATCTGGACAAGAAGAAATCATTAAAGATATCGAAATGCGTGTTTCAGAATTATTAAATGAAAAACAAAAAAGCGAAAAACACGTAGTAGGACTGAAAGATGTAGATGAAGTAATTGCTGTAATGGGACAACCTGAAGATTACATCATTGAAGAAGAAACAAGCGCTTCAGGAAAATTTAATGATTATAGCACAAGAGCTACCAAAAAATTATACCGAGATAAAGAAAAAGGAATGATTGGTGGTGTAGCTACAGGTCTAGGACATTACTTTGGAATCGATGCGGTTTGGTTAAAAATCATGTTCTTAATCTTTGTTTTTGCTGGATTTGGTTCAGGTATATTGGCATATATCATCCTTTGGATTGTCACTCCAGAAGCCATCACCACTTCAGAAAAACTTGAAATGACTGGTGAACCTGTAACCATCTCTAACATCGAGAAAAAAGTTCGTGAAGAATTTGAAAATGTATCTGGCAAATTTAAAAATGCCGATTATGACAAAATGGGAAACCAAGTAAAATCTGGAGCGGAAAAGTTGGGAAACTCTTTAGGTGATTTTATTATGACTCTTTTCAAAGTTTTCTCTAAAGTCTTGGGTGTTATTTTAATCTTGACAGGACTTTTTACACTAGTTAGCTTATTTATTGGAGTATTTACATTAGGCTCTTCAGCATTTATTGATTTTCCTTGGCAAAACTTTGTCGAAGCAGGGAACTTTGCTGACTATCCTGTTTGGAGCTTTGGATTATTGATGTTTTTTGCTATCGGAATCCCTTTCTTTTTCCTAACTATATTAGGATTCAAGTTATTATCACCAACTATTGGGTCAATTGGAAACATTGCTAAATATAGTTTATTGGCTTTGTGGTTAATCTCTATTGCCATCTTAATCTCTATAGGAGTAAAAACAGCCACTCAAGTAGCCTATGACGGAAAAACAGTAGCTAAACAAAATATTCCTTTGAATGCAAACGATACTTTGTTCGTAAAATTCAGATATAATGATTATTATACTAAAGATATCGATGATCATACTGAATTTGAATTTGTACAAGATTCTGCGAACAACAAGTTGATCTATTCTAATAATGTAAGCTTGAGAATTTTATACACCGATGAAAAAACACCTTACATTCAAATTGAAAGAACGGCTAAAGGAAAATCGTTTCAAGACGCAAAATTCAGAGCTGAAAAAATTCAATATGGTATAAAAGTAGAAGGAAATCATTTGTATTTAGACAATTATTTGTTGACCGATGTAAAAAACAAATTCCGTGATCAAGAAGTAGAATTATATTTGTATTTACCAGAAGGTACTTTATTAAAACCAGATGCATCAGTACAAAACTATGATCGTTCAGATAATGATTTCTTCAATTTACACTATAGCTCAGACAATTACGTTTACAAAGTGACTGATTCTCAAATAAAATGTTTAAATTGCCCTGAGGATGAGGACGAGTGGAATGATGTAGAAAATGATTCAACCGCTACTAATGTTACCATCAATGAAAATGGCATTTCTATTAAAAAAGATACTTTAATTAAATCCAATAAGGATATAAAAGAATTAAAAATCAATAAAGACGGAATAATCATCAAAACCGAATAGCTATGGTAAAAATAATCACACTAGTAACAAAATTCATCATTGTTACGCTGACCGCTTTACTGTTTGCCTCTTGTAATTTGTCTACAAATTTCAATTCCATCACTGGAAGTGGAAATGTGACCACCGAAAAGAGAATTGTAAATGGCGATTTTAAAAGTATTGAAGTAGGAAACGCTATCGATTTGGTAATAGAACAAGCCGATAAAGTTGAGATTATAGTAGAAGCCGATGATAATTTGCAAAAAGAAATCACTACCAAAGTAGAAAACGGCAAGCTTATTATTGGATGCAAATACAGTTCTTTCATAAATATTAACTCTAAAAAAGTAATCGTTCGAGCACCTATTATTGAAGGCATTGAAGCCAATAGCGCTTCGACGGTAAATAGTAAATCAACCCTTAAAGCTTCTGAATTTAAGATTGATGCTTCGAGTGCGGCTTCTTTGGATTTGAACATAGAATCTGAAAAAATAATTTGTGATTCTGGTAGCGGAAGTAGCATTGAATTGAAAGGAAAAGCTATTCAGCTCCAAACCAATTCTTCGAGCGGAAGTTCTATTAATGCTGGCGAGTTGTTGGCAAACGATATCAAATCGCAGGCTTCATCAGGAAGTATTCAATCGCTACATCCGTTGGTGAGTCTTGATGCCGAAGCGTCTAGTGGAGGAAATATATCCTATAAAAACAAACCTAAAAGTCTGAAAAAAAGCGAAAATTCTGGTGGTTCAATAAGCCAAGAATAGTTTTTAGTTGATACAAAAAAAGTCCTTCTTCGTGAAGGACTTTTTTTGTGACTAAAATTAAGAATGTAACCCAAAATTCTCATTGTTACTCTCTAGCCCCGATCGCAGTGGAAATCCTTTGTTGCCGGGGTTCGGCAACAAAGATTATAACGGAGAGCGGGACTTTGAATACAAAAAAGCGCTTTGACTACTGCTCCTAAAAAAATTACTCTTTGGCTGCCAAATAACGCTCGGCATCCAATGCTGCCATACAACCTGTACCTGCAGCGGTAATGGCTTGGCGGTACACGTGATCGGCGGCGTCTCCTGCAACGAAAACTCCTGCTACATTCGTTTTTGAACTTCCTGGAACGTTAACGATATAACCTGTTTCGTCTAAAGTCAAGTAATCTTTGAAGATATCGGTGTTAGGTTTATGACCAATGGCTACGAAAAATCCAGTTGCTGGAATGTCATACACTTCATCGGTGGTTTTGTTTTTTACTTTGATAGCCGAAACCACTTGCTCATCCCCTAAAACTTCAACGGTATCGTGGTTTAAAAGGATTTCGATGTTTTCGGTTTTGCGTACTCTTTCTTCCATAATTTTGGAAGCTCTGAATTTTTCGCTTCTAACCAACATCGTAACTTTTTTGCACAACTTAGATAAGTAGTGTGCTTCTTCGCAAGCTGAATCTCCTGCTCCAACGATTACCACTTCTTGGTTTCTATAGAAAAATCCATCACAAACGGCACAAGCTGAAACTCCGCCACCCATTTTTAAATAATGTTGTTCTGATGGTAAACCTAAATATTTTGCAGAAGCTCCTGTAGAAATAATCACGGTTTCGCAGTGTAATTCGATAGTGTCGTTAATCCAAACTTTGTGGATATCGTCAGAGAAATCAACTTTTGTAGCCCAACCGTCACGCACATCAGCGCCAAAACGTTGTGCTTGTTGTTGCAACTGAATCATCATTTCTGGTCCAGTTACACCATCTACATAACCTGGAAAATTTTCAACTTCATTGGTCGTTGTCAACTGTCCACCAGGTTGCATTCCTTGGTACAAAACTGGATTCATATTGGCTCTAGCAGCATAAATAGCCGCGGTATAACCCGCAGGACCTGAACCTATAATTAGGCATTTTATTTTTTCGATAGTATTTGACATTGTGTTTTGAGTTTTTTAAAATACACGCAAAAATAGGATTTTAAAAAATAATAACTCGATTTGAAGTATTTGTTTTGATTATGGGGTAATAAAAAAACACATTCTTATTAAGAATACTATAATAATTTTTGTTCCAAGTGTTTTTTTTGAATGTCGCTTATCCTAGAGGTGACGAGTACAAAATAAAAAAAACCTTTCTGAAATTCAGAAAGGTTTTTTGTCGGGGTGGCAGGATTCGAACCTGCGACCTCCTGCTCCCAAAGCAGGCGCGATAACCGGGCTACGCTACACCCCGTAACGCGGGTGCAAATATAGAATACTTTTTTGGCTATCACAAGTTATTTCAAAAATAAAATTATTTAACGCCTTGCGCAAAACAGTAAAATAAAATATTGGATTCAATTACAATTACTTAGACCAACTTTGAATAACCTCTTATACATCATTTTTTGAAAATAGAATTGGGATTATTATTTCATTTTCATTAACTTTAATCCTCTAATCAACTAAAAACCAATTATTTCAGATGAAAAAAAATATTTTAACCAGCTTAGTCGTATCCTTAACTCTTTTATCAATTAGTTGTCAAAAGAAATCGGAAACAACAACATCTAGTGAATCGAATCAAACAAAAGATAGTACCACTACCTCCATTTCAAAACCGGAAGAACAAAAGGCAGATTACACAAAAAAGGTTACTTATAAAGATATAAGCTTCGCTATTGCTGTAACAGGAAGCAATTTGACCATCCAACCAAAAGGTTTTTCAGAAGACAATTCTATTATTACAAAAACAATTGATGGTTCAATTAATAATGTAGAAGTTGACGATGTTAATGCAGATGGCTCACCAGAATTATTGATTTATGTCACTAGTGCTGGAAGTGGAAGCTACGGAACTGCAATTGGTTTTTCAGGGAACAATAATAAGTCATTGAGCGAAATTGCAATTCCAAGTATCATAGACAATCCTAAAGCCAACAAAGGTTATATGGGTCACGATGAATTTGCGCTTGTTGAAGGCACTTTGGTACAACGCTTTCCTATCTATAAAGAAGGTGACACCAATAGCAAACCCACTGGAGGTACTCGACAAATTCAGTACAAACTTAAAAACGGAGAAGCTTCAAAAGTTTTTGCAATCGACAAAATCATTGAATACTAATCAACAAGCATTTAAAATATAATTTTACAGTATTTAAAATCAATTCGCACTACATAAAAAGAACAATAACCCAAAAACAAGCTATATGAAAAACAAAATTAAACTTTTAGGACTGCTACTAGTAGCGTTTTTATTTTCAATAAATTCTTACGGACAATCAAAAGAAAAGCACAACAAAAAGAAGGATAAAGAATACTATAATAATGACAATTATAACTACAATAACAACTATGACAGATACAGCAAAGACAGATATGACAACCGTAAAAATTACAACAATCAGGATTTAGTTGGAAGAAGTGCTTTAAATGCTTATTCAACGCTTCGAAATAGAAATTTTTATGAACAAAAAACACATCAACAAGGCGGCAATACCTATAAAGTATGGTACAATAGAAACAGCAGACAATGCATTAAAACCACAAGTAGAGACCGCAGAATAACCTCGATAGTACCATCAACACATTGTAGATAAAAATCTTAAAAAGGAGCCTGTTATCAGACCCCTTTTTTTATGAATTTAAAATTTAACGAATACTTATAAAAACCTCTTAAAAAAAATAATTCCACAAAAAGAAGCGAATTCGCTTGTAAAAAATATAGCCTTGAAAATGGTTTCAGAAAACAATCACAAATGTTATTAAATAGATTTTCAATAACCATAAAAAATTGTATTTTTACCGCTCAAAATTCAAAAAACAAATGGGCAAAATCATTGCGATTGCTAATCAAAAAGGAGGAGTTGGAAAAACTACAACATCCGTAAATCTTGCAGCATCATTAGGTGTTTTAGAAAAAAAAGTTTTATTAATTGATGCTGACCCTCAAGCCAATGCCACATCAGGCCTAGGAATTGATGTCGAATCAGTTGAAATTGGCACCTATCAAATTTTAGAACACAGTCATACGCCACACGAAGCTTTACTTAAATGTACAGCTCCAAACGTAGACGTGATTCCTTCCCATATCGACCTTGTGGCTATCGAAATCGAATTGGTCGACAAAGAAAACCGTGAGTACATGCTCAAAAAATCATTGGACACCATCAAAGACGAATACGATTACATTTTGATTGATTGTGCGCCATCTTTAGGTTTATTAACTCTGAATGCACTTACTGCAGCTGATTCTGTAATTATTCCTATTCAGTGCGAATATTTTGCACTTGAAGGATTAGGAAAATTATTGAACACCGTAAAAAGTATTCAAAAAATTCACAACCCAGATTTAGACATCGAAGGATTATTATTAACGATGTATGATTCTAGATTACGTTTGTCTAATCAAGTTTTGGAAGAAGTTCAAAAACACTTTAATGATATGGTTTTTGAAACAGTAATCCAACGAAATGTAAAATTGAGTGAAGCACCTAGTTTTGGTGAAAGCATCATTAACTATGACGCAACTAGCAAAGGAGCGGTTAATTACATTCACTTAGCTCAAGAAATAATAAAGAAAAATAGCAAATAGGTTTTATGACAAAAGCAGTAAAAAAACAAGCACTCGGTAGAGGATTATCCGCATTATTAAAAGACCCTGAAAACGACATTAAGTCGGTTGAGGACAAAAATGCAGACAAAGTTGTTGGTAATATTATTGAGCTTGAAATTGATGCTATTGAAATTAATCCATTTCAACCTAGGACTAATTTCAATGAAGAATCACTGCGTGAACTAGCCACTTCTATCAAAGAATTAGGTGTGATTCAACCTATTACGGTTCGTAAATTAGATTTTAATAAATACCAATTAATTTCTGGAGAACGTCGTTTGCGTGCTTCTGTTTTAGTAGGACTTACCACAGTACCTGCTTACATTCGTATCGCAAATGATAATGAATCATTGGTTATGGCTTTGGTGGAAAACATTCAACGTCATGACTTAGACCCAATTGAGATTGCCCTTTCTTACCAACGTTTAATGGATGAAATCCAACTGACTCAAGAACAAATGAGTGAAAGAGTGGGTAAAAAACGCTCTACCATTGCCAACTATTTACGCCTTTTAAAACTAGACCCAATTATTCAAACAGGGATTAGAGACGGTTTCATCAGTATGGGACATGGTCGTGCCATCATCAATGTTGAGGATTTAGATGTGCAAGCCCAAATGTATCAGAAAATTGTAAGCCAGAATCTATCTGTGCGTGAAACAGAAACTTTGGTAAAAAACTATCACGAAAGCTTGTTGCCAAAATCAAATACTCCTTCAAAATCTGCAGCTTTTGAAATAGATGACGAACAACAACACAGTTTTAATTCTTATTTTGGAACCAAAGTAGACTTGAAAGTAGCCAATAACGGGAAAGGAAAAATTACGATTCCATTTCACTCTCAAGAAGATTTAAACAGAATTATTAAATTAATCAAAGGGTAGTGAATAAATTCCTAACCACATGTATCCTCTCTTTTTTTCTCGGTAATGGTTTTGTTTTTGCACAAGATAAAAAAACTGAAGGTTTAGTTGCAAAAGACACTGTCCAATCCAATGATATTGACCCATTAACACCTGCAAAAGCTGCCTTTTATTCGGCAATTTTACCAGGTTTAGGTCAAGCGTACAACAAAAAGTATTGGAAAATTCCATTAGTTTATGGTGGAATTGGCACAAGCTTGTATTTTTATATTGACAACAATAGAAAATACAATCAATACCGAGACGCTTACAAAAGAAGATTAGAAGGCTACACCGACGATAAATTCTCTTATTTAGACAATAGCCGACTCATTGCAGGTCAAAAATTCTACCAACGCAACAGAGATTTATCGGCATTAGTAACGGTTGGTTTTTACGTATTAAATATTATTGACGCCAATGTTGACGCAGCTTTAATACAATTTAATGTAAACGAAAATCTATCATTGAAACCTGAAATTTACCCAAACGATGTAACGTTTCGTCCCAACGTTGGACTAACTTTTAATTATACTTTTTAAGAAGTACTTATTTTAAATCAAAAAAAATGAAAATTGCGCTTTTAGGATACGGAAAAATGGGCCAAGTAATTGAAAGAATTGCACTTGAAAGAGGCCACGAAATCGTTTTGAAAAAAGACGAATTCAATACTTACGAAGGACTAGAAAAAGCCGATGTTGCCATAGATTTTAGTGTCCCAGCAGCAGCAGTTGCCAATATTTCAGCTAGTTTTAATAACAATGTCCCTGTCGTTTCGGGTACAACTGGTTGGTTGGAACACTATGACGAAATGATTGCCTTATGTAAAGAAAAAAAGGGCGGATTTATTTCCAGCTCTAATTTTAGTTTAGGTGTAAATCTTTTTTTTGAATTGAATTCTTATTTGTCCAAAATAATGGCTCCTTATGATTCTTACAAAGTGGCTATGGAAGAAATTCACCATATCCACAAATTAGACGCACCAAGCGGAACTGCTATTACCCTAGCCGAAGGAGTTATAGAACATAGCAATTATTCAAAATGGACAATGGATGCTAGTCCAAGAGAAAACGAACTTCCTATTGAAGCCATAAGAACAGGTGAAGTTCCTGGAACTCATACCGTAACTTACAACTCTCCTATCGACTCTATCGAAATTAAGCATACTGCTCACAACAGAGAAGGATTTGCCTTAGGTGCTGTTATTGCAGCAGAATGGTTGGCAGGAAAACAAGGCGTTTTCACAATGAAAGATGTTTTAAATTTTAAATAATCATAGCGCTAATTTAGCTTAAAAAACCGAATTCTATGACACTATATTCTTGGTTTGTATTCTTTTTAGTTGTTCAAATAATCCATTTTTTGGGTACGTGGAAAATGTACGAAAGCGCTGGAAGAAAACGCTGGCAAGCGGCGATTCCTATTTACAATGCTATTGTATTAATGAAAATAATTGGAAGACCAACTTGGTGGACCATTTTATTGTTCATTCCAGTAATCAACCTAATTATGTTTCCTGTAGTTTGGGTAGAAACCTTACGTAGTTTCGGAAGACGTTCTACAATAGATACCATCTTGGTGATTCTAACCTTTGGTTTTTATTTGTACTACATCAATTATACACAACCGTTGAATTATATAGCAGATAGAGACACTGCACCTGACCATAAAGCGGCTGATACGGTTAGTTCATTATTGTTTGCGGTTATTGTTGCCACTATTGTTCACACCTATTTCATTCAACCGTTTACCATTCCGACTTCATCTTTAGAGAAATCATTATTAGTAGGAGACTTTTTGTTTGTAAGCAAAATGAACTATGGCGCAAGAGTTCCAATGACAACTGTAGCGATGCCGATGGTTCACGATACTATTCCGCTAACTAAGAAAAAATCGTATTTAAATTGGCCACAATTACCATATATGAGATTTCCTTCTATAGAAGACATCAAGCGAAATGATATCGTAGTATTCAACTGGCCAGTAGATACAGTATATAAATTTCGAGACAAATCTGGATTGCGTGTTGACAAACCTATCGATAAAAAATCGAATTATGTAAAACGTTGCGTAGGTTTACCTGGCGATAATTTATCTATAAAAGACGGTTTAATTTACATTGACGGAAAAGAACTTATCTTACCCGAAAGAGCCAAACCGCAATATTCGTACAAATTGGCTTTGGATGGCAAAACGCCAATTGATTTTGAAACTTTGTTCAAAGAACTAGACATTACAGACCCTGCAGGCTTTTTAGATGACCAAAAAAGAGACACTTTATTTATTAGTGCTCTAACGGCTGCTGGAGCTGAACGCTTTAAACAAGTACCAGGTATTACTTCGGTGACTAGAATAATCTCAAAAGGAGCAGAGAAAAGTGTCTTCCCTCATACCAAAAACTGGAATCAAGATAACTACGGTCCAATTTATATTCCGCAAAAAGGAAAAACGGTGGCTTTGAATCTAGAAACGCTTCCTTTTTACAAAAATATCATAACCGATTATGAAAATAAAAAATTAGAAGTAAACGGAACCGAAATCAGAATTGACGGTAAAGTAACTACAAACTATACTTTTGCTCAAAATTATTATTGGATGATGGGAGACAATCGCCATAACTCTGAAGACAGTCGTTATTGGGGATTTGTTCCAGAAAACCATATTGTGGGTAAACCTATTTTTATTTGGTTAAGCTGGGATACTAACGGAAAAGGCATCAACAAAATTCGTTGGGACCGCGTTTTCACAACGGTTAGCGGAGAAGGCCAACCACAATCTTATTTCAAGTATTTCTTGTTTGCTTTAGTCGCTTTCTTTATTGGAGAATATTTTTGGAAAAAAAGAAAAGCTAAAACTGAGATTTAACCCAATGTACAACGTTTCTTCAAAAGTCATATTTTTCCTTGTCGGATAGATATGACTTTTGACTTTAAAAAAAGCAGTATGAATACCTTATTACACCCTTCGTATTTCCCTTCTATCAGTCAGTTTGCGGCTATGGTACAGTCGGAAGTGGTGACCTTTGAAGTTGAAGATAATTTTCAAAAACAGACCAATAGAAATAGAACTTACATTTATAGTCCGAATGGGATTCAAATGCTAAATATTCCTATAAAGCACGCCAACAAAGGACATCAAAAAACAAAAGACATTAGCATTGAAAATGATTTTGATTGGCAAAAGCAGCACTTTAAATCTCTTGAAGCGGGTTATAGAAGCTCTCCCTTCTTTGAGTTTTTTGAAGATGATTTTATGCCTTTCTTTGAAAAAAAACACCACTTTTTGATGGATTTGAATTTTGAAACCATCGCTTTGGTGGAGAAATGCCTTCGATATTCGCTAGAATTCAAAAAAACCAATGAGTACTTTCACGAAGTAGCAAATGACATTTTTGATGCTAGAAGCCTAGTAAATGGCAAAAAAGACCCTAATGTTTTTGAAACCTACACTCAAGTTTTTGATGACAAACACGGCTTCATTAACAACTTAAGTGTGTTGGATTTGATTTTTAATGAAGGAAAATTTGCTTTGGATTATCTGAAAAATCAAAAGATTATTGTGAAATAAATGACCTATTGACGGTCCTTTAGCCCCGATTACTATGACATATACAAACTAAAAAATTATTTATTTTTTAGTTTAAAAAAAGACATAACAAACCTTCGAATAAGAATTACACAAAGGTTTTTGTGCCTTTCATAAGTTATTTTTATTCGTAAACATCATAAATTTTATCAAGACAAGTTTCTTTTCAAATAAACCTGTTTGCTCTTACCCTAATCAATGTAAAACTGTAAAAAACGAACATTTTTTTATGCTGCTTTTCTAACTTCAAATGTTTTATTCTCTCTAATACAAGCACATATACGATGTACTAATTTGTTTCGTATATTGTTAATTACAAGCATTTTATTTTTTCCTTCAGCCACTTTTCTTTTAAAATATTCTTTCATCTCGGGGTCGTGATTCACTGCTGATAGCGCACACATATGCAAATGCTTTTTAAGTTTTTTATTAGCCATATGGTGAACTCTCGGTTTTGATCTTATGCTTTTTCCTGAAGTATACTCAAAAGGAACCACACCCGCGTAACAAGCTAGTTGTCGTGGCGATGAATAGGCTTTAAATTCATTAGTAAAACAGATTAAATATAAAGTCGTTACTTTACCAACTCCAGGAACCGAAATGGCTAGCGAATAAATTTTGTTTAAGTTTTCATCTCCCTTTATGAATACATCTAATTGTTTCTCTATTTCTTTTAGATCCGAAGTAATCCCTTTTAAGGTTTTCTTTTGAAACTTCTCAGAGAGTTTTGATAATTCGGGATCTAAAGATTTTATTTCTTTTGAATTTCGCATCAAAGTAGATTTGGTAAGAATCAACTTTTCCCTTAATGACATTAGACTTCTGATTTTTTCAACAGTTTTACTGGGAGCTTTATAAATTACGGCATCCTGCAGATTTTTCATTGCATAAATAGCAATCCTTTCTGCATCAATTTTATCATTCTTACCTCTTTGAAGTCCCATACTTCTTATAATTTTTAAAGACATCTCCACCCAAAGAGAATAATTAAAAATCATTAAATATTTAATGATTAATTTCCCATACATACCAGTATGTTCTAAGCAAACAAGGGTTTCTAGATTTGTAGCCCTTTGCTTTTTAAGCCATTGATTTAATGTTTTTACTCCTTTGGAATCATTTACAAATTGATTATGAATTGGTTTTTCTTTTTCTCCATTCATAATTAAAACTACATCAAAATACTCTTTGGATACATCGATGCCTAGAAAATGTTTAAATTTGCTCATAAGATAATGTTTTAAAATTAGCAACCAGCTATTGAATACATTCATATCCTTGATAATAGGCATTATAACCTTAATTACTATTCTGAAGATTATTCAATAAAACTGACAAAGTCCTAATCGGGGCATAAGTAGCTAACTTTGATCGAAGAGAAGGTTCACTTTGTCAGTTTGGTTGTTGATTAAAAGTACTTTAAATTTATTTAGCAAATCTAAAGGATTGCAGTGGAAATCCTTATGACCCGGGGTTCGGGGCATAAGATTATAGCGAAAAGCGGGAAACCATAACTCCAAAAAAGCCTTTTGTTTCGCTCCAAAAACTACTTTTAAAAACTCAATTTGGCTATGATGGGATAATGGTCTGAGTTTTGAAATTCGGGGAAACTTTGAAAATCTTTAACTTCCATTTGGTTATCGGCAAAAATATAATCGATTCTTGCGGGGTAATAACGAAACGTGTAGGTTTGCCCGAAACCTTTTCCTGCTTCTTCGAAAGTGTCTCTCAATTTGCCTTTTACATTGCGGTACACATATGAGAAAGCACTGTTATTCAAATCGCCACAAATGATTAACGGATAGTTGCATTCTTTTTTGTGAGCGATAAATATTTCGGCTTGCTCTTGTTGTTGTCTGAAAGCTTTGCTAATTCGGTTGTATAATTTCTGTGATTTTTGTTGATTGATAACTTCGATATTTTCGGAAATTTCGTGAACGTCAGGTGATATTTTTATCGATTGAAAATGGATATTGTATACGCGAATAATGTCTTTTCCTCGCTTAATATCAGCAAAAATGGCGTTATTATTAGAATGAGGAAAAATAATATTGCCTTGATTAATTATTGGAAATTTTGAAAAAATGGCTTGACCTGTGCGAATTTTGTCGCCTTCGATAAAAATATAACGATAGGGATAGACTTTTAAATCAATATTTCCGTGGTTGGAATATTCCTGAATGCATAGAATATCGGGATTATTTTGATTGATGAAAGCCAAGATTACTTGCGGAATATCGTCTCTGTCAATCCATTTGAATACGTTAAAAAGACGAACATTGTAACTCATTATTTTAAAGTCCTTTGGAGACTCAGGGTGGACTTTTTGTGAAAACTTGTAAAATTTATTGATAAAAGTAATTCCCATTAGCAAAACCAAACCCGATAGAATCATTCGCTTTTTGAATTGAATCCCCCAATAAATGAAAAACAAACCGTTAAGCACAAAAAAGACAGGCATAAAAAGTGTAAAAACCGCAAACAACGGAAACACTTTAGGCGACAAAAAAGGAAAAATGTAAGCCGTAAAAGTGAATACAGTTAGCACTATATTCAAGAAAAACATTATTTTATTGAACCAAGATAGGTTTTTCATTTTCTATTAGTTTCAGGTTGAAGATTTAGATATATTATCTAAAACGACATTATTTTCCGGCTTTAAACAAAAATTCTTTTTCTTCTTTGGTCAGACAATCATACCCCGACTGACTAATTTTATCTAAAATTTCATCAATTTGTTGTTGGGTTTTGTCTTTAGTAACAATTCTAGAAGTCGTTCTTGTTGGTTCTTTTCTTGCGTAATTAACGTGTACTTTTTTGAACGGTTTTTTCTCTTTCTTTTGAAACAGACTCACAAAAAAATCAGTTATTCCAGAAACCAATTTACTCAAATCCAAACCATTAACCAATAGTTTTATAAATAAAAAACCAAAAAAAGCACCAGCAAAGTGAGCGATGTGCCCGCCCATATTCTCTAAACGAAATTGAAGCACATCCAATAAAAGAATTACAGCGGTGATGTACCACAACTTCACCCTTCCGAATAGAAATAATTGGACTTCCATAAGTGGTTGATAAGTTGTTGTGGCCATTAGAATAGCGTAAATGGCTGCTGATGCGCCAACTATTAACGAAGTATATTGCAAAAAATAATAAGACACTACAAACACTATCCCCGAAAAAATAGAACTTAGCACATAGAGTCCCACAAACTGCTTGGTAGTAAAAAAGGTCAAAAATAATTGACTACAAAAATGCAAAACAAGCATATTGAAGAACAAATGACCAATCCCGTCGTGAAAAAAAGCATACGATAGATACGTCCAAGGATGTCGTAAAGAAACCAGTGGGTCTGATGATAAAGCAATCCAATCAGGAAATACAAATTGACCAAACTTAAATTGGTAAAAAAGGAGTATAGAGACTAAAAAGATGCCTACATTCCAGAAAATGAATTGCAATGCAACATCTCCCAAACGGTAACGCGATTTTAAATCATCGAATATATTCATAAAGTGATGCATTAATGACTCAAATATAAGCAAAGCTATAAAAAAGAACTAGCTTTTTTAATTCCAACGATTGTTATTGAATTGATTTTTTTTCCAATACCACATCATCAAGAAACCTAACAGAGCACCTCCCAAATGCGCAAAGTGTGCAATTCCTGAAGAACCTCCAAAAATAGAACCTCCAGTTACACCAGAATATAAATCGATTAATAATAATCCTGGCACAAAGTATTTTGCTTTGATTGGAATTGGGATAAACATCAAAGCTAACTCTGCATTAGGAAACATAAAAGCAAAGGCAACCAACAGTCCGTAAATTGCTCCTGAAGCACCAACTACTGTCCCAAAATAAGCTCCTACAAACTCATTGAACTCAGTAACTGTAAGCAACTCTTGCCATCTTGTATTTATTTTTCCTTCATTCAAAACTTGCAAAATATCAGCTTTTGTAAAACCATTTGAAATTAAAGTATTCAATCCATTTTCAAAGAAATAGTAATTCACCCCTGTATGCAACAAAGCCGCTCCTAATCCACATGAAATGTAAAAAAACAAAAACTTTTTGCCGCCCCAAAAGTGCTCTAAGGCAGAACCAAAAGAATACAAAGCAAACATATTAAACAAGATATGCATGACATTTGGTAATGGAGCATGCATAAACATATGCGTAAAAATTTGCCAACTATGAAAATCTAGATTGTCAAAATAATACATAGACAATAAACGATACGCGGGTTCGCCCACAATCATAGAACCAATATAAAACAGCACGTTAATAATCAACAATTGCTTAACGGTAGGTGTGATATTCATCATACAGCAAATTTTTTATCTAAATCTTCCACACGCATGGTAATGAAAGTAGGTTTATTAAAAGGAGAAATATTGGGTTCTTTGCAAGCAAAAAGTCCGTTTACCACATTTTCTTGCTCTTTTTCGGTTAAATAGGTACCTGTTTTTACTGCTAAGCTTTTGGCCATTGATTTGGCAATAGTATCGCTTTGACTAAAACTGTTTTCTGGAATCCCATCGTGTAAATCGGCTAATAATTGTTCGATAACCAAAGCTACTTCACTTTCAGAAATCGTAACAGGAATACCCGAAATCACCACATGGTCTGTAGCCGAAGTATCAAAAACAAAGCCTGTTGCAGTCAATGTACTTTGCAACTCCTTAATCAACGCCATTTCATCGGTAGAAAAGAACAAATTCAACGGAAACAACAACTGCTGACTAGCCGCTTGGTGCATGGTCATATTGGCAAGAAATTGCTCGTACAACACTCTTTGATGAGCGCGCTGTTGGTCGACTATAACCATTCCTGATTTTATAGGCGAAACAATATACTTTTTATGTATTTGATATGTTTTTTGAACCGCTTGTTCTACTTCATTATCCGAAAACAATGAGGAAGAAATCGCATCTGTTTCAAAAGCCATACTAGAAAATTGCTCAGGTTCTGGGTCACGTTCTATCTCTGGTTCTAGCCCAACATACAAACTTTTCCAACTTGCCGTAGCTTCTGGTTTCTTATAACTTGAATAGGATTTTTGAGGTATTGGAGCGGTTTCGGCAAAAGGGTTGAAATTCCCATCCACCTCAATCGTTGGAAAAGAGCCTTCCAAATCTTTGTAATGGTAAGGCGTATCCAAATTGGCATCTCTATCAAAATCCAATACAGGAGCTACATTAAATTGCCCAAGACTGTGCTTGATTGAAGCTCTTAGAATAGCATACAAAGCATGTTCATCGTCAAATTTAATTTCAGTCTTTGTAGGATGAATGTTGATATCAATCGTATTGGGTTCAACGGTGAGGTACAAAAAGTAACTAGGTTGCAAACCATCTTTCAAAATACCATCAAAAGCTGCCATTACCGCGTGGTGCAAATAACCACTTTTTATGAATCGGTCATTGACAAAGAAAAACTGCTCTCCCCTACTCTTTTTGGCAAATTCGGGTTTACTAACAAAACCTTGAATGCTTACTATCTCCGTTTCTTCGCTAACTGGAACTAACTTTTCATTGGTTTTACCAGCAAAAATTCCAACTATACGTTGACGTAAAGTGGCTGGAGGTAAATTGAACATTTCATTTCCGTTGTGATAAAAAGTGAAATGTATTTTGGGATGCGCCATAACCACACGTTGGAACTCATCGACCACGTGACGAAATTCAACAGTATCCGATTTTAGGAAATTGCGACGAGCTGGAATATTAAAGAAAAGATTTTTTACAGCAAAAGAAGTTCCTTTAGGCAAAACAGCGACTTCTTGGGAAACAAATTTACTTCCTTCGATAATAATGTGAGTACCCAATTCGTCTTGGTCCTGCTTGGTTTTCATTTCTACGTGGGCAATCGCAGCGATAGAAGCCAATGCTTCTCCACGAAACCCTTTGGTGTTTAATGAAAACAAATCTTCTGCTAAACGAATTTTGGAAGTAGCGTGGCGTTCAAAACACAAACGCGCATCCGTCACACTCATTCCAACGCCATTATCAATGACTTGAACTAAAGATTTTCCTGCATCTTTTATGATTAATTTAATGTCGGTTGCTTTGGCATCGACTGCATTTTCTAGCAATTCTTTGACTACAGATGCAGGTCTTTGCACTACTTCTCCAGCAGCAATTTGGTTAGCGACGTGATCTGGCAGCAATTGAATAATACTCGACATTAAAAAAAATTAGATTTAGAGATTAAGGATTTATGATTAAAAAAATCAAAAACCGAGGAGGACAAATTTAAGCAAAAACTATTGGGTTTTACTAGGGTCGCACTCATAAAAAAAACAAAAAACCTATACTTTAAAATTCGAAGTATAGGTTGTATAAATTAAGAAATTATAACGCTATTCTTCAAGCTGTAATGGCTTGTCTTCGATTTGCAAAGCGCCAGCTCCTAAAAGATTTTGATGCTGAAATTGGTGCGTTAGCGTAGCTTGATGACGAATGTAAGCCATTTTAATAGCAGCGATAGCGGCTTCGGTTCCTTTGTTACCGTGGATTCCTCCGCTTCTGTCTATAGATTGTTGCATCGTATTATCCGTTAGTACGCAAAAGATAACAGGAATATCGGTTTGTACGTTTAGGTCTTTGATGCCTTGTGTAACGCCTTCGCAAACAAAATCGAAATGTTTGGTCTCGCCTTGAATAACACACCCAATTACGATAACCGCATCTACGTTTTGCGTTTGCAACATTTTTTTTGCGCCATAAATTAGCTCAAAACTACCTGGAACATTCCAACGGATAATTTGTTGAGCGGGCACTTGATTTTCTATCAAGGCTTGGTAAGCACCATTAAAAAGCCCTTCTGTTATATTCTCATTCCATTCTGCTACTACAATTCCGAAACGGAAGGCTCTTGCATCAGGAACTTCGTTTTTGTCGTAATCCGATAAATTTTTGTTTACGGTTGCCATTGTATTTTATTATTTAAATTAAACGCTTGTCTCATTGCTATTCAGGATGTTTCAAACAGACAAAATTGCCGGTCTCTAGCCCCGATGGGAGGGAATATCCTTTTTTATAAAGCACACGGTTTTCTCAAAAAACGGTGTGCTTTATAAAAAAGATAGGAAGGACAGCGGGACTGTTTTTCCTGAAAAGCCTATTGTTGCTGCTCCTAAAAAGCAGTAGTAAATATAGGCATAAAAAAAGAGGTTAGAAATGAAAGTAGTCAAAAATTAATTCGAACTCCTTTGGTTTCTAACCTCTAATTTTTTTGGAGAATTAGGGCTTTTTTATTGCGCTAATCCTATTAATCCGTCTACAACTGCTGCTTCTGGAGTTGCGTCATAATTTTCTTTGATATCTGTAAAATATTTCAAAGCGTCTTCTTTTTTACCTAAGCTCAAGGCCGTTTTACCAGCTTTCATCAAGAAACGTGGCGTAGTAAAATCGTTTTTGTTGGCTTCAGCTGCTTTTACATAAAAATCTAAAGCTTCTTCTTGCTTGTTGGTTTGAGCATAAGCATCTCCAATAGCACCTTTTGCTAATGCGCTTAGGATAATGTCATCAGACTTGAATTTCTCTAAGTAAGAGATAGCTTCTGCATATTTACCTGTATTTAGGTAAGCGATACCAGCATAGTAATTCGCCAAATTTCCTGCAGCGGTTCCTGAGTATTCGTCAGCGATTTTGATAAATCCGAATTTACCTTCAGACCCGTTTAATGATAATTTGTATAAAGAATCACTAGCTACACCGTCTGTTGCTTTTTGGAAGTTTTGTTGTGCTACGAACATTTCGTTAGCAGCTTCTTCTTCGTGTGGAGTAGCAATAAATTTTTGATATGCTAAATATCCTACAGTTATCAAAGCAATACCTGCTACGATACCAATAATGATTTTTTGGTTTTTGGCAACAAAATCTTCAGTTCTTGATGCTGTTTCGTCTAGCTTAGAGAAAACTTCAGCAGTAGCGCTGTCTTTTTCATTAATTTGAACTTCTTCGATTGGTTCTTTTACTTCTTTCTCTTTTGGTGTTTTATATCCTCGTTTGCTGTAAGTAGCCATTTAAAATTAATTTAGTGAGCCGCAAAAATAAAATTTTTATTGAAACAGACGTAAAAAAAATTGATTTTATATTCAGTTTTATCTTCTTTCTTTTTTCAATTCTTGAAAACCTTAATAATATGGATAATTTTCAATAATTTGCGCCCCTCTAAACTAGCACTCATAAACGAGGTTGTTGTCAATAAAAAGGGAGCTTTCACTATGTATTTAAAAAAAATTTCTTTATTCAATTACAAAAATTTTGCCGAAGCTGAATTTGAATTTGACAACAAGATTAATTGTTTTGTTGGCAAAAACGGAATTGGAAAAACGAATGTTCTGGATGCCATTTATCATTTGGCTTACGGTAAAAGTTATTTCAATCCGCTAGCCATTCAAAACATTAAACACGGTGAAGATTTTTTTGTAATTGATGCTTTGTTCGAAAAAAATGAACGCAACGAACAAATTGTTTGCAGCATCAAAAAAGGGCAAAAAAAGATTTTAAAAAGAAACGGCAAAGCCTACGACAAATTTTCTGACCATATTGGTTTCATTCCACTGGTCATTATTTCGCCCGCCGACCGCGACCTTATTATAGAAGGAAGCGAAACCCGAAGAAAGTTTATGGACAGCGTGATTTCGCAACTCGACGCGACCTATTTACAGCAATTGATTCAGTATCAAAAAACCATCAGTCAGCGCAACGCATTATTGAAGTATTTTGCTTTGAACCACGTTTTTGACAAGGACACTTTATCTATTTACAACGAACAATTGGATGGTTTTGCTGCATTACTTTTCGAAAAAAGAAAAGCATTTATTGCTGAATTTTTACCTATTTTCAATAAGCATCATCAAGCCATTACAGGAAGTGCCGAACAAGTGCAACTGGTTTATGAAAGCCATCTTTATGAGAATACACTCTTGCATTTACTAAATGAAAATTTAGCCAAAGACCGAGCGCTACAGTACACCAGCGTTGGGATTCACAAAGACGATTTGTCGTTTGAGATTGATTCGTTTCCCATCAAAAAGTTTGGTTCACAAGGCCAACAAAAATCATTTTTGATTGCCCTAAAACTTGCTCAATTTGATTTCCTAAAACAACAAAGTGGCGTAAAACCGATACTGCTTTTTGATGATATTTTTGATAAGCTAGATGAATTTCGAGTAGCCAAAATTATCGAAATGGTAAAAGATGATTCGTTTGGACAACTCTTTATTTCGGACACTCATCCCGAAAGAACCGAGGCCATATTGCAATCGACTTACCAAAGCTATAAGGTTTTCAATTTATAACAACCAAAAAGAACACGCTGTAGCATTCAAGATTTGAAGTGTTTTATTTCAACCAAAGCCTAAAAAATAATTACTTTTACATAAAATCATTCAATACCTATGAAATCGCCATTAACAAAGAGTTTGCTGCAAGCAAACACCAATAAATAAAAGGCGATTCCATATATGACCACTAAAAAATAAATTTTACATATATGAAAAACATTTTTATCATCGCATTGGCAATGCTTTTTAGTTTTACTTCTTGCCAAAGTCAAACTTCAAAAAACACACAAGTATTAGAAGCTTCCGCTTTTGCAGAGAAAATAAAAAACACCCCTAACGCACAAATCCTTGACGTAAGAACCCCTCAAGAATTTGCAGGCGACCATATTGAAAATGCCAAAAACGTCAATTGGCTCAATGCTGATTTTGCTACAAATGCAGCTACATTAGACAAAACAAAACCAGTTTTTGTGTATTGCAAAGCAGGAAGTCGTAGTCAAAAAGCCGCAGCAAAATTAGAAGAAATGGGGTTTACCACTGTTTATGATTTACAAGGTGGGATATTAAAATGGGAAGCAGCGGGGCTTTCAATACCAAGTGACAAACTTGTTGGAATCAATCGTCAACAATTTGAAGCACTTTTGAAGTCAGACAAAAAAGTACTAATCAACTTCTTCGCTTCTTGGTGTGCGCCTTGCAAACAAATGGAACCGTACATCTCAAAAATGCAAAAAGAAAATAGCGACAAAGTTGTTATTATTCGTTTGAATGCCGATGAAAACAAAACCATTATGAAAGAACTAAAAGTAGAAGAACTTCCAACCTTACTTTTGTACGAAAACAACAACCTAAAATGGAAAAGTAGCGGTTTTGTAAGCGAAGAAGATTTGAAAAAACAAATACTATAACTATGGTTTCTGAAAGCACGATACAATTCTTAAAAGATTTAAAAACCAACAACAACAGAGAGTGGTTTTTAGACAATAAAAAACGATACGAAGCTGTCAAAAAAGAATACTACCAACTAACTGCTGATATATTGGATAGTATGAAAGCTCTGGACCCAGCCTTAGCCCTTTTGGAAGTAAAAAACTGTATATTCAGAATCAATCGTGATATTCGTTTTTCAAAAGACAAATCACCTTACAAGACCCATTTAGGTATTTGGCTTTCTACTGGCGCAAAAAATGTAGAATCGGCTGGATATTATTTACAAATCGATGCCGAAAATCCTTTTGTTGGAGGCGGAATGTACTGTCCTCAACCCGAACAAATTCAGAAAATCCGAAAAGAAATCAACTTTTTTTATGATGATTTAGTAGCTATAACTAGCGACAAAGATTTTGTTTCCAACTACAAAGCACTGAATCGTGACGAAAATTCAACGCTAAAAAATCCGCCAAGAGGCTACGAAAAAGACAACCCAGCGATTGAATTTTTAAAATTAAAAAGCTACACCGCCACCGAAAATTTCAATCCTGAACTTTTGACCCACAAAGATTTTATTCCGTTAATGGTCCAAAAAATGATTGCTTTGCGACCATTGAACGAATTCCTCAACAGAGCTTTAGAAATAGAATAACCTGTTTGTAACAGACAAAATACTACTCCCTATGGAAATCCTCGAAAATTTTTCATTAAAAAAATACAACACTTTTGGCATTGAAGCCAAAGCCAAACAATTCGTTGCCGTTCACTCTACAGAAGAGCTACAACAAGTGTTAGCACAGCATCCCAACGAAAAAAAATTCATTTTGGGTGGAGGCAGCAATATGTTGTTGACCCAAGACATTGACGCTTTGGTCATCCACATCGATTTGAAAGGAAAAAAAATAATCGATGCCAATGACGATTTTGTTTGGGTGGAAGCCCAAGCTGGCGAAAACTGGCACGAGTTCGTACTTTGGACCATCGACCAAGATTTTGGCGGACTAGAAAATATGTCGCTTATTCCGGGTAATGTAGGCACCACTCCCGTTCAAAATATTGGCGCTTACGGCACCGAAATCAAGGACACTTTTGTTTCGTGCAACGCTATGCACATAGCCACTCAAGAAATCAAAAGTTTCACCAATGCCGATTGCCATTTTGGATACCGCGAAAGTATTTTCAAAAACGAAGTAAAAGGGCAATTCGTAATCACTAGTGTGGTTTTCAAATTAACCAAAACAAATCACCACATCAACACCTCTTATGGCGATATTACTGGAGAATTAGCCAAAAATGGCATTACGCAACCCACGCTAAAAGACGTGAGCAACGCCGTAATCGCCATCCGACAAAGCAAATTACCCGACCCAAAAGAATTAGGCAACAGTGGTAGTTTCTTCAAAAACCCAATCCTTCCGAAAGCGGATTTCGAAAGCATTCATAAAAAATTCCCCGAAATGCGCTTTTTTGAGGTCTCACCAACCGAGGTCAAAGTACCTGCTGGTTGGCTAATCGAGCAAGCGGGTTTCAAAGGCAAACGCTTTGGCGACGCCGGAATCCACAAAAATCAGGCGCTAGTGCTGGTCAATTACGGCAACGCAACGGGTCAAGAAATCGTGGCGGTCTCCAAAAACATCCAAGAAACCATTTTCAACACCTTTGGCATCCACATCGAAGCCGAAGTGAATATCATTTAGGAGCGAAACAATAGGCTATTCAGGAAACAAGGTTCCCGCTTTTCGCTATACCCGAGCGATAGCGAATTGACGAAGTAATCTTTTGTGCCGAACCCCGGCACAAAAGGATTTCCGCTGCAATCGGGGCTAGCGAGCCACAAAAGGCATTTTTGTAAACATCTAAAAATTCCAAAAAATGTACACACCCGATATTTACCAACTAGAAAATCCCGATAGCATTCGCGCCTTTCTAAAAGAAAATGCTTTTGGTATATTAATCAATCAAACCAACGGAAAATTGTGGGCAACGCACATCCCAATGGAATTGGATTATAATAGCGAAGGAAAAGAAATCTTGCACGGTCACCTCTCCAAAGAAAACCCACAAGGCAGCGCTTTTGAAGACAATACGGAAGTTTTGGCTGTTTTTACGGGTCCGCACGCTTACATTTCGTCTTCTTGGTACGACCACGAAAACGTCCCTACTTGGAATTACACCGCCGTTCACGTATATGGAAAAGTAAAAATCATTCACGGAGAAGCCCTAATCGATTCTCTAACAAAATTGGTAGACAAATACGAACAAGCTTCAGCCTGTCCGGTAAAAGTCAGTGAGTTGTCCAAAGCTACGATGCGACAAGCCAAGGGCGTGATAGGTTTTGAAATTGAAATCACTCAGATTGAAGCGACACAAAAAATGTCTCAAAATCGCGACGAACACAATTACAAAAACATAATTCAAGAGCTAGAAAAAACGCAATCATCTTCAGCTATTGCCGTTGCAGAAGAAATGAAAAAATTAAGAAAGTAAATGACCGATTGTATGGAAAGTTTACAATTGATAATTAACTTTGCAGCCATCTTATCAGAAACCAATTAGTACAATGTTTTTATATCTACTATACTTTTTTATCACCTTAATTGTAATACAATTTGTATACTATATCGGTATTTTTAGTAAATTTTCCTTCACAAAACCAGAAGCAGTTACCCCAAAAAACATTCCTATTTCGGTAATCGTTTGTGCCAAAAATGAAGAAGAAAACGTAAAAGAATACATTCCTATTCTTGCACAACAAGACTATCCAACCTTTGAATTAGTGCTGATAGATGACGCTTCCAGCGACGAAACATTAGAGGTTTTCGAAGCCTTCGAACAACAATATCCCAACATTCGATTAGTAAAAGTAAAAAACAACGAAGCTTTTTGGGGCAATAAAAAATACGCTTTGACCTTAGGGATTAAAGCCGCAAAATACGAGCATTTGCTATTCACAGATGCCGATTGCTTCCCGCTTACCAAAGACTGGATTACCAATATGTCCGCTCATTTTGACCGTGACAAAAAAATAGTTTTAGGCTATGGAGGTTATACCAAAGTCGCCAATTCTTTTTTAAACAAAATCATACGCTACGAAACCGTATTAACAGCAATACAATACTTTTCGTGGGCAAAAGCTGGACGTCCATATATGGGCGTTGGACGAAATTTAGCTTATAAAAGAGAAGTCTTTTTTGATGTAAACGGATTTATTGACCACATTCAAGTGCGCTCTGGCGACGATGATTTATTTGTAAATCAAGCAGCCAATAAAGAAAATACAACCATTGCTTACACTCCCGAAAGTTTTACGTATTCTGAGCCTAAAAAAACATTCAAAGAATGGTTCAAACAAAAAAGAAGACACGCAGCTACCGCTGAACATTACAAATGGGGAGACCAATTCCAACTTGGTGTCTTTTATTGTTCGCAATTACTTTTCATAATAACTGCTATTGTATTACTAGCTTTTCAATTTGAATGGATAATCGTTGCAAGCCTAGTTGCTTTCCGATATTTATTCACTTGGATTAGCTTTGGATTAGGCGCCAAAAAACTAAAAGAAAAAGACATCATCTATTGGTATCCTGTTCTTGAATTTTGGCTTATATTCACACAAATTAATATCTTTATTACCAATATTTTCTCAAAACCTGTACATTGGAAATAAATAAAAAAATTGAAAAAGCTAAAAAAGGGGACCAAATTGCCTTCACTTTCTTGCTAGACCACTACTGGAATGAGGTATACGGCTTTATGCTCAAAAGAACCGAAAACGAAACCGATGCGGAAGACATCACTATAGAAACATTCTCTAAAGCGTTCGATAAAATTAGCACCTATAACAGCGAATTTCAATTCAATACTTGGCTAATTGCTATCGCAAAAAATGTCCACATCGACTTATTGCGCAAAAAAAAATCCAATCTTTTCGTAGAAATCACCGAAGAACAAGACAGACAAGCTCAAAATATTGCTGACACTACTCCATCAGCAGAAGACGAACTGATTACGGAACAAAATTTATCTCGTTTACTACAATTCATCAAAGAATTAAAACCACATTACCAAGAAGTCATTCAATTGCGTTATTTTCAAGAATTAAGTTACCAAGAAATCGCTACTAAAATTGACGAACCCATTAGTAATGTAAAAATTAAACTCCTGAGAGCTAAAAAGTTACTAGCAGAAATTATCCAGCAAAAACGCTAGTTTAATCAAAAAACAAAACTTCATTCCTTCAATTTTTTTTCAATAAAAACAAGCAATCACAATACATTTTGCACTAATAAAGTTAAATACTTGAAATTATTTTTATAATTTAACACAATAAGACAATACTTATTAACGTTGTTAAATATAAAAATACTGCTTATGATTCTATAGTTACTTAACCTCTAAAACTATACACCATGTCTAAATTAAGTATTTACGAAAGCCGCTGGATTGACCTTGTTTTTGAAGACAAAAACAAAACTTATGGAGCCTATCAATTACGACAAGAAAGTACCAAAAACACGGTATCTGCTTTTTTTCTTGGAGTTTTATTAATTACTACTATCGTCTGCATTGCTATGGTCATTAACAAACTAAGTCCAAATACCATCGTTGCACCTGAAATTCCAGAATTTGAAATACGACCTATAGATTTAGATGACATCATTCCGGTGACACCTGAAGAGCCTGTTAAAAAAACAGCACTCCCAACGGTAAAAAATCCTGTAGAAAATGTAGTAACCGCCCAAAACATGACCAATCCACAAGTTGTGGATGCTCAAACAGCTACTCCAGACGTTCCAAAAAACAATGAGTTTTCACAATCGAATACGACAACTGCTGTTACAGGAGAGGCTACAACTGGAACGGTGAACACAGCAACACAAGGCACAACCCCTGAAGTAGAAGTACCTAATAATAGCATTGTTAACACCGCTATACTAGACAAATCACCAGAATTTCCTGGTGGAATGAAAAAATTCTATAGCTACGTAGGGAATAACTTTGCAAAACCAGATATCGAAGGATTAGAAACCATCCGTATATCGGTAGCTTTTGTAATCGAAAAAGACGGAAGTTTGACTGATATCCGCGTGTTAAAAGACCCTGGTTATGGATTAGGACAAGAAGCCATTCGAGTTTTGAAATCTTTAAAAACCAAATGGACACCCGGAATTTTAAACGGTAAACCTATGCGCACCGCCTACACCCTACCCATAGTCATCAAAGCAGAATAACTTCAAAAAGCAGAACAAAATGTTCTGCTTTTTTTATGCAAAATTCTCCCAAAAACTGATGTGTTAACTTCCTTTTTTTACATATAACTTTGCCCTATCTTTGTGACTCTGAAAAAATGAAGATATGGAAACCTTAACAGATAACACCTTACCAGTAGGCAAACCAAAATGGTTAAAAGTAAAATTGCCGATTGGACAAAAATATACCGAACTACGTGGATTAGTTGATAAATACAGTTTAAATACCATTTGCACTTCAGGAAGCTGCCCAAATATGGGAGAATGCTGGGGAGAAGGAACCGCTACATTTATGATTTTAGGAAACATTTGTACTCGTTCTTGTGGTTTTTGTGGTGTAAAAACAGGAAGGCCAGAAACCATTGACTGGGACGAACCTGAAAAAGTAGCACGGTCAATAAAAATAATGAACATCAAACACGCTGTAATCACCAGTGTAGACAGAGATGATGTAAAAGATGGCGGTTCTATCATTTGGAACGAAACCGTAAAAGCGATTCGCAGAATGAATCCAAACACCACACTGGAAACACTTATCCCAGATTTTCAAGGCATAGAAAGAAACATTGACCGCATTGTTGAAGCCAACCCAGAAGTGGTTTCTCACAATGTAGAAACTGTGCGAAGATTGACTCGTGAAGTGCGTATCCAAGCCAAATACGACCGTAGCCTAGAAGTACTGCGTTATTTAAAAGAAAAAGGCATCAACAGAACCAAATCTGGAATTATGTTAGGTCTTGGAGAACAAGAAGAGGAAGTTTTTCAAACACTTAGAGATTTACGCGAAGCTAAAGTAGACGTTGTTACCATTGGTCAATACCTTCAACCTAGCAAAAAACACCTTCCTGTAAAAGAATTTATCACGCCAGAACAATTTGCTAAATACGAAGCCTATGCTTTAGAACTTGGCTTCAGACACGTAGAAAGCGGACCGCTCGTTCGTTCTTCTTACAAAGCACAAAAACATATTTTATAAAAGGATTTTCAAAATACCACACACAGAATTGAAAACAAGAATTGCAATTAATGGTTTTGGACGGATTGGACGTAATTTATTCCGCCTTTTGGTCAACCATCCTACCATAGAAGTTGTCGCTATAAACGACATTGCCGATGTAGCAACAATGGCTCACTTGATAAAATACGACAGTATTCACGGAATCTTACCTGAAAAAGTAAGTCACGACACTACTGGTCTTATCATTGCCGACAAACATTACTTGTTTTTTAATGAAAAAAACATAGCCAATCTGGACTGGAAAAAACACAACATTGACTATGTCATTGAATCTACTGGTAAATACAAAACTTTCGACGAGATTAATGCACATATTTTAGCAGGTGCCAAAAAAGTAATTTTGTCTGCTCCCGCCGAAGTAGAACAAATAAAAACGGTGGTTTTAGGTGTAAACGACCACATTCTTGATGGAACCGAAACCATTATATCGAATGCTAGTTGCACCACAAACAATGCCGCACCTATGATTCAAATTATTGATGAATTATGCGGTATTGAGCAAGCTTATATCACTACTATCCACTCCTATACAACCGACCAGAGCCTACATGACCAACCCCACAAAGACTTAAGAAGAGCTCGTGGTGCAAGTCAATCTATCGTCCCCACGACAACAGGTGCAGCCAAAGCACTCACAAAAATTTTTCCTAAATTGGAAGGCAAAATTGGAGGTTGTGGTATTCGTGTTCCCGTTCCTGATGGTTCTCTAACTGATATAACTTTTAATGTAAAAAGAGCCGTTTCGATTGAAGAAATCAACAAAGCTTTTAAGAATGCCTCTCAAAATGAACTGAAAGGAATTCTAGATTACACTGAAGACCCTATCGTTTCTGTAGATATTCTGGGCAACACCCACTCTTGTCTTTTTGACGGTCAGCTAACTTCTGTGATAGACAAAATGGTAAAAGTTGTTGGCTGGTATGACAATGAAATAGGCTATTCCTCAAGAATTATTGATTTGATTTTACACACAAAACAGGAATACAACTAATGAAACAACAAATAAAATACTTTTGGATTCTATTATTGGTCAGTAGCACTATGCTATCTACTACCACTACACAAATCATCGACAGTATTTCTATTTATCATAATTTATCACAATACAATTTCAAAATTCACAATTACGAGAAAGCCCTTCATTTTGCAAATAAATCGCTAAAATACAGTCAAACTACCAAAAATATTGAAGCACAAATCGAAAGAAACTTTGTGCTTGGTAAGCTGTATTTTGATTTAAAAAAATACAATGAGGCCCAAAATTATTTTGAACAAAGCTTTCAACTGAACACCAAAAACCCAGCGGATTTCAATAAATTCAAAGCCATCTATTTTGTAGGTTATTGTGCTATTGAGAAAAAAGATTGGAACAAAGCATCCCTTTCATTTGCAAAAGCGGACAATTTACCGATTACGCCCGCACTCAAAAAAAAGGTCAATTTATTGCTTTTAAGAAAGGCAAAACTATATTTCAGCAACAATCAATACGATATTGCGGCTGTTAATTTCGACAGAGTTCTTTCTAATTCAGACCCTGCTACTGAAAAAAACAACATAGAAGCAGTCTATCTGTATACTGGAATTATAACGCTTCAAAACAAAAAATATCCAGAAGCACTTGCTCTTTTGGAAAAAGCTTTGGCATTGAATAAAACCACCAAAAACCTAAAAAGTAAGGAAAACACCCTGCTACAACTCAGCAAATGCTACAAAGGAATGCGAAATTTTGACCAAGCCTATTCTTACTTGGAAGAATATCATTTACTCAAAATGCATTTGGCCGAAATCATCAACGCAAAGCAAAATCAAGAAAACTTCAAACAATTCAAGCGTGATGAAGCTTACAAAGCCATCATAAAGAAAAACAAAGAGCAACAACAAGCAGAAGATGCTAATAAGTACTCTAAACTAATAAACATTTTAGCCATTGCTCTAATCACGATTTTGTCACTTTTGAGTTTGTCCTTGTACAAAAACAACATCATCAGAAACGAAAGCAACAAGCTCTTGAAAGAAAAAAATCAAGAATTAATCATTGCCAAAAACAATGCAGAAAAAGCTTCTAAAGCCAGAGCTGAATTCCTCTCCACTGTAAGCCACGAATTGCGAACACCACTCAATGCCATCAACGGAATCACCCATTTGTTACTAGAGGAAAAACCTAAAAAATCGCAGTTGAATTATTTGGCATCGCTTCAATTTTCAGGTAATTATTTAGCGACTTTCATCAATGAAATTCTTGAGATTAACAAAATCGAGTCCAATAAAATTGAACTAGAGAGCATCTCGTTTCACTTAAAAGAGTTATTAGAAAATATTCAAAGCTCACTAAACAAATTTGCTTTAACTAACAACAACGAATTCAATTTAGAATTTGATAACAATATTCCGAATTATCTCATTGGCGACCCCACAAAACTTTCGCAAGTATTTTTGAATTTAATCAATAATGCTTTGAAATTTACCCACGACGGAACGGTTACTATCGTAGCTAATTTAATCAAAATTAAAGGCGACAAAGCTAAAATCAACTTTCAAATTATCGATACTGGAATTGGAATCCCACAGGATAAACTCGAATTAGTCTTTGAAAACTTCTCTCAAGGTTCGGTAGAAATCAACAGAAAATACGGTGGAACAGGGTTAGGATTAACCATTGTAAAAAAACTAGTCAAAGTCTTGGGTGGAAAAATAAAGCTGGTGAGTGAAGAAGGAAAAGGGTCGACTTTTTCGTTTAGCTTACCATTTAAAATAGCAGAAAGTTTAGAAGAGGTTACAGAAAAAGTGACGAACTACGATGAGGAGCAATTCAGAAGCAAAAAAATATTATTGGTAGAAGACAACAAAATCAACCAAATGATTACCAAGAAAATGCTTGAGAATAAAGGAATTGTTTGCATCATTATAGACAATGGAGAAGATGCTGTTAAATTGATGCACAACCACGAATACGACTTGGTCTTAATGGATGTGCATTTACCAGGCATTAATGGCACCGAAGCCACCAAACAAATTCGAGAATTTGATAATACTGTCCCAATTATAGCCTTGACTGCAATTTCACTAGACGAAAATAGAGAAACACTACTTTCTTACGGCATGAATGATGTGATTACCAAACCATTCATACCAGAAGAATTTTACACTATCATATCAAAATACATTGCTAATTAATAGGTCAGAATCAATTCTCTAATTAATTGTCTGACTTTAGGCTCAGCACCTTTGGCTGCTTCGAGGACTTCGTCGTGTGAAATGGTATCAATACTATCAGCATCCCCCATATCGGTTATAACGGAAACCCCAAAAGTCTCGACATCCATATGACGGGCTACGATAACCTCTGGCACAGTTGACATTCCAACACAATCTGCGCCTAGAATTTTCACCATTTTATATTCAGCCAAAGTTTCAAAAGTAGGCCCTTGCAAACCTAAATATATTCCGATATGCACTTTGATGGCTAATTGCTCCGCCAAAGACGCAGCGTGAGCAATCATTTTTCGGCTATAAGGTTCACTCATATTGACAAAACGAGGACCAAACCGTTCGTCATTTTTCCCACGTAAAGGATGCTCTGGTAAGAAATTGATATGGTCTTTCAATACCACTATTGAACCAACTTGATACTCAGAATTTACTCCTCCCGAAGCATTAGAAACAATTAATTTGGTTATGCCTAAATATTTCATCACTCGAACAGGAAAGGTCACTTCCTTCATTGAATAGCCTTCATAAAAATGGAAGCGCCCTTGCATCGCCACTACCTTTTTGCCTCCAATCGTTCCAAACACCAAGGCTCCTTTATGACCTTGCACTGTTGATACTGGAAAATTTGGAATTTCGGTATACGGCAACGTGTACACAATTTCCAATTCTTCTGTAAAACTTCCTAATCCTGAACCTAAAATCACCCCATACTCAGGTGCAAAATTGATTTTATTTTGAATAAAACTAACGGTTTCTTGAACTTGTTCCCACATAATCTAAAATGGTTTGGTCGAATTCTTTTTCATTACAGATAAAAGAACTTCGAATTGGTAAATAATACAATTGTTCAGAAAGAATGGAATCTTTCAATCGAACATAATCTTTTTCGGTGGTAATAATTTTTCTACCCTTGGCTTGCTTTTGAATAGCGCTAATTTCGCTTTCGCTAAAATGGTGATGGTCTGGAAATATCAAACATTCATCATCCTCTGCTTTGAGCTGCTCAAAAAAAGATTCCGGTTTTGCAATTCCTGCCAAAAGCAATTTGGATTCATTTTCTAAATCGGCCAATTTTAGCTTGGTCTCTTTTGAGTAAACCGAATCCTCATAATCAATAAAGGTAAAATATAATTGCTGATTATCGACTAACTTGAGTTGGTTTTTTATCCTTATTTGTTCCGAGGAAGAAAGGTTTTTTGGACATTTGGTTACCACTACAATCGCTGCTCTTTGGGCACCCCTTCTACTTTCTCTTAAGTTTCCTGTTGGCAATATATAGTCATTGGCATAAATATCTCCGTAAGCCGTTAATAGAATATAAAAACCTGCTTTTACTTTGCGGTGTTGATAAGCATCATCTAATAAAATAATTTCAGGAGATTTTTTTTGAGACAACAATTGCTCGATACCATTTCTCCTGTCAGCGTCTACAGCTACTTGAATAGCAGGAAACTTTTGAAAAAACTGAAAAGGTTCATCTCCCAAAATCGCTGCATTTACAGATGAATCCGCTAGAAGAAAACCTTTAGATTGTCGCTTATACCCTCGACTCAAAGTTGCCACACTGTATTTGCTCGAAAGCAACCGAATCAAATATTCAATTTGTGGGGTCTTGCCCGTTCCGCCAACACTTAAATTACCAACAGCTATAATGGGTATTGAAAACGAATACGATTTTAAAAATCCGATATCAAAAAGAAAATTTCGGATAGTAGTAATAACGCCATATACAACAGCAAAAGGAAAAAGTAATATTCGGAGTAATTTCATACTACGAAATTATAACAAATTGAGCATTTGAGATGCATCATCTAAGAAAAAGTCATTACTTATTATTCTCACGAATTAACTCTAGATATGCTTTTTGTTTCTTGAGTAAAAAATCCAACAAAGTCAATTCATCTTTGTTTATAAAAACTTTTTTTGATTCAGGGTCTTCTTTGCAATAGCTTAAGAAATTATCTATTTCATTTTTCTGAAGACCAAGCTTCTGCTTATAAAAAGACTCGTCAATACTAGCTTTAGCATAAGCTATGAAATCTTCCTCAGGCTGTTTTTTTCGTTTTGGTTTCTCTGGATTTTTGAAAAGACTAATTATTTTTCTTCCAATTTCATTAATATCCATCCCGTTGGTAATGGTACCATCATAAACAAAAGGATTTTTTGGATTAGCAGCTTGTTTATCAATTCGAGCTGCAGCCGCTTGCTCATAAGTAAACTTAGGGACATTCAATTTGGTATTTTTAACAACTACTTCATCCAATTCTATTGCCGATTTGACAAGTTTAACCTCCCATAGCTCCATTTTAAAATATTCGGGAATAACAACGACTTTTTTAAAAATGTACTCTTTTGAATAGAACGCCAAAACGTCTTTATTTTTGGCAGAAATCACAAAAAAACCTCGACTATCGGTTTTGGTACTTTGCTCAGTATTCAAATTAATTACCTCTATGCCACTTACTGCCAATGTATCACTCATCACCTTTCCTCTTAACAAAGTAGTGGTTTGTGCCTTTCCTAAAGAAAAAAATAAAAGCCCAAAAACAATGGCCAGTTGCTTCATAATTACATAAAAATTAGACTACAAAAATACCCAATTATCGTTCTGCCTTTCAAAAACTATCCTAATTTACTGTTAATGAATATTTAAATTTGTTCTTCGAAGAAAAAAAGAGAACAAATAGCCTTTTTATAATTATTCAATAAAAAAACTAAAAAGCGTATATTTGTTAGGCTTTTCAGGTACTCCCTTTGAAAAACAAATCAAACTAATACTCAAAATTCTTTTGAATGAAAATAAAACAAATCCTTGCTTTACTCGAAGAAATGGCGCCACTAGGTTATGCAGAAGATTTCGACAATGTAGGCTTATTAGTGGGTGACCAAGATGCCGAAGCTACTGGTGTTTTGGTTTGTCACGACGCCCTAGAAAATGTAATCACAGAAGCAATTAACAAAAATTGCAATTTGGTCGTGTGCTTTCACCCCATTCTTTTTTCGGGCATTAAAAAAATTACTGGCAAAAATTATGTTGAAAAAGCGATTCTAAAAGCGATTAAAAACGACATTGCCATATATGCTGTACATACCGCTTTAGACAATCATCCTGAAGGTGTAAATCAAATCTTCTGTGATGCCTTGGGACTAAAAAACACCAAAATATTGGTTCCCAAACAAAACTATATTCGCAAATTAGTTACCTACACGATAAGAGAAAATGCAGATGCCGTTCGAAACGCTTTGTTTCAAGCAGGCGCCGGAAGTATAGGTAATTATGATAATTGCAGCTTCAATTCAGAGGGGACTTTTACCTATCAAGGCAACGAAAACAGCAATCCTGTGGTAGGGCAAAAAGGCGTTTTATCAACAGGAACAGAAACCAAAATAGAAGTTGTTTTTGAAAAACATTTGCAGTCAAAAATTCTAAAAGCATTATTTGCTACTCATATCTACGAAGAAGTAGCTTACGAAATTTATGATTTGCAAAACAATTACCAAAAAATCGGACTAGGAATGGTCGGTGAACTAGAAGAACCGATGGAAGAATCGTCCTTTTTGCATTTTGTAAAAGAAAAAATGCAAGCAAAAGGCATTCGACATTCGGCATTTTTGGGTCGTCCCATCAAAAAAGTAGCCGTTTTAGGTGGTGCAGGAAGTTTTGCCATTTCACAAGCCATTCAGGCAGGAGCCGACGCCTATTTGACCGCAGATTTGAAATATCATCAGTTTTATGAAGCAGAAAATCGGATACTTTTAGCTGATATCGGACATTTTGAAAGCGAACGTTATACAAAAAATTATATTGTTGAGTATCTTCGAAAAAAAATCCTTAATTTTGCACCCGTCTCGCTACCAAGCGGAATCATTTTATCAGAAGAAAATACAAATCCAGTTAAGTACTTATAGAATATGGCTACTACGAAAGAATTAAGTGTTGAAGAAAAGTTAAGAGCAATCTACGATTTACAACTTATTGACTCAAGAATTGACGAAATTAGAAACGTAAGAGGAGAGCTTCCTTTAGAGGTGGAAGATTTAGAAGACGAAGTTGCAGGTTTAAGCACTCGTACCGAAAAATTAAAAGCAGATCTTGAGGTTATCGAAGACTTGATTAAAGTAAAGAAAAATGCCATCGATGAGCACAAAGAAGCGATTAAAAAATACACCAAACAACAAGAAACGGTTCGTAACAATCGCGAATTCAATTCTTTGACAAAAGAAGTAGAGTTTCAAGAATTAGAAATTCAATTGGCTGAAAAGCAAATCAAAGAAATGAAAGCTTCTATCGAACACAAAAAAGAAGTTATCACTAATTCTAGAGAAAAATTAGAAGCTAAAACTTCTCATTTAAAACATAAAAAATCAGAGTTAGAAGCTATTATGGCTGAAACTCAAAAAGAAGAGCAATTTTTAACTGAAAAATCTGCGGAATATCAAGCGAATATTGAACCACGTCTTTTGGCTGCTTACAACAGAATCAGAAGCAGTGTTCGTAACGGATTAGCGGTAGTTTCTATTGAAAGAGGAGCTTCTGCAGGTTCATTCTTTACTATTCCACCACAAACGCAAGTTGAAATTGCTGCAAGAAAGAAAATCATCATCGATGAGCACTCAGGAAGAATCTTGGTTGATAGTGTCCTTGCTGAGGAAGAAAGAGAAAAAATGGAACAATTGTTCTCAACAATCTAAATCCAACAAGCCTCCTTTTTAGGAGGCTTTTTTGATATGAAAAAAACCGCACTTTATCTTTATATCAAATTCTTAGGTTTAGGACTAAATCTACTAAGTTTTGCGTTCCCAAAAAAAGCAACCAAAATTGCTTATGGTTTATTTAGCGAACCAAGAGCTGGAAAACTAAATAACGAACAACTTCCTGAGATTCTACAACAGGCACAATCCGAAAAAATAAGTTATGAAGACTCTTTTTTTCAAACCTATACTTGGAAAGGGAATGACACTATAATTTTATTAGTACACGGATGGGAAAGCAATGCCTCTCGTTGGGAAAAGTTATTACCGTTCCTAAAAAAGTCTGGTAGTACGATTGTCGCAATTGATGCACCTGCCCACGGTCAGTCTAGCGGTAAAGAATTTAGTATTCCAAAATATGCAGCATTCATTCATCTTGCGGTTCAAAAATTCAATCCAGATTACCTTATTGGTCATTCCATTGGAGGTCAAACGTGTTTGTACTACCAATCGATGTATCAAAACAAAGCGATAAAAAAAATGGTGATTTTAGGTACTCCAAGTGATTTTACCATTATACTTTCCAATTTTATCAAATTATTGCGACTCAATACTACCATTGCTAAAAATATCGAGAATCATTATTTAAACCATTTTAAGTTAGACATTCATCAATTCTCAAGTCAACTGTTTGCTAAAAAAGTGGATACAAAAGGTTTTATTGCGCACGATACATTAGACCCTGTGGTTAAAATTGCAGAAGCTAAAAAAATTGCTGCCACTTGGAAAGATGCCATTTTCTATGAGACTAATGGTTTGGGACACAGTATGCACGACAACCAACTGTATCATAAAGTAAGTGATTTTTTATTCGAAAAAGAGAGCTAAGAATCCTCCCAAAACACAATTTTAATTATAAAAACAAACAATTGTATTAGTACCATAAACTGCTATTCAATTTTATATTTTTGCATTATGGAAGAAAATCTAAAACGACTCAATAAATTCATTGGAGAAACAGGATATTGTTCTCGTCGTGAAGCCGATAAACTAATCGAAGAAGGCCGAGTAACCATTAATGGTGTGGTTCCTGAAATGGGAACTAAAGTTTCGCCTCAAGATGAAGTACGCATAGACGGAAAATTGATTACCGAAAAGCATGAAAAATTAGTGTACTTGGCTTTCAACAAACCCGTAGGCATTGAGTGTACAACCAATCTAGAAGTTCGTAACAATATCGTAGATTACATTAATTACCCTAAGCGTATTTTTCCTATTGGCCGATTGGACAAAGCCAGTGAAGGCTTGATTTTTATGACCAATGACGGAGATATTGTGAACAAAATTTTGCGTGCTAGAAACAACCACGAGAAAGAATATACAGTTACCGTAAACAAACCCATAACCGACCGTTTCATTCAAAGAATGGGTAACGGTATTCCGATTTTGGAAACAGTAACTCGCAAATGCAAAGTAGAGCAAATCAGTAAATACACCTTCAAAATTATTTTAACACAAGGCTTAAATCGTCAAATTCGAAGAATGTGCGAATATTTAGGGTATGAAGTAACTGCTTTGAAGCGAATCCGAATCATTAATATCTCTTTGGATGTTCCAGTGGGACGCTACAGAGATTTAACCGATGCCGAAATAAAAGAACTCAATACGCTAATAGAACCTTCAAGTAAAACAGAAGAAGCCAGTTTGCCTAAAGCTAAAGCTGAAACTCCAAAACGAAGAGCCGAATTCATCAAAAAAGACGACCCTAGATTTAAGAAAAGAGGAGAATACTAAATAGAAAACCCAAGATGAGAGTCTTGGGTTTTATTATTTATGTCTTAGTCTTTTATAAACTCATAATACAAAACCTTAGATAAAAAGGATTCCTTTTTTTGTTGATGGACAAAACCTTGTCTATAGGAATATTGCTCAGGAGCATTGATTTTGTTCGCTAAAAAATAGTTTTCCCTCGCTTCATCATTAAAATTCAAGCTACATAAAAAAGTAGGCTCCACTCCTTTCCCTACCGAAATATTGTAGACTGTAATTACATTTCCCCAATTGATACAAGCACACACCAGAATGGTTCCATAAAAAAACCACGCCATTTGATTAAAAATATAAGCATTGGTCTTTTGACGAATAATCTTTATGAAAGTATACCCCAAACCTATAAAAGCCAAAATCAAGAAGGCATAAACCCCCAATCTTTTGTATGTCAGACCAAAAAAAGCAACATATTCAGAATTCTTAACAAACGTACTTATGATTAATACAGCATTTAAAACAATCCAAATTTTGGCCAAACGTTTAAGATTAATAGCTTTTTTATCAAAATTAAAACCACCTTTAAAGTAAAACAATAAAACACCAACCGCCATAATCGTTGAAAAAATAACCGCATTCACTCTTTCGTGCGTCGCTTTACTCAATGAGCTACTTGCTGTTACTTCAAAAAATTGTTCGTAGTTGTAGGTGACTATAAAAACCAAAAGCATAGTATTAAGCAACCACAAAGTGATTTCACCACTTTTCCTTTCAAAATCTAAATCCAAAAAAGAAAAAGTGGGTTCATTTACCTCCTCGGCTATTACGAAGTCATTAGCTAACTTTTCATTAAGTTCATAGGACATGTCGGGAACCCAATAATTCCAAAAACTAAAGGAAATATAAAACCCAATCAAGACGATTAAAAGCAGTTCAAAAATATCCAAATCTAAAGTGTAGTCTGTAAAAAGTGCCGAAAAATGGTCGCTACCAAAAGAATATACAATAAAAAATAGCAGTAAAAACACTAGCGGAATCATCACATAAGCAATCAACTTTTTGGCAAAATCATTTTTTAATTCTCGTTTAGGTAACCATTGCGAAAACAAAAAGGGGCGACCTAAAGAAGCAAATCCATTAACAACAATCAATGGGACTAATTGAATCAATTTTAACTCGACCAATTGCGTCCTAAATTGTAGCATAATAATGGAGAGAAAAAGCGCTAAAAAAGAAGCAAAATCGCCATACCAAGCAAACGACAAACAAGATAAGACAGAAGTAAAAACTAGCCACCAATGGGATTTGTTTGCGAACTGATTTTTAAAAAAATAAACAATCATTACTGTCAGGAACAAACCAAAAATAGCAAGGTTTAAACCAACAGATTGATTGTAAAAAAGCAAGGTAAAAACAAAGCTTGAGGCGAAAATGAAATGGTGTTTTTTCATAATTAAAATTTAAAAGTACTTTGTATTTCAAAGTAATTAGACAAAAAAATAGTTATTTAGGTTTCAATAATTTTTCAAGACTTTTGAGGTGTTGTTCAAAGGCAACACGTCCTTTATTCGTTACTCGATACGAAGTTTTGGGTTTCTTACCAACAAATTCTTTTTTAACTTCGATATATTCCCCCTTTTCTAAAGCACTGGAATGGCTGGCTAAATTTCCATCGGTTATATCCAATAGCGATTTCATTTCGGTAAAATCTACCCAATCGTTAACCATCAAAATAGACATAATGCCTAATCTGACGCGACTCTCGAAATCTTTATTTAGTTTATCTATAATTCCCATCGATGGTTATTTATATTTTTTGAATAATAATAAACCATAGAAAATGTGCAATATACCGAAACCGAGAATCCAAAACACCAAACCGTATCCTACAAAAAACAAAGCAATACTTCCTAAAATTACCTCTGAAAATCCTAGGTATTTAATATCTGAGTAAGTATATTTCTCTGCATTTAGCAAGGCTAAACCATAAAAAATCAAGGTACTAGGCGCTACCAAAATAAACATCTGATGATAAACAAGTGCAAAACAAAAGACAGCACCAGCAATTAGAGGAATTGCTAAATTGAAAAGCATATTTTTTGTAGCTGAAGTCCAGATTGGCAAGTTTAATTTTTTACTTTTTCTAACTGTAAAAAAAATACCAAAAGCAAGTGCAAAGAACAAGATAACAAATGCTGTAAGGATTAATTTGGTTATTAAACTAGTAGAATACAACTGATGATTGTCTTCAAAATACTCGATACCATTGGCTTTAAACAATTGATAAACATATACACCGCCTAGTAGAGCAGACAAACCAGCAAAAACGCCAGACAAACCGCTTAAAGAAATAAAACGGGAAGAACGCTCCATCATGGAACGGATATGCACTAAATCTTCTTGATGCTTTTCAGTCATAATAAAAGTACTTTGAAATACAAAGTTAAATAAATAAATGAAATATAAAAGAAAAAGTTGCCTTTTTTAAAACCATCTTTTCTTTTTAAACAAAAACACACCAAAAACCGATAAGATGATAGAAACAAGAATGACTATTGGTAAACCATAAGCATTGCCTTCGAGATTATTGGGCACGTTCATACCATACAAACTTGCTATTACAGTAGGAATCATTAGTATAATAGAGATAGAGGTCATTTGCTTCATAATCGCATTTAAATTATTCGATATCACTGAAGCATAAGCATCCATCATTCCTGTCAATATATCGCTATAAATGTTTGTCGTTTCTTGTGCTTGACGCAACTCAATCTCAACATCCTCTAACAATTCAGGGTCATAAGAATCTCTTTGGGATTTTAGATTTTTTATTCGATGTAGTAAAATATCATTTCCTTTTAAAGAAGTCATAAAGAATACTAAGCATTTTTCAATTTGAAGTAACGCTTGCAATTCCTCGTTTTTGATAGACTCTTCCAAATTGTCTTCTGCAAGCTTAATCTTTTGATTGACTTGTTTTAAATACTTTAAGTACCAAACACTCGAAGATAAAAGCAATTTCAAAACTAAGTCAAAATTATCTTTGATGTTTTTGCCTTTACGCTGTGTGTACACCACAAAATCCGTCAACATCTCTGTTTTATGAAAACTAATCGTCACACAAATGTCACCTTTAAAAACGATTCCAACTGGAATTGTATTGAAAGGTAATTTTATATTATTGGTATTTACTGGGATTCTAATGATAATCAAGGTCCAACCGTTCTCTATCTCAATACGGGGTCTTTCGTCAATATCTTCGATATCATTATAGAATTCTTCGGGAACCTTTAGTTCTTCAAGCAGGTAATTTTTTTCATCTTCTGTTGGACATTCAACATTAATCCAACAATTAGGAGTCCATTCTTTTGACTCAAACAATCCGTTATTGTTTTTGTAAAACGCTTTCATTTCAATAATCTACAGGTTAAGTTATAGCTTCTTGAAATGATTTTCAAGAGCTTTATTTTTTCAATTTTTCCGAATAATAATCGTCCATTGGGGCTGCTTATTTTAAGTGTTGCAAAAGTATTGTTTAAATTTTAAATTGCTCTTTGAAGTACAGTATTTATGCAAATCTTAAGACAAAAAAAAGCCCAAACTTGCGTTTGAGCTTTATCATTTTTATAAAAGACTATTACTTCATTCTCATTTTTCTCGCTAATAATGTATTTTGCAACAACATCGCGATAGTCATAGGACCTACTCCTCCAGGAACAGGAGTTATGAATGAGGATTTTTTACTTACTCCATCAAAATCAACATCACCCGTGATAACATATCCTTTTGGATGAGAAGCGTCCTCCACTCTAGTGATTCCTACGTCGATAACAACAACGCCGTCTTTTACCATATCCGCTTTCAAATAATTAGGAACACCTAATGCGGTGATAATGATATCGGCATTTTTAGTAAATTCCTCAATATTTTTGGTTCTACTATGCGTTAAAGTAACGGTTGAATCACCTGGGTTTCCTTTGCGGCTCATCAAGATACTCATCGGACGACCTACAATATGACTTCTTCCAATTACAACCGTATGTTTCCCTACTGTATCCACTTTATAGCGCTCTAACAATTGCATAATTCCGAAGGGCGTAGCAGGAATAAAAGTATCCATATCTAGTGCCATTTTTCCGAAATTAGCTGGATGGAAGCCATCAACATCTTTGTCAGGGTCAATTGCCATTAATATTTTTTGTTCATCAATATGTTTTGGCAATGGTAATTGTACGATGTAGCCATCTAAATCATCATCTTCATTCAATTCTTTAATCTTCAACAACAACTCAGCTTCTGTAATACTTTCTGGCAAACTCACCAATGTTGATTCAAAACCAATTTGCTGACAAGAACGTACTTTACTACCTACGTAAGTCAAACTAGCACCATCTGTACCCACAATTACTGCAGCCAAGTGAGGCACTTTCTCCCCATTGTCTTTCATTTGTTGCACTTCGATGGCAATTTCTTTCTTAATATCTTCTGATGTTTTTTTTCCGTCTAGTAGTTGCATAAGAACTGTTTATTGTTTGTAGTTGATTGTTTTAAAATACTCAATAGGTACTAGGCAATTTGTAGTATCAAAATTTGGATACCGAAAACTGATTTCTTTATTATCTAGGCATACCTGGCATTCCCGGCATTCCTTTCATCCCACCCATCATTTTCATTAAATTCTTTCCGCCTGGACCTTGCATCATTTTCATCATTTTGCTCATTTGGTCGAATTGCTTCATCAATTGATTGACTTGCTCTACTTTGGTTCCAGAACCTTTAGCGATTCTAATCTTACGTTTGGCGTCGATTAGGGCTGGTTTGCTTCTTTCTCCAGGTGTCATAGAATGGATGATGGCTTCAATATGTTTGAAAGCATCGTCTTCAATTTCGATATCTTTCATTGCTTTGGAAGCACCTGGTATCATTCCAACCAAATCCTTCATATTACCCATTTTCTTTACTTGCTGAATTTGGGTTAAGAAATCATCAAAACCAAATTCATTTTTAGCAATTTTCTTTTGTAATTTTCTGGCTTCTTCTTCGTTGAACTGCTCTTGAGCACGCTCTACCAAAGAAACAACGTCTCCCATTCCAAGGATACGTTCTGCCATACGAACAGGGTAGAATACATCAATGGCATCCATTTTTTCTCCTGTTCCTACAAACTTAATCGGTTTGTTTACAACAGTCTTGATAGACAAGGCTGCTCCACCACGAGTATCACCATCTAATTTCGTTAAGATAACTCCATCAAAGTTTAGACGATCGTTGAAAGTTTTTGCTGTATTTACGGCATCTTGACCTGTCATAGAATCGACTACAAACAAGGTTTCTTGTGGCTGAATGGCTTTGTGAACGCGTTCGATTTCGTTCATCATCTCTTCATCCACAGCCAAACGACCTGCGGTATCTACGATTACCACATTGAATCCGTTGGATTTTGCGTGCTTAATCGCATTTTGTGCAATCTCTACAGGATTTTTGTTTTCTGGTTCAGAATACACCTCAACGGCTATAGAATCTCCAACAACATATAATTGTTGAATCGCTGCTGGACGATAAATATCACAAGCAACTAACAGTACTTTTTTATTTTTTTTGGTTTGAAGATAATTGGCTAATTTACCAGAGAAGGTAGTTTTACCAGAACCTTGTAACCCTGACATCAAAATAACGGATGGATTACCAGACAAATTGATTCCAGCAACATCGCCTCCCATTAATTCGGTTAATTCGTCTTTAACCAATTTCACCAACAATTGTCCTGGTTGCAAGGTCGTTAATACGTCTTGACCAATGGCTTTTTCTTTAACTTTGGCTGTAAAATCTTTGGCAATTTTAAAGTTAACATCGGCATCTAGCAACGCACGACGAACTTCTTTTAAGGTATCGGCTACATTGACTTCGGTGATTTTTCCGTGTCCTTTTAGAATATGGAACGCTTTATCTAACTTATCGCTTAAATTATCGAACATAATTTTCTATTTTTTTGAGATGCAAATATACTATAAAGGTTTAGAGGCACAAAGATTTGAACTTTAAACTTTGGAGAATTTAGGCGTTTTTGAAAACAAAAAAGCCACTATAAAGCAGCTTCTTAAATTTTACTTTTTGGTATGAATCCAAAAAAGCTTTATGCTTACTTTTTAGCCCCGATGGGAACGGCACCCTCCTGACTTGTGACCAAACAAGGCAGGAGATATAGTGGACAGCGGGAAACCTGTCTACAAGAAAAGCCTATTGCCTCCGCTCCTAAAAAGTATGGTATGCTAGAATTGGAAATAAACAAAAGGTACCAATTCACTCAAAATCATTGCTGTAACCCACCAAATTCAAGAAAACACAAAGAGTTAAAAAACAAGTCTTATGGTTTTACTAAAAAATACCTAAGATATTCTTAAATAGCAAACCACATTAAGGAATTCGTATATATTTGCAGCTCATAATGGAAAAAAAGTATCTTCATATGCGCTCAGTATTGATATGGCTTATAATGCTACTACTCTTTGTTGACATTACTGCACTTGCCAGTACTGGGGCTTATTCGACTATTTCATCAAGCAGTCAAAAGAGCAAACAATCTGTTTTGAATGATGTATCGAATACCACTAAAAATACGAACTCAAACTTACCATTTGAAACAACGGACGATAGTGACCAAAACTCAGTAAACGAAATAGAAGATAGTTTCGAGACGTCCTTATTCCCTATTACCTTTCATTTTCAACTACCATTGGCTTTCAATTTCAGAAAAATATCTGATAATTATATCCATATAGAGCCACGTCAGTATTACCAAGATATTGTTCCTCCTCCTCCAGAAAATTAAATAATTATTACACTAAGTAGCTGTTTTATTGTACTTCCCAAGAAAGGTTTGTCAATGTAACAGAAAAACACTGTACTTACTATTATTTAATTTTCATAAAAATGAACAAAATTATTTTGATTTTTGTCCTAGTTATTGCTATTGGGACTACCTTCTCATGCAACTCAAATAAAAGTGAAAAAATCGCTTTAGAAAAATACCCAACTACTAATCCTATTTTGGTAGACACCACTTTTACGATAGACCATGTAGCAGAAATACAATCCCTGCAAAATGTTGAGATTAGAACAAAAATTAATGGCTACATCGAAAAAATATACGTTGATGAAGGTAAACCTGTAAAAGCAGGACAATTACTTTTCACCATAAGTAGTCAAACTTTACAAAAAGATGTTCTTAAAGCGAAAGCTATGGTAAAAAATGCTTTAGCTGAGGCAAAAACTGCAGAACTTGATTTGCAAAACATTAAAACACTAGCCAACAAAAACATTGTATCCAAAACAGAATTAGAAAAAGCGCAAGCCGCTTATACAGCCGCTTTAGCTCGTATAGATGAATACCGAGCGAATCAATCTAGTGCAGAAATTCAAGTTTCATTGACAAAAATAAAAGCTCCTTTTGACGGCGTCATCAATCGAATTCCTTTCAAAATTGGAAGTTTAATCAATGAGGGAACGCTTCTTACCACAATATCCAATAACAGCTCTGTCTATGCTTATTTTAATGTATCCGAAAAGGAATACTTGCAGTTTAAAGAGCAAAAAAAAGAGAATAACGCAGCAGATATTACTTTACTCTTAGCCAATAACAAAGCACATGCTTACAAAGGAAGCATTGAAACGATTGAAGGAGAATTTGACAAAACAACTGGAAATATAGCCTTTAGAGCTAAATTTCCAAACCCTGATTTACTATTAAAGCATGGGTCAAGTGGAAAAATTCAGCTGACCAATACTATAAAAAAAGCCTTGCTTATTCCTCAAAAAGCATCCTTTGAAATACAAGACAAAGTATACGTTTATGTCGTAGATGACAACAACATTGTACGCGCAAGAAATATTGAAATCAAACAACGCATTCAACACTTGTATGTAATCGAGTCAGGATTAAAAACATCGGACAGAATTATATATGAAGGCATTCAGAACTTAAAAGAAGGAGATAAAATATTCCCTGAAACCAAACGAATGCAAGAATTAATTTCAAAACTATAAAGTCTGTAGACTTTAAAAAAACAAAACAATGTACTCAAAATTTATACATAGACCTGTACTATCAATAGTTATCTCATTAATTATTGTTCTTTTAGGGGTATTGTCATTGACACAATTACCTATGACCCAATTCCCAGATATTGCTCCACCAGAAGTGACGGTTACCACTAAATATACTGGAGCAAATGCTGAAGCCTGTGTAAAAGCAGTAGTAACTACTTTGGAACGTGCTGTGAATGGTGTGCCTGGAATGGCTTATATGTCGTCTGTATCAGGAAACGACGGAACCAGTGTCATCAACATCATCTTTAAAGCGGGGACAGACCCAGAAATTGCCGCTGTCAACGTACAAAATAGGGTTTCTTCTGTTCTGGATGAATTACCCGAAGAAGTAATTAAGTCTGGAGTAATTGTTGAAAAGGTACAAAACAGTATGCTGTTGTATCTTAACATATTAAGTTCAGACACCAATCTTGATGAAAAATTCCTATTCAATTTTGCTGATATCAATATCATACCAGAACTAAAACGAATTGAAGGAGTGGGTTATGCCGATATAATGGGGCAACGAGAATATGCAATGCGTGTTTGGCTCAACCCAGTAAAAATGGCTGCTTATAATATTTCGACCGAAGAAGTCATTCAAAATCTTAAGCAGCAAAATATAGAAGCTGCCCCTGGGAAAGTGGGCGAAAGCTCTGGAAAAATAGAACAATCCCTACAATATGTAGTAAAATATACAGGAAAATACAATACCAAAGAACAATATGAAAATGTAATCATAAAACGTGATTTTCAAGGAGAACTGTTGCGTTTGAAAGACATAGCCGATGTAGAATTTGGCTCACTAGATTATGATGTTTTATCCAAAGAAAACGGAAAACCATCTGCTGCAATTGTTCTAAAACAACGTCCGGGAAGTAATGCAAGCGATGTAATTGAAAACATTAAAAATAAAATGGACGAGTTAAAGTCCTCTTTTCCCGCAGGAATATCATACACCTATAGTTATGATGTTTCCAATTTTTTGAATGCGTCTGTTGAGGGTGTCCTTTATACACTGATAGAAGCTTTTCTATTGGTTGCTTTAGTCGTTTTTATCTTCTTGGGAGACTTTAGGTCTACTTTGATTCCTGCTATTGCAGTTCCTGTATCACTAATCGGTACATTTTTCTTTATGCAACTCTTTGGATTTAGTATCAATCTAATCACGCTTTTTGCATTGGTTTTAGCCATTGGAATTGTGGTAGACAATGCCATTGTTGTTGTGGAAGCCGTACACGCCAAAATGGAAGAAGAACATCTCAATCCAAAAGAAGCTACAGAAAGTGCTATGAAAGAAATTGGTGGAGCCATTATAGCGATTACTTTAGTGATGTCTGCTGTGTTTATTCCGGTAGCCTTTTTACCGGGACCATCAGGAGTGTTTTTCAGACAGTTTTCTGTAACAATGGCCATAGCAATTGTTCTTTCAGGTGTTATTGCATTAACATTGACACCCGCTTTGTGTGCTCTTATGCTAAAGAACACTCATGGTCAAGAACGCAAAAACACCATTATCAATCGCTTTATAGATGCCTTTAACGCTCGCTATAATTCAGTAGCAATACGATACCGAAAAATACTTGAGTACGTTGTGAATAGACGTGTAGTAACGACCTTAGCGCTTGGTTTATTTTGCGTTGGAACTTTTGGAATTGGACAATTCTTACCAACCGGTTTTATTCCAAATGAAGACCAAGGAACCATTTATGCAAGTATCACAACTCCTTCAGGCGCCACATTAGAACGCTCTGAAAAAGTAGTAGATGCCATACAAGAAGCTGCTTTAAAAATAGAAGGTGTTGCCTCTGTTTCTACCTTAGCAGGCTACAATTTCCTTACCGATGGAACTGGTGCGTCATTCGGGATGAACTTAATTAGCTTAAAAAGCTGGAAAGAAAGAAAAGGAACGACAGACCAGGAAATAATCCAGAAGCTAAAAGAAGACACTAAAAACATCAAAGATGGTAAAATTGAATTTTTTACCCCTCCTCCTGTTCCTGGGTATGGAAACTCAAGTGGATTTGAATTGCGAATTCTAGATAAAACGGGCAAAAGTGATTTGAAAAAATTAGAAGAAGTAGCACGAAATTTTGCCTTAGAATTGAACAAAAATGAAGCAATAAAAAACACGTTCTCTTCTTTTGATGCAAGCTTTCCCCAATTCCTTGTAAACATTGACAATACCAAAGCTGCGCAAAAAGGGGTGGTAATAAGCGAAATTCTGAATACGCTACAAACCTATTTAGGAAGTGAATATGCCACCAATTTTATCAGATTTAATCAAATGTATAAAGTTATGGTGCAGTCCTCTCCTGAGTTCAGAACAAAGCCTGAGGATATTTTAAAGCTTTATACTAAGAACTCTCAAGGTGAAATGGTTGCGATGTCCTCCTTTTTATCCATTGAAAAAGTATATGGCCCGGAACAAATCACTCGCTACAATATGTACCCAGCAGCTATGTTAAACGGTGAACCAAAAGAGGGCTTCAGTAGTGGGCAAGCCATTGCTGCTGTCAAAGCTGTTGCAAGTGAAAAACTTCCAAAGGGATACGGTTTTGACTGGGGTGGTTCTTCACGAGAACAAGCGAATGCTGGTAATGAAGCTATTTATATCTTTCTTATTTGTTTACTATTTATTTATTTCTTGTTAGCGGCACAATACGAAAGCTTTCTTTTGCCACTGCCGGTGATTTTATCTTTGCCAACGGGAGTATTTGGAGCATTTTTCCTCTTGGTCGCATTGGGTCTAGAAAACAATATTTATGCTCAGGTCGCTATGGTAATGCTTATTGGATTACTAGGAAAGAATGCCGTATTAATTATTGAGTTCGCCATTCTCAAACAAAAAGAAGGACTAACTCCGTTTCAGGCCGCCATAGAAGGAGCCTTAGCTCGTTTGCGACCTATTCTAATGACTTCATTTGCACTTATTGCAGGCTTGCTCCCACTTATGCTTGCTTCGGGTGCTGGTGCCATAGGCAATAGAACTATTGGTACAGCTGCTGCTGGAGGAATGTTGTTTGGTACCGTTTTCGGAATCCTTATCATACCGGGGCTTTACTACATTTTTGCAAGTTTGACTTATAAAAATACAGCCGCAAAATAAATTTTATTCATTAAAGAATCAACTTCAACAATTATGTTACAATTCAAAAGAATCGTTTTTTTCCTCATTATAACCCTTGTTCTTTTTGGATGCAAGACAACAAATAATGTAGCGGAACAACAACTTACGCCTTTACCCGCTACTTATTTGGAATCAAAAGACACGCTTAACAGTGCGAGGGTAAAGTGGGAGCTATTTTATAAAGATGATAATCTAAAGAAACTGATTACCTCTGCCATCAACAATAATTATGATTTGCAGATTGCGATTCAAAAAATTGAAATTGCTCGTGCAGGAGTTCAATTCACTAAAGGAGCTCAGCTTCCTGTTTTAAGTGCAGGATTATCGGCCGCTCAACGCAAATTTGGATTATATACAATGGATGGCGCTGGAAACGCCAGTACCGATATTCAACCTGGAAGAGTCGTTCCAGAAAACCTACCTGACTACTTTGCGGGCTTCAATGCAAGCTGGGAAGTTGATGTTTGGGGGAAACTTCGCTCTAATAAAAAAGCAGCAGTTGCCCGCTTTAGTAGTTCTATAGAAGGTAGAAATGCAATTCAAACGGCATTAATTGCAGAGGTCGCTTCGACTTACTTTGATTTACTAGCCTTAGACAATGAACTCGATATTATTCGAGAAACGATTGCGCTTCAACAAGCTGCTCTTGATATCATTAGAGTAAAAAAACAAACGGGCATACTCAATGAATTGGCCGTAAAACAATTTGAAGGGCAAGTCAATAATTCCAAAGGATTTGAATTTAAAATACTGCAACAAATTACAGTAGTAGAAAATAAACTTAATTTTCTTTGTGGTCAATTTCCGCAAACTATAATTCGTGACAAAACTAAATTCAACACCTTAGACCCCAGTATTGTTAACTTAGGTATTCCCTCGCAATTACTCACAAATAGACCCGATATCAGACAAGCAGAACTTACGCTACTTGCGGCTAAATGTGATGTGAAAGCAGCAAAAGCAGCCTTTTATCCTAACTTTACAATTACTGGGATAGCTGGATTCCAAGCCTTTACTACTGGATTGCTTTTTCAATCTCCTCAATCAATAGCATACACTATTCTTGGAGGAATGACAGCACCCATCTTAAACAGAAGTGCTATTAAATCACAATTTAATACGACGAAAGCGAGTCAAACTGAAGCATTACTCAATTATCAAAAGACAATTTTAAACGGCTATATCGAAGTGTCCAATGAAGTGTCCAATGTAAAAAACTTGAAAGAGCTTTATGAATTAAAAAACAAAGAGGTTTCTTCCTATGCGCAATCAACTGAAATTGCAAACGATTTGTTCAAATCAGGTAGAGCAACGTACTTGGAAGTACTATTGGCACAAAGGATAGCTTTGGACTCCAAAATTGACCTCATCATTACCAAAAAACTACAACATCAAGCCATTATCAATTTATACAAAGCTTTAGGTGGTGGAATAAACTAGTAAAACTTATTCTGCTAGTCATATTACTTTACACAACAAGGGCTTAAAGCCCTTGTTGTTTTTATACTAAACTTAAATAAGAGTTCAGTTATAATATGATAAAACCAGAAAATCATCAGAACAAAATGATACGTACTTTCTGAAGTTTTATATAAATCAATTTTTTTTACACTTGACAAGTATTGCTAAATCTAGTGTTGCAACTGATACAATCCTAAAAAATTAAAACTGGAAATAAATAAAAGGTACTAATTCGCTTGATGCCATTGCAGCAACCAACCAGAAGGTAAGCGCAAGAATTAGGGCTTTGAAAAGCATCGGTAGCCTGTCGAAAATTGTTTTTAGTCCTTGAGTGATTTTGGCTGGGATAAAGTGAAGCGCGTACCCAATGGCAATCATTATAAATACATTTTCGTAACCTGAAATAACTATCGCCCATTGTTCCCAATTGAATTGTAATTCCCCAATTGAAGTAATCATATCTAAGGCCACAGAGAAATCTTTGGCTCTAAAAAATATCCAACAGAAAACTACAAAATGAAACGTAACTAATACCGAAATAGCTGTTGTGATGGCTTTCCAAAACGTGAATTTAGAATCTTTGGAAGAAGGAAAATAATCCGAAAACAATTTATTAACCGCCAAAGCAATGCCGTGTAAAGCACCCCAAATAATAAATTTCAAACTTGCGCCGTGCCAAAAACCACCTAGCAACATCGTAGTCATTAAGTTCACATTGGTAAACATAGTTCTTTTCTTGTCTTTGGCCAATAAGAATGTCAAACAGAAAACAAAAAGAGAAGCAATAGCAATCACCAACGGAATTGGACTCACTGGATAATACCAAGTTGCCCAAGCAATCAAACCAGCAAAGAACAACGAGGGAAATAAAAACCCTCCAAAACTCCCACGACGGTTTCCTCCTACGGAAATGTATAAGTAATCACGCAACCAAGTCGACAAGGAAATATGCCATCTTCTCCAAAACTCGGTGATAGAAGCCGATTGATAAGGGGTTCTAAAATTGACTGACAATTTGAAACCCATCAATAAAGCAATCCCGATAGCCATATCGGAATAACCTGAAAAGTCACAATAAATCTGAATCGTGTAGCCATACGATGCCATTAGGTTTTCGAAGGCGGTATAACTTTTGGGCGCATCGAATACACGGTCCACAAAGTTCAAAGAGATATAGTCTGAAATGACGGTTTTCTTGATTAAACCGCCCATAATAAGAAATACGGCTGAGTCAAAATCGGCGCGAGACAATTGAATCTTGCTATAAATTTGCGGAATAAACTCCGAAGCACGAACGATAGGCCCCGCTACCAACTGTGGAAAGAAGGACACGAAAAACATATAATCCAACATATTTTTTGTTGGTTCTAATTCTCGTCTATAAATATCGATGATATAACTCATCGATTGAAAGGTATAGAACGAAATTCCAACTGGCAAAATCACATCGATAAAATGGATTTGACCTTCGAATAGCTGATTATAATTGTCGATTAAGAAATTAGAATATTTGAAATAGCCTAAAAAAGACAAATTGAAAATGATACTAAGAATCAAAAAGAATTTACGATAGCCTTCTTTAGTTTCTTCATAAAGAAATTTAGCCAACGTATAATCGACCAAACCAGAAAACAACAAGAGGCAAAAATAGATTCCGCTGGATTTATAATAAAAGAACAACGAGAAAGCAAAAACATAAATGTGTCGGTACACCCTTGTTTTGGCTTTGGTCGTAAGAATATAAATTGGATAGAACAATAAAAACAATCCTAAGAAAAAAGCGGTATTAAAAAGAATAGGCTCTTTGGGATTGAACGTAATCCATTCATTCACTTGAGCTGCATCAATAGTACCAAAAGTGGTTTTTAACCAATTTGTTATATCTGTAATAGTAATCACAATCTAGTTTATTTATTAAATTCTTTAAAAGCATTCAGCAACACATTCGACAGCATATTTCCTTGTAGCTGATACCCGTTAGTCGTATAGTGTACCCGGTCTGGATTCATTAATCCTTTGCCATAAATTTTACTAACGCCGTGCATTCCGCCTAACGTCTGGAACAAATCCCAAACTGCGTATTGTCCTAAGGTTGCATAACTCACCAAACTCTTAGCATATTCATCTACATAAGTGTTAAGACGATGATGAGGCAAAAATGATGGCGGTGGCGTAATAATCAAAACATCTGCTTCTGGATTTTGTGCTCTAACTTTCAATAAAAATTCCTGTACTTGTCTTAGATAATCCAATGGTGTGATTTTACCATAGGATTCATTGGTTCCCAAAGACACAATAATCAAATCGGGTTGCAGGGCTTTTAACTGATCAAAAAACAGCGGATATTTATTGTAATCAGAGTATTTAGCGCCATTTACACCAATATTATGATAGATAATTCCGGGGTTGTTACTTTCTAAAACCACTCCATTCAAGGCATACAAGGGAGCTTCTTCATTTGGCAAAAGAACAAAACGATCTAATGGTTTTTCGGACTCAAAAAAATGATAATTCATATCTTCTTCAAAAGATTCAGAATGATACTTTGTCTTTACTACCGATTTCTCACTGGTTTGGTTGGTAGGAATTTTTAATGTCTTACCCGCCGTAATTTTAGTACTTGTGAGTTTGTTTTCTTTTTTAAGTTTTGCCGTACTTACGTTGTAATGATCCGCAATGGTAGAAAGCGTTTCGCCTTTTTTAATGGTATGAACGACCTTCTTGGGTACTGTCTTGATTGTAACCGTTTTTTCAACCTCACCCGCTCTTTCAAAAAGGGATTCGTTGTTTGGGGTGATTATTTTTAAAGTATTAAAAAAATAGTCTTTGTTTTTTACCTGTAACGTAAGACGCAAACTTTTTGATTTACTAGTCAACGAAATACCGCTTATACCGACTGGGCTTCCGTTCAAAGGCAAGATATTGCGGTGATTCGTCCATTTTACATTTGATGAAAAACGGACATCTGGAGAGCCATTCGTATGCGCAAGTGTATAAGGAAACACCAAACCACGACCAGCATTCCCAAAATTCTTTTGCAAATTGTTTCTACAAACTGCCGTCATTACATCCCCTTGAATATGAGAATCCCCAATGTGGACAATATTCAATTTTCCCTTTTGGGTACTTTGCAACACTTTTAATTTGGTAAAAAATGTCGTAAGTCGCTCCGTGTTCTGAATTCCTCTTGGATAGAATTCAGGATCCACCATTTCGTTAACAGATGATATTGACATAAGCACAGGTAAAAGCGTGTTTTGAGAAAACATTTTAAAGACTACAAAGCAAAAGAAAAAAAGGAATTTAGTTCTCATCGGTTTCTTCTGTTTTAGGAACAACGGGTTGCGCTATGACGCTATCCTTAGGAGCTACCGGTTTTACGGTTTTTATTGTTCTACGCAATCTTTTGTATTCCTGATAGCCATTCATAATTTGGTCATAAATCATCCCTGCTACCTTTTTAGACCCTCTCATATTGAAATGCGTATAATCTTTATTGGCCATAGCGGGTTCTTGCTCAACCCATTTTACCATTGAGCCATCTCCGCCCATTAGCGTGTACAAATTCACAAATCCGGATTGGGTTTTGAGGGCATAGTTGCGCTGAGCATTAGTCAAAGGCACTACAGCCGAATCGGTTTTCATTTCGGTTTTGTATTTCGAAGCTTTATCAGCAGTTGAAACAATCAAAATCGAAGCTCCCGGAAAACCTTCTCGTAAACGATTTACGGTTTTAGTCATACTTCTGGCGTACCAATTGTAATCTTTTGTACCATAATTCAAGACGTTTGTACCGTAATGCAAAACGATTAAATTATAGTTTAATTTCTTTTGAAAAGCTTGCATCAAAGCGGGATCAAACTTTGAAATAGGAATTCCAGAATTTCCACGTTGTGAAAAATTATCAACGTGAACCCCTTTTCCGTCATCAAAATTAAACCCATATACTGGAACCGATTGCGCGTTTTTGAAATTCACCTTTAGCGCTTTCATATTGCCATTTTTCAACACAATCGTATTAAGCAAATTATTAGCTGTCAAACTTTTATTGATGGTGTCTTTTTCGAGTTGGTAACTTATGTAACCCGAAGTATTGGAGGAACTTCCGTAAAACAAAGTAGGATTATCTAAAGAGGCTGTATTTCTAGCTCTACCAGCGCCAAATTTCACCCAAATATCTTTATTGGTATCATTGGCAAAAAATACGTGACCATTTACTCCAAAAGGACGAATTGGATTTTTCACATTCAGATACGATTGCATTTTCCAATTTTCAGAAAACTGGTGCAACACAGAACCTCTAGAAGCTGCAGACTCTGAAGTAATTGAAACAAAACCAACCCCTTTTCCACCAAAATTATTTTGAAATGCCGAACGAACATCTTGCACAATCATATCGCCATCGGTCATAGAATCACCAAAATAAGCGATACGAACTTTACCATTTTGATTGGTTTCTAATCGATACAATCGTTCGTAAAAAGGAATCAAATACTGATATCCCTTGTAACTATCCATTGATTCTTCAGGAAAAGTTACGCCAAAGGACTCCTCAAAAACAATTTTTTGATCGGACATCGTATCATTGGGCGTAATCGCTACACTGTCGGGCTCCGACTCAAAAGCATCAATCAACATACTGTCAATCAATACATTTTTAGAAGGACCTTTGGCCGCTGCAAATATTTTTTTTGGCAACACTTCTTTTAATCCTAAGAAAAAGCAAGCAGCCATTAGGATAATCAGAAAAGAGCGAAGAAAATACGATTTTGGTGTATTCACAAGAATGTCTTTTGGTTTTTACGATTAAAATTACATACGTTCTGGAACATTGATTCCCAACAAACTAAAAGCTGCCGCAATCGTATCGGCTACTTTTTTAGACAATTGTACTCTGAAGACTTTCTTTTGCAAATCTTCTTCTCCTAAAATAGAAACCGCTTGGTAGAACGAGTTGTACTCTCTAACCAACTCATACGTATAATTAGCAATCAATGCTGGACTATGATATTGAGCTCCATTCTGAATCACTTCTGGGAACAATTCTAATTGTTTGATGAGTTCTTTTTCTTTTTCATTCAATTCGTTTAGAGCACTTGGCGCTGAAAAATCAAAAGCCGCTTTACGAATAATCGACTGGATTCTGGCATAAGTATATTGAATGAACGGACCTGTATTTCCAGCAAAATCTACAGATTCTTCTGGGTTAAACAAAATGCGCTTTTTAGGGTCAACTTTTAGAATGTAATATTTCAAAGCTCCTAATCCAATGGTGCTATATAAAGCAGCCTTTTCTTCGGCTGAATATTCGTCTAATTTCCCTAAATCTTCTGCAATTTTTTGAGCGGTATCGGTCATTTCTTGCATCAAGTCATCGGCATCTACAACAGTTCCTTCACGACTTTTCATTTTTCCAGAAGGCAAATCTACCATTCCGTACGAAAGGTGATACAAGCTAGAAGCCCAGTCAAAACCTAGTTTTTTCAATATCAAAAACAATACTTTGAAGTGGTAATCTTGTTCGTTTCCTACTGTGTACACCATTCCTCCTACATCAGACATGTCTTTTACACGCTGAATGGCTGTTCCAATGTCTTGCGTCATATAAACCGCTGTCCCGTCTGAACGCAAAACAATCTTACGGTCCAAACCTTCATCAGTCAAGTCAATCCAAACCGAACCATCAGGGTCTCTCTCGAAAATACCTTTATCTAATCCTACTTGCACTACGTCTTTTCCTAGCAAATAGGTATTGCTTTCGTAGTAATAACTATCAAAATCAACTCCTAAGTTTTTGTAAGTAGTCGCAAAACCATCATACACCCATTGATTCATTGTGCTCCACAAGGCTTTTACGGCAGCATCACCCGCTTCCCATTTCAATAGCATTTCTTGGGCTTCCAAAAGAATAGGCGCTTGTTTTTTTGCTTCTTCTTCGGTTTTACCTTCAGCCATTAATTGATTGATTTCTTCTTTGTACGCTTTATCAAAAGCCACGTAATAATTCCCCACCAATTTATCTCCTTTCAAGCCTGTGCTTTCTGGAGTGGCGCCGTTTCCAAATTTTTGCCAAGCCAACATCGACTTACAAATATGGATTCCTCTATCGTTGATGATTTGTGTTTTGTATACTTTTTTTCCAGAGGCTTTGATAATTTCAGCAACAGAATACCCCAACAGATTGTTTCTAACGTGCCCTAAATGCAAAGGTTTGTTGGTGTTGGGCGAAGAATATTCTACCATTACCGCTTTCGCATCTGGACTTGGCGTTACAAAACCATAACGGGTGTCGTCTTTGATTCCGTTGAAGAAATTCAAATAGTAGGCATCGGCAATGACAATATTCAAAAAACCAGATACTACGTTAAAACGAGCCACTTCGGCTACGTTTTCTACCAAATAAGTTCCTATTTTGTTTCCTAACTCTACCGGATTACTTTTGATTACTTTCAATAAGGGAAAAATGACTAAGGTAATATCTCCTTCGAATTCTTTTCGAGTCGCTTGAAATTCAACTTTATCAAGAGTTACGTCAAACAAGGTTTGAACGGCTTTGTGAATCGACGGAGTAAGAATCTGTTGTAATGACATGTATACTGTATTTTAAAAGTGCGCAAAGATACTGCTTATTTAGCAATTAGAAAACCGCTTGCTCAACGAATTTGTTTGATTTTTCTTAAGGTAGTTCAAAAAAATGAGCGTGTTTTCTATTTTTTTTGAAAGGGTTCCAAAAAAAGAGTTCACCCCATCCTTTTCTATCGATAAGCTCCTGACTAAAAATCGATTAAAACCAAACATTGTTTAACCAAAATGAGCCTCAAAAGCCTAGAAAAAAGGAATAATCGTGTTTCAAAATAAACATTTCTTAATTTTTCTTGTAACATATCGCAAGCTTTTCAGTCTAAATAAAACATCAATCAAAATCAATCAATCATGCAAATCAAACTAATCACCTTTCTACTACTATGCGTCGTTGGAATAGGAACGGCACAAAATTCTGGGAAAATCACCGGAAAAATCACTGAAAAAACTTCAAACGCTCCGATATCTTATGCTATCGTTTCAATCAAAGACAACGGAAAAGTTATCTCGGGCGCAAACACCGATGACAATGGTGAATTCACCATTAAAAATTTGGCTTTAAAAAGCTACACTATCGAAATTCAATACATCGGATTTAGAAAATACATCGGTTCAGCCATTTTAAGTGAAAACAAAAAAGAAGCTACTTTTAAAGTTAGCTTAGAAGAAGAAGCGACGCAATTGAAAGGCGTAAACATCGTAAGCGAACGCTCTACTATTGAACAAAAAATCGACCGAAAAGTAATCACTGTCGGAAAAGATTTGACCACGGCAGGTGCATCGGCTTCTGACATTATGAACAATATTCCCTCAGTAAATGTGGACCAAGACGGAAAATTATCGTTGCGTGGCAATGAAAATGTGCGTGTCTTAATTGACGGCAGACCGACCAACATTGACCCAGCGCAATTGTTAAAACAAATCCCATCGACTTCTATCAAAAAAATAGAATTGATTACCAATCCTAGTGCCAAATACAATCCTGAAGGAATGTCGGGCATCATCAATATTATCTTGCACAAAAATGCCAATACTGGTTTTAACGGAAGTTTTAGTTGTGGAATTACCTTTGGTGAAACTGCCAAATACAACCAATCTTTGGATATGAATTACAAAGTAGGCAAAGTGAATTTCTTTGGTAACGGAGGACGCAACTTTGGTACTTATTTCAACGATGGGAAAATCTCAAGATTGGACCAAGACCTAGTGCAACGATTAGATGTATCGAATGAAAATGATTCATTTTTATACAAAGTGGGAATGGATTATTTAATCAACGACCACAATACCTTGTCTTTTTACACCACCCAAAACAAAGCGGATGGAACAGGTAATGTAAACACCAATATTGACTACAACAACGGAGGAACGATTGACAGAATTCTGCAAAAATCTACTTACGAAGGACCTAATCAAACAGGAACTTACAACTTGGCGTACAAACATATTTTCAAAAAAGAAGGCCACACGCTAGATGTAGAAGCCAACTTTAACGATTACAAAGAAACCCAAAGAGCTAGTTTTGATACCGAAACGACTACGACTAACAATTCCAACAGCACTGTTTTTTTCAAAGACAATATCAAAGACGCTCAAAAACTAAGCACGTTCAACATTGATTACGTTAATCCAATCGACGAAAAATCAACACTTGAAGCTGGTGCCGAAGCCAGAATCACAAGAACAGAGAACAATTATAGCACCGGAAATCCATTAGTTGCTCCAGCCGACCAACAATCGAATTACACGTACGATATTGATATTTATTCTGCCTATGCCACTTTTGGTCAAAAATTCAAAAAGATTAGTTACCAAATAGGGGCTCGTTTTGAAAGTTACAAAGTAGCTGCTAACCTAAACAGAGGAAAAACCACCTTTGATGACGATTACATTACTGTTTATCCTTCTGCTTATTTGACTTATAATTTGAATGAGAAAAACACCTTGCAATTGAGCTATAGCCGTCGTGTAGACCGTCCAAGCTTAGAACAAACCAAACCTATCCGTGAATTTGCAACTCCTTTGGTTACTTCTTTAGGTAATCAAAAATTACGTCCACAATTTACCAACTCAATTGAAGTAAACTATACCAAAGTATTAGAAAAAGGTAGCATTACCGCAGGCGTATTCCTTAGAAGCATCAACGACCAAATCAGCCGTATCTTGTCACCTGATGAAAATGACCTTAGTGGCCAAAGCCAAATTTTGTCCTACACCAACTTCGACAACAATACAGCTTTCGGATTTGAAGTGTCTGCCAATTATAAAATCACCAAATGGTGGGACATACAACCAGCTATTGATTTCTCAAGCATCAAACAACAAGGAGTAGTTTTTAGAATTAACGAAACTACCAACAAGAGCGAACCTTTTAATAGAAATGTGACTGTTTCAGCTTTCAACGGTCGATTGAATTCTAACTTCAAAGCCAACAAGCGCTTGAGCTTTTTACTTTTCGGATTCTACAGAGGAAGTGTGGATGGATTGCAAAACAACAGCAAAGAAATGTACAAAATTGACAGCGGTGTTCGCTATACTTTGCTAAACAACAAAATGAACATTAGTGTGCGTTTCAACGATATGTTCAACACTATGCGTTATGCTTTCGATGCTGAATATCCTTATCCACAAACTGGAGAATTTACTTGGGAAAGCCGAACAGTATACTTGGGTGTAACCTACGGTTTTGGTGGCGGAAAAAACAAAAGTTTACAACGCAAACAAAGAGATGACAATACGAATAAAGGAGGCGGAGGTATGTTTTAATCCCAATTCAATCTTTATTTTTTATACCGATTATGTCTTCAATATAGTCCAATAAAAATTGAACTATTTTCATACTATATCGGCATTATACCAGATTTTTTTTGAGTTTATATCTTATCGTTAGGTATAACTTGTAGAAAAAGAACCCCTAGAGACTGCCAACTCTAGGGGTTCTTTGTTTTGAAATGCACGGTGTAAAACAATAGTTACAATCGCATTTACTATTTAGTTCTCTTGATTTTGATTGGATTTTGTCTAGTATCAAAAACATCAACTACTTCAATCGTATTCAGTTGACTATTGACGAAATAAATGATTTTATAATTTTTAAAAACTATATATCGAAACTCCTTATCACTATTTTTCAACAATTCTTCCTCTTGTCCAATTGTCGGTTGAAGCTTTAACCTCAACGTTTCATTTACAATTCCTGTGACAAGTTTTCTAGCAATAGCAACACTGGCTTTGTCTTTGTAGTATTCAAAAATATTTTTCAACTCATTCTTAGAAAAATCGGTCCACTTGACTTTTAACTCCATTTTTCAATTTCTGTTAAAAGGTCATTCGCATCCGTTACTTTACCATTTTTAACATCTTCCAGAGACTTATTAATTCTTTTATGAAATTCATCCACTGTCATTGGATTCAGTTCTTCCTCATTCGCAACTGTGTTCCTAAGTAACTTTTCAAATTGAGCAATCGTTTTTTCACTCTCTAATTTTAGAAAGTCTTGGATGAAATTTAATTTTCGTGTTTGTAAATCCATTTTCCAATCTTTTTTCAAAATTACAAATTAAAATAACTCCTAAATTGCTTTATGACTATTTTAAAAATAAAGATTATACAACCTAATGAATTAAAAGACATTTTTAAGATAACTTTTTGCTCTATAAACGAACAATAAAAGGCTACCTCAAGTAAGGAAAATACAACCACTATTCTTCACGCAACAACTCCACCAACTTAGTCAATGTTTTTTGAAAAGCTAAAAGCTCCTCTTGACTGACAGAAGCATTCGCAAAAGATTCCATAATCTTTTGCGGAATGCAAACGGCTTGTTCTTTGAGTGCTTGCCCGCTTGCTGTTAAAGTAACCAAAACGGCTCGTTCATCTTTCGAAGAACGTGACCTAGTGAGCAATTCCTTTTGTTCGAGGCGTTTTAAAAGAGGCGTCAACGTATTGGATTCTAAAGCCAAACGAGTGCCTATTTCTGTTACGGTTTGTGCATTCTTTTCCCATAAAACCAGTAACACTAAATACTGTGGATACGTAATCCCTAAGTCTTCCAAAAAAGGAGTATACAGCTTTGTGGTCAAACGAGAAGCCGCATACAACGGAAAACAAAGTTGGTTCTCGAGATATAACGTGCTAAAATCTTTTTCCATTGTTAGAGGATTTCTTGAAGGTATTTTTCGATGGCTTCAGGGGTTGTAATCGGTGCAAAACGTTGTACAGGACGCCCGTTTTTATCGATGACAAATTTAGTGAAATTCCATTTTATGGTGCTTCCAAAAATACCTCCTAAACTTGCTTTCAAATACACAAACAAAGGATGCGCTTGGCTTCCATTCACCTCAACTTTCGAAAACATTGGAAAACTAACACCATAATTGACTTGACAAAAGGTTTCAATTTCTGTCGCGCTTCCTTTTTCTTGTTTCCCGAATTGGTTGCAAGGAAATCCCAAAATTACCAACCCTTGGCTCTCATATTTTTGATACAACTTTTCAAGACCTTCGTATTGAGGCGTTAATCCACATTGACTAGCGGTGTTTACAACGAGTACTGTTTTTCCTTTATAAGCACTCATTGGAATGCGTTTACCTTGAATGGATTCGGCTTCAAAATCATAAAAAGACTGTTGCGAAATAGCCTTTCTCTTTTTCAATAAATAAGTCAAAGCTCCAGTGGACCAAAGTGCCCAAAGCACTAAAACAGGTTGAAAAAACAAACGAATCAAACGCTTATTATCGGTATTCAAACCAAAAGAATCAATGCCGTAATAGTATTGTGAAAGATTCCCAGGAAAAATCAAAATAAAGAATATCCCAAGCGCTATTCCAACGTATATTTTTTGGCTCACCCAAAAAATAAGTGCTAAGCCCAATGCCATTTCGACTATCCCAGAAGACAACACCACAAAATCCATAAAACCAGGGTCTGTTGTAAGCCATTTGGGAACTTGTGCTAAAAATGCCGTTCTATTAAATGTTAAGTGACTTACACCTGCGTAAGTCATAAATGCGCCCAAAAGAATGCGCATACTGTTTTGAAAGAATGTTGTTTTCATTTTTTTATCTTTTACGATTAAATCGTGTGCGATTCAAATGTAAGCATTTTGTAAATAAAAAAAACACGAATTAAACGAATTAACACCAATTTATATATGACTATCAACAAACAAGCCCAATATATTGATAAAAAATTCGAGAAATTCGTGCTTCTATTCAGCCTTTATTTCTTTGTAAGCGAGGTAATAAAGGAAAACAAACTATTTCTTCAAATACACTTCTCCTTCCGAGAAACCATTTTTCTTGACAAATGCTCTAAATTGCTTTTTTGTAGGTTGCACTATAAATGGCGTTGTTGTATCTCTTTTGGTTTCTGTAATTTGCTCTAGCAAGGCGATATCCTCTTTGCTGGCAATTGCATTAATACCCAATTGTCCTTTTTTAAGAAAAAGTTTTTTTACCAACCATACATCATTGCTGCTTTTGGAGTTAAGGAAATAATAGCCTTTCATTTTGCGTAAGACATTTTCCTTATTGATAGTAAAAACAGTATCCACAAACACATAATTTGTAAAAAGAGAATCGTTGATTTTTTTGATAACGTATTTTTCTGAAGTCTGTAAATTGGTTAATGTATCTTCAGTAATACGCTCATATTTCGATAAATCTTTTCGGCTAAAGGTATCTTTCATAACCATCGATCTGACGATTTGAAACGGACTAATTTTCAAGCCTTTTTCTTGTTCTACGTTATAATATTCCCCTAATAAGTGTTTGGGAAACGACGATAAATCAGAGGTTTTTTCAGGTTGCGCTTCAGCAAAGGCTACTTCAGATTTTTTGCAAGAAATAATTCCTAGCACACAAAATAACAGCACTACTTTTTTCATCTTTTTTTGGTTTTAAGAGTTAATAAAATACGCTTTGACTACAAAACAACTTTATAAAATAGAGAAGAATGCAATGGAATCCAAAACCTTCTTTCCAATAATAAAATACTGTAGCAAAGAACACTATCTACACTTTAACCAAAAAGCAAGCCAAAATTTTCTCTTAGCCTTCGACAACTTGTTATTGAAAACACTTTGAAAATGGAACACGGATGACGCGGATTTAAACAGATAAAAACAGATTCTATATAAAACCAGCGAAAATCCCTACAATCAGTGTTGTCCGCGTTCTAATAATGATTAAAATTTATACTTTCCTTTCGACAACTTGTTATTGAAAACACTTTGAAAATGGCACGCAGATGACGCAGATTTAAACAGATTCAATATAAAACAAACTAGCGAAAATCCGTACCATCCGTGTCATCCGCGTTCTAATAATGATTAAAATTTATACTTTGGCTTCGACAACTTGTTATTGAAAATACTTTGAAAATGGCACACAGATGACGCAGATTTAAACAGATTCAATATAAAACAAACCAGCGAAAATCCGTACCATCCGTGTCATCCGCGTTCTAATAATGATAAAATTTATACTTTGGCTTAGACAATTCATTACTAGAAAACACTTTGAAAATGGCACGCAGATGACGCAGATTTAAACAGATTCAATATAAAACAAACCAGCGAAAATCCGTACCATCCGTGTCATCCGCGTTCTAGTTTTAAATCTTACTGCTTTTTGCGTTTGAGTATTCGTCCACGCGGTTCATCCGATTCATAAAGCACGATATCCGAATGCAGAAATTCAGCGGCGGCGGCAGAATCCTTGACTTTAACAGCACTTCGGGCAATCATTTCAGCTTCAAATGGAAGTAAAACACTTTTTCGCAATCCTACTGTTCTCCAGTGAGAGGAAGCTTTACAGCCTTTGGTGATGCTACGAGCCAACGCCAAAGCATCCAACAAAGCTTGATTGGCTCCTTGCCCTTTGAACGGACTCATCGGATGCGCGGCATCGCCTATCAAAGTGCTATTTCCTGCGTTTTCAAACTGGGCTGTGGTCAACAAAGTTCTATCATATACGGGATAACCCGATACCTGAGCAGCCGCTGTGGCATCGACTATTTGCGGAATTGGTGAATGCCATTGCGTTCTTCGAAACGCTTCTTCCTTCAAGGCTTGTGCGCCTTGTGCGCTAAATTTTTTGGCTTCGTCTTCTTCCATCGGGAAACTCAATTGCCACATCACCGAATCCTCTGTAAAAGGCATAATATAGATACGTTCGTGACCATTGGCGGTCTGAAAAACCGTAGCCGAATCCAACAAATCTGAGGTAAGCGGCGCTAAGGCATCCAAAGGACAAATCCCTAAAATCACAAGACAACCCAAATAGCGCAAAGGAGTAACTTCCTCTCCAATCAATTGCTGACGGACGACACTTCGAATCCCATCGGCACCCACCACCAAATCGGTTGGAACTGTTTTGACTTGCTCACCGACTTGAAAGCGCAACTGGATTTTACCCGAAGCTTCCTCTTGAAAATCGAGCAACTGATGTCCCCATTGTATGTTGTCATTTCCGCCGAGTTGCTCCACTAGTGCCAAACGCAAAGCTTGTCGCGCAATATGAATGTTGGAGCGTTTGGTGTATTTTTTTTCGGTGGGCTGCACCCATTTTCGCATGCCCCACTCGCCTACTACGGTTCCGTCTGTTTTGTGCACCAAATGTCGTGTAGAAACCACGCCTTCGGTCAAAGAAAAAATTCCAAAACCTTCTATGGCTTTGCTCGCTTGCTGCAAGGTCAGTCCATAGCCTTGCGAACGTGCCTCAAAGTGGGTATCGCGTTCAAAAAGCGTAAACGGAATGCCGCGATGCAAACAAGCCACAGCCAACGCCACGCCACCTATTCCGCCACCAATAATGGCAATATGCGGATAGTTTTCAGTAGCAACTACAGGAAACGCTTCCGAAGGAATCAAACCCGAACCACCGCATAACGAACAAGACACCAAAGGTGCTTTGGGCGCTTCAGGCACCACCACTTCACCATCAGCCGAAAGTTTGGCTACCAACTGCTGGTACTGCAATCGCACTTTTTTTCGAAGTCTTTGGCTTTTCTTGCCTTGCCCCTGACAGTCTGGACAGCTGCTCCAGCAAGGCGTATTCTTTTTATCCATATCCTATTCAACTACTCAACCGTATCGGGTGCAAAAATAGCGATAAAATACGAGTCTGCTTTTTGGAGTTGGCGTACTAATCTAAAGGGACAAATAAAAAGCAGGAATAGAAAAGTAGAAATAAAAAAGCGCGATAAGCATAATACCCCTGATGTTTAGCTGAGAGAGCATTGGCGACAACGGTGATTTTTTCTAGAAGCACCACTTCTTTGCGCACCACACGAGTCGTCCCGCTTTCCGCTACAATCTCTTATGCCGAACCCCGGCACAAGAGGATTTCCACTACAATCGGGGCTAGGCGAGACGTTTTGTTTTCAGAACCCAATAACAACTTATAAAAAACAAAAAACTACAAAATAGCCCAATGGTTATTTTGTAGTTTTTTCAACCTTTTGAAGAGGTAATCATTCGAAAGATAGTTATCGTAAAAAGTCGTGAGACTTTAATCACGTCTACGGATGGCAACACGACGTACAATAGCTCGAAGTCAGAGACGTTCGAGCAGCACATACAATAAATTTATATAAAAGTAAGAATCGTGTGGGGAGCGGGATATAGACTATTCCGTCAATTTTAATTTATACTGAACATAATGTATGCTTTTTACAGGCTTTCCATTTTTCAATGCTGGTTCAAATAGCAATTCAGACATACTTGCTTTAACTTGCTCATCCAACCACCCATTATCAGCTACAGCAAAATTTATCTCAACTATGGCTCCTTTTTCATCTACATGTAAAAAATAACCATAAGTCAAAATATAGTCATCATTATAATGCTCGAAAATCGACGTTTCTGCTTTAAATTTTTCTGCGATTATTAAATGATTTACTGGTGAAGGGGTATTATCAGGCAATACATAATCCTCATAATTTTTATAACATTCCGAACATAACTTTGATACAATAACTGTGCTCACTTTTGGATTTTGAAATTTTGATCTTTTGAATGAAGAAATCTCCTTATCATTTTCATAAATAGTTTCATCCCTTAAATTCCCATTTAAATAATAACGTCTAGTAATTCCGTTATGCTTACCGTTTTCCATTTCTTGATAGAAAGTAAGAATTCTATCAGTATAGATTTTTTGCTTGCCGTGTCTTTTATAATTTTTATACTCTTCCTCGTGCCTCTGAACTTTATTATCGAACGTTAAAATTTCATAAACATACAATCCAGTTCCATTTGTAAGTGTCTGTTCCCCTTTTTCGTTCCAACAATTTATCAATTTGAAATCTCCACCAGCATAAGTAGCTTTGATTTTCGGTCCACCATTTTTATAAAATTCAAGCCATTGTCCATCGCGTCCTGATTTATATGATCCAATTACTGCTAGTTTTCCGTTTTCGTGCCATTCTTTGTACTCTCCAAACCTTTCGTCTTTATTGAGTAGTTTTGTTTCAAGTTTTTTTGCTTTTCCATTCTCATAATACCATTTATGAATTGCTAAATCTTTCTTTTCATCTATTGAAACATCATATTTAAATTTTCCATTTTCAAAATATTCTTTACGCTCCCCTGTTTGTCTTCCATTTTTATATTCTACTATCTCTTTTGGATTACCATTTTCATAAAAAGACTTGAATTTACCATTTATCAAACCTTGTTCGAGACTAAATTCTGCTTTAATATTTTTATTGGGATAAAATGTCTTTTGAAGCCCTTTACTATTCATATAAAACTCATTGCCATTTTCATCAAGACAAATCTCATTTGAATTTTTACGAATGTAATCTTCAATTATTGTCATTGTCTTTTCATTAATTCGCATATACTCTTCATCCAACAAAGACATTTCATAAAAATCATCATTAAAATCACTATCTAACAAATCAACATCCTGTTTTTTAGCTTCTTGTTTTTTGTTTTTGTTATAGATTATAAATGATTTTTTTACAAGACTTGCCGCCTCAGTTGCTCCAACGTATTCTAGACCTTTAATAATTGTCGGAACATATTTTGAATTATCATTTTCATAAAATAGAGAAAACCCTCCATTTGCAACAAGAGAATCGAAATTAAACCAGTAGTAAAGTGCTTTTTGCCCAAAAGACAATGACTGAACAAGTTGAACTTCTTGCTTCTTATCCTTTAAAAATTTAGATATGGGTTCAACTACAAACCAACCAAAATCATAACCTTTTAACTTAAAAAAATCTCCCTTTTCAAGTTGAGGACGAAAATGCTTGTCTTTATCAAACTTCCAATAAGGATCGTCTTCATTTTGAGCTTTACAAACAAAAAAGTTTAAAAAACTTATTAGAACTATCGATCTTATAATTAAATATTTCATCAGTAAAAATGTTCGTTATTACAACTATTGTTTCAACTATAAAAGTGGCTCTACTATAACAAAAATCACTCTAAAGGAATAGAATATCCAATGGCAAAAGCACCATTAAATTGCTCAGCAGCATCGTGGATATAATACGTAAATCCAACATCAAAATTATGCTTACGACCAAGAGCCAAACCAATACTAAAAGGCACGTGCAGCAAAACGCCGCTTTTTTTGATATTGAATTCGGGTGTGATGGTTTTGAATGAACCCATCGAAGCTCCAATACCGACTTCAAAATAAGGAGCTACCCACGGAATGGGTGCTGCAACACGAGCTTTTCCTCCAAGTACAAAAGCCTTGGTACTAACCTGAAAATCTCCTGGAAATTGTTGGTCTTTGTTATCATCTGGAGAGGTAAGAATAACACCTGCATAAGGACGAAGTCCGAACCATTTGGTTAGATTGTACACATACTCACCTTGAGCATAAAACCCAGAACCGCTTACATCAATATCTGAATTAGGAAAGCTATACCCAATACCCAACGAAGCATTAAAATAGCGACCCGGTTGTAATTGTGCTTGGGATGAAAAAGAAAAAAGAAAAAAAACGAATGCAACAATAGCACGTAAGGAAAAAGTCAAATACTTCATTTTGTGTTGAAATCTAGATAAATGGATTATTATAATTATGTAAACTTACTTTTAGTAATGAGACTTCGTTATGGACACGAGCGGGACGCTCGCGCTAGCGGGGGGGATAAACTTGCTGATAACGTTCCCGCGCTAAAGCAGTTTGGAACTAAATTAAGCCCATTATTCAAATTTGCCTAATATTCCAAATACAAAACCAATTTCAAATTAAGCCAAATTCCCAAATTACTTGTAGCATGTATTACTGATGTCTTTTATGCAATTTCGGCATTAAATTCGGTGTAAGTGTTGGTTTTCATAATGTCAATTTTGAAATCTCCTTTTTCGTCTTTCATAATTATAACACTATCAAAACCTAATTTGTCAAGTTTTTCTATCGTCGCCAATTCGCCTTCTGCAAGCTGCAAAACTCTACGTAATAACCAATCAGATAAAGCTTTATTTGGGTTAGTCATCAAGGCTTTTGAGTTTTCTTGACAAACTTTTGCAGTAAATATTTCTCCTGTTGGAATTTGTAAGTTAAAATCTTGGTCACGTTTTGGAAAAAAATTTGGATATTTCCTGTGCAATTCCGCAGGAATTGGAATATAAATTTCTCCAAAATCTCTTTTTCTTCCATTCGCATTCCATTGATTCAAACCACTTCTTTCAAAAATAAATTTTTCTCCTTTCTGAATGCCATAAAGAGGCAAAATCACATAATTTTCGCCCTTAACAAGTTTGTCAGTTGCAGTTTTTAAATTCTTATTCTCCTCAAACAATTCAAGGAGCAAGGAATACGGGTCTTCAATTATATCAATTGGTAAATGAAAAGCATTTTGAGGAATTATAAATTTTCTAAAAAGTGTACTTTTTGAATAATTGAAAGTGTATAAATTATTTCCATCTTCAAATTGTAAACTTGCTTTATTATCTTTAACCGAATGTATATTAGCAACATCTATGATGTTATAGTCCGTTTCATAAAGCAATAATTCCTTTTCTTTTCGAGCAACAATATGATAAAGTGAATCTTGTATATTGTAAACACGATTAGCTAAATTAATTCTATCGTTTCTGAACTCTCCAAGTTTTAAAGCTAATTCTTCACCTTTGAAATCTTGTAAAGTTCTTGATAATGAGTTAAATTCCGCTATTTTTTCTGTACTAGAATTACCATTACAAACAAAAGTTTTCAAACCAACACCAACAGAATTATAATTTGCATCAAAAGCCGTATCTGAACGAGATAAATTATCCGCATCAAAACTTCTACAAAATATATTTTCGGCAACACGATAATTTATAAACGGAACCGCACTATCACTGAATAAACCCGAAAGCTTTGAAACTGCTGAAAGCAGTTTCAAATAATTTCCGTTTTTTTCAATGTCTATTTCTGCGAACGATTTCATAAAACTCTTATGATTTCATTGCTAATTCTCTCAATTAATGTTGTAGTTACAGAATTTCCTGCTTGCATATAAAGTTTACTATTTGCCAAGTTTGGCAAAATATAATTTTCGGGATAACCTTGAAATAAAAAACATTCTTTTGGAGTCAATTTTCTAATTCCAAAATCGTCTTTTATAAGTGGTACATTGTGTCCGCCTGTTCCCATATTTGCAGTTAATGTTGGACAAACATTACTTTTATTTTCCCTTGCGTAAACTCTACGCCATTGATAAACTGTGTCTTTTGAAGTCATCGCTTTTTCAAGTTCTGGAAAATATGCATGGTCTTCTTTATAATATAAATTATCTACTTGTTTACCTTTTTCTAATATATCGTGAATAGTTTTTGTTAACTTAATTTCCGAAGGAAATTTAAATTGAGAATAATTTTCTACTTGATTTGGGTCAAATGCTACAATGAAAATTCTTTCACGATTTTGTGGGATATTTGCATGTGTCATTGAGTTCAAAATTTTAGTAAAAACTTTGTAACCTAATTTATCTTCTAAAACTGAAATAATTGTTTTAAAAGTATTTCCATTATCGTGAGAAACTAAATTTTTTACATTTTCTAAAAATACAACTTTTGGTTTATGCTTTTCTATAATCTGCTCAATGTCAAAAAACAATGTCCCTCTTGTATCAGCAAATCCTTTTCTATTTCCTGCAATTGAAAAGGCTTGACAAGGAAAACCTGCACATAATACATCAAATTCTTGCGGAATGTAATTTTTAACACGGTCCTTTGTAATATCTCCAAATGGAAATTCGCCAAAATTTAATCTGTAAGTTTTTTGAGCTGATGTTTCCCATTCACTTGTAAACACACATTTTCCACCAACGTTTTGCATTGCTAAACGAAAACCACCAATTCCTGCAAAAAGGTCAATAAATTTAAAAGTGTAATTTTTTGGAGTTGGAAACGGAACATTTTCAACTTCAAAAAGAAGTTGTTGCAAAGCGTCTTCTGCGACAATATTTATTTTTTCTTCAACTTGTTTGTATTCAACAAAGTTGTTTAAAATTTTCACTGCATCTTTTTTATAATGCTTTGAAACTCCGTTATGATAATTGTGTAAATAGTGTGTAATTAGCGCTTTATCGTATGGTTCAACAAGTTTAACCTGATAGCTTTTACTATCAAACTCTTCAATACTTATTTTTTCTAATACGTTCATTTACTTTATCTAAAATTAAAGTTGCAATTTAAGAATTTTAAATGAAATTTAAGATTATATTTTTGTCAAAAGAATTTCTGACGGGCTTACAAACTCAACTTTAACTTGGTCACCAATTTGCATATTATTATGCAAAAACCATGTTCCCAAAAGTTTCAAATCTCCATTCCCATGAAGGTTTTTTGCATATTTATCTCCACGTTTTCGATTTCCTGACGCTTTTAATTCATGGTCTTTTATAAATCCGTCATTGGTGCTAAACTTATAGACATTACTTTGTTTAGTATAATGCAAATTTGTTATGTGAAAAGACAAAGCATATTTAAACGGTATTGGAATATATCCTTCATTCTTAATTTTTGGTCTTGAGTTTGTTGTTCTATGAGTTCCCCAACCTAAATGTGTTTTTTTAAGAGTTGCAATGTAAAAATTCCCGGTATTTGGCATATTTTCTATTATTTAGTTGTTTTTCTTCGCGTTTCGGTTGTATTTCTACAACTTATATTTATATTTATGTATAACAAATAAATACAAATCCACCCTAATTGAGGGTATATAGGTATGATAAGCGTCATACTTTATGTAATCCCAAATATATCCATTTTTCCACAAAAATTATAAAAATTTTCTGAAATCTTCTTACAAAATATCACCATTACTTACTGCTTTCTGAGCACTAAAAACTGCCGACTTGCCCGCATGAGGGATGGGAGCGGCATCCTCTTGGGGCGGGGTTCGCCCTAAGAGATATAGCGTATAGCCCGACCCCGAGGTGCAGAAACTTGTGGTTGAGCAAAATCGTGTGCCTCGGGGACATGCCCAAAATAGGATTTTAAAGGGTATTCAATTGCTGTTTTAGCAAGGCGACTTCGGTGGGATTGGGAAGTTCGCTGTGGTCGGTAATCGCGGCGGAATGGTAGTACACGGCTCGGGTGGTTTGGCTCAGCCAACGGGCATTGCTCGAACGCAATCCGCCTCCGGGCATTACCGTAATGCGGTCACCGGCGTGAGCGACCAATTGTTGTAGGAGGTCAGCGCCTTCGGTCACATTGGTGCGCACTCCAGAAGTGAGGACGGTTTTGAAGCCACAAGCCACTAACGTTTCCAACCCTTGCAGCGGGTCAGCAATGCCATCGAAAGCGCGGTGAAAGGTGCAAGGCAACGGCTGTGCCAAATCCACCAAAGCGGCATTGGCCTCGGAATCAATGCTGCCGTCGGGATGGAGGATGCCAAACACAAAACCATCGACCCCGAGATTTTTGAAAGCGGTAATGCTGTTTTTCATCGCTTGGAACTCGGTTTCGGTGTAGACAAAATCGCCTTCGCGTGGGCGAATCATCACATTGAGCGCTACGGTGGTCAGAGCACGAGCGGCTTGCACCATTTCGAAAGGAGGTGTGATGCCACCAGCGGCTCGGTCGAGACATAATTCGATTCTGTCGGCGCCATTTTCTTGGGCGATGGCAATGGCGTCTATGCTAAAACAGGCGATTTCTAATTGGTTCATTTTTATTCTTAGTTACAGACTTTACTTTTTACTATGAAGAGCGTTAATTCGGTTGCTATCGTCTTTTTTGTCACCTCGAGCGCAGTCGAGAGGCTCTTCTGGTTCTCGACTGTACTTAGACTTTGCTCAGTATAAACTACTACCATTTACGTTTTGTTTAAGAAGGGTTTCGTCCTTCGACTCCGCTCAGAATGACCGCTCAACCTGACAAAGTAAACATCATTTTATATTGTTTTTTTAGCATAAAAATAATTAAGATTCATTACCGTTTAATTTGGCACAACTAATTTACCACTACTTTTGCAACTAAGTCATTTAACTTTTTTAAATATGATGCTTTCAAAGTAGACTAGCAATCGAAAAAGTTATTATTTCAAAAAGCAAAAAAACACACCCCTAACCCCTCTCAAGAGGGGAATTTGTATCTGCAAACATTTAACTATCCTTTGTTCATCAAATATCTCATTCTCTCAATGGTTTCGTTTACTGTTTTTTCTAAATTATTTTAAAAAGTAGTTCGCATCGATGAGTTGGTTGCCCGAAGCATCGTGCACCGCATAATTGAATCCACCTTGAATGCAATACGAACCATACTCGCCTTGCTTGTTCAACGCAATAAATCCAACTTGGATATCTTTGAGGTTTTTGCCACGGTTTTGGGTGAGTTTTACGATGCGTGCCACGGCTTCTTCGCAGGCTTTTTGTGGAGATTTTCCTTGTCGCATCAACTCAACCACCAAATGACAACCCGAAATACGCACCACTTCTTCGCCATGTCCTGTGGCGGTAGCGGCTCCAATTTCGTTATCGACATACAAACCTGCTCCAATAATGGGCGAATCGCCCAAACGTCCGTGCATCTTGAACGCCATACCGCTAGTGGTACAAGCGCCAGACAAATCGCCGTGACTGTCTAAAGCAATCATTCCAATGGTATCGTGGTTTTCGATATTGGCAATGGGTTTGTATTTGCTGGTTTTGAGCCATTCTTTCCACTCTTTTTCGCTGGCTTCGACCAATAAATTTTCTTTGGCAAATCCTTGCGAAAGGGCAAACTGCAGAGCGCCATCACCTACCAACATCACATGAGGCGTTTTTTCCATCACAGCACGCGCCACCGAAATAGGATGCTTGATGTGTTCCAAACAACCCACGGCACCAATATTGGCTTTTTCGTCCATAATGCAAGCGTCGAGCGTGACACGTCCGTCGCGATCAGGTCGGCCACCGTACCCTACGCTGCGTTCGTTGGGATCGCCTTCGGGAATTTTGACCCCTGCTTCTACTGCGTCTAAGGCTTTGCCATTATTTTTGAGGACTTCCCAAGCGGCAGCATTGGCTTGAAGACCAAAGTTCCAAGTGGACAATACTATAGGTTTTCGGACTTTGGAAGGGGCTGGAATAGATGTTTCTTCTGAAGTAGCAGCAAACGAAGGTAAAACCACAGCGGCTGAGGCAATTGAGGCGGTTTTTAAAAATTGGCGACGGTTGGTCATGGTACTGTTTTTTTGGTTGTGACCAAATTAGGGAAATAAATGCAATCCCAAACATATAACAAAACACCAATAATCAAAAAAATTAAAAAAAGGAAAAACTAAGTAACTTGCAAGAATAGTGCTTTAACTATCTTATAATTTTATCTTCACTATTTTATTGTCTCTAATAATTACAAGCTCACTTTTACGCTCTTTTTTAAAATCAAGCATTTTCTCATAGGCTTTTTCCAGTCCCTTTAGAATTTTATTTCTTCGCTCTATTTTAGTTTCAGTGGTCATAATATTTTTTTAATTCAGTAAACTTTTTTTCATCAAGAATCATAAGTTGATCAGTACTTGATTTTTCAGCAATTAATTGAGGTTTACCTTCTGAGTTATCAAAGATAAGAACTTGATCTGTAATTGGTATATAAATATCGAATAAGTTTTTAATCCCTTTAAAGTATCTTCTTTCAATAACATCTGTTGGAATATTGTGCCCTCCTTCAAAAACTCTTGTTTTTACTCTTTCCTTGGCTAATTCAGGATTCTTTAACCAAAAAAAAAGTAAAACAACATTATAATTACTCTTTTTAGCTTCAAGAACTTTGTTTTTGTAACTTTTCGTCGCAAGTGTTGTTTCAAAAGCGAAGTTAACCCTTTGCAAAAGAAGTTCATTTACTCTATTAAGCATAATTCTTCCAGCTTCAAACGCAACTTTTTCAGGTTGAAAAGGAGAAAGTCCTTTGGCAATTTCATCTGCATTTACAAACTCTTTACAATCCAATATTTCGGGCAAAATTGTAAATGAAGCGGTCGTTTTTCCTGCTCCATTACACCCTGCAATAATGTATAAGTTTCTTTCTTCCATACTATCAAATATAGAAAAAATCAATTACTATCCATTCACAAACCATTAAAGTCTTTTGAATTCGCTAAAAACAATAAAACTCTCGAACTTACACGAGTCAATGCCAATTAACAAAAAAAAGGTCTAGAACATTTGCTCTAGACCTTTTCGTATCCTTAGTGGTAACTTTAGTTTACCATTTAATAATCGCACTTGCCCAAGTAAAACCACTACCAAAAGCAGCTAAAACCACAGTGTCGCCTGACTTGATTTTTCCTTGTTCCCAAGCTTCAGTCAAAGCAATTGGAATAGAAGCTGCGGTTGTGTTTCCGTATTTCTGAATGTTATTGAATACTTGATCATCATTCAATTTGAATTTGTTCTGAATGAACTGAGAAATTCTCAAATTCGCTTGATGTGGAATCAACATATCAATATCTGAAACTTCTAAATTGTTGGCTTGTAAGCCTTCGTTGATTACCTCCGCAAAACGAACTACTGCATTTTTGAATACAAATTGTCCGTTCATGTAAGGGAAATAACTTTCGTCATTCGGGTCATTATCGGCCAAAATATCATTTACCCAACGACCACCCATTCCCGGTGCAATAAGCGATAATTCCTCAGCATGTTGCCCTTCTGAATGCAAATGTGTGGACAAAATTCCTTTGGTCAAATCTTCTTCTCTTGACAAAACAGCGGCTCCTGCTCCATCTCCAAAAATTACAGATACACCACGACCACGTGTTGTCATGTCCAATCCTGAAGAATGCACCTCAGATCCAATCACCAAAACGTTTTTGTACATTCCAGTTTTGATGTATTGATCAGCAACTGACAATCCGTACACAAAACCCGAACATTGATTTCGAATATCAATAGCGCCAACCGTTTTTAAACCTAAATCGCGTTGCACCAAAACTCCTGGTCCTGGAAAATAATAATCGGGACTCAAAGTAGCAAAAACTACAAAGTCAATATCTTCTTTGGCAATACCGGCACGCTGAATAGCAATCTCGGCTGCTTTTACTCCCATTGTAGTGGTAGTATCTTCCCCTTTGATAATGTGGCGACGCTCTTTGATTCCGGTGCGCTCTTGAATCCATTCATCATTGGTTTCCATTATCTTTGATAAATCGTCATTTGTAACCACATTCGAAGGAACATAAAATCCTAACCCTGCTATTTTAGAGTGATACATAAGTACTTGTTTTTCATTAAAAATTGATTGGCAAAATTAAACATCTTTTAAAAAGACGCCATACAATTTAGTCTTTTTTTTGATATAATCATTTTTAACCTAAAAAAATAAATCATTTATATTTAAGCCAATAGGCTCTTGTACTGAAAACAAGTCTAAAAATAAGTCTACATCTTCTATCTCTTCCAGAAAAAAGCAGTAGTCATCTCTCTTTTATTACAATCCATTTCTATGAATGAAATCCTAGAAAACAACAGCTTTGAAGACTCCATAGATTCATAAAACCATAAAAAATCATAGGTCAAAATAAAAATCAATTTAACACTTTCGAGTTGTAACATTTTTCGCATCCGTTGGACTAATTATACCATAACTAATTCATTCAACTAATTCACTACTTCATGAAGTTAAAACTCACACTCCTGTTTCTAGGTTTCGGTTTTTCTATGATGGCCCAAGAAAACCTGAGCTATCAAAAACCTTCTAAATCCATTTTAGACTTAGCCGATTACGAACGAGCTCCTTCGGTTTCGATGGATACCAAAAAAGAATACCTTTTGCTTTCTTACCGAAACACCTACAAAACCCTTGACGACCTCAACCAAGAAGAATTGCGTTTGGGCGGATTGCGTATCAATCCTATTACCAACATTTCGAGTACAGTAACGTACATCAATAACTTAAAACTTCGAAAAATAAAAGATAAAAACGAAGTTCAAGTGGCGGGATTACCAGCTAATGCAAAAATCAGCAATCTATCTTGGTCGCCAAACGACACTAAAATTTTGTTTACAAATACCGCTGCCAATGGTGTAGAACTTTGGGTAATTGACGTGGCTTCGGCTCAAGCCAAAAAATTAACCGAGGCGAATTTGAATGCCAACTTAGGCGCTCCGTTTAGCTGGTTTGGCGACAACGAAACAGTATTGGTAAAACTATTGCCTAGCGACAGAAAACCTTTATTGGATGCTAAAAAAGATTTGCCGGCTGGACCAATCATCTCGAATGCTAGTGGTGCAAAATCCCAAAACAGAACCTATCCAGACATGTTGAAAAACAAAAATGACGAGATCAATTTTGAAAACATCATCACTTCTGAATTATACAAAATCACCTTAAGTGGTAACAAAACGCTATTCAAATCGGCAGATATGTTTGCTGGTCAGAGTTTGTCTCCTGATGGGAATTATATTATGATTACTACGATTCAAAAACCGTTTTCTTATATCGTTCCTTTGAATCGTTTCCCAATGAAATCCGTAGTCTATGACAAAAGCGGAAGGGAAGTAAAAATCGTAAACGAAACCCCATTGACCGAAATTATGCCAAAAGGATTTATGGCGGTTCAAAAAGGAAAAAGATCCTTGATGTGGAGAAACGACAAACCAGCTACTTTGGCTTTTGTTCAAGCGCTAGACGAAGGAGACCCAGCAAATAAAGTTGCCTTTAGAGACGAAATGTTTTTATGGGAAGCTCCATTTACAGCCAATCCAACTTCGTTAGTAAAAACACCTCAACGTTTTAGCGATATTACTTGGGGGAATGACAATGTTGCCATTGTTTCTGACGAATGGTATGACACCAGAAATACCAAAACATACTTAATCAATCCGTCAAATCCATCACAACAACCAAAAGTAATTACCGACAGAAACTCACAAGACGTTTACGCTGATCCAGGTAATTTTGAAACTAGAAAAAACCAATACAACCGCTATGTTTTGGCTATCGAAAACGACAAAGCTTTCCGTATTGGAGATGGATACACCAAAGAAGGACAATTCCCATTCATTGACGAATTGAACTTAAAAACGTTACAAAGCAAACGTTTGTACACTTCTACCTTTAAAGACAAAAAAGAAGATTTAATCGAAGTAGAGGATTTCAAAAAAGGAACGGTTTTGGTACAAATTCAGTCCAAAAACGATTACCCAAATTACTATTTTAGAAACATCAACCAAAAAGACAAACTCACACCTATCACCGATTTCAAAAATCCATTTGAAAGCATTAAAAATGTGAGCAAAGAGGTAATCAAGTACAAACGTAAAGATGGTGTTGAATTATCTGGAACCTTGTACTTGCCTGTTGGTTATGACAAAGCCAAAAAAGAAAAATTGCCGTTACTAATTTGGGCCTACCCTGCCGAATACAAAGACAAAAACAGCGCGGGACAAAGTACTCAAAATCCTAACGAATTTACCTTTCCTAACTATGGCTCATTTGTGTATTGGGTGACCAAAGGCTATGTGGTTTTAGACGACGCTTCGTTCCCAATTATTGGAGAAGGCAAAACCGAACCTAACGACAACTTTATTTCCCAACTAGTAGACAATGCAGAAGCTGCCATCAATGCGGTTGATGCTTTGGGCTATATCAACAGAAAAAAAGTAGCTGTAGGTGGGCACTCCTACGGTGCTTTTATGACGGCTAATTTATTGACACATTCCAATCTTTTTGCTTGTGGGATTGCTCGAAGTGGCGCTTACAACAGAACTTTAACTCCTTTTGGTTTCCAAAGTGAACAACGTAATTATTGGGAAACACCTGAGGTATACAATACGATGTCGCCTTTTATGCACGCAGACAAAATGAAAACTCCTTTACTATTAGTTCACGGAGAAGCGGACAACAATCCTGGTACTTTTACTTTGCAAACAGAACGTTATTTCCAAGCCATAAAAGGATTGGGTGGCCCTGCACGAATGGTGATTTTACCTAAAGAAAGTCACGGTTACGCAGCCAAAGAAAACATCTTGCACTTACTATGGGAACAAGACCAATTCTTAGAAAAGCATTTGAAAAATTAAGGCAAAATAGTTCCAACAAAAAAGAGACAACCCGAAAAGTTGTCTCTTTTTTTATACTTTCAATTAGAAGTTACATAATTTTCAATAGTATCTCTTGGTTCACTTCTAATGCGGTTTCGTGTTCAAAGAAAATGGCTTTTCTATCAAAAGCAGCTTTAATTAAAAAACGGCTTCCTTTGAAATAGGATTGTTTGACCACCGCTTTCACCGTTCCAACTGGAGAGACCTTCAATTGATGCGGATACAGCAACACCATTTCATCCTCACCCTCAATCGGCATTAATTGCGACATTCTCAATTCGTTGACTTCACCAAATAAAGAGGCTACATATTTATTAATCGGAAATTGATAGACTTCTGCAGAAGGTGCTTTCTCAATTATTTTCCCTTGTTGTAAAACGATGGTTTCATCAGAAAAAGAGAGTGCATCGGTACTATCGTGTGTCGCAATAATACAGGTAATTTCTTTTTTCTTTAAATAAGCGAATAAATTACGACGTAAAGCGTTTTTTCTAAAATTATCAATATGGCTGAACGGTTCATCTAACAACAACACCTGAGGTTCTACCGCCAAAACCTTGGCTAAGGCTACGCGTTGTTGCTGTCCTCCACTCAAATCTTTGGCGCGCACTTTGGCATACTCTGTCATTTCGACCATTTCGAGTAATTCTTGAATACGCAGTTTTTTTAAAGGCATAAAACCATTAGACAAGAACTTGCCCACATTTTCGGCAACCGTTTCATAAGGCATCAAATCAAAATCTTGTGCCAGATATTTCATAAAGGGCATCCCCGGAATCAAATTGTATTTGGGGCCTAGCACACGTGTCTTATTAAAGAAAATTTTCCCTTCATTTAAATCATAGATACCATAAATAAGTTTCAACAAAGTACTTTTGCCACAACCGCTCTCGCCAATTAGTGCAATATTTTGTCCTTTTTCTACGGTAAAATCAACATTCTGAATAATCGCTTTGTCTGTATAAGCGAAGGAAATATTTTGAACTTCAAGCATTATTTATTGTATCATTAATAAAAAACAAAGATAGTGGCTTTAGAAAAAATAAGCGGTTGAAAATTTTATTTTATATAAAAAAAAGCTGTCTCCAAAGAAACAGCTTTTTAGCTTACTTTTCTATATCGAATTATTGACCATTTTTGGCATCTTGAATCATTTTGGCATTAGCAGTAATCGCGAATTCAACTCTACGATTTTTGGCCATACCTTCTGGCGTATCATTTGGAGCAATTGGGTCAGCAATTCCAAAACCTGAGGTTTTAAATCGGCTGGCGTCCAATCCTTTTCCAATCAAATAGGTTTTTACGGATTCGGCTCTTTTTTCAGAAAGGGTCAAATTGTATTCTGGTTTTCCTGAACTATCAGTGTACCCAAAAATTTCAATGTTGGTATCGCCGTATTCTTTAAATACTGGAATCAGTTTGTCTAGATTGGCTTGTGCTTGAGGAGTCAAACTCGATTTGTTCAAATCAAAACGCACGGCATTTTCATTCAATGTCAAATGGATTCCTTCACCCACGCGTTGCACATCTGCTCCTGGCAAAGCTTGACTGATTTCGCGAGCTTGCTTGTCCATTTTGTTTCCAATCAGGGCTCCTGCTCCTCCACCAATAGCAGCTCCAATAGCCGCTCCTAATGCAGCATTTCCTCCTTTACCTAAATTATTCCCAAGGATTCCTCCAATCAAAGCACCAGCAGCTACACCGATTCCCGCTCCTTTTTGCGTGTTATTGGCATTTTTTACTGAGTTACAAGCTGTGAAAAAACTGCTAAACAGAAATAAAGCAGTTAGACTTAGTATGGTGATTTTTTTCATAAGTTATAAATTAATTAGTTTTTTTAAAATGATAAACAATATCTTTCTGTTGTCCCGCAACATCTATTTTATCGATAAGTTCAAAGCTAGTCTCGGTTTGATTAGCAACTTTCAATAAAAATCCGGATTGTACGGTTTTGGATTTTACACCTGCTTCAACAATCTTAAGGACAAACATTCCATCTTTGTTAATGCTCCAAACAATAGGCGAAGAAAACGAGGCACATCCAGCTCCAGCCAATGCCATACTACCTTTATTGTTGTTGGAAATAAAATTCCAAGTACTACCAATAAAGCATTTAGAATCGGCAATGTTGAATGAATTTACTTTAAAATACTCAGAACCTGGATACGTGACATCTGCAATTTGCCAATTTCCTTTAATGGCAACTTGTGATTTTTTATCCAATTTGGTTGCTGCAACGGGAGCGGTGGGGGCAACTGCTGGGGCACTTGATTTACAAGCGAAAAGCAAAAAAACAAAGGTGCCCAATAGAATAAATTTCCTCATAACTATAACTAGTTTAAAATTAATAGATTAACAAAGATACAACTCAAAAAATTGCTTTAACACGAATTCAACTGTTTTTTTTTAAAAAATCAGCTGTTGCGACATTTTGTCATTTTCATAGCAAATGGTATTCTATTTGAAGCAAGGTTTGCATCTAATTCAACTTAAAATAGTATTATAATTATGACAACAGGTAAAATTAATGTTTCAGTAGAAAACATCTTTCCTCTAATCAAAAAGTTTTTATACAGTGATCACGAAATTTTCTTGCGTGAATTGATTTCAAATGGAACCGATGCTACTCTAAAATTAAAGCACCTAACGAGTATAGGAGAAGCTAAAGTAGAGTATGGCAATCCAATCATTGAAGTTAAAATTGACAAAGAGGGAAAAAAAATTCACATCATTGACCAAGGTCTTGGAATGACTGCTGATGAAGTAGAAAAATACATCAATCAGGTGGCTTTTTCTGGTGCTGAAGAGTTTTTGGACAAATACAAAGATTCTGCTAAAGACTCAGGTATTATCGGTCATTTTGGTTTAGGATTCTACTCTGCCTTTATGGTGGCTGAAAAAGTAGAAATCTTCACCAAATCCTACAAAGACGAACCAGCCGCTCACTGGACTTGTGACGGTAGCCCAGAATTTTCACTAGAACCTTGTGACAAAACCGACCGCGGTACTGAAATCGTGTTGCACGTTGCAGAAGATTCTTTAGAGTTTTTGGAAGAAAGCAAAATCAGAGAGTTGTTGAACAAATACAACAAGTTCATGCCGATTCCAATTAAATTTGGAACTAAAACTGAAACGCTTCCTAAACCTGAAGATGCTCCAGAAGATTATACTGCAGAAACTATTGAAGTTGACAACATCATCAACAACCCAAATCCAGCTTGGACCAAACAACCTGTGGATTTAAAAGATGAAGATTACAAAAACTTCTATCGCGAATTGTATCCAATGCAATTTGAAGAGCCGTTGTTTCACATTCACTTAAATGTTGATTATCCTTTCAACTTAACGGGTATTTTGTACTTCCCAAAATTAGGAGCTGATTTACAAATCCAAAGAGATAAAATTCAATTGTTCCAAAACCAAGTTTACGTGACCGATAACGTAGAAGGTATTGTTCCTGAATTCTTGATGATGCTTCGCGGAGTAGTTGATTCACCAGACATTCCGTTGAACGTTTCTCGTTCTGGATTACAAGCTGATGGTGCTGTGAAGAAAATTTCAAACTACATTACTCGTAAAGTTGCGGATAAGTTGAAATCTTTGTTCAACGAAAACAGAGCTGATTTTGAAGCCAAATGGAACGATATCAAAATTGTATTGGAATACGGAATGCTTTCTGAAGACAAGTTCTATGAAAAAGCAGGCGCCTTCGTATTGTATCCAACGGTAGATGATAAATATTTCACGCTTGACGAATTGAAAGAAGCCATCAAAGAAAACCAAACGGATAAAGATGGCAAATTGGTAGTATTGTATGCTGGAAACAAAGAAGCACAACACTCTTATATCGAAATTGCTAAAGACAAAGGGTATCAAGTATTGTTGCTAGATTCTCCAATCATTCCTCACTTGATTCAAAAATTAGAATCAGACAATAGCGGACTAACTTTTGTTCGTGTTGACTCTGACCACATTGATAATTTAATCAAAAAAGAAGAAACTGCGATTTCTAAATTATCTACAGAAGAACAAGAAAGTTTGAAAACGGTAGTGGAAACTATCGTTCCAAAACAAACATACACCGTTCAATTAGAAGCTTTGGATAGCAGTGCAGCGCCATTCATCATCACGCAACCAGAATTCATGCGTCGTATGAAGGAAATGAGTCAAACCGGTGGCGGTGGAATGTTCGGAATGGGTAATTTCCCAGAAATGTACAACTTAGTAGTGAACACCAATTCTGATTTGGCTACTAGCATTTTGAACAACGAAGACAAAACCGTTCAAGAAAACTTGGTAAAACAAGCTTTAGATTTGGCGAAACTATCTCAAAACTTATTGAAAGGAGAAGCTTTGACTGCCTTTGTAAAAAGAAGTTTTGAAATGATTAAATAAAATTTTCAAACCTAATGAAGAACCTGCAAATGAAGATTTGCAGGTTTTTTTTTGCTTTCTACTGAGAAAAAATAGAACTTTTACAACTGTTTAAGCGAATCATAAAATTTTGTGTATTTTTATTGAGAAATTCCAAAGGTATTCCATTATGTACAAACAAACAGTCAACGATTATTTCCTTCCCTCTTTTTTAAAATCAGCTCCCATAAAAATTGCATTAGTCGCTTTTATTTATAATGCCCTAGCCTTTATTAGCTATCAAATTACGGTTACTCCAGATAACATCGCTCCAATTTACACCGCAGCTGGATTTGCATTAGCCTCGGTTTTAATTATGGGGAGAAAAACGTTAATCGGCATTTGGATTGGCTCAGTGGTCGCTAATCTGTTTTCTTTTTGGGATACTAGTCAAATGCTTGAATTACCCTTAATTTCAACCATTTTGTCGGCAGTTTTAGTGGCTTCTGGTGTTACTTTGGGTGCAGCTTTAGGAGCCTATTTCATTAATCTTCTAAACAAAGGGACTTATCCTTTAAAGACAGGATGGGGAGTTATTATATTTTTGGCAATTAGTGTGTTTTATTCCGCTATCTGTTCTTTACTTGGAGTAAGCGTCATATCTCTTTTTGGATTAAATGCTCCCAATCATTTTATTTTTAACTGGACTACGTGGTGGCAAGGCGACTTTATTGGAACGATAATACTTACTCCATTTTTGACTTCCTGGCTTTACCGTTATCATATCAAAATTATTGCTACCTCGTTATTAGAGGCTTTAGCTTTAGGATTGCTTACTATTTTCATCTGTGTTTTGGTTGCCTTCGACCATGCAGACGACCAATACCTTTTAATCATCGTTTTACTTTGGGCTACATTCCGTTTCAGAATTCGAGGTGTTTCTATTATTGCGGCTTTGTTTGCACTATTGTCAACGATTTACGGAAGTTTAGGCTATGGTTCATTTGCCATGACAACGCCAGAAGCTTCATTGACCTATATTAATTCCTTTTTCGGGTTAAGTACCATAATCGCTTTGATAATGGCTGGTTTCTACTCTGATTATTTGCATAAAAAACTAGACAAAGTAAAAGCGTAAAAAAAGAAACCACTTACTTAAACAGCTGTTAATTATTTTCTGAGATTTATTATGGCTATGTCATTGCTTTTACTATTTTTGAAGCAACCAAACCTTAAACTTATCCGTATGAAAAATGCAAAAAAAATTCTTCTATTAGTAATTGCAGCCGCTTTTTCTGTTACTTCTTGTACCAAAGATGAAATCGTAAACGCTACAGACACTAATACTGTAGTTGCTTCTGCCACTATTGATGCTATCAACGAACTGGATTTTAAAACTGGAACGCAAGTTACCTTCGAAAATTCTTTATCGAAATCAACCAATAAATCTACTGTCAATTCTTTAGTAGGAGCTTGTGCTACTATCACCGTAGACAACTTAACGCCTAATGTTTTTCCAAAAGTGATAACAATAGACTTTGGAACGGGTTGTACTACTAACAACATCACTCGAAAAGGAAAATTGAAAGTTACTTTGTCTGGTTTAGTAAGCACTCCAAAAGCTACTATGAAAATAGAACGCGAAAACTATTATGTAAACGGATTAAAAGTAGAAGGAACAATTGTATATGTTAATGAAACTGTAACTCCTAATGTCCCTCAATGGAGCAGAACCATTACCAATGGAAAACTTACCAATTTAGAAGGAATGGTGTTCTTGAATGCTGGAACGCATACCATCAAACAAACAGAAGGCGGAGGTACTCCATTAGTCCTTTCGGACAACACTTACGAAATGACACAAGGAAATCATACCGTAAGCAAAGAAAACGGACCAAGTTTAACTTTAACTGTAGCTGAATCTTTGATAAAAAAATACGATTGTAATTATGTTTCAAAAGGAAAACTAACCGTAAAAGGCACCTTACTGAACGGTACAATTGATTACGGAAATGGAGATTGTGACAATAAATTCACTTATACCCATGAAAATGGTATGGTTTTTAACTTAACCATGTAATTCAAAATCTTCGTTTAAAAAAAATCTTCGTTTCAGTAATTGAAACGAAGATTTTTTTTTGAATTCAAGTCAAAGTTGTCCGACCTTTGTAAAAAAAAAGATGACACTACAAATAGAAACCCCAGCACTACTATTCTCTGCAACTTCCTTGATTTTATTGGCATATACCAATCGCTTTTTAACTTTAGCCACGATTATACGTGGGTTAAAAAAAGCCTACAAAGAGAAAGAGAACAGTATGATTTTGTTAGAAATCAAAAATCTAAATTTGCGGTTAACACTAATTCGGTACATGCAAATGGCAGGCGTAATGAGTTTGTTTTTATCTGTTTTCGCCATGTTATTGCTATATCTCAACCAACAAATTGCTGGGATTTACTTATTTGGTTTTAGTTTATTGGCTTTATTACTTTCCTTGGGATTATCGTTTTGGGAAATCAATATTTCTGTCGGTGCTTTGCGATTGCATCTTAGTGATTTGACTCAAAAAGAAAAAACAAAAGACTATCCCGCTAGTACAATCGACAAATAAATTGGCATTCCGAAAGTAATATTGAAAGGAAAAGTAACTGCTAAAGCCATTGGTAAGAAAATCCCCGGATTCGCTTTTGGAACTGCAATTTTCATTGCCGCAGGTACAGCAATATAAGAAGCACTCGAAGCTAAAACGGCAAAAATAAAGCGATTACCAATATCTGTAGTAACATATTGACTCAGGTAAGCAACAATACAACCATTAATCAACGGAATAATGATTGCAAAGAAAAAGCTGAACCAACCACTTTTAAAGAAGTCACCTAGTTTTCTACCACTTACAATTCCCATATCAAGTAAGAATATTGCCAAAAACCCTTTAAAAATATCGGTTGTAAAAGGTTTGATTCCTAAAGCTGCTTTATCACTAGCCAGCAAACCAATTATTAAACTACCTATAATTAACAATACACTTCCATTCGTAAATGAATGTTTAATAACCTCAGATAATTTAGATGGCTGTTCAGTAGCGCTTTTTTTACTATACATTCTGATTAAGATTACACCCACAATAATTGCTGGAGCTTCCATAAGCGCCATAACCGCGACCATATGTCCACTAAAACTATGACCTTGCATCTCTAAAAAAGAAATCGCCGTCACAAAAGTAACCGCACTAACAGAGCCATAGGCCGCAGCAATAGCGCCTGAATTGTCTATGCTAAATTTTTTCTTTAGGATGAAAAAAGTGTATAAGGGTATCAAAACAGAAACTGCCATTCCAAATATAATGGACCAAAATATATCAATATTGATTTCGCTATGCGCCAACTCCTGCCCTCCTTTAAACCCAATAGAAAACAAAAGGTAAAGAGAAATAAACTTGGAGGTATTGTTTGGAATTTCTAAATCACTTTTTAAGTATACGGCTATGATTCCGAGTAGAAAGAAAAGCAATGCAGGATTAGTAACGTTTTCAATTAATAAGTCTAAATTCATAGGTTTTGTTTTTTTAAAATTTATATTGCTGAGGCTCTTAACAACTTGTCGTTGATGGCTACCCCAATACCTTCGTTAGGAACTTGTTCAACTATAATTACATCAATAGGTTGCGCATCCATTTCGTGAAGTGTGGCATACAATCTACTGGCTGCCTCTTCTAAACTACCATTGCTTGACAAGACTATTTGATAATGAATTGCAGGATGGCTATATTTCTTGCAGAAAGACACCACGCCTACCCTTCTTTCTGTGAGGGTTGCAAGTGATTTTTCAACATCTTCTGAGAAAATTGTACTAGTAGAAGGCGCATAATGCTTGGATAACATTCCAGGAGCTATAGGAGCTGCATCATCTTTTGTGAAAATTTTTAAAGGTCCAACTAATGCTTCAATAGCCGCTATGGATGTGGCACCTGCACGGTACAAAACAGCTTGGTCTTCTTCAAATCCAACAATTGTAGACTCGATGCCTTGCGAACAAGCTCCCCCATCTAAAACATGTACTAAATTAGAATCAAAATAATTGGCAACATGCACTGCTGTAGTAGGACTGATTGAGCCAAATGGATTCGCACTTGGAGCAGCTAGAGGAAAATCCAACTGATTCAAAAGTGCCAGCGCAACAGGATGGTTGGGCACTCGAACCGCAACTGTATCTTTTCCTGCAGTTATCAAGTCGGAAATATTATCTTGCTTTTTAAGAACCAATGTCAATGGTCCAGGCCAAAAAGTTTCTGCTAACAATTTCGCTTTGTCTGGTATATTCGCAGCAACTTTTTCTAATTCGGTATAGGATTTTAAATGCACAATCAAAGGGTTGTACATTGGGCGATTCTTTAACTCAAAAATACTTCGGATGGCTTTTTCACTATATATGTTTCCAGCCAAGCCGTAAACAGTCTCAGTAGGCATAGCAACTACTGATTCCTTTTGTAGCAATTGTATTGCTTTTGTTAAATCTTTAGTATCACTCATTTTTTAAGGATTACAATAATTACAAAAACCGGGGTCTTCTGTTTTTTTATGATTAGGATACAGCTGTTCTTTGGCAAAGCCGCATTTTTTACAACTATAGATATGACTCAATACAGAGGAAGTAGCACTCCCACACCACGAACAAGGTAAACCTGTTTTTACATCTGTAATAGTAAATCCAGGAGTTTGACATTCTGGACACAAGGACTGAACGTTTTGAACCAATTGCTTTGTAGCCATACTAATGATTTCCATTCGGGTAGGATTGTACAAAGCTCTCATATCGGTCTCTACGAATACTGTTGAGTACTTCGTTTTTAGGTAATGAAACTCTTCTAACAAGACGTCTGGAGAAACAATTCCTTTGACCATATCTTCGGTACTATACTGACTCGGTCTAAGAATAAGTCCGTGACTTGGAAATTTCGCCTGAGCAGCAAAATCCAAAAGTTCTTGCTCAGTGGTAATAGATGAACCTGAAAAATTGGTTTTAAAACTTACTGAACGACCGATAATCTCCAGTTGGTTTTCTCGATCTAGCAGCACCACTAGCTCATCATCTGCTGTTGCAAAATAAGCGGAAGGATGCGGACCAAAAGAACCTTCAGAAGCTACCGCCAAATCACAATCTGTGGCAACAATTGCTGCTAAACATTTCTGACGCGCCACAGTCAACGCATCCGAAACTCTAGCCGTTTCACCAGAAAAAGTACCAAAACTATCGGTATCTAAATCTTTTGGAGTAGTGCAAATAACACCTAAACCTTTTTCTAAAATAGGAGCCATCACTTGCTCTTTATGATGCATAGTGGCTATCACAAGCTGACGCCCTTTGAAACTATTTAGCGTTGTCCAACTCAATTTTAATTTGGCTAGTGATTTTTAACTTAAAACCGTTTTCTTCTGCATTCTCTAATAATTCTTGAATTTGCAACTGTACTTCTTGCAACTCTGAAATTCTCTTCTTAGAGTTGGTAGCATCTTTCTCAAACCGAATTTCATTACTAAAACTCTCCAAAGAATGATAATTAATCTTATTGTTAATCAAAGGGAATAGCACTTTGGCTGCTCCTGCTGGAGTAAATTCTCCATCGATTAATTGAAATTGGAAGTCATTTTCCATAAAAAAGTGGCTATTTAAATTAAAGTTTATATTTTAAATCTTTCAAAATCTGAGTACCACAAAGAATTCCAATTACCAACAGTACACTAAAAAAGGAATTCTCAGGTTCTAAAAAAGCAAAAACAAGCAAAACAACTAATACAATAAGTACTGCCGTCAGTTTCACTTTTTGAAATAATGTCAATTCTTGATGGCTCATAATTTTATTTTATCTGTGGCAAAATTCAATAATTCAAGTCATTAATTTTTATTTATATTTGTAATAAATATCATTAAATATTTTTATGAATTACACACTCCATCAATTGCAAGTATTTCTAAAAGTAGCGCAATGCCAAAGCATTACAAAAGCAGCTGAAGAACTGCATTTGACACAACCCGCTGTTTCTATTCAACTCAAAAATTTCCAAGATCAATTTGAAATTCCGCTGACAGAAATAATTGGTAGAAAATTGTATGTAACTGATTTCGGGAAAGAAATTGTACTAGCCGCCGAAAAAATCATCAATGAAGTACACGCCATCAATTATAAAATGCAGGCCTATCAAGGAAAATTGAGCGGAAGGCTTAAGATTTCTATCGTCTCCACTGGAAAATACATCATGCCTTATTTTCTTGCCGATTTCTTAAAACTGCATCCTGATGTAGAATTAATTTTGGATGTAACCAATAAATCAAAAGTTATTAAAAGTTTAGAAAGAAATGAAGTCGATTTTTCTTTAGTTTCTATTTTACCTGAAACCTTAACAGTTAATCGCATTGAATTAATGCCCAACCGCCTGTTTCTAGTTTCGAACTCAGCTACCGAGTTTCCAGAAAAAATATACGATAAAAACATTTTAGAAAACATTCCAATTATTCTGAGAGAAATGGGATCTGGTACCCGACAAAGTATGGAGCAATTCATGCTTTTGAATAATTTGAACGTCAAGAAAAAACTTGAACTAACGAGTAATGAAGCCGTAAAACAAGCCGTAATTGCAGGATTAGGATGTTCGATTATGCCCATCATTGGAATAAAAAATGAAATCACTACTGGTAATCTTCAAATCATTCCTGTGCGCGGCTTACCGATTCAATCCACTTGGAATTTAATTTGGCACAAAAACAAAAACTTCTCTCCAATAGCCAAGGCCTATCTTGCGTTTTTGGAAGAATACAAACAAGACATCATCAAAAGTAAATTTGATTGGGCCAATTCCATTTAAAGGTTAATTAAACTATTAGCAACTCCTTGAGTCTTATCCTGAAATAGCTTGGAATATGAAAAAAGAGTTTCTATGGTCTCAACGATTAGGTTTTAGCAATCAACAAGCCTTTGCAATTCAAAAATTAGGGATGGAACGTTTTCTTCAACAATCGTTTCAAGCACCTTATAATACCAGCAAACCTGAGTTACTTTCTGACAGTCCAAAGTCATTAGAGGATCTCAAAAAAATCAGACAAACCAGAAAAGAAGATCCAGAAGTTGGTAAAGAATTGCTAAAAAAGGAAATTCAAACCTCTAATGAATTAAAAGCTTGGTGGATTGATGAAATGAAAACAACCGAGTTTCCGTTGAGAGAAAAGATGACACTTTTTTGGGAGAATCATTTTGTTACAGCTTATCAAAAAGTCAAAGTCAATTATTGGATTTTCCAAAAGAACCAACTCCTTAGAGAAAATGCTTTTGGCAATTTTAAAACATTGACCAAAAAAGTAATGCAAACCAACGCAATGGTACGCTACCTCGATAATGTTGATAATAAAAAAGGGAAATTGAACGAAAACCTGAGCAGAGAACTCCTAGAACTTTTCACTCTAGGCATAGGCAACTACTCTGAAACCGACATAAAAAATGGAGCCAAAGGATTGGCAGGATTAGGAATTGGAGAAACCACAGCGATGTATCGCCGATTTTTAGAAGACAATGAACCCATTGAATACCTTGGTAAAAAAGGAATTTTAAAACTGGATGAAATGGTCGACGCTATTTTTGATCACCCAAAAATCCCCTATTTGCTCACACAAAAAATGCTAAAATGGTTCCTTTATGACGAACCAAAACAAGAATTAGTGACCTATTATGGTGACTACTTCAGAAAAGTCAATTTTGAAATCAAACCATTGTTAGTCAAAATATTTTTGGAAGAATATGCTAAAAACGATACTGGAGGTTCGAAAATTAAAAATCCATTAGAATACATTCTATTACTTACTAGCGAATTAAAAACTCAAAGACCAGAATCTACCACTATTGCTTTTTTCTTAAAACAACAAGGAATGGATTTATTCAATCCTCCTAATGTAAAAGGATGGGATGGCGGAAAAAGTTGGCTTACCTCACAAATTTACTTACAGCGAAACAATGTTGCCGACTTGCTTTGCAGCGGAAAAAGCATTCCAAGACCTAAACTAGAAAAAGAAAACACTGTGAATAAAAAACAGGCATTTTCTATCAGTTTAGATTGGAATACCAAAGGAACAAACAAAGAAATCATAAAAGAACTAACGGACCGATTACTTTTTTCTACAGATACCTCTTTACAGCAAGACCTTGAAAAAATACTAAAGTATGATTTTGACCCCCAATCGCTTGGAGCCAATAATGCTGTTTTACGGCTTTTTAATGCCATTATAAAATCACCTGAATTTCAACTTATTTAATCCCAAGTTATGAACAGAAGAAATTTTTTAGCCCTAACAGGAACTTTTACTGGAGGAACATTGATTCTACCTCAGTTTCTTCACGCCTTTGGCGCACAACAACAACTTGTTACGGGAAATGAATGCGTGATTTTTATTCAGTTGAATGGAGGAAACGACGGACTCAATACTTACATTCCTTATCAAGACGAGTTGTACTACCATCATCGTCCATCAATTGGAATCGCGAAACATAATGTTATTGCTGGAAATAACGGAATGGGTTTCCATCCTGCGCTAAAGGATTTTGCTAGGATACAACAAAATGGTGATTTAGCAATCATCCAAAATGTGGGATATGCGAATCCTGTCCGATCTCATTTTAGAAGTCAAGAAATTTGGCAAACTGCTCCTACTAATCAAGAATACCTTAGTCAAGGTTGGCTTGGACGCTACTTAGATTTACAATGCAATGACCACCAACCCACAGCAGGAATCAACATCGATACCATTGATACATTAGCATTAAAAGGCGAAGAACCCAACAGTATTACAGTAAAAGACCCCAATCGGTTCAACAGCCGTAACGCTGCAGAAACCAAAGATCAATTATCTAACAACCCACAATTGGATTTTGTTAGAAAAATTGCCAATTCTGTTTCAGAAGGCGCCGATGCCATTCAAGATGCTCTCAAAAAAAGTACAGCTTCTGAAGTTAGTTATCCAAAAACTAGCTTAGCCAAAAATTTAGAATGGATTGCCAAATTGATAAAAGGAAATTTGAATTCAAAAGTCTACTATACCTCACTTGGAGGATTTGATACGCACGACAATCAATTGGCCATTCATCAAAATAAATTAAGCGAACTCAATGATGCCATTTTTAGTTGTTATAGTGATTTGAAAAAAGCACAAGTATTACAAAACACAACTATTGTGGTCTTTTCTGAATTTGGTCGCCGAGTAAAAGACAACGGAAAAGGAACCGATCACGGAACAGCAGCACCACTTTTTGTCATTGGTGGCAACACAAAAGGCAACGTTATTGGAAAAAATCCAAACTTGACAGATTTAGACGAAGGCGATTTAAAATACCAAATCGATTTTAGAAGTGTGTATTCCTCTCTTTTACAACAGAAATTGGCCTTTGACCCAACGAAAATCGGCATAAAAAATAGTCCCCTTCAAGGTTTATTCTAAACCAGTTGACCATTTGAGAATCGTTTCAAAAGAAATGCCGTATCTTTGCCCGCTTTTTAAAAATTAAAAAATGACAAAGAATCAAGTATTGAAAGGAGTTTTTCTGGTAGGATTAGGCGCAACGAGTTATGGAATGTTGGCTACTTTTGTAAAAATGGCCTATGATGAAGGCTATTCAACTCCAGAAGTAACGACTGCTCAATTCGTACTTGGTATTCTTGGTATGCTATTGATTAATTTATTTCAAAAAAACAAAAAAGGAAATACGGTTGTAAAAGCAACTTCTAAAAACATTTTCAAACTCATCGCCGCTGGGACTTCATTGGGAATGACGAGTGTTTTCTATTATTTAGCTGTAAAATACATTCCAGTTTCTATTGCTATTGTACTGTTGATGCAAACCGTTTGGATGGGGGTAGTCGTAGAAATGGCCATCGACAAAAAATTACCAGCACTCAAGAAAATAATTGCTGTAATCATTGTCTTAATAGGAACGTTTTTGGCTACCAACGTAATGGCTACAACGGCTTCTTTGGATTGGAGAGGAATTGTCTTAGGTTTACTTGCCGCTGCATCTTTTACCGCTACTATGTTTACTGCAAATCATATTGCTAATCACATTTCATCTGCTCAACGAAGTTTATATATGCTGCTTGGCGGTGCCATCATCGTGTTTGGTTTTGCACTAGTTACCCAAGTAGGTCCTTTTCAAATGGGAATTTTTATGAAATGGGGAATTGTTTTGGCTCTCTTTGGAACGATTATTCCTCCTTTGTTGATGAATGCAGGTTTTCCTCTTACTGGAATTGGACTTGGCAGTATAGTTTCTGCCCTTGAATTACCCGTTTCTGTAACAATGGCTTATATTCTTTTGAATGAAAAAGTAAACATCCTACAATGGTTGGGAATTGTTTTAATCATCGTTGCTATCATAATAATGAATACCAATTCTTCAAAAAAGTAATCAAAGCCAAAATATTTTTCAATAACACCATCAAACTGTTAATTTTTTTATAAATTCGTAACAAACAACTTGTTATGAATTCACCTTGGCATTTGTATGTAATGGCTTTTCTCTATATAATTGCTGGAATCAATCATTTTAGAGTTCCTCGTTTATATCAAAAAATCATACCTACCTATTTTCCTAATCCCTCTTTACTAAACATTTTAAGCGGGGCAATAGAAATTGTTTTAGGAATTTCATTATTGTTTCCCGCCACTACACAATATGCAGCTTGGGGAATTATCCTGCTGCTAATTGCTATTTTTCCAACACATATTTTTATGTTAACCAATCCAAAAGCAAGTATGGGACTTCCCAAATGGTTGCTATACCTGCGTTTACCCTTACAATTCCTACTGATGTATTGGGCTTACACTTATACCTTATAAACTTTTAAGAATTCACAACAAACTAGTAACCATATAAAAACTAAATACTTATGAAAAAACTATTTGCAGAATTTTTTGGAACATTTTGGCTTGTTTTTGGAGGATGTGGTAGCGCTTTATTCGCTGCGGGCATACCTAATTTAGGAATTGGCTTTGCTGGAGTTGCTCTAGCTTTTGGATTAACAGTACTGACAATGGCTTATGCTGTTGGACACATTTCTGGTGGGCATTTTAATCCCGCCGTTTCTTTTGGATTATGGGCTGGCGGACGATTTTCAGCCAAAGATTTAGTTCCATACATCATCGCACAATGTGTTGGCGCATTAGCAGCTGCAGGAACATTGTACACTATTGCTTCTGGAAAAGTAGGCTTCGTGATTGACAATACCAAAGCTGGAGCTTTCGCATCTAACGGTTTTGGAGCTTTCTCACCTGATGGTTATTCTATGCAAGCTGCATTTATAGCAGAGTTTGTTTTAACCTTGTTCTTTCTACTGGTTATACTTGGCGCTACCGATAAATTTGCAAATGGAAAATTTGCTGGGGTTGCCATTGGTTTAGCACTGACTCTAATTCATTTAATCAGTATTCCAATTACCAATACTTCTGTAAACCCTGCTCGTTCATTGTCACAAGCTATTTTTGTGGGAGGAGAACCTTTAGGGCAAGTATGGCTGTTTTGGGTTGCGCCTATATTAGGGGCTGTAGTAGCTGGTTTTATTTATAAAAATTTATTACAAGACAACTCAGAAGCATAAAAAATAATCTTTTATCAAAAAGAGAAAAAGGACAAAATTCATGTTCTTTTTCTCTTTATTTTTACCAAATGAAATCCCTCTTTGACTCTGACCCTATTGTTTTTGATGTCCCAGATGCGTCCATTATTTATTACCCTAATTTCTTCTCAACTGAAGAAGCAACCATCCTTTTTGATACTTTACAAAAGGAAATTCCTTGGCAACAAGACGACATCAAAGTCTACGGAAAAGTATATCCACAACCGCGATTAACAGCGCTTTTTGGTAACGAAGGAAAATCCTATTCGTACTCCAATATTACTATGCATCCTCATAAATGGTCACCACTGCTAATGAGCATTAAAGAAAAAGTAGAAAAAGCAACTGAGGCAATATATTCTACAGTATTACTTAATTATTATCGGGACGGCAAAGACAGTAACGGATGGCATGCCGACAATGAAAAAGAATTAGGAACCAATCCCATCATAGCCTCATTGAGCTTTGGAGCAGAAAGAATGTTTCAACTCAAACACAATGCTATTCCAAATCAAAAAATAAATATACCTTTAGCACACGGCAGTCTTTTAGTAATGAAAGGGACTACCCAGCACTTTTGGAAACATCAAATTCCGAAAACAACAAAACCAATTGGCCCTAGAATTAACCTAACTTTCAGAATTATTACATAAAACCAAAAAACTTAACCAAATTGATTATGAATGAAATTGTCTCTTATTTTACCACTATTCCTTCTTCGCATAGAAGCCTAATTTTAGTTGTAGGAATTACGATTTTCTGGATTATCGAAAATGCATTTCCATTGTTCCGTTTTGATTATAAAAAATGGCAACATGCCGGAATTAATATTTTTTTTACATTAACGACCATTGTCATTAATTTTTGTTTAGCCTATCTTTTATTAAAAACAGCCGATTGGACTGTTGAAAATAATTTTGGAATACTTCAAGTGCTTCCTGAAATGCCACTATGGTTGTACGCTATTATTGGATTATTGCTATTGGATTTAATTGGAGCGTATTTAGTTCATTATATCGAGCATCGAACAAAAGTTTTGTGGCGTTTTCATCTTATCCATCATACAGACACTTGGATAGATACTACAACGGCCAATAGGCATCACCCAGGTGAAAGTGTCATTCGATTTGCATTTACACTATTGGGAGTTTTTATCGTTGGAAGCCCAATGTGGATGGTCTTCTTATACCAAACATTATCGGTTGTGGCGACTCAATTTAACCATGCGAATATAGCCTTGCCAAAAAAGTTAGATGTTTTTTTAAGCTATTTCATTGTTTCACCGGACATGCATAAAATTCACCATCATTACAAACTCCCATATACAGATAGTAATTATGGTAATATTTTTTCTGTTTGGGACCGTCTGTTTGGAACCTTTAAATCCATGCCAAGAGAAGAAATAATATACGGTATTGATACCCATCAAGACCCAAAAGAACACAATGAGTTAAAAAACTTATTAAATATTCCTTTTCAAAAACACAGGTCTCCTGAAATAGAATAAGAAGCAAAAAAAAATGGCATTTTAATTAAAGTAATTATTATTTTTATTAATATTGATATATCGTTAGATACCTATTTTATTAATCATTAACACCAATTTTGAATTAATTTTCATGTGATGAAAAAGAGTAACCGCAAAGAATTGAACTGGGAACAAACAGAAAAGCTTGTTACGTTGGCCTTAGAAGAAAGAAATCCCTTCGAGATAATTAAAAAAGAATTCGGACTTTCTGAAAAAGAAGTATTAGAATTTATGAAAAAGAAGATGCCTGCCGAAAAATATGAAATGTGGAAGAAGAAAGCAATTGCAAGTAAACCTAAACCTAAACCATTAAAAATAGACGATTTTGATGAAGATTTAGATGGCAAATATTACATTAAAAATAAATTAGACTAACACTGATAAACTCCTACTCTTATGTAGGAGTTTTTTTTTGAAAAAAGAAAAAACAATTTGGCTTACTAATTATGTAACAATTACTCAAACTAATCGACCTATGTAAAACTTAAACAAAAAACATGAAAAAAATAATAGTGTCCTTAGCACTAGCATCTGTGCTGCTAAGTTGTAAATCAACCGTTGCTACTTCAAATAAAAAAGAAGAGGTAAAGGTAACCATAGACCTTATTGATGTAAAAGACGATAAAGTACAAGTAACCATCTTGGCACCAAAAATCAACTCAGACCAAATAACCTATAGTATTCCAAAAATCATCCCAGGAACCTACTCTAATGACAATTACGGCAGATACATCGACGATTTAAAAGCATTCGATAATAAAGGTACACTATTAGAAGTAAAAAAAACGGACGAAAATACGTGGACCATTCCAGCTGCAAAAAAATTATACAAAATCACTTACTTAGTCAATGACACTTTTGATTCTGAAAAAGGTGCTGGCTTTGGTCAAGAAGACATTTTTTCTCCTGCAGGAACAAACATTGAGGTAGGAACCAATTTTATGGTTAACATGCACGGTTTTGTTGGCTACTTTCAAGACAAAAAAGAAATTCCATACAGAGTTAATATTACACACCCTGAAACACTTTGGGGAGCTACATCCATGATTGATTTAGATTCAAAAAACAACTCGGACGAATTTGTGGTTTCAAGATATGGAGAGTTAGTTGAAAACCCAGTAATGTATGCAAAACCAGACTATACTACTTTTACGGTTGATGGAATGGACATTACAATTGCCGTTTTTTCTCCAGGAAAAAAAGTAACTGCTGAGAACATTACTCCAGAAATGAAGAAAATGATGATTGCTCAAAAAACATTTCTGGGTAAAATCAATGCAAATAAAAAATACACTGTGCTATTGTATTTATCAAGCATGAAACCAAATGATGCGAAAGGTTTTGGAGCTCTAGAACATCCAACTTCAACTACAGTTGTAATGCCAGAAACAATTCCATTGAACATGCTTCAAGAACAAATGAAAGATGTTGTGTCGCACGAATTCTTCCATATTGTTACGCCACTAACCATACATTCAAAAGAAATTCAATATTTTGATTATAACACGCCAAAAATGTCAGAGCACCTTTGGATGTACGAAGGGGTAACTGAGTATTTTGCTAATCTATTCCAAATCAATCAAGGTCTGATTACAGAAGAAGCTTTCTATGATAGAATTGCTGACAAAATCGAGCAAGCCAAAAGAATGAATGACACTATGCCTTTCACTACAATGAGCGCAAATGTACTTCAAGAACCATACAAAGCACAATACCTTAATGTATATCAGAAAGGAGCTTTAATTGGAATGTGCATTGATATTATTATTCGTGAAAAATCAGAAGGAAAAAGAGGAATCCTTGATTTAATGCACAAACTATCAAATGAATATGGTGTAACAAAAGCTTTTGATGACAAAGAATTATTTGATAAAATTGTATCATTAACATATCCAGAAGTGGGTGACTTCCTTAAGACTTATGTTTCTGGAGCAACACCAATTCCTTATGACTTATTTCTAAACAAAGTAGGCGTATCAAAATCGACCGTTAAAGTGCCAGGAGGAATATTTTTGAAAGGTCAAAGACCATATATTACAATTAATCCACAAACTAATGAAATTGTAATACTTCCAAACATCGAACTAAATGAATTTTTTAAAACATTATCATTAAAAGGTGGTGACATTATAGTTGCCATCAATGGTAAAAACTTTAATAAAGAAAATATATTTGAATTGATAACGACTAGTCAAGAATGGAAAGAAAACGATGCTATCGCATTAAAAATAAAAAGAAATGGTAAAGAAGAAACGATAAATGGAAAAGTAGCTTTGCCTTACGAAGAAAAAGAAACTTTTAGCGCAAAAGATACTTCGAAAAACACTTTAAAAGAAGCTTGGTTAAAAGGCTAATTCCATTTAACAGAAACAAATCCCAATTTAGAAATAGATTGGGATTTTTTTTATTTTACTACTAATGATAGTGTCACAATTCAACATTTTTCTTTATTTTGCGCCAAATTAAAAATGAAAATGAAAAAAACTGTACTAGCTCTAGTAGCACTATCAACAATATTGGCTTGTTCTGAAAAAGAATCCAAAAACAACCTACATTTAACTGGAAATGTGTCAGGGTTAAAAAAAGGAACCTTATACATACAACGATTAAAAGACACCTCACTTGTAACTATAGACTCCATAAAAATTGAAGGGGATTCAAAATTTGAAACAAATATCGCAATAGAGTCTCCAGAGATGTTTTACTTATCATTAAACAGAGGTGTTTCTAATTCATTAGACAACAATTTGCTGTTTTTTGCTGAACCTGGCGAAATGAACATTGAGACAAACTTAGATCAGTTCTCCTATGGTGCAAAAGTTACAGGCTCAGTAAACCACGATTTATACGTAGAATTTGAGAAAATAAACAATAAATTCAAAGAAGAAAATCTTACATTAATTGAACAAAAATTTAAAGCTATCAAGTTCAATAATTTAAAAAAACTTGATAGTATAAAGACTAAAGAAGAATCTAATATCAAAAGAAAATACTTGTACGCTACAAATTTTGCAGTGAACCACAAAGATCACGAAGTAGCACCATATATTGCCCTTTCAGAAATATATGATATCAACATACGCTTTTTAGATACCATTCAAAAATCCATGACACCAAAAGTGGCACAATCACTTTATGGTAAAAAATTGACAAAATTCGTGAACGAGATAAAAAAACAGGAATAAAAAATATTCATCAGATAAAAAGGCTGTCTATAATATATAGACAGCCTTTTTTTGTTACAACAAAATCAAAGTAAGCTAAAATAAGATGAAAATGATTAGTTAAAGACAGTCAAAAACAATAAGGAGATACTATATTTATAGCAGACATACTACTTTTAAAGTCGCAAGACATAGAAAAATAGAAAACATAGGAAAGACTAAATAATAATTAAAATCATTACTTATGAAAAAAAGCATCCTATCAGGCTTGAATAGATAAAAAAATCTTGTAAAAACAAAAGAAACCTAGTCTCTAACAAAATAAAACTAAATAAAAATACCTACTCCTTTAGAATCAATAAGACTTATAACCATTAGCAACTGATAAATATAGAGCCCCAAAAAATTGAACATAGAAAAGTCAACACAAACAATCAATGTAATAGTACAATTGTCTAAAAGTAAATTACTAAAGAATCGCCTAATCGTTAACACTCATGTAAACCAGTATTAATTAATAGCAATTACTAATAACATTTACTAACAGCTACTG